>NZ_JOCF01000083.1 GCF_000720635.1 Streptomyces sp. NRRL WC-3742 | reverse complement strand
CTCCCACCCCCACCCCGACGGCCACCCCGACCGCTTCTCCCACGCCCACGCCCAAGCCTCCGTACGTCTTCCTCCCGGTCGGAGCCTGCTTCGACCACCCGCAGCTGAGCCCCGTCATCACCAAGATCGAGGAACGGCCGTGCACCGGCGACCACGACGGCGAGGTGATCGCCGACCTCAAGCTCCCCGACGGCCTCAACGGCGAGGTCGCGATCGCCCTGGCCATCCGCAACGGCTGCTACGACGCCCAGACCGCAGCGATGGCCCGGCAGGGCGACGGAAAGAAGTACCACGAGCGGCAGTTCGGCCCCACCGGCGCCAACTACCAGGCCGGCTGGCGGGACTACTCCTGCGCCCTCACCCTCTCCGAGAAGCAGGGCGGCCCCAAGATCGCCGGCCCGCTGCACCCCTAAGGTGTCCCGCATGTCGAACCACGCCCTCGCCGAGCGCCACCGCCTGACCGAACTGCTCGCCGCCGCCGGCCCCGACGCCCCCACCCTCTGCGCCGGCTGGACCACCCGCGACCTCGCCGCCCACCTCGTCATGCGCGAGCGCCGCGCCGACGCCGCGGCGGGCATCCGCGTCGGCGCGCTCGCCGGGTGGACGCGCCGCGTCCAGGACGCGTACGCGGAGCGGCCGTACGAGGAGCTGCTGCGGCTGTTCCGCTCGGGGCCGCCCGTCTACTCGCTCTTCGCCCTCCCGGGGGCGGACGAGGCGGCCAACACCGTCGAGTACTTCGTCCACGCCGAGGACGTCCGGCGCGCGGCCCCCACGTGGGACCCCGCCACCGCGGCGCCCGTCCCGCCCGGCCGCAGCGAAGCCCTCTGGCGCCGCCTGCCCCTCCTCGCCCGCTTCGAAGCCGCCCACCGCACCCCCGTCCGCCTCCACCTCCACCACCCCGACGGCCGCACCGTCACCACCGGCCCCACCGCGACCCCGGCCGTCCACCTCACGGGCGCCCCGGGCGAACTCATCCTCTACCTCTACGGCCGCGGCACCCGGGCCGCCCTCACCATCGACGGCCCCCCGGACGCCCTCGAGGCCCTGACCCACGCCCTCCCCCTCCCGGGGCGGTAGCCCGAGCCCGCTGGAACAAACCTGCTGCGGGCCTCGCCGATCGGCGGGGCCCGCAGCCACACAACCCACCCCGCAGAGCCATCCACAGCCCCCACGGCAAGAAGGACGAGCCTGATAGATGACCACCGCACCCGTGATCCTGAGCGGCACGCCCGGGTCGTTCGCCCGGGGTGTCTTCCACGAGCGGCATCCGAAGCTCGTTCGGCAGGTGCTCGACGCGCTGCCGTACGGGCCGGGCGAGCGGGCCTCGGTCGAGGAGCTCCTCGCGGAGAGCACCGGTGGTGTGATGCGGCCGCTCGACGCCGGTGCCCATGACCACCGGCAGTGGCTGGAGTGGGGGGAGGGCCTGTACGGGCGGCCGTGGGGTGAGGTGCCGTTCCTGTGGGCGGAGAGTTACTTCTACCGCAGGCTGCTCGAGGCGACCGGGTACTTCCGGCCCGGTACGTGGCGGGGGGTCGACCCGTTCGCGCCGTTCAAGGACGCCGAGTTGGCGGGCCCGGCGGTCGATGCCGAGCTGGCGGCCCTCGACGAGCTGCCCGGCCTGTCCGCCGGGAAGCGGGGTGAGGTGCTGCTCGCGTCCGCGCTCTGGGGCAACCGGGCGGACCTCGGCTTCCGGATCACCGCCTCGGCCGGCGAGGGCCGGCCCCCCGCCCTGATCGCCGACGACAGCCCGCTCCTGTGGTCGGTCCTCGCCGCCGCGCGCGAGCCGAGGGTCTGCGTCGTCGCGGACAACGCCGGTCGGGAGCTGCTGCCCGACCTCGTCCTGATCGACCACCTCCTCACGGACGGGATCGCCGCCGAGGCCGTCCTGTACGTCAAGCCGTACCCCTACTTCGTGTCGGACGCGACCACCTCGGACGTCCTCGCGGCCCTCCACCGGCTCCGCAGCGGCCCGGGCCGGGAAGCCGCGCGGATCGGCGGCCGGCTCTGGCGGGCGATGAACGGCGGCACGCTCACGGTCCGCACGCACCCGTTCTTCTGCGCGCCCCTGCCGTTCCACGACATGCCCGCCGATCTGAGGAACGAGCTCTCCGAGGCCGCCCTGACCGTCACCAAGGGCGACCTCAACTACCGCCGCCTCGTCGGCGACCGGCTCTGGGACGCCACAAGCCCGTTCGCCGAGCGCGCCGGACACTTCCCGTCCCCGGTGGCGGCGCTGCGCACACTGAAGTCGGACGTCGTCGTCGGCCTGGACGCGGCCGTGGTCGCCGAGTTGGACGCCACCGGGGAGCCCTGGCGGACCAGCGGCACGTACGGCGTCGTCCAGGTCGGCGTGCCGGTCACCCGTTGAGGGGGCGCCGCCGCCGGCGACCCGCACCGGCGGCGGCTTCGGGGCAGGGGGCCGTCAGGCGCCGGTGACCTGCCACCACTGCTGGGACTGGAAGTTCTTCTGCCACAGCTGCACCTGGGCACCGTGGTCGGGGGGTGCGGCGGCCAGCAGCGACAGCTCGTCCCGGACGCCGGGCCGGCAGCCGCGCGGGCGCGGGGTGAGCGTCTCCGGCGCGTGGCCGCCAGGGGTGACCAGGGCGTCCAGCAGCGGCCCGCCCCCGAACCCGGGCCTGCCCCCGGACACGGGCCCGTCCCCCGGGCGCCCGGCCCGGCTGCGGATGTCAGTGGGCGGGTGCAGACTCGGCGGTGGCCGCATCGACCCCTTCGAAGGGCGCAGCATCGTGATCACCACCGACTTCCCCATCGGCTCCCCGTGCTGGATCGACCTGGGCAGCCCGGACATCCCCGCCACCGCCGCCTTCTACAACGCCGTCTTCGGCTGGACGTTCCAGGAGGTGCCGGAGGCCGGGGGCTACGGGTTCTTCCTGCTGAACGGCAAGCGCGTCGGCGCGCTCGGCCACCTGGACGCGGACGCCCGCTCCGCCTGGACGACGTACTTCCAGACGGCGGACGCGGACGCCACCGTCAAGGCCGCCGAGCAGGCCGGCGCCAAGGTACGCGTCCCCGTGATGGACGTGATGCAGGAGGGCCGCTTCGCGGCGCTGACCGACCCGCAGGGCGCCGAGTTCGCGATCTGGCAGGCGGGCAACACCAAGGGCCTGGACGTGGTGTCCGAGGACGACACCCTCGTCTGGGCCGAGCTGCACACCGCCGACCAGGACGGCGCATTCTCCTTCTACCAGCGGCTGTTCAGCTGGCGGGTGGAGCACTTCGAGCCGTCCCCGGGCATGAGCTATCGGGTGGTCTCCACCTCGCAGGGCGACCAGGAGCAGACGAGCTTCGGCGGCATCGCCCCGACGATGTCCCCCGAGCAGCCCTCCGCCTGGACGCCGTACTTCGCCGCCGCCGACGTGGACGCGACGATCGCCAAGGCGACGGCGGCCGGCGGCTCGGTGCTGATGCCCGCCTCGGACGTGGAGAACGTGGGCCGCCTCGCCTGGCTGGCGGACCCGAACGGCGCGCCCTTCGCCCTGATCAAGGGCGAGCCCCGGCAGTAGGCGAGCCCCGGCAGCAGAAGAGCAGGAGGGCCCGCCGGCGACAACCGGCGGGCCCCGTCAGGAGGACGTCACCGCACCGGGTGCCCGGCCTCCCGCAGCGCGCCCTTGACCTCGCCGATGCGCAGGTCCCCGAAGTGGAAGACGCTGGCCGCGAGCACCGCGTCCGCCCCCGCCACGACGGCCGGGGCGAAGTCCGCGAGCTTGCCCGCCCCGCCGGAGGCGATGACCGGCACGGAGACGGCCTTGCGGACGGCCCGGATCATGTCCAGGTCGTAGCCGTCCTTGGTGCCGTCCGCGTCCATGGAGTTGAGCAGGATCTCGCCCGCGCCCAACTCGGCGGCGCGGCCCGCCCATTCGACGGCGTCCAGCCCGGTGCCCTGGCGCCCGCCGTGCGTGGTCACCTCGTAGCCCGAGGCGGTCTCCGTACCGGGCGGGCAGCGCCGGGCGTCCACCGACAGCACCAGGACCTGCCGTCCGAAGCGCTTGGCGATCTCGCGGATCAGCTCCGGCCGGGCGATGGCCGCGGTGTTGACCCCGACCTTGTCGGCGCCGGCCCGCAGCAGCTTGTTGACGTCCTCGACGGCGCGGATGCCGCCCCCGACGGTCAGCGGGATGAACACCTGCTCGGCGGTTCGGCGGACCACGTCGTACGTGGTCTCGCGGTCGCCGGAGGAGGCGGTGATGTCGAGGAAGGTCAACTCGTCGGCGCCCTCGGCGTCGTAGAGCTTGGCCATCTCGACCGGGTCCCCGGCGTCGCGCAGGTTCTGGAAGTTGACGCCCTTGACCACCCGCCCGGCGTCCACGTCCAGGCAGGGGATGACACGTACGGCGAGGGTCACGACTACGAACCTTCCAGCGATTCCAGGGAGTGCGCCAACCCGGCGCGGTGGGCGTCGAGTTCGATCTGCACCAGCACCCGGGCGTCGGGCAGCCCCTGCACCACCAGCAGGGTGGCGACGGGGTTCACCTCGCCGAAGAGCTCCCGGTGGGCGCGGCCCACCGCGTCCAGGTCCCGGGCGTGGGTGAGGTACATCCGGGTGCGGACGACGTCGTCCGCGGTCAGGCCGTACGCGGCCAGGGCCTCGAGCCCGATGCCGAACGCCACCCGGGCCTGCTCGTACGGGTCGCCCTCGCCGTAGAGGGTCTCCCCCACGACCGGACGGGCGCCGCCCACGAACACCTGGTCGCCCACGGCGATCGCCTGCACCGAGCCGATCTCCTTCTCCAGGGAGGAGGATCCGCCGACCCGGCCGCGCACAACCTGACGTTCCGTCATTCCGAGACCGCCTCCAGCGCCTCTTCCAGCGTGAACTTCTGCTCGTAGAGTGCCTTGCCGACGATGGCGCCCTCGACTCCCACGCCGACCAGGCCGGCGATGGCGCGCAGGTCGTCCAGGGAGGAGACGCCGCCGGAGGCGACGACCGGGCGGTCGGTGGCGGCGCAGACGTCGCGCAGCAGCTGGAGGTTGGGGCCGGTCAGGGTGCCGTCCCGGTTGACGTCGGTGACGACGTAGCGGGCGCAGCCCTCGGCGTCCAGGCGGGCCAGCACGTCGAAGAGCTGGCCGCCGTCGCGGGTCCAGCCGCGGCCGCGCAGGGTGGTGCCGACGACGTCCAGGCCGACGGCGATCTTGTCGCCGTGCTCGGCGATGGCCTTGGCGACCCACTCGGGGGCCTCCAGGGCGGCGGTGCCGAGGTTGACGCGGGTGCAGCCGGTGGCGAGGGCGCGGGCGAGGGACTCGTCGTCGCGGATACCGCCGGACAGTTCGACCTTGATGTCCAGCGCGGCGGTGACGTCGCGCAGCATCTCGTAGTTGGAGCCGGTACCGAAGGCGGCGTCCAGGTCGACGAGGTGCAGCCACTCGGCGCCGGCGTTCTGCCAGGCGAGGGCGGCGGCGAGCGGCTCGCCGAAGGAGGTCTCGGTGCCCGAGGCGCCCTTGACCAGGCGGACGGCCTGGCCGTCGCGGACGTCGACGGCGGGCAGCAGCTCAAGACGGCTCATCAGTTACACAACTCTCAGGAGGCAGGAGGTCAGAGGGTGTCGACCCAGTTGGTCAGCAGGGCGGCGCCGGCGTCGCCGGACTTCTCGGGGTGGAACTGGGTGGCCCACAGCGGGCCGTTCTCGACGGCGGCGACGAACGGCTGCCCGTGCGTGGCCCAGGTGACCAGCGGCGGGTTGATCCGCGCGCTGTGGACCTCGAGCTCCCAGTGCCGCACGCCGTAGGAGTGCACGAAGTAGAAGCGGGTGTCCGCGTCGAGGCCCGCGAACATGCGGGTGCCCTCGGGCGCGTCCACGGTGTTCCAGCCCATGTGCGGCACGACGGGGGCGTCCAGCGGCTCGACGGTGCCGGGCCACTCGTCGCAGCCGGGCGTCTCGACGCCGTGCTCGACGCCCTTCTCGAAGAGGATCTGCATGCCGACGCAGATGCCCATGACCGGGCGGCCTCCGGCGAGCCGGCGGTCGATGATCCAGTCCCCGCGCACCGACTTGAGGCCGCGCATGCACGCCTCGAAGGCGCCGACGCCGGGGACGAGCAGGCCGTCCGCGGCCATCGCGGTGTCGTAGTCGGAGCTGACGGTGACGTTCGCCCCGGTCCGCTCCAGGGCTCGCTGCGCGGAGCGGAGGTTGCCGGAGCCGTAGTCGAGGACGACGACGTTCTTGCCCATGTTCAGGTGTCCAGTCTCTCTACAGCCAGTCTCTACAGCAGGGCTACGGGCAGGGCTACGGGCAGGGCCACGGCCGGCGCTACAGGCGCAGCAGGCCCGAGGCCAGGCACATCGCGGAGCCGAAGGCGAGTACCAGGATGACCCCCTTGGGGATCTTCTGCTTCCAGAAGGAGATCACCCCGCCGGCCAGGAAGAGGCCGACGAAGATGAGGATCATCGCGGTGTTGTTCACAGCGCACCCTTGGTCGAGGGGAGGATGCCGGCCGCGCGGGGGTCGCGTTCGGCGGCGTAGCGCAGCGCCCGGGCGAGCGCCTTGAACTGGCACTCGACGATGTGGTGCGCGTTGCGTCCGTAGGGCACGTGGACGTGCAGGGCGATCTGCGCCTGGGCGACGAAGGACTCCAGGATGTGCCGGGTCATCGTGGTGTCGTACGAGCCGATCATCGGGGCGATGCCCTCGGGCTCGGTGTGCACCAGGTACGGGCGGCCGGAGAGGTCGACGGTGACCTGGGCGAGGGACTCGTCCAGCGGCACCGTGCAGTTGCCGAAGCGGTAGATGCCGACCTTGTCACCGAGGGCCTGCTTGAAGGCGGCGCCGAGGGCGAGGGCGGTGTCCTCGATGGTGTGGTGGGTGTCGATGTGCAGGTCGCCGTCGGTCTTGACGGTGAGGTCGAACAGACCGTGGCGGCCGAGCTGGTCGAGCATGTGGTCGTAGAAGCCGACGCCGGTGGAGATGTCGGTCCGGCCGGTGCCGTCGAGGTTGATCTCGACGAGGACGGAGGTCTCCTTGGTGGTGCGCTCGACGCGTCCGATGCGTGACAGGGGGGACATACGGGGTTACAGCTCCTTGATCGCATTGCGGACGGCGTCCAGGAAGGCGTCGTTCTCGGCGGGCGTGCCCGCGGTGACGCGCAGCCACCCGGGGACGCCGTTGTCCCGGACGAGGACGCCCTGGTCGAGGATCGCCTGCCAGACGGCGTGGGTGTCGGTGAAGCGGCCGAACTGGACGAAGTTGGCGTCCGAGTCGGTGACCTCCAGGCCCATCCCCCGCAGCGCGTCCACCAGCCGGTCGCGCTCCTCCTTGAGCCGGCCGACGTACCCGAGGAGGGTGTCGGTGTGCTCCAGGCAGGCCAGCGCGGTGGCCTGGGTGACGGCGGACAGGTGGTACGGCAGGCGCACCAGCTGGACGGCGTCCACCACGGCGGCGTCGGCGGCGAGGTAGCCCAGGCGCAGCCCGGCGGCGCCGAACGCCTTGGACATGGTGCGGCTGACGACCAGGTTGGGGCGGCCCTCGATCAGCGGCAGCAGCGAGGCGCGGTGCGAGAACTCGACGTACGCCTCGTCGACGACGACCAGGCTGGGCCGGGCGGCCTGCGCCGCCTCGTACAGCCGCAGGACGGTCTCCGCCTCGACGGCCGTGCCGGTCGGATTGTTCGGCGAGCAGATGAACACCACATCGGGCTTCCGCTCGGCGATCGCCGCCTCGGCGGCCTCCACGTCGATCGTGAAGTCCTCGTTGCGCGGCCCGGAGATCCACTCGGTGCCGGTGCCCCGGGAGATCAGCGCGTGCATCGAGTACGAGGGCTCGAAGCCGAGCGCGCTGCGGCCGGGCCCGCCGAAGGTCTGGAGCAGCTGCTGCAGGACCTCGTTGGAGCCGTTGGCGGCCCAGACCTGCTCGCGGGCGACGGCGAAGCCGGTGGTGCGGGTCAGGTACGCGGCGAGGCCCTCGCGCAGCTCGACCGCGTCCCGGTCGGGGTAGCGGTTGAGCCCCCGGGCGGCCTCGGCGACGCGCTCGGCGATGCGGGCGACGAGCTCCTCGGGCAGCGGGTAGGGGTTCTCGTTGGTGTTGAGCTGCACGGGCACGTCCAACTGCGGTGCGCCGTACGGGGACTGGCCCCGCAGCTCGTCCCGGATGGGGAGGTCGTCGATGCGGGTCTTACGCGTCTCGGTACTCACGAGCCGGGAACCGTCCAATCGAAGCGGGCCTTGATGGCGTCCCCGTGCCCGGGCAGGTCCTCGGCGTTGGCCAGGTTGACCACGTGCGCGGCGACGTCCGCCAGCGCCTCGCGGTCGTACTCGACGACCTGCACGCTGCGCAGGTAGGTCTGCACCGACAGCCCGGAGGAGTGGCAGGCGCAGCCGCCGGTGGGCAGCACGTGGTTGGAGCCGGCCGCGTAGTCGCCCAGCGAGACGGGCGTCCAGCGGCCGATGAAGATCGCGCCGGCGTTGACCACCCGGGCGGCCACGGCGTGCGGGTCGCGGGTCTGGATCTCCAGGTGCTCGGCCGCGTACGCGTTGACGACGGCGAGGCCCTGGTCCAGGTCGTCGACCAGGATGATGCCGGACTGCCGGCCGCCCAGCGCCTCGGCGACGCGCTCACTGTGCTTGGTCCGGGCGACCTGCACGGCGAGCTCGGCCTCCACCGCCTCGGCCAGCGCCGGGGAGTCGGTGACCAGCACCGAGCCGGAGGTCGGGCCGTGCTCGGCCTGGCTGATCAGGTCGGCGGCCACGTCGGAGGCCAGCGCGCTGTCGTCCGCGAGGACGGCGATCTCCGTCGGCCCGGCCTCGGAGTCGATGCCGATCCGGCCCGCGAAGTAGCGCTTGGCGGCGGCCACGTAGATGTTGCCGGGGCCGGTGACCACGTTCACCGGCTTGCACTCCTCGGTGCCCAGGGCGAACATCGCCACGGCCTGGGCGCCGCCGACGGAGTACACCTCGTCCACGCCGAGCAGCGCGCAGGCCGCCAGGATCGCGGGGTGGACCCGGCCCCCGCCCCAATCACTGTTAAAAGGGGCCTTCTGCGGCGGCGAGGTCACGGCGATGCCGGGCACGCCCGCCTCCTGGGCCGGCACCACGTTCATCACCACGGAGGACGGGTAGACGGCGAGCCCGCCCGGCACGTACAGGCCGACCCGCTCGACGGGCACCCACCGCTGGGTGACCGTCCCGCCCGGCACCACCTGCGTGGTGTGCCCGGTGCGGCGCTGGTCGGAGTGCACGGCGCGCGCCCGGCGGATCGACTCCTCCAGGGCGGCCCGCACCTTCGGGTCCAGCGTCTCCAGCGCCTCGGCCAGCTGCTCCGCCGGCACCCGGGTGGACTCCAGCCGCACCCCGTCGAACCGCTCGGTGATCTCGATCAGCGCCGCGACCCCGCGATGGCGTACGTCCTCGGCGATCGGCCGCACCTTCTCCAGGGCGGCCGCCACGTCGAACTCGGCACGGGGCAGCAGGTCACGCGGGTCGTCGAGCGAGCCGCGGAGGTCGATTCGAGAGATCACGCCACCCAGTGTAAGGAGTGGCCGGAACCGCTGGTCGCCGCATTTCAGTCCGTGATACGAAGGGCGAGACAACAAGGGGGCGGGGGGAATCTCAGTGCAGAGCGTTCCGGACGACTGGACGGACACCGAGCGGGAGCTGTGGGAGGCGTTCCGGCAGGGCAACGTCTTCGACCGCAGGTTCGGCGACGCGGACACCGACGACCCCTTCGGCGACGCCGTCTGGGGCCCCGAGCGCACCGTCCGCGCCGAGGTCCTCGCCCACCTGCTGCTGGCCGGTCCGGAGGCCGTCCCCGGCCGCGTCGCCTCGCTGCGGATGAACGGCCTGCTCGTCACCGGCCCGCTCAACCTCGCCGGCGGCCGGATAGCCCACTACGTGGAGCTGTACAGCTGCCGCTTCGACCACAAGCTGCTGGTCTCCGAGGCCGAGGCCAGCACCCTGCGCCTGGTCGACTGCCTGATCCCCCGCCTGGAAGCCTCCCGACTGACCACCACCGGGGACCTCCACCTCGCCCGCTCCCGCGTCCCCGAGGGCATACGCCTCACCGACGCCAAGATCGGCACCGACCTGCTGCTCAACCTGGCCAAGGTCGGCGGCGACCGCTACGGCCGGGCGATCTCCGCCGACGGGATCACCATCCACCAGGACTTCGAGGCCGAACGCATCGAGGTCGACGGCGAGCTGAGCATCCGCACCGCCCGGATAGGCGGCCGGCTCTCGCTGCGCGGCGCCCAGCTGCGCGCCGCCCCGCAGAACCGCACCTGCCTCAACGCCGTGCGCGTCACCGTCGGCCACACCGTGTACCTCACCAGCTCCGCGGACGGCGGCTGGTTCGGCTCCCGCAGCTACTACGGCTCCGGCTACGGCGAGACCGCCCCGCCGGACGGGCCGATCACCCCGTTCCGCGCCTACGGCCGGGTCCGCCTCTCCGACAGCCGCTTCGAGGGCGCCTGCCTGATCTCCGGCGAGTTCCACCTGGAGGAGGGCGACGAGCTGTCGCTGCGGCGCATCCACACCCCCGAGCTGCGCTTCACCTGCCGCAAGCGCCCGACCGGCACCGTCTCCCTCTCCCGCGCCCGCGTCGGCGACCTGGTCGACACCCCGACCGCCTGGCCGCGCGGCAGGCACCTGGGCCTGACGGGCTTCGTCTACGAGGTGCTGCGCCCGGCCGAGATGTTCACCGTCCAGGAGCGGATCGCCTGGCTGGAGGGCTCCTCGGTGGAGTTCCAGCCGGAGTCCTACGAGCAGCTGGCCGCCGCCCTGCGCCGCGACGGCGCCGACGACGACGCCCGCGAGGTGCTGTACGCCAAGCAGCGCCGCCGCCGCTCCACCCTGTCGCTGCCCGCCCGCGTCTGGGGCCTCGTCCAGGACGTCACGGTCGGCTACGGCTTCCGCCCCGGCCGGGCGGGCCTGTGGCTGCTGCTCGCCTGGGCGCTGGGCAGCCTCTGGTTCAACGCCCACCCGCTGGAACCCCTCAAGGCCGACGAGCGCCCGCACTGGAACCCGGTGCTCTACACCCTCAACGAGCTGCTGCCGATCGTCGACCTCAACCAGGGCGCCTGGAACCCCGGCGGGATCGACCAGTGGCTCTCCGCCGGCCTGGTCGTGGTCGGCTGGCTGCTCGCGTCCACCTTCGTCACCGGCGCCACCAGGATGCTCCAGCGCGGCTAGGACCCGGCCCTTTCGCGTGCCCCCGGGGCCTGTGCGACACGCCCGGGCTCCGGGGAACTACGCTGTCCGCCGTGACAGAACGGCTGCCGCTCTTCCCGCTGAACACCGTGCTCTACCCGGGCCTGGTGATGCCCCTGAACGTCTTCGAGGAGCGCTACCGCCGTCTCGTCGCCGACCTGCTCGAACAGCCCGAGGACGCGCCGCGCCGCTTCGGCGTGGTCGCCATCAAGGACGGCCGCGAGACCGCCCCGGTGCGCCCCGAGGACGGCCCCGCCGGGCCGCTGGACGGCCTCGGCACCACCACCGGTGACCCGCTGGAAGCGCTCTTCCACATCGGCTGCGTCGCCGACGTCACCACCGCCGAGAAGCAGGCGGACGGCCGGTACGAGCTGCTGGTCACCGGCACCACCCGCTTCGCGCTGCGCTCCGTGGACGCCTCCGGGCCGTACCTGACCGGCGAGACCGCGCCGCTCGAGGAACGGCCCGGCGCCGGCTCCGGAGCCCTCGCGGCCGAGGTCGAGCGGGCGTTCCGGGTGTACCAGACGCGGCTGGCGGGCGCCCGCGAGGCCACCACCGTCGGGCGCCAGGAGCTCCCGGACGACCCGCAGGTGCTCTCCTACCTGGTCGCCGCCGCCTCGGTGTTCGAGACCCCGGTCAAGCAGCGGCTGCTCGCCTGCCCCGAGACCGCCCAGCGGCTGCGCCTGGAACTCGACCTGCTGCGCCGCGAGTCCGCCGTCCTCAGCTGGCTGCCCTCGCTGCCGGCCGTCGACCTGACCCGGCAGTCCTTCAGCCCCAACTGAGGCCGCTGAACCCATCCAGGACCCATCCAGGACCCACCCAGGACCCCACATGGCGAAGAAGACGAAGAAGGGCGGCCAGGGCACCCCCGCGACCGTCGCCCTGGAGAGCGCCGCCGTCGCGTTCACGGTGCACGCGTACGAGCACGACCCGGCCGCCGCCTCCTACGGCGGCGAGGCGGCCGAGGCCCTCGGCGTCGCGCCGGAGCGGGTGTTCAAGACCCTGGTCGCCGACGTCGACGGCGCCCTGACGGTCGGCGTGGTCCCGGTCTCCGGGCAGCTCGACCTGAAGGCGCTGGCCGCGGCCGTCGGCGGCAAGCGCGCCGCCATGGCCGACCCTGCCGCCGCCGAACGCAGCAGCGGGTACGTCCTGGGCGGCATCTCCCCCCTCGGCCAGCGCCGCCCGCTGCGCACGGTCGTCGACGCGGGCGCGCTCGGGCACCCGACGGTCTACGTCTCGGCCGGGCGCCGGGGCCTGGAGGTCGAACTCGCCCCGGCCGACCTCATCGCCCTCACGAAGGCCGTCACGGCGCCCATCGCGCGCTGAGAGCGCCGGGGCACTACTTCCGTAGTGCCACTACTGCCGTAGTCGCACGCCCCCGGAGCAGTGGAACTACGGATGTAGTGGCACTACGGAAGTAGTGCCCGCCCCGGAAAACACGGAGCGGGAGACGTACGGCCCGTACCGAACCGTCCGCCTCCCGCTCACCGAGCCTCAGAGCGCCTTGCCGTCCTTTGGCGCGCTCCCGCCCTCCGGCAGGTGCTCTGGCAGGTCCTCCGGCAGGCTCCCCGCCGGAGTCCCCCAGTACGGCGGCGGGTCCTCCTCGCGCTTGCCGAACGCCGCCGACAGCGCGAGCAGCACCACCATCGCCGTCATCGGCCACACCAGCAGCGCGCCCAGCGCGCCCAGGTCGATGCTCGCGTCGAAGTGCCCGCCGTTGCCCGCCTTGCGGGCCTCCCCGATCAGGTCCTTGCTCGGCCCGAGCCACCGCCCCAGCCGCCAGGCGCCCAGCGAGCCGAGCAGCCCGCCCACGGCCAGCCCGACCGCGACGGAGATCCCGCCGCCCCGGCGGCGGGTCAGCAGGAAGGCGCCGAGCGCGGTGAGCAGGCCCGCGCCCAGGCCGATCAGCACGAACACGGCGTCGGCCCCGGCCCGCTGCTCGCCCTCCGGGTCCGCGTAGAGGATGCGGTCGCCGTCCACGACCAGCGGCACCTTGGGCGCAAGCCAGGCCCACAGCACGGCCATGGCCACACCGACCACCAGGCAGACCAGCACCGCCGAGGCCCCGATCCGCAGCTCCTCGCGCAGCCGCTCCCCCGGCGTGAGCACCGGCTCGGCCTTCCCGAGCCCGTGCGGCGGCACCGGCGACACCGGCGACGTCGCCCCCTCCTGGTCCGCCGGCGGCGGCGCGAACGGGTCGGGGGCGGCGTCCGGCACGGCCCGCACGTCGGCGGGGGAGCGATCCGGAGGTGTGTTCGGTACGGTCACACGCCCCATCGTTTCACGCCGCTCGTCGGAACGGCCGCGGAGCCCTCCCAAAGATCCCTCAGCTCGAGACGGCCCGCCGGTACGCCCAGGTGGCCAGGGCCAGCGACACCACGCCCACCCCGGCGCAGACCCCGAGGTCCGCCGCGACCATCGCCCAGTCCGGGTCGGCCGTGAAGGTCCGCGCGAACGCCTCGACCCCGTACGTGGAGGGCAGCAGGTCGCGCAGCCACAGCACCGGCTGCGGCAGGTGGTCGACGGGCAGCACGCCCAGCAGCAGCGCCGCCGACATGCCGAGCTGCCCGAGCATGGTGGCGATCTCCTGCCGGGGCGCCAGCAGCCCGCAGGCCGCGCCCAGCCCGGCCAGGGCCGCGCCCGCGAGCGGGACGACGGCCAGGAGCACCCACAGCTGCCCCAGCGGCAGCCCGAACATGACCGCGCCCACCCCCGCCGTCACCACCGTCCCGGGCAGGGTGAAGGAGGCGTACGCCGCGGCCGCGCCCAGCACCACGGAGGCGGCGGGCACCGGCAGCGTCCCGTAGTGGTCCAGTCCGCCGCTGGCCCGCAGCCGCCCGAAGTACTGCGCCAGCAGGTTGAGCGCCACGAACGCGACGACGAGCACGCTGGAGCCGGCGACCACCGACCGCGCCGCCGAGGTCTGCCCGGCGTCGACCACGCCGCGCATCATCACCAGGATGCCGAGCGACTGGAACGTGGCGACGAACAGCAGCGGGATCCGCGCCACCTTCGCCCGCGCCAGCTGCGCCCGGTAGACGGCGGCGAGCGCGGGCAGCAGCCGGGCGGCTGGGGCCAGCGGGGCGGGGGCGGCCGCCCGCCGGTCGGCCTGTGGCGGCACCGAGAGCAGGGTCACTTGGCCAGTCCTCCGTGGCGGCCGCCGAGCTTGAGGTAGGCGTCCTCGAGGCTCGGGGTGGCGAGGGTGAAGTCGTCGAGAGCGGCGAAGGCCGGGCCGGTGGTGACGGCGGCGACCAGTTCGCGGGCCTGCTCGGGGGTGGTGCGTACGGTCCAGCGGCGGCCGGTGCGCTCGGCCCGGTCGGCGAGTGCGGCGACGGCCGGCACGCCGAGGGGGGCCTCGTCGCGCCAGACCAGGTCGAGCCGGACGTCGCCGTCGACCAGCGCCTTGAGCCCGCCCGGGGTGTCGCAGGCGATGACCCGGCCCTCGTCGACGACGGCGACGCGGTCGAGGACGGTCTCGGCCTCGATGACGTTGTGGGTGACGAGCATCACCGTCGTGCCGTGCTCGGCCCGCCGCCGGTCGAGGGCCGACCAGACGGCGCGGCGCGCCACCGGGTCCATGCCGGTGGTCGGCTCGTCGAGGACGAGCAGCGGGCGCTCCCCCACCAGGGCGGCCGCGAAGCAGGCGAGGCGGCGCTGCCCGCCGGAGAGCTTGGCGAGGGGCCGCGAGGCGATCGCCTCCAGCCCGAGCTCGGCCAGCACCTCGGCCGTCGCCGCCCTGGCCTGCGCCCGGGAGAGCCCGCGCAGCCGTCCGGTGGTCTCGGCGGCGAGCGCGACGGTCAGCTCGTCGAGCGCCGTGGACTCCTGCCCGAGGTAGCCGAGCAGCCGGGCGGCCCGTTCGGGGTGGCGGACGACGTCGTGGCCGAGCAGTTCGACGGTGCCGGAGTCGGGGCGCAGCAGCCCGGTGAGCTGGCGCACCAGCGTGGACTTGCCGGCGCCGTTGGGTCCGAGCAGCCCGAAGACCTCGCCCTGGCGGACGGTGAGGCTGATCCCGTCGTTGGCCCGGATCTCGCGGGCGGCGGCGCCGCGGCCGCTGCGGTAGGTCCGGACGAGGTCGCGTACGACGACGCACGGCGGGGTCTCCTGGGGTGCTCGCCCGGCCGTCTCGTTCACGACCGACGACTCTACGCGCTCATACGGGCGAACCGGACAACGGGGCCCGGTCGCCACCGGCCCCCGAGGTCACCCGAGGTCAGGGGTCCGAACTGGGTCAGTCGTCGACGACCATCGATCCGCCGGGCACCCGGGTGGCCAGTTCCTTCCAGAACCCGGCCCGGATGGCGTAGCGGTCGTGTTCGTCGATCTGGTCGTCCTTGTGCGCGAGCAGCCCGAAGCGGGCCGCGTAGCGGAGCAACTCGCCGTCGACCCGGTGCGGGATGCGGGGGTAGTCGGGCCACAGGACGGTGAGTTTCTCGACGTCGCCGAGGCGGTCGCTCCAGCGCCGGGCGAAGACCTGCCCGACCTCGTGGGCGTCGCCGCCGATGGAGGTGATGTCCTCCTCGCGGTCGGCCCAGCGCTGTTCGGCGGTGGTCAGCTGGGCGAGGGTGGGCAGGCCGTCCCCGGCGCAGACGGACGGCTCGGGGGCGGGCCGGTCGACCCAGCCCCGGTCGGAGGACCACCGCAGCACGGGCCCGCCGGCGGCGTGCCCGTTCGCGTGCCCGTTGGCCTGTCCGTTGGTCTGTCCGTTGGTCTGTCCGTTGGTCTGTCCGTTCGCGTGCCCGTTGGCGTGAGCGCCGGCATGAGCCTGGGCGTGCCCGTGCCCGTTGGCCGCCGTGATCGGGGTGACGGGGCTGACGGCGGAGGCCCGTCCGGCGAGGTCCTTCGGCGTCGGCACGACCCGCAGGGTGGCCGCGGCGGGCTGCGGCCGGCCGTCGGCGGCGGGCTCCTCCGGCGAGGCGGCGCCGCCGGAACCGGCGGCAGCGGCCGCGGCGACGGCCGGGGTGACGACGGGCGGCACCCCAGCGGGCAGCGGCCCGGCGGGCGGCGCGGCGAGGATCTTGGCGATCTCGTGCCGGGCGGCGCCCGAGCCCGGTGCGGGGTAGCCGGTGGTGGTCTCGCGCAGGGAGAAGGAGGCTTCGATCCACTCCCGGTCGAGGACGCGCCGCTCGTCGGCCTCGCCGACCAGGTCCTCGGACTGGTTGAAGTCCCCGTCGGCGGCCTGGAGGGCCCACAGGTGGACGGCGACGCCGTGCTCCTTGGCCGTCATCATCCCGGGCAGCAGGTCCCCGTCCCCGGTGATCAGCACGACGTCGGCGCAGGCCCGGTTGCGGGCGAGTTCGGACAGCTCGGCGTGCATCGCCGCGTCCACGCCCTTCTGCACCCAGCGCCCTTCGGCCCGGGTGAGCGCCCCGAGCCGTACGGTCACGCGGGGCAGCACGCGCAGTCGGCGGTGCTCGGGCATCGGGCGCCGGTCGGGGGCGGCGTCGAACCAGTAGATGCGCAGCAGCGGCAGACCCGTCTCGGCCTCGGCGCGTTCGCGCAGGGCGGTGATCAGGGCGGTGTGGTTGACGGTGACCTTGGACCGGGAGGGGTCTCCGGCGAGGAGGCTGGCGGCGGCGCCCAGCAGGTATCCGGCATCCACCAGGACGACACAGCGGTCCATCCGCGCACCTTCTTTCCGCTCGCCCTCGGGGGTTCTTGTCAGGGGTGGGCGGTCGCCCGGTCATCGGGCGTGTGGGGTGAGGGGTCCCCGTGGCCGCCCGATCGTTGGGTCACCTTTTCCCAAAGGTTCGCGCGCCGAACCTCGGGGGATGTCCCGGTACCGCAACAGCCGCCCCAACGAGTCGCAAAGACGCGCGAAGGCGGGCCCCGGTAGAACGAGGGGCCCGCCTTCGCGTCACGCTGTGCGCGTCCGGGTGTCAGCCGTTGAGCTCAGCGGCGACGAGTTCGGCCAGCTGGACGGCGTTGAGGGCGGCGCCCTTGCGCAGGTTGTCGTTGGAGACGAACAGCGACAGGCCGTGCTCGACGGTCTCGTCGGCGCGGATGCGGCCGACGTAGCTCGGGTCCTTGCCGGCGGCCTGGAGGGGGGTGGGGATCTCGGAGAGTTCGACGCCGGGGGCGGCGGCGAGCAGCTCGGTGGCGCGCTCGGGGCTGATCGGGCGCTCGAAGCGGGCGTTGATCTGCAGGGAGTGGCCGGAGAAGACGGGCACGCGCACGCAGGTGCCGGCCACCTTCAGCTCGGGGATGCCGAGGATCTTGCGGCTCTCGTGGCGGAGCTTCTGCTCCTCGTCGGTCTCGTTGGAGCCGTCCTCGACGATGGAGCCGGCGAGCGGCAGCACGTTGAAGGCGATGGGGCGCTTGTAGACCTGGGGCTCGGGGAATTCGACGGCCCCGCCGTCGTGGGCGAGGGCGGCGGCGCCGTCCACGACCTTGGCGGCCTGGCCCGCCAGTTCGGCGACGCCGGCCACGCCGCTGCCGGAGACGGCCTGGTAGGTGGAGACGACGAGCGCGGCGAGGCCGGCCTCCTCGTGCAGCGGGCGCAGCACGGGCATGGCCGCCATGGTGGTGCAGTTGGGGTTGGCGATGATGCCCTTGGGCCGGTCGGCGATGGCCTCGGGGTTGACCTCGGAGACGACCAGCGGCACCTCGGGGTCGCGGCGCCAGGCGGAGGAGTTGTCGATGACGACGGCGCCGGCCGCGGCGACCTTGGGGGCGAGGGCCTTGGAGGTGGAGCCGCCCGCGGAGAAGATCACGATGTCCAGGCCGCTGTAGTCGGCCGTGGCCGCGTCCTCGACGGTGACCTCGGTGTCCTGCCAGGGCAGGGTGCGCCCGGCGGAGCGGGCCGAGGCGAACAGGCGCAGCTGCTCCACGGGAAAGCTGCGCTCCGCCAGGATCTCGCGGACCACTGCGCCGACCTGGCCGGTGGCCCCGACGATGCCGATCTTCATTCCGACTTCTCCTCTGAATGTGCTGCCTACAGCCGACCTCCGCCCATCATGCCTTGTCACCCAGGCGGGGCGACCTGGTATTCCACGCTGTGAACGCCCGGCCGGAACCGCCCGGGCCCTTTCCGGGCAGAACTAGTGGTCCAGACCATTCACGAGCGCCAGCGCCGCGTCCACCTCGGCCCGCCCGGCCGGCAGCAGCGGCAGCCGTACGTCCGGGGTGGGGATGCGGCCCTGGGCGTGCAGCACGCCCTTGGTCACCGACGGGTTGGGCGCGGCGAAGGCGGCCAGGGCCAGCGCCGTGAGCCGGTGTCCGAGCCCGCGCGCCCGCTCGACGTCCCCGGCCCGCCAGGCGGCGTCCAGCTCGACGAACCGGGCGGTGGCCAGGTGCGCGGAGGCCAGGATGCCGCCGGCCGCGCCGACCGCCAGCATCGGCGCGAGGTAGGCGTCCTCGCCGGTCAGCACGGCGAAGCCCTCGGGGGTGTCGGCGAGCAGTTCGGCCGCCGTCCGGTCGAGGCCCCCGGTGGCGTACTTGACGCCCACCACCCCGTCGATGGCGGCGAGTTCGCGCAGGGCGGCGGTGGAGAGCTGCTGCCCGGTGCGGTACGGGATGTGGTAGACGATCAGCGGCAGCGGGCTGCCCGCGGCCAGCTCCCGGAAGTGGGCGACGGTGCCCGCCTCACCGGGGCGGACGAACGCCGGGGTGGTCACCAGCGCGGCGGCGGCCTGCGGGGTGCGGGCGCCGAGCGCGGCCAGCGCCTCGGCGGTGGCGCGGGTGCCGCCGCCGCTCGCGCCGACGATCAGCTGGGCCCCGAACGCGGCGCAGGCATCGGCGGTGACGTCGATCACGGCGTGGCGCTCGTCGGCGGTCAGGGCGGCGGGCTCACCGGTGGTGCCGAGCGCGACGAGCCCGGTGGCGCCGGCCTCCAGCAGTTCGCCGGCCAGCTTCCGGAGCGAGTCGAGGCAGACGGTGCCGTCCTCGGCGAAGGGGGTGATCAGGGGGACGTAGATGCCGTTGAGGTCCATGACCACGATCCTCGGGGCAGCCGATCGCCCGGGTCCAGTTCATGTTTCCGACGGTTCTCGTAAGCTGAGCCGATGCTCGACGTCCGACGCCTGCGCCTGCTGCGCGAACTGGCCCACCTCGGCACCATCGCCGCCGTCGCCGAGGCGCTGTCCTTCAGCCCTTCGGCGGTGTCCCAGCAACTGTCCGTCCTGGAGAAGGAGGCCGGCGTCCCCCTGCTGGAGCGCACCGGCCGGCGGGTGACGCTCACCCCGGCGGCGGTCGGGCTCGTCCGGCACGCCGAGTCGGTGCTCGCCCTGCTGGAACAGGCGGGGGCCGAACTCGCCCACGCCAAGCAGGGGTTGGCCGGTCCGCTGCGGATCGGCACCTACCCCTCGGCGGCCCGGGCGATCATCCCCGGGGTGCTCGGCCACCTAGCCGCCTGGCACCCCGCCCTGGAGCCGATGGTCACCGAGGTCGACCCGGCGGGCGTCGGTGCGGCGCTGCGCGCGGGCGAGCTGGACGTGGCGCTGGTCCACGAGTACGACCTCGTCCCCGCCGACCCGGAGCCGGGCCTGGCGGTGACCAGGCCCGTCTTCACCGAGCCCATGTACCTGGCCGCCCGCGCCCCGGGGACGGTCGCCGAGCAGCGCTCCGCGCCGTGGATCCTGTCCCCGCCCGGCACGCTCTGCCACACCGTGGCCGTGCGCGCCTGCGAGGCGGCGGGCTTCGCCCCGCGCGTGCGCCACCAGATCGACGACTTCACCACCGTGCTGGCCCTGGTCGGCGCGGGCCAGGGCGTCGCCCTCGTCCCCCACCTGGGCACGATGCAGCAGCCGCCCGGCGTCGTCCTCACCCGCCTGCCGATGTACCGCCGCACCCGCGCCGCCTTCCGCGCGGGCGCGGGCAGCCACCCGGCCGTCTCGGCCTTCGTCTCGGCCCTGCACACCTCGGTGCCCCCGGGCCTGACCAGCGACGGGGCCTGAAGCCTGCCGCGGAGGGTTCAGTTCCCCGAGTTCGCCAGGCAGCTCGGCCCCAGCAGCTGCTTGAGGTCCCCGAACAGCGCCGGGTCCGACTTCACCCGGTGCCGGTCCAGCCGCAGCACCGTCGTCTTGGTGCGGCCCTCCAGCCGCAGCCGCACCTCCGTCGACCCCTTGTGGCTGCCCAGCACCTCGCCGAGCCGGGCCACCAGCGGCGGGGTGACCTTCCCGGTGGGGATGTTGATGACGATCGGCGCCTCGGCGTGCGCGTTCGACAGGTCGGGGGCGGACAGCTCCATGCCCATCAGCCGCGGCACGTCCTCGCGCTTGTCGAGCTTGCCGCGTACGAAGACCACGGCGTCCTCGACCAGTTGGGAGGACACCAGCTGGTAGCTCGCCGGGAAGAACATGCAGTCGATGGAGCCGGCCAGGTCCTCCACCGTGGCGATGGCCCAGGCGTTGCCCTGCTTGGTCATCTTGCGCTGGAGGCCCGAGATGATGCCGCCGATGGTGACGATCGTCCCGTCCGGCCGGTCCGCGAGGTCGGCGACGGCGCAGTCCGCCTTGTCGGCGAGCACGTGCTCGATGCCGTGCAGCGGGTGCGAGGAGACGTACAGGCCGAGCATCTCCCGCTCCTGGGTGAGCAGGAAGGACTTCTCCCACTCCTCCTCGGAGAAGACCACGTCCAGTCCGAAGCTCGGCTCGTCCTCGGTGGTGTCGCCGCCGAAGAGGTCGAACTGCCCCTCGGCCTCCTTGCGCTTCACGCCGACGACGTTGTCGATCATCGGCTCGAACTGCGCGCTGAGGCCCTTGCGGGTGTGGCCGAGGGAGTCGAACGACCCGGCCTTGATGAGGGATTCGACGGTCCGCTTGTTGCAGACCACCGACTCCACCTTGTCCAGGAAGTCGGGGAAGGAGGAGAACTTCCCCTTCGTCTTTCGGGTCCGGATCATCGACTCGACGACCGGGCCGCCGACGTTGCGGATGGCCGTCAACCCGAAGCGAATGGTGGTGTCACCGTGCGGGGTGAAGTCCGAGTCCGACTCGTTGACGTCCGGCGGCAGCACCTGGATGCCCATCTTGCGGCACTCGTTGAGGTAGACCGCCGACTTGTCCTTGTCGTCCTTGACCGAGGTCAGCAGGCCCGACATGTACTCGGCCGGGTAGTTGGCCTTGAGGTACGCCGTCCAGTACGAGACCAGCCCGTACCCGGCGGTGTGCGCCTTGTTGAACGCGTAGCCGGAGAAGGGCACGAGCACGTCCCACACGGCCTGGATCGCCGCGTCCGAGTACCCGCGCTCGCGGCAGCCCTTCCGGAAGGGGACGAACTCCGCCTCCAGGATCTCCTTCTTCTTCTTGCCCATGGCGCGGCGCAGCAGGTCGGCCTGGCCGAGCGAGTAGCCGGCGAGGATCTGCGCGGCCTTCTGCACCTGCTCCTGGTAGACGATCAGGCCGTAGGTGGGCCGGAGCACCTCCTCCAGGGGCTTCTCCAGCTCGGGGTGGATCGGGGTGATCTCCTGCTGGCCGTTCTTGCGAAGGGCGTAGTTCGTATGGGAGTTGACGCCCATCGGGCCCGGCCGGTACAGCGCGAGGACGGCGGAGATGTCCTCGAAGTTGTCGGGCTTCATCAGCCGCAGCAGCGAGCGCATGGGGCCGCCGTCGAGCTGGAAGACGCCGAGGGTGTCGCCGCGGGCGAGGAGTTCGTAGGTGGGCTTGTCGTCGAGCGGCAGCTTGAGCAGCTCGATCTTCTCGCCCTTGTTCCTCTCGATCGCCTTGACGGCGTCGTCCATGATCGTCAGGTTGCGCAGGCCGAGGAAGTCCATCTTGAGGAGGCCGAGGCCCTCACAAGTCGGATAGTCGAACTGCGTGATGGTCACACCGTCGGTGTGCCGGGTCCAGACCGGGATGTGGTCGGTCAGCGGCTCGGCGGACATGATCACACCGGCCGCGTGCACACCGGGCTGGCGGATCAGGCCCTCGATGCCGCGCGCGGTGTCGATGACCTTCCGGACGTCCGGATCGTTCTCGTACAGCCCCCGGATCTCGCCCGCCTCGCTGTAGCGCGGGTGGGAGGGGTCCGTGATCCCGGAGAGCGGGATGCCCTTGCCCATCACGTCCGGCGGCATCGCCTTGGTGATGCGGTCGCCCATCGCGTACGGGTAGCCGAGGACGCGCGAGGAGTCCTTGATGGCGGCCTTCGCCTTGATGGTGCCGTACGTGACGATCATGGCGACCTTGTCGGAGCCCCACTTCTCCGTCACGTAGCGGATCACGTCACCGCGCCGGCGCTCGTCGAAGTCGATGTCGACATCGGGCATGGAGATGCGCTCGGGGTTGAGGAAGCGCTCGAAGATCAGCCCGTGCGGGATCGGGTCGAGGTCGGTGATGCCCATCGCGTACGCGACCAGCGAACCCGCCGCCGAACCACGGCCCGGGCCCACCGCGATGCCCTGGCCCTTGGCCCACATGATGAAGTCGGCGACCACGAGGAAGTACGCCGGGAACCCCATCTGGATGATGGTGTCCATCTCGTACTCGGCGAGCTTCCTGTGCTCCTCGTCGTACCCGCCCGGGAAGCGCCAGTCCATGCCCTCCCAGACCTTGGACCTGAAGAACTCCGCCTCGGACTCGAAGCCCTCCGGGATCGGGAAGCGGGGCATCAGGTTCCTGAACTTGAACATGCCCTCGGTGTCGACCCGCGAGGCCACCAGCAGCTGGCTGTTGCGGCAGCCCTCCTGCCAGGCGTCCGAGGAGTCCAGCGCGTACATCTCGGCGGCCGACTTGATGTAGTAGCCGGTGCCGTCGAACCGGAAGCGGTCCGGGTCGGAGAGGTTCTTGCCGGTCTGCACGCACAGCAGCAGGTCGTGGGCGCCCGCGTCCGCCTCGGTGGTGTAGTGCGAGTCGTTGGTGACCACCGGCGGGATGCTCAGCTTCCTGCTGATCTCCAGCAGCCCGTCGCGGACCCGCTTCTCGATGTCCAGGCCGTGGTCCATCAGCTCCAGGAAGTAATTCTCCCGGCCGAAGATGTCCTGGTAGTCGGCGGCCGACTTCAGCGCCTCGTCGAACTGCCCCAGCCGCAGGCGCGTCTGCACCTCGCCGGACGGGCAGCCGGTGGTCGCCATCAGGCCGCCGGACAGCTCGGAGATCAGCTCCTTGTCCATGCGCGGCCACTTCACCAGCCAGCCCTCCGCGTACGAGCGCGAGGTCAGCTTGAACAGGTTGTGCAGGCCCTCCTTGTTCCGGGCCCAGATCGTCTTGTGGGTGTACGCGCCCGAGGCGGAGACGTCGTCCCGCTTCTGGTGCGGCTGGCCCCACAGGATGCGCTTGGTGTTGGAGCGCGACTCCGGCGCGACGTACGCCTCGATGCCGATGACAGGGGTGATCCCCGCGTCGGTGGCCTGCCGGTGGAACTCGGCGGCGCCGTACATGTTGCCGTGGTCGGTCATCGCCACGTGCGTCTGCCCGAGGCGCTCGACCTCCTTGAACATCTGCTTCAGCCGGGCGGCACCGTCCAGCATCGAGTACTCGGTGTGGACGTGCAGGTGCGCGAACGGCTGATCGCTCAAGGCGGGCCTCCGGAGACTCTGGTACTGATCGGGCGGGCCGGCGAACGCGCAGGTCACAGGGCGGAATGCCTGGAAACAAGTGTGGCCCAGACCGCCTCATGGGGTCCGGGCCATCACTCACACGTTCACGCGCCCACTCTAACCTCCTCGGCCCGCCCCGAGTCGCTCGGCGGCGGCCTCGCGGACGTCCGGTTCCTCCATCGGGTCGTCCCGGAGGTAGGCCAGCCGCTCCCGTACGTGAGGCCGGTCGGGGGCGTTCGCGATCCCGAGCAGGCGGGTAGCGACCTCGCAGTCCCAGAGGGACTCGACGTACGCCTCGGCCGCGCCCGGGGCCCCGATCGCCCCCAACGCCTCCAGGTACGCCGTCCGCTCGTACGAGTGCGGGGAGCAGAGCCAGAAGCGGCGCAGCACCGGAACGGCGTCCACCGCGGCCGGCCCGAAGCGCGCCAGGCCGAACGCGACCCTTTCCGAGCCGCACCAGGCCCGGTCCGCCCAGTCCTGCTCCAGGCCCGCGATCAGCCTCGGCACGTCACTCCCGTCACCGTGATCGGCCAGCACGCCGAGCCCCAGCCAGGCGAGCCAACCCCGCTCCGAGGCCGCCCATACCCGGGCGGCGGGGACGGCCCGCTCGGCCAGCGGCCCGACCGCCCGGCTCAGGTACGGCAGGTGGAACGTGTCGTCGGCGGTACCGAGGCCCGGCACCAACGGGATCAGTGCGGGCTCGGGCGGGCGGAGCGACAGCGCGAAGAGGGCCCTCCCCTTGGCCTCTGCGGGCGACTGCGGATCACGCAGCAGATCGAGCAGGCTCGCGCTGTCCCGGTCCGGGAACGGGTCCGGCCGCGTCAACCGGCGCCGGGGTCTGATCTCCTCCTCCTCGGGGAGGCCGTCGGGCAGCGCCTCCAGGGCCTCCGCCGAGCCTCCGGCCGCCAGCAGCTCCAGCACGTAGGTCGCCCGGTCCCTGGTGTCCTCCTCCGCCGCCAGCAGCTCGATCACCGGACCGAGCGGCAGCCCCAGGTCCCGGAGCAGACGGGCGTGGTAGAGCGCGCGGTCGTCCGACTGCCGGTCCCAGCGCCACTCGCGGCGGACGCAGCCGTAGACGAGGTCGGCGGCGCCTGCCGGATCTGCGGCTGCCCTGATCGCACCCTCGCCCCGGCCGCGCTGGAGCAGGCCGAGGAGGGTGTCCGGCGGGGCGTAGCGGTCGTAGTCGTCGATCTCGTCGGACATCTTCGTGTCCCCTCTCAGACCCGGACGGGCGCGGCGCCGGGCGGCGGGGAGCAGGCCGGGGTGCTCGCGCAGACCCCCAGTTGCTGCCAGGCCCCGTCGCGCGGGACGTGGACGCTCCACAGCACGTCGGCCGGGCTGCCGCAGATCGCGCAGTGCCGCCCGGGGGTGGGGGCAGGCGCAGGGACGGCTGCGGGCGCGGGCTGGGCGTACGGGTTGGCCTGCGGCGGGGCGGACCAGGGCTGGGGCAGCACGGGCACCGGCTGCGGCACGGGCGCGGGAGCGGGGGCGGCCGCGTACGGGACGGGCGGCGGGCCGAACCCGTCGACGGGCGCCAGCGCGGGCGGCGCGGCGGGCATCGGCGGCATCGTCGGCGGGGGCGGCGCGGCAGGCATCGGCGGTACCGCCGGGACGGCGTCCCAGATGCGCGCGCCCTGGACCAGGCTGCGGAAGTCGTGCCCGCACTTGCCGCAGGTGGTGAGCACCGCCTCCGCGCGCTGGTCCCCGCACCCGGGGCAGAAGGTGACCGGCCGCTCGTACGCCTCGGTGCTCTCGCAGCGCGTGCAGATGAAGTCCGGCTCCAGCTTCGCCTGGCGGAACACGGTGCTGAAGACCTGGAACGGGTTGGGGTTGTCGCGCCCGGCGGTCACGCCGAGCACAGACACCAGCATCTTGATGCGGCGGTTCCGCGTCTGCAGCCGCTTCAGGTCCAGGTTGACGACCTTGGCGTGCTTGCAGTCCCGGCAGATGCACAGCGTGCGCACCGGCAGCTGGGAGCGGATCGCCGCCTGCTGGTGCAGGAACTGGAAGGTGAGCCGGTGCTCGCCCGGAATATCCACGGTGTGGACGGCGTAGGCGGCCTGGGAGAGCGTGGTCTCGATCAGCGCGGCGAGTTCGAACACCTTCGCCCTGAGCGCCTCCGGCAGCGAGGGCGCCTGGCCCGCCGCCACCTGCTCGGAGCCGATCAGCGCGGGGATCGCCAGCAGCGCGCCCACCGCCGGCATGTCGAGCACCGCCAGCCCGGCCGACGAGACGAACCGCACGTGGGTGATGCCCGCCCAGCCCGCCGGCCCACTGGGCCTCGCCGCGCCCGAGAGCCGTCCGGAAGCGGCCGAGGCCGCCGACACCGCACCCTCGACGATCCGCTGGCCTGCGGCGTGGCCGCGCTCCGCGACGTCCGAACTCGGCTGCTTCGACCACAGGCGCGGCGCGGGGAACCTGCCCGGAGGCGTCCCCGGGACGAGGTCGGCGAGCGCCGCGTCGAGGGCGCCGAGGGTCGACAGGAACGCCTGCTGGAACGGCTCCTGCACCCCGACGATCGCGGTGGACACCGCCCGGTCCGAGAAGTGCACCCGCACCACGGCGGCCTGCGGGCCGGTGTCGGGCAGCACGTTCATCCGTACCAGCACCGGCATCTGGTCCGGCACCATCATCGCCGCGCGCACGGCGGAACCGCGTTGGGCCTCGACGACGGTCGCGAGGTCAGCAGTCAACTGGAACCCGGACCGGTGCAGCACCGCCACCACGGCGGCGCGGGCCTGCTCCGGCGACGCCGCGATCCGGCGTTCGGCGTCCAGGGTGATCGAGGGCGGCACAGCACCTCCAGGGTTCGAGGCTTCGCCGGATCAGGACCAGACGTCGTGCCCCGGATCGCTGTCGTGGGAGAAGCCGCCCTCGTCATCGGCGGTGTGGTCGGTGTGGGACTCGTACGACCCGGCGGCGGTCTCGGTCTCGGTCCCGGTCTCCGTCACCGAGAGGTAGCTCTCGAACGAGACCTCGGTGACCTCGGCGACCTCGGTGACCTCCGCGAAGTGGACCTCTTCCACCGCCAGAACCTCGGTCTCGACCACGACGACCTCGGTCTCGGAGTACGCCACCGAGGCGCTGGTCTCCTCCACGGCGTAGTCGTCCGTCAGGAACCCGTCCCACTCACCCATGCGCCCCCCAAAGGCAGTTGGCGGCCTATCGGCCCGGGATCACAATAGGGGCCCGGAGGTGCCGCGCAACACCGAAGCGGCAGCCTCGCGGACATCCGGCTCCTCCATCGGGTCGTCCCGCAGGCAGGCGATCCGGCGAAGCACGTCCGGCCGGTCCGGAGCATGCCGGATCCCGAACAGGCGGGCGCTCGCCTCACAGTCCCAGAGCGACTCGACCGCCGCCTCCGCCGTCCCAGGGGCCTCCATCGCCAGCAGCGCCTCCAGATAGGCGGCCCGCTCGTACGAATGCGGGGTGCACAGCCAGAAGCGGCGCAGGAGAGAGGCCGCCCCGGCCGCCTCCGCTCCGAACCGCGCAAGCCCCCGCGCCAGGGCGGCGGGGCCGCGCCACTGCTGCTCCACCCAGTGCCGTTCCAGCTCGGCGATCAAGGTGGGGACGTCCTGCTCCGAGCGCGGATCCACCCGCCTCGGCTCGCGCCGAGGAGGCCCGTCCAGCAGCTCCAGCACCCTGGCAGCCCGCTCCCGGGTGTCGCTTCCCCCGGCCAGCATCTCGGTCACCGGACCGAGCGGCAGCTCCAGGTCCCGGATCAGGCGCGCCAGATAGAGAGCCCGATCGTCGAGCTGCGGGTCCCACCGCCACTCGTACCGGATGCACGCGTACACAAGCTCGGCGGACGCCCCCGCATCCTCGGCAGCGATCAGCGCGCCCCGTCCCCTGCCCCGCTGGAGGAGTCCGAGGAGGGTGTTCGCCGGTGCGTACTCGTATCGCCGCTGTGCCATGGGAACAATCGTGCCGCAGCCCCCGGCACGCAGGGTGGCGGGGGGCTGGCGGTCAGGCGTCCTCGTCAGGCGGGGTGGCGCGGAGGGCGGTGATGACGCCCAGGGCGACAGTGGCGAAGGCGAGGAGGAGAAGGACGGCGAAGGCGACGGTGATCAGGAATCGCACGTGTGCTCGCGATCGGCGTCGAGGAGGAGGGTGAGGAGGTTGAGGAGGGTGGAGAGGGGGGCGGTGTTGAAGCAGACGAGGACGCAGCCGTCGATGGTGTGGTCGGTGGTGGCGGAGGGCCAGACGAGGCCGAACTTCTTGCCCCGCTCGTGGAGTTCACTCAGGAGGGAGCGGACGTGGTCGTCAGTGAAGGCGCGCAGGCGGGGGTCACCGGGCCTCATGGGGTAGCGGCTCCGGGGACTCACGAGGCGGCCCGCAGCTCGAACCACACGCTCTTGCCCCGCTTCTGGGGGTCCACACCCCAGCGGTGGGTGAGCCCTTCGACGAGCTGGAGGCCCCGCCCGGACTCGGCGAGGAGGTCGGGAGTCTTCGACTCCGGAATCACCGGGCTCTCGTCCGAGACGGAGACCCGGAGGAGGTGGTCGACGGAGATGATCTGGACGATCGGCGCCGGGGTTTCGCCGTGCCTCCAGGCGTTGGCGAGGAGCTCGCAGAGCGCCAACTCCGCGTCGAAGATGACGGACGGGGGCCAGCCGACGCGGGACATCGTGTCGTGCAGCGACTGCCGGGCGAGGGCGAACGAGGGCGTGTTGAGGTGACGCATGGGACTTCTCCCGAGATGCGATGAAGTGGCGCGAAGGCAGCCATAGTTGACGATCCATCGGATCGATGTGTAGCAACGACCATAGCGCAACCAAATCACATGTGATTTGAAGTTCCGAGAAGTTCACCCTCAAGTGGACCCCGCCCGCGATCACGCGGCAGACTTGGGTCATAAGGGCAAGGAAGGAACCAATGCCGCGACTCAACCCGACGCTCCGTCAACGCCGCATCGGCACCGAACTTCGGAAGATGCGCGAGGCTGCTGGCCTGTCGACCAGCAGCCTGAGCAGAGCCCTCGGCATCGACCGGACTCAGGTCAGCCAGATAGAGGCGGCCAAGGTCGGCGTGAGCCCAGAGCGCCTCCGCTCCTTCGCCGCTGCCTGCAAGTGCATGAACGAACCGCTGATCGATGCCCTTGAGGCGATGGTCCAGGATCGCTCCAAGGGCTGGTGGGAGGATTACCGGGGCACCATCTCGGATTCCTTCCTAGAGATCGCCGAGCTGGAGAAGAGTTCGAACAGTCTGTCCCTCTGGACCGTCCCCCACCTTCCGGGTGTTTGCCAGACCATCAGCTATGCCTCATCCGTCTTCGGGCGCATCCTCCCTCCGCTGCCTCGGCACGAGTTGGAGGCCCGAACCACGTTCAGGATGCAGCGGAAAGCCGACCTGCGACGTGATCAGAAGCCGATCACATGCTTCATCTACGAGTCCGCGCTGTGGACTCGCTTTGGAGGCACCGAAGTCCTTCGGCAGCAGCTCGATGCTCTGGTTGAAGACTCCGTGCAGTCCTGGATGACAATCCGCGTCGTGCCATTCGACATCGACACCTTCCCTGGTGCGGTCGAGAACGTCACCTACGCATGTGGCGCGGTGCCAGAGCTTGACACCGTCGAGGTCGAATCGTCGCGAAGGTCCCTGCACATTGATGCAGTCAGCGAACTCGCCAGCTACCGGTCCATCTTCACGCGCACGGAATCAGTCGCGCTCGACGAGAGCGACTCCCGTGACCTGATTCGCAAGATCGCACGAAACCTTTGAAAGGCCCAACATGACCAGCACGAAGTGGCAGAAGTCGTCATACAGCGGTTCTGGTGGCGACTGCGTGGAGATCCGCGCCCTGGACGGGGCTGTCGAACTCCGCGAGTCCGATGAAGGCGACCACATCATCCGCGCCACCCCCGTTGCCTTCACCACCCTCCTCGCCGCCGCCAAGGCCAGCCAACTCGACCACCACGCCTGACCGCACCCCCCGTGCCCCCTCGCTCTCCCCGAGCGAGGGGGCACGGCCACACCCACCCAACGGTTCTGTCGCAAATCCGCCAGACACCACCCCCCTTCCACTGATCCAATACCGACCATGACCACGCAGCACGACAGTGCCAACCTGTTCCACGCCCTCCACACCCCCACCACCCCCCTGGCCCTCGCCAACGCCTGGGACGCCGCCAGCGCCCGGCTGGTCGAATCAGCGGGTGCCCGCGCCATCGCCACCACCAGCGCCGGTGTCGCCTGGGGGCTCGGCGCCGCAGACGGCGACCACCTCGACCGGGACCAGGCCGTCGCACTGATCGCCCGTGTGGTGAACGCCGTGTCCGTCCCGGTCACCGCCGACATCGAGAGCGGGTTCGGCGCCACCCCCGCCGAGGTCGCCGACACGGTCGCCCGGGTGATCGCCGCCGGAGCTGTCGGCATCAACATCGAGGACGCCCACCCGGACAACCTGCCCGCCCTGCGTCCGGTCGCCGACCAGTGCGAGCGCCTCGCCGCCGCCCGCTCCGCAGCCGACGCCGCCGGGGTCCCCCTCTTCATCAACGCCCGCCTGGACACCTACCTCCGCGCCATCGGCCCCGAGGAAACCCGCCTCCAGGAGACCCTCGACCGCGCCCGCGCCTACCTCGACGCCGGAGCCAGCGGCATCTTCGTCCCCGGCGTCACCGACCCCGACCTCATCGCCGCCCTCACGGCCGGAATCCCCGCCCCGGTGAACATCCTCGCCGGCCCGGGCGCCCCGTCCGTACCGGAACTGTCGAAGCTGGGCGTCGCCCGCGTCAGCCTCGGCTCCGGCGTCGCCGAGGCCGCGTACGCGGTAGCCCGTCGAGCGGCGGCAGAACTGGCCGCCACCGGCACCTACACCTCCCTCACCGACGCCATCCCCTACGGCGACCTCAACGCCCTGATGAACCGCTGACCCTGCCGCCCCCTCGCTCTCCCCGAGCGAGGGGGCGCACCCATCTCGTCTCGTTCGGACGGGCGACTCTGCTCCACCTCCACACAGCCACCCACCCCGCAACACCCCATCCCGGGCAGGGCTTTGCGGCCGCGCCACAACCCCGACCCACACCGCCACCAGCACAGGAAGTCGACCCCACCGACTTCCCACACAACCCCTCCCACCCCACCCAAACCCCCACCCCAGCCAGCACCCTGTGGCCCCCTCACCAGCGCAGGAACCCGAACCAGCCACCCGGCCCGCAGCACCCCCGGGCAGGGCTTTGCGGCCGCGCGGGGCGAAGCCACGCGCGGCCGCGCCA
>NZ_JOCF01000082.1 GCF_000720635.1 Streptomyces sp. NRRL WC-3742 | reverse complement strand
CACGGACGCGGTGCAGCTGCTGGGCGGGTACGGGTACACGCGGGACTACCCGGTGGAGCGGATGATGCGCGACGCGAAGATCACGCAGATCTACGAGGGCACCAACCAGGTCCAGCGCATCGTCATGGCCCGCAACCTCCCGTAGGAATTCGCGTGACGGCGGGCAGCCCCGGTTCGTAGGCTGCCCGCCATGCCCGTGAACAGCCTCAGCCTCGCCGAGCTCACCCCCGCCAACATCGACGCCGCCCTCGACCTGCGGGTGCGCCCCGGGCAGGAGCACCTGGTCTCGCCGGTGGCGAAGTCGCTGGCCGAGGCGTACGTGTACGGCGAGACGGCCTGGCCCCGGCTGATCCTGGACGGCGATCGGCCGGTCGGCTTCGTGATGGCCTTCTTCGACATCACCTTCTACCCGGACCGGACCGGGGAGCGCCCCCGTTCGGGCCTGTGGCGCCTGCTGATCGACGGGGAGGCCCAGCGCGGCGGCTACGGCCGCTTCGCCGTCGAGCAGGTCTGCGACGAGATCCGCCGCCGGGGCGGCACCCGCGCCACCGTCACCTACCACCCGGGCCCGGACGGGCCGGCCGCGTTCTACGCCCGCTTCGGCTTCCGCGAGACCGGCGAGTTCAGCGGCGACCAGGCGGTGGCGGAGCGGGAGTTGGAGCCGTAAGGTCCCTGGCCGTGACCACCGAGCCGCAGTTTCCCGCCGAGCCGCAGTTCCTCACCGAGACCAGGGCGTTCTACGACGCCGTCGCCGCCGACTACACCGAGCTGTTCCGGGACCACATGGACTCCAGTCCGGTGGACCGCGCGGTGCTCGGCCTCTTCGCCGAGCTGGTCCGCGCCGAGCGGCCGGACGGCAGGGTGGCCGAACTCGGCTGCGGCGCGGGCCGGGTGACCGGGTACCTGCACCGCGTGCTGGGCCTGGACGTCTCCGGGGTGGACCTCTCGCCGGGGATGGTCGAGCTGGCCCGGCGGGAGCACCCGGACGTGCCGTTCAGTGTCGGATCGCTGTTCGACCTCCCGTACGGGGACGGGGAGTTGACCGGCGCGCTGGCCTGGTACTCGCTCATCCACACCCCGGCCGAGCGGTTCCCGGAGATCTTCGCCGAGTTCGCCCGGGTGCTGGCCCCGGGCGGCCACCTGGTGCTGGCCTTCCAGGTCGGCGACGAACCGTCCCGGCAGGACCGGCCCTGGGGCCACCCGGTGACGCTGGACTTCCGCCGGCTGCGGCCCGAGCGGGTGGAGGAGCTGGCCCGGGAGGCGGGTCTGCCGGTCACCCTGCGCACCGTCCGTGAGCCGGCCGAGGGCGAGAAGGCCCAGCAGGCGTACCTGCTGGCGCGCAAGCCCGGGAATCGAGGCCCGGCGGAGGGGGCGGCGCGCATCGGACTGCCGGTCGTGCCATGATCCCTGCATGGCTTCCAACGTTTTCTTCGACATCGAGATCGACGGCGTGCCGTCGGGCCGCATCGTCTTCAAGCTGTACGACGACGTGGTTCCGAAGACCGCCCGCAACTTCCGCGAGCTGGCCACCGGCCAGAACGGCTTCGGCTACGAGGGCTCCGGCTTCCACCGTGTCATCCCGGCCTTCATGCTGCAGGGCGGTGACTTCACCAACCACAACGGCACCGGTGGCAAGAGCATCTACGGCGAGAAGTTCGCGGACGAGAACTTCCAGCTCAAGCACACCAAGCCGGGCCTGCTGTCGATGGCGAACGCGGGCAAGAACACCAACGGCTCGCAGTTCTTCATCACCACCATCGTCACCGACTGGCTGGACGGCAAGCACGTCGTCTTCGGCGAGGTCGTCGAGGGCATGGACGTCGTCAAGCTGGTCGAGTCCAAGGGCTCCCAGAGCGGCCGTACCTCCGCCAAGGTCACCATCGCCAAGTCGGGCGTGGTCGAGTAGTCACCGGTCCCCCAGGGGAACGCGTACCGCCCCGGAGCGGGAGGTCGGCCGGGCCGACCTCCCGCTCCGGGGCGGCGGCACTTCTAGGCCCGCAGCTGCTGCACGGGCGGCGCGTACCCCTCCCGCGCCCCCTCCCGCATCCCCACCCGGCGGGCCGGCACCCCGGCCCAGACCTCGCCGGGCCCGGTCGAGCGGGTGAGCACCGCGTTGGCCCCCACGATCGTGCCCGCGCCGACGGTGAGCACGCCCTCCTTGCAGACCACCTTGGCCCCCGCGCACAGGACCGCGCCGTCCTCGACGACGACTCTTCGCATCGGGCTCAGCTCCTGGGGCACCCAGGGGTCGGCTCTGCCGACGGTCACGCCGTTGTACAGCGTCACGCCCGCGCCGAGCGTGGTGTAGGGGTGCAGGACGGTGCCGAAGCCCCGGTGGAAGACGGTCAGTCCCGGCCCGATCTCGCAGGCGGCCGGCACCTCCATCCCGTACAACGCGAGCGCCTCCTGGACCAGGCGGCCCAGGAGGCGGTGGCGACGGCGGTAGATGAGTGCGGTGACGAGTGACATTCACCCATTGTGAAGTCACGCGCACGTCACGTCACGGTTACTTGACGTCCGGTACGGCGGTGTCGTTCCTGAAGGCTTCGAACACCTGCTTGGACTTGGTCCCGTCCCACTGGACCGCCGACTCGCCGGTCTTGGTCCGGAAGTCCGCGTTGCCGATCGGGATGGTGAGGCTCCTGCCGCTGCCGCCGTTGACGTCCTTCATGGCGAGGAACATCGAGCCGAGGTCGGTCAGCCCGCAGTCGTCGTCGACGATCAGGGTGCCGAGCGCGGAGTCGACCAGCGGGTAGAAGGTGAACGGGTTCACCAGGTTGCCCGGGGAGGCGGCCTGGTGGGCCAGCGCGCCGAGGAACTTCTGCTGGTTGCGCATCCGGCCGAGGTCCTGGTCGGCCATCTGGTGGCGCTGGCGGACGAAGGCGAGGGCCTGCTTGCCGTTGAGGGTCTGGTCGCCGGCCTTGAGGTCCAGGCCGGAGTCGCGGTCCTGGATGTCCTTGTCGATGTGCATCTCGACGCCGCCGATGGAGTCGACGATGCCCGCGAACCCGGCGAAGCCGATCTCGGCGTAGTGGTCGATGCGGATGTTGGTGTTCTTCTCGACGGTCTGCACCAGCAGGCGTCCGCCGCCGGTGTTGTACGCCGAGTTGATCTTCGCGGTGGTGGCCTTGACGGTCTTGCCGTTGGACGCCTTGTACTCGGGGATCTGCACCCAGGAGTCGCGCGGGACGCTCATCAGCGTGTTCCCGCTGTCCCCGATGTGCAGGATCATCATCGAGTCGCTGCGCTTGCCCTCGACGTCGTGACCGGTGTGCATGTCCTCCATCTCGGCGGCCGTCAGGCCCTCGCGGCTGTCCGAGCCGACGATCAGCCAGTTGGTGCCCTTGCCCGCCGACGGGCGGCCCTGGTAGTCGGCCAGCACGTTCTCGTGGTTGAGCTTGGAGTCCGCCCAGAACCAGGTGGAGACGGAGGTCACCATGAAGGCGATCAGCACGCCGAAGACCGTCCACTTCACGATCCTGCGCCGCGGCCACCGCCCGGCCCGAGCCGGGCGCGCACCGGCGGGGCCGCCCGGGCCGCCGGGTCCACCGGGGCCGTTCGGCCCGCCGGGGCGCCCGGGGCCGCCCGGGCGCCCGTCCGGCAGACCCTCGCCCTGCTGCTGCCCGGGGATGCCGACGGGCCGGGGCGGTTCCGGCCGCTGCGGCGCGGGAGCCGCCGGTCCGCGCGGGTTCAGCGAGGACGGCAGCGGCGGCTCGGCCGCCCCGCCGCCGGTACCGTTGCCGCCGTACGGGTTCCCGCCGCCACCCCGGCGGCCCTCCTGCCACGTGTTCATGTGGTCGAGAATGCCCGACCCGGGCCGCGGTGACTCCCCCCGGGGTCCCCACCGGGCCTCTTGTAGCAGTTTTGATGCACGTACCGGATCGTTCCGCCGTAACGTCCCGACATCCCGCGTTCCGGCTGCTGAAACGATTCTTGACCGGTTCGAACACCACGTGTTTGCATCGACGGCATGGATCAGGGTCGGGCACTCACGCGTCGGCGGCACGTCGACCTGCGGCGTGGGGTCGCCTGTTCACTCTGTCGCGGCTGACGCACGCCCCCAAGACGTACGTCGTCCCGCTTCCAGCCAGAGGTGAACCCATGGCCACCGTCCTGTCCGTCTCCGGATCCCCGTCCGCCACCTCCCGAACCACCCGGCTGCTGCGCCACGTCGACGCGCAGCTCGCCGAACGCGGCCACCACGTCGTCCCGTTCGAGGCCCGCAGCCTGCCCGCGCACGCGCTGCTGTCCGGGGACTTCGGCCACCCCGAGATCGTCGCCGTCACCGAGCTGTTCGCGCAGGCGGACGGCGTGGTGATCGGCACCCCCGTCTACAAGGCCGCCTACTCGGGCCTGTTGAAGGCCCTGCTCGACGTCCTCCCGCAGTACGCCCTCGCCGGCAAGACCGTCCTGCCGCTGGCCACCGGCGGCTCGCCCGCGCACGTCCTCGCCGTCGACTACGCGCTGCGCCCGGTGCTCAGCTCGATGGGCGCCGGCCACATCACCCAGGGCTGGTTCGTGCTCGACCGCCACGTGACGGCCGGGGAGGACGGCACCACCCTGGTCGAGCGCGAGACCGACGCCCTGCTGACCCCCGTCGTCACGGGCTTCGCCGACGCCCTCGAGAGGCTCTCCGTACCCGCACTGACCTGCGGCTGAGCCCCCGTACGGGCCTTCCCCGAGACGGTCGCGGCCGACCCCTAGGGGTAGGGGTCACGCACCCCGTAGAACCTTGGTTGAACCGCTTCATTCCGGGGGAGGACGAGCGCCGTCGCCCGCACTCCTAACGTGGGACACGTCCCCGCCGGTTCCTCGCAGGAGCCGGCGGGAGTGACCGGTGGGCCCACCTTCCAAGGAGACTCCAGTGACGACGGCAGCAGCCGTGTACGACCCCCAGCTCCCCGGCGGGGAATCCGCAGTCGCCGCGGCGGCCCGCCAGGTCACCAAGGCGTACGGCTCCGGCGAGACCAAGGTCACCGCGCTCGACGCGGTCGACGTCGACATCCAGCGAGGCCGCTTCACCGCGATCATGGGCCCCTCGGGCTCCGGCAAGTCGACCCTGATGCACTGCCTGGCGGGCCTGGACACCGTCACCGGCGGGCGCATCTGGATCGGCGACACCGAGATCACCGGCCTCAAGGACAAGCAGCTCACCAAGCTGCGCCGCGACAAGATCGGCTTCATCTTCCAGGCGTTCAACCTGCTCCCGACCCTGAACGCGCTGGAGAACATCACGCTCCCGATGGACATCGCCGGCCGCAAGCCCGACCGCGCCTGGCTGGACCAGGTGGTCGAGACCGTCGGCCTGGCCGACCGCCTCAAGCACCGCCCGACCCAGCTCTCCGGCGGCCAGCAGCAGCGCGTGGCCGTCGCGAGAGCCCTGGCGGCCCGCCCCGAGATCATCTTCGGCGACGAGCCCACCGGAAACCTCGACTCCCGCTCCGGCGCCGAGGTGCTGACCTTCCTGCGCCGCTCGGTCGACGAACTGGGCCAGACCATCGTCATGGTCACCCACGACCCGGTCGCCGCCGGCTACGCGGACCGCGTCCTCTTCCTCGCGGACGGCGTGATCGTCGACGAGATGCACGCCCCCACCGCCGACTCCGTCCTGGAGCGCATGCGCCGCTTCGACGGCAAGCGCACCAGCTGAGCGGGCGGGACTAGAGACGATGCTGCTCAAGACCTCACTGCGGAGCTTCTTCGCCCACAAGGGCCGAATGGTCCTCTCCCTCATCGCCGTGGTGCTGTCGGTCGCCTTCGTGTCCGGCACGCTGGTGTTCTCCAACACCGCGACCAGCACCTTCGACAAGCTCTTCGCCGCCACCGCCTCCGACGTCTCCGTCCAGCCGCCCAAGCCGGCCGACGACAGCGAGGAGGGCCAGCAGACGACCGTCAAGCCGCCGACCGTCCCGACCGAGATCGCCCAGAAGCTGGCCGGGCTGCCCGGGGTGAAGAGCGCTCTCGGCCAGGTCTCCGTCGAGAACGCCGTCCTGGTCAACCCGTCCACCAACAAGCTGGTCGGCCCGACCACCGGCGCGCCGACCCTGGTCGGCAACTGGACGGACACCCCGCGCAACCCGACGAACCTCACCTCCGGCCACCTGCCCAAGGGCTCCGACGACCTGGTGCTGGACGCCGACACCGCCAAGAAGGCCAAGCTGGCCCTCGGCGACAAGGTGCGGGTCGACAACCCGAGCGGCAAGCACGAGTTCACCATCGTCGGCATCGTCACCTTCACCACCACCAACCCCGGTGCGGCGCTGGCCTTCACCGACACCCCGACCGCCCAGAAGGTGCTGCTCGGCGAGCAGGCGTTCACCTCCGTCGAGGTGTTCGGCGACGGCAGCCGCACCAACGACCAGATCAAGGCCGACGCGCTGGCCAAGATCGGCGGCGGGTACCAGGCCAAGACCGCCGCCGAGCAGAAGGACGAGAACTCCAAGGCCGTCGGCCAGGGCCTCGACTTCATGACCTACGCGATGCTCGGCTTCGCGTTCGTCTCCGCCATCGTCGGCATCTTCCTGATCGTCAACACCTTCTCGATGCTGGTCGCCCAGCGCACCCGGGAGATCGGCCTGCTGCGCGCCGTCGGCGGCAGCCGCAGCCAGGTCAACCGCTCGGTGCTGGTCGAGGCGCTCATCCTGGGCGTGCTCGGCTCCACCATCGGGATCGGGTTCGGTCTTCTCGTCGCGGTCGGCCTGGTCTGGCTGATGAAGCTCATCGGGATGAACCTCGACGCCGCCGACCTGCAGATCGGTCCCGAGGTCTTCATCGCCGGGTACGCCCTCGGCATCATCGTCACCATGGTCGCCGCCTGGTTCCCGGCCCGCCGGGCCAGCAGGATCGCGCCGATCGAGGCGCTGCGCGACCACGGCACCCCGGGCGACGCCCGCACCAACCTGATCCGGACGATCATCGGCCTGGTGCTGACGGCGGGCGGCGGCGCGGTGCTGGTGCTCGGCGGGCAGGCGGAGAAGGCCGCCGACGGCGGCCAGCTGCTGGGCCTGGGCGTGGTGCTCACCCTGATCGGCTTCGTGGTGCTCGGCCCGCTGCTGGCCTCGGCCGTGATCAAGGTGCTCGGCGCGGTGCTGCCGGCCCTGTTCGGCCCGTCCGGCAAGCTCGCCCAGCGCAACGCGATGCGCAACCCGCGCCGCACCGGCGCCACCGCCGCCGCGCTGATGATCGGCCTGGCCCTGGTGATCGCCGCCTCGGTCTTCAGCTCCTCGGCCGTCACCTCGACCAGCGCGCAGATCGACAAGACCGTGGGCGTGGACTACATCCTCTCCGGCGGCCGCGGTGCGGTCTCCCAGGAGGTCATCGACACGGTGAAGAAGACGCCGGGCATCGACCACGTCAGCCTCCAGCGGTCCTTCCTCTCCTCCAAGCTCCAACTGCCGGACGGCCGGATGGTCAAGAACGAGCTGACCGCCGTGCCCCCGACCTTCTTCGACACCGACTTCCACCCGGGCGTCGTCGCCGGCTCGGCGGACGCGGTGGGGCGCGGCACGATCGGCCTCGGCGAGACCTTCGCCAAGGACCACAACCTGAAGGTCGGCGACCAGGTCACCGTCGACTACGGCAAGGGCCACACCCAGAACCTCGCGGTGGGCGCCGTCTTCGCCAAGGGCGGGCTGTACGGCTCCGGTGCCTTCGTCGACCTGGACACCCTGTCCAAGGCCGTCCCGGACGCCGACCAGCCGCCGGTGTTCACCTTCTTCGCCAAGGCCAAGGCCGGCGCCGACGTCACCAAGACGCTGACCGCGCTGGAGGACGGCCTCAAGGAGTACCCGCAGCTGACCATCAAGGACCAGGCCGGCTACAAGGAGCTGGTGCAGGGCCAGATCAACACCCTGCTCTACCTGATCTACGGGCTGGTCGCGCTGTCGATCACCGTCGCGGTGCTCGGCGTGGTCAACACCCTGGCGCTGTCGGTGGTCGAGCGCACCCGGGAGATCGGCCTGCTGCGGGCGATCGGGCTCTCCCGCCGCCAGCTGCGCCGGATGATCCGGCTGGAGTCCGTGGTGATCGCGCTCTTCGGCGCGGTCCTCGGCGCCGGGCTGGGCCTGGCCTGGGGCATCACCGCCCAGCGGGTGCTGCGGGACCAGGGACTGGGGACGGGGGAACGGGGGGAACGGGGGCCGTGGGGCCGGGTGCACTCCAGGAACGTAAGGAGCGCACCCGGCCCCACGGTGTTTCCGTCCGCCGCCCTGCTGAGATGATCGTCCGATGTACACCCCGGACGCCCCGTCGCTGCCCAGCGCCGCGCCCCTGACCGCCGTCGCGGCCGCTCGCTGGCGAGCCGCCCGCACGGCCTGGCGACTGGACTCCCGGTGGCTCGCGCTGGTGCCGCTCGCCGTCACCGTCCTCGCCACCGCCACGGAACCGGACGACTCCGGGGTCTGCAACGTCCAGGGCATCTGCCACACGGCCGGGGGCGAGAGCCTGGCCGTCTGGACGCTGCTCGCCGAGATCCTCCTGCTGCTCCTCAAGCCCCGCATCCGCCCGCTGATCCCGCCGGTCGCGCTGGCCGTCCTCTGGTACGCCCCCCAGGGGCTGGTGGAACCGCTCACCCGCTGGTCGACGGTGCTGGCCCACGTGCTGCTCACCGCCGTCCTGGTCGGCGCCGAACTCGGCCGCCGCCGCGCCCGCCAGCAGCTCGACGAGCTCATGAACCCGCCAGCGCCCTTCCCCTGGACGGCCGTCGGCGCGCCCCCGCCCATGCCCCCGGACGGCCCGCCGGTCGGGCGGCGCCTACTCGGGGTCCTGCTGCTGGCGGCCGCCCTGGCCGTGCCGCTGTTCGGGCTGTGGGAGCAGCACCGGTGGGAGGAGGCCGAGCAGCGGTCCGTACGGGTCACCGGCGTGGCGGCGGAGACCGACCAGGACGGCCTGCTCTCCGTCCGCTACCAGCCGCCCGGCGGCGGCGACCGGCGCACCGCCAGGCTCGACCTCTGGTGGGCCGCCGTCCCCCAGCCCGGCCAGTACGTCCCGCTGCTGGTCGACGGCGACAGCGTCCGCGCCGAGGGCGAGACGTACGACCTCGACGGCGACCTGGGCCTCGGCGCGATGATCGCCCTGCCCGCCCTGCTGCTGCTCGGCTCGGCCTTCGTCCACGACGCCCGCCGCACCCGGCCCTCCTTCGAGGGCGCCGCCCCCGCCCTGGCCGTCCGGCTGCGCGCCGACGGCCGCGGGGGCCTGCTGGTGCTGCCGGTGGACGGCCCGCCGGGGGCGCGCCCGCTGTGGCGGCTGCTGGAACGCGACCGCTACTACTGGGCCCACGAAGGCGTGCCCGACGACCCCGAGCCGGCCTGGATCGTCGAACACCCCGACCTCGAGGGCGACGACGTCGACTACCCCGACCACTCCGATCACTCCGAGGGGGAGGAGGAGGCCGCCGCCGACCGCGCCCGGCCCGACCGCATCGTCCCTGCCGTGCTCTACCGGGGCCCCGACGGCCTCGACCCCCAACTCCTGTTCCGCCCCGCCCTGTTGCCGGGGGACCCGAGCTGGCTGGCCGCGGTGGCCGCCCCCGCCGCCCGCGCCCCGCGCCTGCGCCGGGCGCTGCGCACCCGCCGTGAGCGCGACCGCGAGCGCGAGGACACCGTCGCCGCGATCAGCGCCCGCACGGTCGCCGACGCCCCCGCCCCCGGCGCGCAGCCGCTGCCCGCCCTTCGCTGGGAACTGCCCCTGCCCGTACGGGCGCTGGCCGGACCGCTCGCCGCCGTGGCCCTCGCCGCCCTCGCCGTGCTGCTCGGCGGCGACGGCCTCTGGAAGGGGATGCTGCGCCCCCTCTGGCTCGGCACCGTGGCCGTCGGCGCCTTCGCCCAAGCCTGCTCCTGGCAGCTGGTCGCCGACCGCGAGGGCCTGCGGGTGGCCACCGCCCTGCGGGTGCGGAGCTACGAGTGGCGCCAGATCGGCGGGGCCGCCGTCCACAAGGGCGCGCTGACCGTCCAGCTGCGCTCGGGCGAGGACCTCACCGCCAACATCCGGCTGATGGCCGCCCTGGCCGGTCACCTCGGCGAGCGCTACGACGCCGTACGGCTGGCGCGGACCGTCGCCGTCGCGGCCAACCGGCCCGACCTGCGCCCGGTCGAAACCCTGCCGGAGGGTCTCGGCCGCCCGCAGAACCTGCTCAACCGCCTGGCCCTGACCGGCTACGCGGTGTTCACCGTCGCCCACTACCTGGCCGGGTGAGACCGGCCGGATGAGACGGAGTGCCTCGCGCACCGGTACGGTTGGGCGCGATGAACACCAAGGCTGCTGAGGAGCTGCCGGCGGTCTCCGTGATCATGCCGGTGCTCAACGAGGAACGACACCTGCGCACCGCCGTCCGGCGCATCCTGGAGCAGGAGTACCCGGGCGAGCTGGAGGTGGTGATCGCCCTCGGTCCGTCCAGCGACCGCACCGACGAGATCGCCGCCGAGCTGGTCGCCGAGGACCGGCGGGTCAAGACCGTGCCCAATCCCACCGGCCGCACCCCCGCCGCCCTCAACGCGGCGATCAAGGGCTCCAGCCATCCGATAGTGGTGCGCGTGGACGGCCACGGCCTGCTCACCCCCGGCTACATCGACACCGCCGTGCGGCTGCTCACCGAGATGGAGGCCGCCAACGTCGGCGGCATCATGCACGCCGAGGGCGAGACCGACTGGGAGGACGCCGTCGCCGCCGCGATGACCTCCAAGATCGGCGTCGGCAACGCGGCCTTCCACACCGGCGGCACGGCCGGCCCGGCGGACACCGTCTACCTGGGCGTCTTCCGCCGCGAGGTGCTGGAGCGGCTCGGCGGCTACAACGAGGAGTTCATCCGCGCCCAGGACTGGGAGCTGAACTACCGCATCCGCCAGGACGGCGGCCTCATCTGGTTCACCCCGCAGCTCAAGGTGACCTACCGGCCCCGGCCCTCGGTGCGGGCGCTCGCCAAGCAGTACAAGGACTACGGCCGTTGGCGCCGGGTCGTCACCCGCTACCACCGCGGCTCGGTCAACCTGCGCTACCTCGCCCCGCCGGCCGCCTTCCTGGGCGTCACCCTGGGCCTGGTGCTCGGCGCCGCCGTCCACCCCGTCTTCCTCGCCGCCCCCGGCGCCTACCTGCTGGGCATCCTCGGCGGCTCGGTGGTCGAGGGCCGGGGCCTGTCCGCCAAGGCGAAGGCGCTGCTCCCGGTGGCGCTGGCCACCATGCACCTGAGCTGGGGCTTCGGCTTCCTCACCTCGCCGCGCTCGCTCGCCCGCAAGGTGATCGCCAGCACCGCCCCCGCCTCCAAGGACGCGCTCTCCCAGGCGCGTTGATCCGAAAGACACGGTCTAGGGTCGGTTCGCATGAGTGAACCCCGGGTCGAGCCGAGCGCCGACGTGGACGAGCGGGCCGTGATCGGCGCCGGGACGACGGTCTGGCACCTCGCGCAGGTCCGGGAGGGGGCCGTGGTCGGCGCCGAGTGCGTGATCGGCCGCGGCGCGTACCTCGGCCCGGGCGTGCGGATCGGCGACCGGGTCAAGGTGCAGAACCACGCCCTGGTGTACGAGCCGGCCGTGGTCGAGGACGGGGTGTTCATCGGCCCGGCCGCCGTCCTCACCAACGACCGCAACCCCCGGGCGATCACCCCGGACGGGCGGCTCAAGACCGAACTCGACTGGCGGGCCGACGGGGTGACGCTCCGTCAGGGCTGCTCGATCGGCGCCCGGGCGGTGCTGGTCGCCGGGGTGACGGTCGGCCGCTGGGCCCTGGTCGCGGCGGGCGCGGTGGTCTCCCGGGACGTCCCCGACTTCACCCTGGTCGCCGGGGTCCCGGCCCGCCGGATCGGCTGGGTCGGCCGCGCCGGGGAGCGCCTGGAGCCCGTGGGCGGGGGCCGCTGGGCCTGCCCCCGTACGGGCGAGCGCTACCAGGAGGCGGACGGAACCCTCGCCCCCGCGTAACTACTTGGCGCAGACGTCCACATCGTCCGCCTGCACCCGCTGGAGGTCCTTCGGCGCGGCCGTCGGCGGCTGCTGCGGGCCCGGGCCCGCGTCGAGCACGTCCTTGCCGAGGACCAGCACCAGGGCGCCCTTGGGGTCGGCCTTCGGGTCCGGCTTGGCCGCGCCGGCCGGCAGTCCGAGGGCGGCGGCGAGCGCGGCGGCCTCGGCCTCCTGGCCGGCCGGGTAGGAGACGGTGGTGGTCGCGGCCACCGGGGCGTCACTGGCCACCGAAGCCTTGGTGAAGCCCTTGCCGCGGAGCTTCTCCACGGTCGGGCCGGACTGCCCGCGCGTCCCGCTGCCGTTGCGGACCGTCACCCGGACGTCCTTGGTGTCCACCGCCGGGGCGGTCGCAGCCGGGGCGGTCGCGGCCGGGGCGGTGGCGGCCGGGGCGTCGGTGGCGGGTGCGGGCGGCGCGGCCGTCTCCGTCAGGGAGCGGTCGCCCGCGATCATCGCGAACAGCTGCCCGGCGTCCGGCTGCTTGAGTATCAGCCGGTCCTTGTCCGCTGGGTCGTCGAGGACGGGCACGGTGGCGAAGGTGATGTTCTTGGTGTCCACCTTGCTGATGTCCAGCGCCAGGTCCTTGAGCTTGTCCACGCTGCCGATCCCGGAGTCCACGGTGAGCGCCTTGGTGGCGGCGTCGGCGAGCTTGTAGAGCTTGGTGGGGCTGGTCAGGGTGTCGTCGCTCTTGATCTTGCGGATCATCGAGCTGATGAACTGCTGCTGCAGCGGGATGCGGGTGAGGTCCCCGCCGAAGCCCACCGCGTGCCGGGTGCGGACGAAGGCCAGGGCCTCGTCGCCCTGGACCACGTGCCGGCCCTTGGTCATCCTCAGGTGCGAGTCCGAGTCGTTGATGTCCTTGGCCGCGCACACCTCGACCCCGCCGACGGCCGTGGACAGCGACTTCACGGCCTCGAAGTTGACCTCCACGAAGTGGTCGATCCGGATGCCGGTGACCTTCTCGACGGTCTTCCAGGTGCAGCCCGGGTCGCGGCCCGACTGCCCGAGGCTGGTGTTGAACATGTCCCGCGCCGAGCCGGGGATCTTCTTCTTCCCGTCCGCCGACTGGCACTCGGGGATCGGCACCATCAGGTCGCGGGGGATGCTGATGACCGTCGCGTTGGAGCGGTCCTTGGCGAGGTGGAACAGCAGCGTGGTGTCGGCATGGCCCTCGCTGCCCTCGTCGCCGTAGGCGCGGCCGAGGCCCTTTCGGCTGTCGGTGCCCAGCACCAGGATGTTCAGCGCGTCCCCGGCGGCCTTGGGACGCTCCTCCTCGGTGCCCACGTCGACCTTGACCGAGGTCAGGTTGTTGTTGAAGTGCTCGTACAGGTACAGCGCCCCGCCGCAGCCGGCGACCAGCACCAGCGCGCCCGCCCCGGCCGTCCACTTCAGGGCCCGCCGGCGCCGTGCCCTCCGGGCCGCCGCGGCCGCCCGGCGACGGCTGTCGCGACGGCTCTCCCCGCTGCCCTGGCCGGTCTCCGGTATGTCCTGCTGCAACGGGGTTCCCTACGTCCGTCCGGTCACGGGGCCGGGCGCACGGGGGCGGCAGGCCGATTCGGACACAGTAGACGAGCCGCGGGGGGTAATCGTTCCGGGTATGACGTCGGTCACGTGTGAGCAAGGGGCGGGTAAAGCCGTCAGTGCGGGGCGCAGGCGTCCACGTCGGCCGTCCGTCCCTCGAAGGTGGGCGAGGCGCTCGCGGTGGGTGACGCCGCCTCCCCCGACCCCGCCTCGGCGGTCGGCCCGGTGTCAGGCCCGGCGCCGGGGCCGGGGCTCGGGCTGGGGCTCGCCGTCGGCGAGCCGGGCGGCCGGACGGTGATCGGTCGGTCGTCCCTCAGCGCGGCGAACAGCTGCGCGGTCTGGGGCTGCACGAACTCGTCCCGGTCCGAGTCGTAGCGGTACGGGCGGCGCGGCGCCGTCAGGAACACCACGTCCGCCGAGGGCACCCCGCGCAGGTCCTGCGTCAGGTCGTACAGCGCGCCGAGCGAGGACAGCCCGCCGTCCGCCCGTACCGAGGAGGTGGCCGCGTCCAGCACCGGCCACAGCTTCGCCGGGTTCAGCAGCACCCCCTGCGACTGCACCTTGCGCAGCAGCGAGGCCAGGAACTGCTGCTGGCGCCCCATCCGCTGGGTGTCGCTGCCGTCGCCCAGGCTCTCCCGCACCCGGACGTAGCCGAGGGCCTGCTCGCCGTGCAGGGTCTGGCGCCCGGCGGGCAGGTCCAGCTTGGCGTCCTTGTCGTGGATCGGCTGCGGCACGCACACCTCGACCCCGCCGACCGCGTCCACCATCGTCCTGAAGCCGGAGAAGTCGAGGATCAGGTAGTGGTCGATCCGGATGCCGGTCAGCTGCTCGACGGTGCGGATCGAGCAGGCCGCGCCGCCGCGTTCGAAGGCCCAGTTGAACTGCATCGTCCCGGGACTGCTGCGGGTGCCGTCCGGCTGGTCGCAGGCGGGCACGGGCACCATGACGTCGCGGGGGATCGAGACGGCCGTCGCGTGCCGCCGGTCGGCGGCCAGGTGCAGCAGGATCGTCGTGTCCGAGCGCTGGGTGCCCGACTCGCCGCCGTACGCGCCGTTGGAGCCGGAGCGGTCGTCGCTGCCGATCAGCAGGAGGTTCTCGGCGCCCTTCGCCCCCGCCGTCCGGGTCGGGCGCTCGGCCTCCAGCCTGGCCAGCAGCCGGTCGGTGGTCGAGTCGGTGCGGATGTTGCCGTCCAGCTTGCGGTACGCGACCCACAGCAGCACCCCGGTCGCGACCAGCAGGAACGCGACGGCGCCGGCGGTGATCATCAGCCACCGCCGGCGCCGTCGGGGACGTTCCGGGCCGCCCGGGGGAGCGGTCGTCGGGGGATCGGTCATCGGGGTCTCGTCCTCGGCCACGGCAGCGATCCCTACCCGCCGGGGCCGGGCGGGGGGTTACCCGAGGCGCAGAGTCACCCGTTCGGACTCCGTGCGCTTCTCCCACTGCTCGTCGCTCAGGTCCTGCGAGTTGCGGCACAGCACCACGGAGGCGCCGACCGACAGCGGCGCCAGCAGGCCGGCCTCCAGGCCCGCCCAGTCGTCGTAGGAGGAGGTGGAGAGCACCCGGTCGCCGGGCTCGATGCCCAGCCGGGCGGCGCCCTCCCGCGCCAGGGCCACGGTCTGCTCACCGGTCAGCTTGAGCGGCAGCCCGTCCACGCCCGTCTCCAGCGCCGGGGCGTCCGGGGTGACGGGGGAGTACGGCGCGAAGCGGTCGCCCTGGCCGGGCACCTCGGCGGCGTAGTCCAGGAAGCCGTCCGGGCGCTGCGGGAACCGGCCGCCCAGCGGGCGCAGTGCGAGGGCGACACGCTCGCCCTCGCACGCCTGGGCCGCCTCCAGGCCCTCCGGGCCGCTCACGACCAGGTCGGCGTCGGCAGGGTCCCCGCCCGGTACCGCCGTCACCCCGACCGACCAGCAGGCCAGCAGCCAGACGGCGCTCTGCCAGTGGGCGGGAAGCAGCAGCGCGGCGCGGTCGCCCGGGCCGGCGTTCAGTTCGTCCTGCAGCAGGTTGGCCGTCTTGGCCACCCAGTTGTCGAACGTCCGGGCGGAGAGCTCCACCCGTTCGCCGGTGGCGTCGTCGTAGAAGGTGACCAGCGGGGCCGCGGGATCGACCGACGGGGAGCCGCCTCGCAGGTATGCGTGCAGCAGCTCGACGGGGGTCCGGGCATCGGCAGCGAAAGGCACAGTCATGGTGCGCCCCAGCCTACGGCCTTCGGGTGGCGTGCCGGGAGGGGTGCCGGTGTGCTCGTGCGGCGCGTGGCGAGGCGCGTGGCGGGCCGTCCGGTTTGCGGCGAACATCCGCTGTATGCGCTTCTCCTTCCCGGCCGCACTGCTCGCCGGCTGCACCTGTGCCCTGCTCCTCCAACCCGCCCCGGCCCTGGCCTCGGACGGCTCCACCCGCCGCGACTTCCCCGGCGGCGGCACCACCACCTCGCTGCCGCTGACCGCCGGTCACCCGCTCGCCCCGCGCGGCACCCGGCCGTTCGAACTCCTCGGCGTCCGCTGGGACGGCCCGGCGGACGCGCTCTCCGGCGGCGCCGTACGGGTCCGCACCCGGGACGCGGACACCGGCGGCTGGAGCGACTGGCACGCCCTGGAGACCGGCCCCGAGGACGGCCCCGACCGCGCCCCGAACGGCTCCACCGCCCCGCTGTGGACGGGCCGCAGCGACGGCGTCGCCGTGGAGGTCCGCCCCGGACCGGCCGGCCCGCCGCCCGGGCTGCGGCTGGAACTCGTCGACCCCGGCGCGGGCGCCCCCGGCGGCGCCGCCACCCGCACCCTGCCCGCCGATCCCGCCCCCACGGCCACCGCGGCCCCGCGGCCGGCGATCGTGACCCGGGCCGGGTGGGGCGCCGACGAGTCGCTGCGCGACAAGGACTTCGAGTACACCGGGCCGGTGCGGGAGGTGTTCGTCCACCACACCGCCACCGCGACCGACTACGCCTGCGCCGACGCCCCGACGGTCATCCGGGCGATCTACCAGTACCACGTCCGGACCAGCGGCTGGCGGGACATCGGCTACAACTTCCTCGTCGACCGCTGCGGCACGGTCTACGAGGGCCGGGCCGGCGGCGTCGACCAGCCCGTGCACGGCGCCCACACCCTCGGCTTCAACACCGACTCCTCCGGCGTCGCCGCCATCGGCACCTACGTCAACGACACCCCGCCGCAGCCCCTGCTCGACGGCCTCGCCGCCATCGCCGCCTGGAAGCTGTCCCTCACCGCCCAACCGGCGGACGGCCGCACCAAGCTGACCTCCGCCTCCGACGCCAGCCGCTACCCCAAGGGCACGGTCGTCGACTTCGACGCCGTCTCCGGCCACCGCGACGCCTTCAACACCGAGTGCCCCGGCACCTCCCTCTACGCCACGCTCCCCGCCCTGCGCACCGCCGCCGCCCGCCTCCAGCAGCCGCCCGTCCCGCCGACCCCCTGACGGTGGCGCCGCGTATCCTTCCCCCTCTCGGATCACGGAGCCGGATCCCGGAGCTCGGATCCCGGAACTCGGAACTCGGCGGAGGCGCGCGGTGGCGGACGAGTCGGTACGGCGCTGGCGCCCGGGCTTCCCCCTGGACGTGGCCCGCACCCTGCTGCCCCTGCGCAGGGGCCCGGCCGACCCGTCCTACCGCTCCACCGGCGACGGCGCGATCTGGCGCACCTCCCGCACCCCGTCCGGCGTCGGCACCCTGCGGGTGCTGCCGCGCCCGGCGGAGGGCGAGGTCGAGGCCACCGCCTGGGGCCCCGGCGCGGACTGGCTGCTGGAGCGCCTGCCCGTCCTCCTCGGCGCCGAGGACCACCCGGAGGACCTGCACCTGCCCGCCGGCCCGCTGCGCGACGCCCAGCGCCGTACGGCCGGCGTCCGCCTCGCCCGTACGGGCCTGGTCCTGGAGGCGCTCGTCCCGGCGATCCTGGAGCAGAAGGTCACCACCGACGAGGCGTACCGCGCCTTCCGCACCCTGCTGCGGGACTTCGGCACCCCGGCCCCCGGCCCGGCGGAGGGCATGCGGGTCGCGCCCTCGGCCCGCGAGTGGGCGATGATCCCCAGCTGGGAGTGGCACCGCGCGGGGGTCGACCCCAAGCGCTCGGCGACGGTGATGCGCGCCGTCCGCCTGGCCCCGCGCCTGGAGGAGGCGTCCACGATGGGCCACGAGCAGGCGTTCGCCCGCCTGACCGCCGTCCCGGGCATCGGCCTGTGGACGGCGGCCGAGACCCTCCAGCGCAGCAACGGCGACCCCGACGCCGTCTCCGTCGGCGACTTCCACCTCCCCAACCTCGTCGGCTGGGCCCTGGCCGGCCGCCCCCGCAGCGACGACGCCCAGATGCTCGCCCTCCTCGAGCCCTACCGCCCCCACCGCCACCGCGTCTGCCGCCTCCTGATGGCCACCGGCGCCCGCGCCCCCCGCTACGGGCCCCGCCTCACCCCCAACGACCACCGCCACCGCTGAGCGGAGTTCCCGCATGGTGTACGCATGGGTGTGTACGCTTATGGCATGGCTGACGCAATGAACATCCGTGAAGCCCGTGCCCACCTCGCTGAGGTCATCAGCCGGGCGGAGGCCGGTGAGATCACCGTGATCACGCGCAAGGGCGAGCGTGTTGGGGCCGTCGTGCCGATAGAGGTCCTCGACGCCATCGAGGATGCAGAGGACGAACTCCTTGCCCGAGAAGCTGAGAAGCATCGGAACGAGCCGACTGTGAGCATGGCAGAACTGTTGGCGGACCTGTTCGGGGAGCCGTCGGGGTCCACAGGGAGCGCCGCGTGAAGTATGCGTTCCGATTCACCGCAAACGCCAAGCGGCAACTGCGTGGCATCAGCCAGGCCGACGCCCTGAAAATTCTCGCCGCGCTCGCCCGGCTCGGCGACGACCCCTACGTTGACGGTCCAGATGTCAAGAAGCTGGTGGGCCACGTGGGCCTCTATCGGCTCCGCATCGGCGTCTACCGACTGGCGTACGAGATTCACGACGACGTGCTGGTGATCGTCGTCGTGAAGGTGGGTAAGCGGGGCGGGTTCTACCGCGATTTCTGATCCCTACCGCACCTCGATGAAGGGGTCGGCGGTGCGGGCCGGGCGGGGCTTCGGCGCCTCGGACGGGCGGCCGACGGCGACGGCGCCCATCGGGTCCCAGCTCTCCGGGAGGTCGAGGGCTTCGCGGACGGTGTCGCGGCAGAACATGGTGGAGGAGACCCAGGCGGAGCCGTAGCCCTCGCCCGTCAGGGCGACGAGGAGGTTCTGGACGGCGGCGCCGGCGGCGACGGTGAACATCTCCCGCTCCGCCGTGGCGCGGCGGGGGTCCGGGTAGGTGTGGGAGCCGTCCATCACCAGGCAGGGGACGACCAGGTAGGGCGCGTGGCGCAGGACGTCGCCGCGGGCGGTGCGGCGGGCGATGCGGGCCTCGTCCCAGCCGTCGAGGTCGCGCAGGTCGCGGCGCCAGGCGTCGAGCATGGCGTCGAGCAACTGCACGCGCCGCGAGGCGGATTCGAGCAGGACGAAGCGCCAGGGCGTGGTGTGGTGCGGGGCGGGCGCGGTGACGGCGGCGGCCACCGCCCGTCGGACGGCGGCCGGGTCGACGGGCTCGTCGGTGAAGGCGCGGACGGTGCGCCGCAGGGTGACGGCCTCGCGCAGGGCCTCGGAGGTGCCGAGGCGGAACATGTCGTCGACGGCGGGCCGCACCAGCGGCCGGGCGCCCTGGCCGTCCTCGGCGGTGACGAGGTGGCCGAGCCCGCGCACGACGGCGACGGGCACGCCGGTGGCCTTGCCCTTCACCAGGTCGGCGGCGGCGGCGAGTTCGTCGGCGGTGGCGGTGACGGTGAGGACGAGTTCGGTGCCGTGGCTGTCGGTGCGCCCCCGGTGGTCCTCCAGGACGGAGAGCCCGGCGGCGCCGATGGCGACGTCGGTGAGCCCGTTGCGCCAGGGCCGTCCGAAGGTGTCGGTGACGACGACGGCGAGCCGGCGGCCGGTGAGCCGCTGGAGTCCGGCGCGCAGGGCGCGCGCCGAGGCGTCCGGGTCCTCGGGGAGCAGCAGCACGGTGCCGGGGGCGGTGTTGGAGGCGTCGACGCCGGCGGCGGCCATGACGAAGCCGTTGCGGTTCTCGACGATCCGGGCCCGCCCGCGCCGGGCGACGACGCGGACGGTCTCGGCGTCGATCGCGGCCTCGCGGTCCTCGGCCCGCAGCAGCCGCCCCTCCGCCTTGCTGACGATCTTCGAGGTGACGAGCAGGACGTCGCCGTCCTCGTAGGTGCCGGCCTTGGCCAGCAGCGCGGCGAGGTCGGCGCCCGCCTCGATCTCCGGGAGGCCCTCGACTCCCAGGATCCGTACGGTCATCGGCGCACCTGCTCGGCCAGCGCGAGCGCGGCCCGGGCCATCTCGGCGGTGGTCCCGACATCGGTCATCAGCAGCGGGACGGCCCGGCAGGCGATGCCCCCGGCCTCGACGGCGGCCACGGACGCCTCGTCCGCGGTGTCGACGAGCCAGCCGTCGATCACGCCCGCCCGTCGCCCACCGCCACCCTCGCTCGAGCTGCTTCGCAGCGCTGCCCTGCTGCCGTAGTTCAGCGCGACCGCCTCCGCCGTGGCCTCGACGCCGACGGCGGCGAGCACCTTGTCGGCCATGCCGCGCACCGGCGCCCCGCCGATGATCGGGGAGAGCCCGACGACGGGCGCGGGTGCGGCGGCCACGGCCTCCCGGATGCCGGGGACGGCGAGGATGGTGCCGATCGAGACGACGGGGTTGGACGGCGGGAAGAGGATGACGTCGGCCTCGGCGATGGCGTCGAGCACGCCGGGCGCGGGCTTGGCGGTGTCGGCGCCGACCGGGACGATCGCCTCGGCGTCGACGGAGGCGTGCAGCCGGACCCAGTACTCCTGGAAGTGGATCGCCCGGGTGCCCTGCTCGTCGGTGATGCGCACATGGGTCTCGACCCGGTCGTCGCTCATCGGCAGCAGCCGCACGCCGGGCTTCCAGCGCACGCACAGCGCCTCGGTGACCTGGCTGAGGGTGTAGCCGGCGCCCAGCATCTGGCTGCGGACGAGGTGGGTGGCGAAGTCGCGGTCGCCGAGCCCGAACCACTCGGGGCCGACGCCGTACTCCTTCATCTCGGCCTTGATGGACCAGGTCTCGTCGCGGCGGCCCCAGCCCTGTTCCTCGTGGATGCCGTCGCCGAGGGTGTACATCACGGTGTCGAGGTCGGGGCAGACCTTGAGGCCGTAGAGGTGGATGTCGTCCCCGGTGTTGCCGATGACGGTGATCTCGTCCTGCGGTCCGACCGCCGCGAGGAGTCCGCGCAGGAAGCGCGCCCCGCCGATCCCGCCTGCCAGTGCCACGATGCGCATGGGGGCCATCCTGCCACGCCCGGACGCCTCGTCAGTGGGCGTCCGGCTGCGCCAGCGACTGCTGTTCGACGGCCGCGGTTCCGTACTGGTTCATCTCGGTCAGACCGGGCGTGTACAGGTGGACGGAGACGGCGGGTTCGAGGGTGCCGTTGACGACCTCGTGCAGGTATCCGGGGGAGAAGACCCGGCGCCCGCCGGGCCGCAGGGTCCGCTCGTCCTCGCCGGCGTGGGTGAGGGAGCGTTCGATCAGCTCGCCCTGGACGACGGCCATCACGCCGGAGGAGTCGCCGTGGTCGTGGAAGCCGCTGCTCTGGCCGGGCAGCCAGCTGAGCAGCCAGACCTCGTACCCGGGGCCGGTCTCCAGCCGGGCGTACCAGCGGGTGAGGGCGTCGTAGCGCACCAGCGGCTCCCAGCGGGCGCGGTCGGCGGCGATCTCGCGCACCAGCCGGGCGTACTCGGCGACGGTGGTGGGGTGCCGGGGCAGGTCGGTGCGGGCGAGGTGCGGGAAGGCGAGCGGGTCGCCGGCGATGGAGACGTCGCTCAGGCCGTCCGCCCAACGCGGCGTGCTTGTCCGACGAATGCTGTGGGGGAGGCCCAGGCGGGCGAGCTTGTTGCGGTCGCGGTTCCGCTTGCGGATGCGGATCATACGCACGGGAGTGGTCCTCGGAGGTGGCGGCTGGTTCGGCGGGGAGCAGCCGGCTCCGGGATGTCCTGGGGCGGGAGATCGCGGGCGGCCTCTGTGCTTCCTGGAGAAGGCGGCGCGCGGTGGGACGCGGGCGCCTAGATACAGGGACAGAGGCGACAACAGGAGTTCACGGCACGGCGGAGGGTGGAACCGCTCCGGGGGCTGGCGAACTCTGACATAGGGGAAAGGAGACCGCATCCGCAGGGCGGTGTCAAACCGGCGAGGTGCGGCATTCGGGGGATTCGGTCCGGATCTTTCCTGGATGGGGTGATTCATCACCCTCTATGTTTCGATGGGAAGATCGCCGGGAAGGCAGGCCGATGACCGACCCGTGATCGTGACTGTGCGTCACTCGCGACGGGTTGTTGACGGTTCGATCCCGTTCGAGTCTTTCGGGACAAAGGTCCCATGTGTCCAAATATGCACACTATTCGTAACAGCTTGGTGCCAGGGAGTGAATCCGGGCCCCAATACCAGAGCTCGGCTTGACTGAGCCAGAGTGACGCAACTGTAATTTCACTCGTGTCGTCAGCCGCACGAGGCAACGGCAACCACGGGGACGCCAAGGTAGGGGCAGAGGAGGCGCGCCACATGAGCGAGCTCTTTGAGCTGTTGATCGGTGACGGCATCGCGGAGGAAGAGGAGGAACTCGGCTGGCAGGAGCGCGCGTTGTGCGCCCAGACCGACCCCGAGTCCTTCTTTCCCGAGAAGGGCGGCTCCACCCGCGAGGCCAAGAAGGTATGCCTCGCGTGCGAGGTTCGCTCCGATTGCCTGGAGTACGCCCTCGCCAATGACGAGCGCTTCGGCATCTGGGGCGGTCTCTCGGAGCGCGAGCGCCGTCGGCTCAAGAAGAGCGCTGTCTGAGCGTCCGGCTGAGCATTCGTCCGTACGAGCGCCTCACCGTGACGGTGGGGCGCTTTCGTGCGCCGGGCCCCGCTCCTCCATGACCTCCGCACGGACACCCCGCACGTGACGGCCATCCGGAGCCGTTAGTGTGGTGCGCCATCCGGTTGCCGTTCACCGGCTGTGTCCACCGAGAACTGGGGCCCGCGCACTCGATGACCGTCTACAGCCAGAGCGGATTCACCGCCTCCCGGCCGCCCGCCTACCCGCGCCACCTGGTCACCGCCGTGATCGTCTCGCACGACGGCGCCCGCTGGCTGCCGCAGGCCCTCGCGGGCCTGCTCGGCCAGGACCGGCAGGTCCAGCGCGTCCTCGCGGTCGACACCGGCTCCACCGACGACTCCCCGCAACTGCTTGCCGACACCCTGGCCGACTGGCTGCCGGAGAGCGGCCCGATCGTCCTCGGCCGCCGGGCGGGCTTCGGCACCGCCGTCGGCGAGGCCGTCTTCAACAGCCCGCCGCTGCGCCCCGAGGACCTCCCGTACCGGCTCGACCCCTCCGGCTACGACCCGGTCACCGGCGGCTGGGACGACTTCGGCGACCCGCTCGCCCAGGAGGACGTCCTCGGCCGCGGCGGCCCGCGCGAGACCCAGCCCGTCGAGTGGCTCTGGCTGCTGCACGACGACTGCGAACCGCAGACCGACGCCCTGCGCCGCCTCCTCCAGGTCGCCGACTCCACCCCCAGCGCCGCCGTCATCGGCCCCAAGCTGCGCAGCTGGTACGACCGGCGCCAGCTCCTCGAGGTCGGCGTGACGATCGCCCGCTCCGGCCGCCGCTGGACCGGGCTCGACCGCCGCGAGCAGGACCAGGGCCAGCACGACCAGGTCCGCCCGGTCCTCGCCGTCTCCACCGCCGGCATGCTGGTGCGCCGGGACGTCTTCGAGGAACTCGGCGGCTTCGACAAGGCCCTCCCGCTGATGCGGGACGACACCGACTTCTGCTGGCGCGTCAACGCCGCCGGCCACCGCGTCGTCGTCGCCCCCGACGCCGTGCTGCGGCACGCCGAGGCCGCCAGCCGCGAGCGCCGCGCGATCGACTGCGGCCCCACCCACCCGCACCGGGTGGACAAGGCCGGCGCCGTCTACACCCTGCTCGCCAACAGCAGGGGCGCGCTGTTCCCGTACGTCCTGCTGCGCCTGATCCTCGGCACGCTGGTGCGGGCCGTCGCCAGCCTGCTCGGCAAGGACCCGCGCCAGGCGATGGACGAGCTCGCCGGCCTCGGTCACGAACTCGTGCGCCTGCCACGGCTGTTGGTCGCCCGCAAGCGCCGCGCCCGGACGAGGGCGGCCGACGCCCTGGACGACCGCTCGCTCTTCCCCGCCCCCGGCGCCACCACCCGGCTGGCCGTCGAGGGCGTCGTCTCCTCGCTCGGCATAGGGGGCAGCGACGACACCGGCAGCCGGCACGGCACCGCCGAGGCGGGCGGCGACGACGACTCCGAGGACCTGGTCGTCGAGCAGTTCGCCCTGATCAAGAAGCTCGCCCGGCGCCCGGCCCCCGTGCTGTTCGCCGCCCTGCTGGTGTTCGCCCTCGTCGCCTGCCGCAGCCTGCTCGGCGGCGGCACGCTCCTCGGCGGCGCCCTGCTGCCCGCCGCGGACGGCGCGAGCGGCCTCTGGTCGATGTACGCGGACGCCTGGCACCCCGTCGGCACCGGCTCCACCGCCGCCGCGCCGCCGTACCTGGGTGTCCTCGCAGTGCTCGGCTGGGGGCTGTTCGGCCACGCCGACCTCGCCCTCACCCTGCTCTTCCTGCTGACCGTCCCGCTCGCCGCCGTCAGCGCCTACCTGGTGTCCCGGCCGCTGCTGGACTCCAAGCTGGTGCGTGCCTGGGCCAGCGCCACCTACGCGCTGCTGCCCGCCGCCACCGGCGCCCTCGCCCAGGGCCGGATCGGCACCGCCGTCCTCGCTGTGCTGCTGCCGCCGCTGGCCCGCGCCGCCGCCATCGCCGCCGGCCTCGGCATCCGCCAGGAGAGCGCGGCCAAGGGCGCCCGGCCCGGCTGGCGGCCGGTCTGGATGACCGTCCTCTTCCTCACCCTGGCCACCGCCTTCGTCCCGCTGACCTGGGCGCTCGCCGTGCCGCTGTGCCTGGCGACGCTCGTCGTCGCGGTGCTGCGCGGCGGGGCCTTCGGCTCCGGCGGTACGGCGCTGCGGCTGCTGGGCCTGCGCGTCGCGGTGATCCTCGCCGTGCCCGTCGCCGTCCTGGCCCCCTGGTCGCTCAGGGTCCTCTCGCACCCGACCTGGCTGCTGCTGGAGGCCGGACTTCCCGGCCTGCACGGCGCCGGGGCGGGCGCCGCGGGCCTGCTGCTGGTCAACCCCGGTGGCGCCGGGGTGCCGCCGGTGTGGCTCTCCGCCGGTGTCGTCCTCGCCGCGCTCGCCGCGCTGCTGCGCGCCGACCGCCGCCGCGCGGTGCTCGCCGCCTGGGGCGGGGCCGGCGCGGGCCTGGTCTTCGCCGTCGCCGTCGCGGGCACCTCCGTCACCCCGGCCTCCGGCGGCCCGGCCGTGCCCGCCTGGGCCGGCCCCGCCACGCTGATCGCCGGGATCGCCCTGCTCGCCGCCGCCGCCATCGGCGCGGACGGCGCCAACGCCCGCGTCGCCGGGATCGCCTTCGGCTGGCGCCAGCCCGTCGCCGCCCTCGTGGTGGCCACCGCCGTGCTGGCCCCGCTGGGCACCGGCGTCTGGTGGGCGATCACCGGCGCGGGCGGTCCGCTGCACCGCGGCCAGTCCGACCAGGTGCCCGCCTTCATCGCCGAGGAGGCCGGCACCACCGACCGGGCCCGCACCCTCGTCGTCACCGGGGAGAAGGGCGGCGGCGCCGTCCGCTACACCGTGCTGCGCGGCGCCGGCCTGACCCTCGGCCAGGCCGAGTCCACCGTCGACCCGGCCACCGGCACCCAGGACGGCCTCAACGCGATGGTCGGCAGCCTGCTGGCCGGCTCCGGAGCCGACCAGGCCGGGGCCCTGTCCGGCTACGGCATCGGCTACGTGCTCGTCGAGCAGCCCGTGATCGACACCTACAAGGACGTCCTGGACACCACCCCCGGCCTGGTCAAGGCCAACCAGGACACCGGCTCCGCGCTCTGGCAGGTCACCGGCACCCCGGCCGTCCGCGCGGTGATCACCGCCCCGGGCGCCAACCCGGTGGTCGTCCCCTCCGGCGCCCGCGACCTCTCCACCACCGTCCCCGCGGGGGCGGAGGGCCGGGTGCTGCGCCTGGCCGAGAGCGCCGCCCCCGAGTGGAAGGCCACCGTGGACGGCACCGCCCTGGAGTCCGTCACCGTGGACGGCTGGGCGCAGGGCTTCAAGCTCCCGGCCGCCGGCGGCAAGCTCAGCGTCACCCGCGAGGGCAGCCTCGCCCACACCGGCTGGATCTGGGCCCAGGTGCTGCTCGGCCTCACCATCCTGGTGCTGGCCCTGCCCGGGCGCCGCAGCCACAAGGACGACGACCTCCCCGAGGACGTCGTGGCCGCGGCCGCCCTGGCCGCCGCCGCCGAGAAGCAGGCCCCCGCCCCCGGCAGCCGCCGGGCCCGCCGGATGGCCGAGCGCGGCGAGGGCGGCGAGGAGGGCGCCGAGGACCCCGGCGTGTACGACGGCCGGCCGGGCGCCGTCCCGGCCCAGCCCTCCGGCGAGCCCGTCACCGGGGCCGTCCAGGCGGCCGCCGCCGCCCAGGAGGCGGAGCAGTACGCCGACCCGTACCAGACGTACCAGCAGGCCGACCCGTACAGCTACGACCAGTACGGCCAGCAGCCGGCGGCCGCGCCCTACGGCGGCCAGGGCTACGAGCAGTACGACCAGCAGTACGACCAGCAGGGCTACCAGCAGCAGGGGTACGACCAGCAGCAGTACGGCTACGACCAGAACTACGACCAGTACGGCCGGCAGCAGGGCTACCAACAGGGCCATGAGCAACAGGGCCATGAGCAGCAGGGCCACGGCCAACAGGGCCACGACCAGCAGGGCCACGACCAGCAGGGCTACGAGCAGCAGCAACAGCCCTGGCTGCCGGGGCAGCAGCAGTCCGAGCCCTACTACGACCCGAACGACCCACACGGCACCGGCCACTCTCCCGGGAACTACCGGCCGCACCAGCACGGATCGGGGAGCTGACCCGCGATGAAGAAGCCCGCATTCCGGAAGAAGTCCGCGCCCGAGGCCGGCGGCGCCGCCGAGCCGCAGGAGCCGCAGGGCCCGTACGAGCCGTACGAGCCGGCAGGGGCCGGACCGGCCCCCGCCGGGGCGAGCCGGTTCGCCGGTGGCGCCAGGACCACCCAGTCGCTGCTGGCCGCGGCCGTGGTGCTCGCCGCCGTGTTCGGGATCGCCGAGGCGCGCCCGCCCGCGGCCCCGGCCAAGGCCGACGCCGTCGCGCCGACCACCGCCCAGGTCGAGCGGACCACGGCGGTCTGCCCGCAGCCGTTCCAGGGCCTGACCGGCTCGACCACCCTCACCGCCTACAGCCCGCCCGGCACCGGCTCCGCCACCGGCGGCACCGGCTGGCTCTCCGACGCCGCCGCCCCGGCCGCGCCCGCCGCGACCCCGACGGCCGGGGCCACGCCCCCCGCCACGCCGCCGGCCGCCCCGGCGGGGACCCCGGCCCCGACGGCCTCGGGCACCCCGGCAGCGGCCCCCGGCAAGAACGCCGCGCCCGCCGACGCCCGGCTCACCCTCGCCAAGCCCGGCACCCCGGTCTCCGTGCCCGCCGCCAACGGCGACGGCGCCCCCGGCGCCGGGGCCGTCGCCACCGGCGCGCTCGCGCCCGGCTTCACCGTCACCCAGACCACCGTCGTCACCGAGCAGCGCGGCCTGGGCATGTCCGGCCTCACCTGCACCCCGGCCGGTACGAGCTTCTGGTTCGCCGGCGCCAGCACCGCGGGGGACCGGGTCGACTACGTCAGCCTGGTCAACACCGAGTCCACCGCCGCCGTCGTCGACCTCAAGCTGTACGGCGACAAGGGCCTGATCGACAACGACGCCGCCAACGGCCTCACCGTGGCCCCCGGCAGCTCCCAGTCGATCCTGCTGCCCACCCTCAGCAAGGGCGCCGTCACCGACCTCGCCGTGCACGTGGTCGTCCGCTCCGGCCGGGTCGGCGCCGCCCTGCACGCCGCGGACGGCAGCAAGGGCACCGACTGGATCCCCGCCTCGGCCGACCCCGCGCCCACCCAGGTGATGCCGGGCCTGCCCGCCGACACCACCTCCGCCCGCCTGGTCGTCTGGGCCCCGCCGGAGGACGACGCCGACCTCAAGATCCAGCTCTCCGGCAAGAACGGCTGGTTCACCCCGGCCGGGAACGAGTCGATCCACGTCAAGGCGGGCCAGGTCGCCGCCGTCGACCTCGGCAAGGTCACCCGCGACGAGGTCGCGGGCCTGCGACTGTCGCCCAGCGACGACAAGCACGCCACCCCGATCGTGGCGGGCCTGCGCGTCGACCGCGCCGGCGCCGGAGGCAAGAGCGACGCGGCCTGGCTCACCGGCGCCGCCCCGGTCGGCGCCCGGGCCACCGTCGCCGACAACCGGGCCGGAGTCTCCACGCTCTTCCTGACCTCCGCCGGCGACGCCGCCACCGTCAAGGTCACCGCCTCGGCGGGCAGCGGCGGCGGCACCCCGGCGACCAAGGAGGTCCAGATCCCGGCCGGCGGCACCGTCGCCATCCCCGCGCCCGAGCCCGCCGGGCTCAACGGCGCCTTCGCGCTCACCGTGGAGACGGCCTCCGGCGGCCCGGTGGTCGCCGCCCGGATGCTCGCGATCCCCGCCAAGGACGTGCCGATGTTCACCGTCCAGTCCCTGCGCGACGACCGAAGCACCGTCAAGGTCCCGCAGGCCGCCCAGGACCCGGGCGTCGTCCTGCGCTGACCGGCACGCGAAGGGGCGGGCACCCGACTCGGGTGCCCGCCCCTTTCGCGTGACGGCCTATTCTTCGTCGTAGCGCGGGTCGATCGCGTCCGGCGACAGCCCCAGCAGCTCGGCGACCTGCTCGATCAGGATCTCGTGCACCAGCGCCGCCCGGTCCTCCCGGGTCTTCGCCCGGATCTCCACCGGCCGCCGGTAGACGACGATCTGGCTCTTCTGCCCCTGACCGCCCGACGAGACCCGCCCCAGCGGCACCCCGTCCTCCGCGTCGGCGGCGTCCGGCTCGTGCAGCGGCACCTCCTGGACGGCGAACTCGACCTCGATCAACTGCGGCCACCGCCGCTCCAGCCGTTCCACCGACTCGCGCACGTAGTCGTCGAACAGTTCGGAACGAGTGAGGGAGATCGGCACCTGGGGCGGCGCCAGCGGACCGCGCAGCCCCCTGCCGTGGCGGTCGCGGTGCCGCGGGCGGCGCGAGGGCCCTGTCGATGGCTGCGGTGCGGAGCTGTCCATATCACTGCCGAGCGTAGTCCTTGGACGGACGGAAGTGGACCACTCCGACCGGGAAACGCCAGGGGTGGGGGCGCGTGCCGCGGCGCGCGGAGGACGACACGGGACACCCTCCCGACAGGCGGTCTTCGCGCCCCGGCAAGGAGTGCGGTACCGTCCACCCTCGTGAGCTCTGTACGTCGTTGTTCGCGGACCGCGTGCGGCCGGCCGGCCGTCGCGACGCTGACGTACGTCTACGCGGACTCCACCGCCGTGCTGGGCCCGCTCGCCACCTACGCCGAGCCCCACTGCTACGACCTGTGCGCCGAGCACGCCGAGCGCCTCACCGCTCCGCGCGGCTGGGAGGTCGTCCGGCTCGCCGCCGAGGCCGGCCCGCTGCGCCGCAGCAGCGACGACCTGGAAGCCCTGGCCAACGCCGTCCGCGAGGCCGCCCGCCCGCAGACCCCCCGTCAGGGCCGCGCCCCCGAGGGCGAGTCCACCGAGGCCGGCCGAAGAGGCCACCTGAGGGTCCTGCGCTCGCCCGACAACTGACGGCCGGCGCGTCACGGACCGTTCGCCCGGCACAGGTACGCTGCCGGTGCTACCGCCACCGCGGCTTGTCGACATTCAGCGGCCGGTGGCCCTTCGTGACCGACCACACCGACCACTACAGAGACCAGGTGGAGCCGCAGTGCGCGACCTCAAGCAGCTCGTGAAGGCGTACGACGTCCGGGGCGTCGTCCCGGACCAGTGGGACGAGAGCCTGTCCCGGGCTTTCGGCGCCGCGTTCGTGCAGGTCACCGGAGCGAGCGCGATCGTGGTCGGCCACGACATGCGCCCCTCCTCCCCCTCGCTCAGCCTGGCCTTCGCCGAGGGCGCGGCCGCGTACGGCGCCGACGTGGTGCAGATCGGCCTCTGCTCCACCGACCAGCTCTACTACGCCAGCGGCAAGCTCGACCTGCCCGGCGCGATGTTCACCGCCAGCCACAACCCGGCGCAGTACAACGGCATCAAGCTCTGCCGCGCCGGCGCCGCCCCGGTCGGCCAGGACACGGGCCTGTCCGAGATCCGCGAGCTCGTCGAGTCCTGGACGGCCGAGGACGACACCGTCACCGTCCCCGCCAAGGACGTGAAGCCCGGCGTGCTCACCGAGCAGGACACCCTGCGCGGCTACGCCGACCACCTCCTCGGCCTGGTCGACCTCACCGCCATCCGCCCGCTCAAGGTCGTGGTCGACGCGGGCAACGGCATGGGCGGCCACACCGTGCCGACCGTCTTCGACGGCCTGCCGATCGAGCTCGTCCCCATGTACTTCGAGCTGGACGGCACCTTCCCCAACCACGAGGCCAACCCGCTCGACCCGAAGAACATCGTCGACCTCCAGGCCAAGGTCCGCGAGGTCGGCGCCGACGTGGGCCTCGCCTTCGACGGCGACGCCGACCGCTGCTTCGTCGTCGACGAGCGCGGCGAGCCCGTCTCCCCGTCCGCGATCACCGCCCTGGTCGCCGCCCGCGAGATCGCCCGCGCCAAGGCGGCCGGCGAGGCCGAGCCGACGATCATCCACAACCTGATCACCTCCTGGACCGTCCCCGAGGTGGTCCGCGAGCTCGGCGGCAACCCGGTGCGCACCCGCGTCGGCCACTCCTTCATCAAGCAGGAGATGGCCGTCACCGACGCCGTCTTCGGCGGCGAGCACTCCGCCCACTACTACTTCCGCGACTTCTGGCGCGCCGACACCGGCATGCTCGCCGCGCTGCACGTGCTGGCCGCGCTCGGCGGGCAGGAGGGCACCCTCTCCGCGCTCACCGCCGAGTACGACCGCTACGCCGCCTCCGGCGAGATCAACAGCACCGTCGCCGACCAGGCCGCCAGCACCGCCGCCGTCCGCTCCTCCTACGGCAACCTGGAGGGCACCACCGTCGACGAGCTGGACGGCCTCACCGTGGCCGGCCCCGACTGGTGGTTCAACCTGCGCGCCTCCAACACCGAGCCGCTGCTGCGCCTGAACGTCGAGGCCAAGGACCCGGCGAAGATGGCCGAACTGCGCGACGGCGTGCTCGCCATCGTCCGGGGCTGACCCCCGTACCGCCCGAGCCCCGCGCCTGACGGAGGCCCGCGGTGCCCCGGCCGGTAGGGTTGCCTATCGGCCGGGGCACCGCCGTGCCGCCCCCGAACTCTGGAGAGCACCGTGAAGCTCGAATCCTTCCTGCTGGAGATCCTGGTCTGCCCGCAGTGCCGGTCCGCGCTCGCCGAGGGCGGCACCGAGGAGCACCCCGAACTGCTCTGCACCGGCACCGACTGCGGCCTCGCGTACCCGGTCCGCGACGGCATCCCCGTCCTCCTGGTGGACGAGGCCCGCCGCCAGGGCTGACCCCGGCCCTCACCCTTCCCCGCGCTCCCAGGACAGCCGCCCGGACCCGGAGGCCAGCCGCATGCTCGACGACACCCTGCTCGACGACCCGGCCGCCCTCCAGCGTGCCGACCGCGACCGCTCCCTGCTCGCCCTGGCCGGCGCCGGCGCCCGCGTGCGCACCGCCCTGCGCGAGGCCGCCGCGGCCGGCCTGGACCGGCTCGACCCGGACGGCCGCCCCCGCGCCGTCCTCGTCGCCGGCCACGGCAGCGCCCTGACCGCCGGTGAGATCCTCGCCGCGCTCGCCGGCAGCGCCAGCCTGGTCGTCCCCCTGCCGCCGACCGAGGCGTCCGCCCCGCGCGCCGACCGCTCCGGCGCCCGGCCCGCCTTCACCGCCGGGCTCGGCTGGCAGCTGCCCGGCTGGGTCGGCCCCCTGGACCTGCTGGTGATCAGCTCGGCGGACGGCGGCGAGACGGGTCTGATCGGCCTCGCCGAGCAGGCGTACGCCCGCGGCTGCTCCCTCGTCGTCACCGCCCCGCCCGGCAGCCCGCTGGCCGGGGCCGCGCTCCAGGTCCGGGCCCTGCCGCTGCCGTACGTCACCGCCGCGCAGCCCGACGAGGACCGGCCCGTCGTGGCCGCCGAACCCGACCTCCCGGCCGAGGACCCGGCCGCGCTCTGGTCCCACCTCACCCCGCTGCTCGCGCTCGCCCAGAAGATCGGGCTCACCCAGCTGCCGTACGACGCCCTGCCCGCCGTCGCCGACCTGCTGGACGCCACCGCCGTCCGCTGCCGCCCGGACGCCGCCGCGTACACCAACCCCGCCAAGGGCCTGGCCGCGCGCCTGGCCGGAACCGTCCCGCTGCTGTGGGCCGAGGGTCCGATCGCCGACGCCGCCGCCACCCGCTTCGCCGCCCAGCTCGCCGAGCGGGCCGGCCGCCCGGCGCTGGCCGGGGCGCTGCCGCAGGTGCTCACCGCCCACCGGGGCATGTTCATCGGTCAGTTGGGCGCCGGCGCCGACCCGGACGACTTCTTCCGTGACCGCGTCGACGAGCCCGACCCGCTGCACCTCCAGGTCCTGCTGCTGCGCCACGTCCCCGCCCCGGCCGGGGCGACGGGGGAGGAGGACGACGGCCCGGCGGAGGTGCCCGAGGACGACGAGCGCCCGCGCAGCTTCGGCGCCGGCCGCGCCCACCGCCTCGCCGCCGCCCACGACGTCCGCCTCACCGAGTACGCCAGCACCCGGCCGGACCAGCTCCACGCACTGGCCGACCTCGTCGCGCTCACCGACTTCGCCGCCGTGTACCTCGGCCTTGCCGCGGCGCAGTCCTGAGCGTGGTGCCGATAAATTGTCGGCATGAGTACTGAGGGTGGGACGAAAGCACTGGTGGCGGCCCTGTCCGCGAACCTGGCGATCGCGGCGGCCAAGTTCACGGCGTTCGGCTTCACCGGGTCGTCCTCGATGCTCGCCGAGGGCGTGCACTCGGTGGCCGACTCCGGCAACCAGGTGCTGCTGCTGATCGGCGGCAAGCGGGCGCGCCGGGCGGCGGACGAGGAGCACCCGTTCGGGTACGGCCGCGAGCGCTACGTGTACGGCTTTCTGGTGGCCATCGTCCTGTTCAGCGTCGGTGGCCTCTTCGCGGTCTACGAGGGCTGGCACAAGATCACCCACCCCGAGAAGCTGGACGCCTGGGGCTGGGCCGTCGGCGTGCTGCTCTTCGCCATCGTCATGGAGGGCTGGTCCTTCCGCACCGCCGTGCAGGAATCCGTGAAGGCCAAGGGCAGCCGGAGCTGGACGCAGTTCATCCGTACGGCCAAGGCGCCCGAGCTGCCCGTGGTGCTGCTGGAGGACACCGGCGCGCTCATCGGCCTGGTGCTCGCGCTGTTCGGCGTCTCGCTCACCGTCATCACCGGCGACGGCGTCTGGGACGGCGTCGGAACCCTCTGCATCGGCGTGCTGCTGGTGCTGATCGCCGTGGTGCTCGCCCTGGAGACCAAGTCGCTGCTGCTCGGCGAGTCCGCCGACCGGGACTCGGTGGCGCGGATCCGCACCGCGCTCGTGGACGGCGAGACCGTCACCGGAGTGATCCACATGCGCACCCTGCACCTCGGCCCCGAGGAACTGCTGGTCGCCGCGAAGATCGCCGTCAACGCCGAGGACAGCGCCGCCCGGGTGGCGCGGGCCATCGACGCGGCGGAGGAGAGGGTCCGCCACGCGGTGCCCATCGCCCGGGCGATCTACCTGGAACCGGACGTGTACAGCGCCGAGAAGGCCGCCGCCGGAGAGGACCCGGCGGCCACCCCGGGCGGCCCCGGGCCAGGGGCGGACGGCCACTGAGCACCGGCCGGACACCGGCGGGCGGGTGATCATCCGTCCGGCCGAATTCGGTCATCCGGGAACGCCCGGCGCGGCCTGCGTGTAGATTCGTCACCAGAGCCAAGACGTCGCTGCTGATGGCGGTCGATCGGCGGTCCGCGCCCGTAGGGTGTGCGCCGGTCGAGGGAGAGAGGTCCTCCGACGGTTTGTGCCGCGTGGCAGGGAGCCGACCCGTACCCCGGGGACGGCCGCCCGGGCGCGTCCGTGCACCCGCACGGGCCGTCGTGCCGCGCAGCACACCCGGACCTTTGGCCGTTCCCCACCCCATCAGCGAGGAGCAGACGCATGTCGACCGACATCACCGGTGACTTCAAGGTCGCCGACCTTTCCCTGGCGCCGTTCGGCCGCAAGGAGATCCAGCTGGCCGAGCACGAGATGCCCGGTCTCATGTCCATCCGTGCCGAGTACGCCGCCTCGCAGCCCCTGGCCGGCGCCCGCATCACCGGCTCGCTGCACATGACCATCCAGACCGCCGTGCTGATCGAGACCCTGACGGCTCTCGGCGCCGAGGTCCGCTGGTGCTCCTGCAACATCTTCTCCACCCAGGACCACGCCGCCGCCGCCATCGCGGTCGGCCCGGAGGGCACCCCGGAGAACCCGCAGGGCGTCCCGGTCTTCGCCTGGAAGGGCGAGACGCTGGAGGAGTACTGGTGGTGCACCGAGCAGGCCCTGACCTGGCCTGACGGCAAGACCCCGAACATGATCCTCGACGACGGCGGCGACGCCACCCTCCTGATCCACAAGGGCGTCGAGTTCGAGAAGGCCGGCGCCGCGCCGGACCCGTCCACCGCGGACAACGACGAGTTCCGGATCATCCTCGAGCTGCTGAACCGCACGCTCAAGGACACCCCGAACAAGTGGACCGAGGTCGCCTCCACGATCAAGGGCGTGACGGAGGAGACCACCACCGGTGTCCACCGCCTGTACGAGATGCACCGTGACGGCCAGCTGCTGTTCCCGGCCATCAACGTCAACGACTCGGTCACCAAGTCGAAGTTCGACAACAAGTACGGCTGCCGCCACTCGCTCATCGACGGCATCAACCGCGCCACCGACGTCCTGATCGGCGGCAAGGTCGCGGTCGTCTGCGGCTACGGCGACGTCGGCAAGGGCTGCGCGGAGTCGCTGCGCGGCCAGGGCGCCCGCGTCATCGTCACCGAGATCGACCCGATCTGCGCGCTCCAGGCCGCGATGGACGGCTACCAGGTCACCACCCTGGACGAGGTCGTCGAGATCGCCGACATCTTCATCACCACCACGGGCAACAAGGACATCATCATGGCCTCCCACATGGCCCGGATGAAGCACCAGGCCATCGTGGGCAACATCGGCCACTTCGACAACGAGATCGACATGGCCGGCCTGGCCCAGCTCGACGGCGTCGTGAAGACCGAGGTCAAGCCGCAGGTCCACGAGTGGCGCAAGGCCGACGGCCGCACCATCATCGTCCTCTCCGAGGGCCGCCTGCTGAACCTGGGCAACGCGACCGGCCACCCGTCCTTCGTGATGTCCAACTCCTTCGCGAACCAGACGATCGCCCAGATCGAGCTGTTCACGAAGACCGAGCAGTACCCGATCGGCGTCTACGTGCTGCCGAAGCACCTGGACGAGAAGGTCGCCCGCCTCCACCTGGACGCGCTGGGCGTCAAGCTCACCACCCTGAGCCAGGACCAGGCCGACTACATCGGCGTCCCGGTCGAGGGCCCGTACAAGGCGGAGCAGTACCGCTACTGACGCGGTGACACGTCCGGTGGCCGGCACCCCCTCGCACAGGGGGTGCCGGCCACCGGCGTTTCCCACGGGACCTACGGGACGATCACGTCGGTGGTCCAGGTGCTCGGGTCCACGCCGAGGGGATCGGTGTGGGCGAGCAGCCAGGGCAGGCCCCCGAGCGCCTCCAGGGTGGGGGGCACGGCGGTGTCGGCGGTGACGGAGACCCGCACGCCGTTGCGCGTGGTTTTCAGTGACGGGTTCGGGTTGATGTAGGGGGAGCCGTCCGTTCCGGTCGGCGTCGGGTCCGGGCCGACGTCGGGGTGCAGGTTCACCGAGATCTCCTTGCCGTCGACCTGGAAGCCCATCCACAGGCCCCAGGCGGCGGCGGAGTCCCGGTCCGGTCGGGAGAGGGAGACGCTGTCGGGCTTGAGGGTCGCCGGCAGGCTCGTGAAGCGTACGGGCAGCGGGACGGCGAAGTGGCCGAAGGTGACGCCCGAGGCGATCCTGTGGAGGACCTCCTCGGTGATGTCTCCCGGATTGCCGCCGTAGCCCTCCAGTTGGGCCCAGCGGCCCGAGGCGGTCAGCCAGCGCAGCTCGGACCGGTTGGTCGTGGTCCCGTTCGGCGCGGCCCAGTAGGCCGTCGCCCCGTTGACCGGCTCGGCCTCCGACCTGATGAGCTTGCGGTTGCCGGGGGCGAGCATCGGGGGTTCCTCACCGGCCGCGTACATCGAGAGCGTGAGGTTCGGCTGGCCCGGGCCGTTGGTACGGACTTCGGCGATGTTGCCGGGGGGGTAGGCAGAGCCGGGGGAGCGGGGGCCGCCGGCCTGGTAGCCGACGGCCTTCTCCCCGCCGACGGCCCAGGCGGGCAGCCAGCCGAAACGGAAGTCGACGGCCAGCGGGTCGGGGCCGTCCGCGAGCGGGGGCCGAACGGTGACCGGGGAAGGAAGGACGGTGGCCGGAGCGTCGTCGGCGGGGAGGAGGCTGTTGGAGCCCTTCCCCGGCGAGACCAGCGCGGTGGTCGCCACCACCACGGCGGTGACGGCGGCGGCCGCGCCGATCAGCATCCCCCTGCGACGGCGAAGCCGGGTGGTGCCCTCCGCGATGGAGCGGGCGGGGTCGATCTGCTGCGGCGGGGCGGCCTCGTCGGCGAGGGCCGTCAGGCGGGCGGTCAGGTCCTGGTGTCCTTCGGTGGTCATGGCGTCCTCTCGGCGGCGACGGGACGGGGAGTGAGGGTGCCCCGCAGGGCGTCCAGGGCGCGGGAGCTCTGGCTCTTGACGTTGCCGGAGGAGCAGCCCAGGGCTTCGGCGGCCTGCTCGATGGTCAGGTCGCAGTAGTACCGGAGCACCACCGCGGCCCGTTGGCGGGGCGGGAGGGCCGCGAGGGCCCGGCGCAGGTCGAGGGCGGCGTCCAGGTCGACGTCGCGGGCCACCGCCGCGTCGGGGTCGGTCGCCGAGCGGATGGTCCGGCGCCACCACGGGGAGCGCTGTTCGGCCAGGAACGTGTTCACCAGGATTCGGCGCGTGTAGCCGTCCAGGTTCTCGACCCGCGAGGCTCTCGACCAGTTCACGTACAGCTTGGTGATCGTCTCCTGGACCAGGTCGTCGGCCCGGTGCCAGTCCCCGCACAGCAGATAGGCGACCCTGCGCAACCAGCCGCTCCTGGAAGCCACGTACTCCGTGAACTCCTCGGCGGGTGTCTGCTTCGCCATCCGCACCCCCTCTCGTCGATGACGGCGGCGGCACCGCCTCGGTGCCGTCCACCCCCCTAATGCACGGACGGCCGGGGAACGTTGCACGCGAATTGCGCACGTAGGCTTTCGGGCATGCCCAACGGCCGGTACTCGCTGCACGACACCCACGACCACGAGCTCCTCGGCGAGGAGCGGTTCAGCTGCGCGCCCGGCGCGGCCGGCTGGCGGTACGTCTCCAAGACCTACGCCCCCGACGGCCGGGTGATCGGGAGCCTCGACCTCACGCTGGACTCGCGGGCCCGCCCGCTGAGGATGGAGCTGCGGGCGGGCGGCTGGCAGGTGCGCGGCGGGGCGGTGGACGGGGTGGCGTGGGTCCGTACCGACGCGGCGGACCCGGGCGGCGCCCAGGCGGCGGAGGGGTACGACCGGGCGCACGCCTTCACCGGGCGTTCGCCGGGTTTCCTGGTCGCCACCGCGCGGCTGTTGCGGCTGGAGGAGGGGGCGAGCGCGCGGGTGCGGCTGGTGGCGTTCACCGAGCCCGTGCTGGCGCCGCGCACGCTCGACCAGGGGTGGCTGCTGGAGGGCGTGGACCGGCACGAGACGGACTCGGGGCCGCTGACGGTGGAGCGGTACCAGGTGGCGGACCTGGCCACGGGGGAGCAGCAGGTCGTCCACCTGGCGGGGGACGTGGTGCTGGCGGCGGCGGGGGTCGAGCTGGAGGAGCTGGCCTCGCCGCCGAACGCCTGGCCGGCGCAGTTCGGGGAGTAGGTCCGCTTCTCGGGCGGGCCTCAGGCGGGAGGGGCGAAGCCGCTGTCGGGGGTCGGCGGGGCGGCGGGCTTCTCCAGGGAGAGGGGCGCGGCCGGCGCGGGCGCGGCGGCAGGTGCGGCCGGGGCCGGGGCCGCCGGGATGCCGAGGACGCGGACGGGCCGGTCGTCCCAGACGGAATTCGGTACGGGGGTGGCCTGCGCCTGGGCCTGGGCCTGCGCCTGGGCTGCGTACGCGGCGTGGGCGGCCTGCGCGGCGCGCCACTGCCGTTCCTGGGCCCGTGTCCACTCCCGTCGCTGGCGCTCGGTGAGCACAGCGCCCAGGTACGCCGCGGGGTGCAGCCCGTGCGGCACGGCGAGGCCCGTGCGGCCGGCCAGGTCGGTGGCCAGCCTCTCGGACATCCGCTGGGTCATCGCGGGGTCCAACTGTCCTATGCGGCTGAGAAGTTGGCGGATCGCCAGCCAGAGCGGCTCCGGCACGGCGGAGAGGTCCATCGCGACGAGCTCGCGGCCCATGCTCTGCAGCAGCTGCGGGTGCACCGGTGGCAGCGGGGCGGTCGCACCGCCGCCGGACGCGGCGCGCTCGCGGACGACGACCGTCCCGGCGAAGACGTCGCCGAGCCGCTTGCCGTCCAGCCGCACGGCGGAGGTGATCACGGCCGGGCAGCCGACGAAGGTGATCAGCTCGAAGAACCCGACGCCCGCGCGCACCAGGGAGTACCGGAACCGGACCGGCCCGCCGTCGGTGCGCACCACCCGCAGGCCGAGGGCGGCCTTTCCGAGCGAGCGTCCGTGGGTGAGGGTCTCGACGATCACGGGCACGGCGACCAGGAAGAACACCATCAGGCCGAGTGAGACCGCCGCCACCGCCGCCCGGTCGATGTCGATCAGGGCGATGCTCAGCACGAGCGTGGTCACGATCAGCGCGGCGAACTCCAGCAGCAGATCGATGATGATCGCCAGGGCCCTGCTCGGGAGCTTCGCCGTCTGCAGGTCGAGGACGACGGCCTCACCCGTCACCAGGTCGCTCAAGACACTCGTCCGTTCACGTTCATGGAGCCGTACGGCCCCCGCATGGAGCCCGCCTCGTGGAGGCGGACCGGTGGGAGGGCGCTGCGGACGCGAGGCGGTGCCGGTAGCGGGTCGGCCCCCAACGACCCGTTGATCGCAATCCCTCCGCATTCTGATCCGCAGCCGCAAACATACGGCTCCGGGCGGTCGCACGGGAAGTGAGATCCCGGCGACCACGGCGTCGGAGGTGCCTGGCATGCTGGGCCGCGCTTGTCCGTACGTACCCGCCTGCCCGAGCGCGAGCCGCCCCGAGCGCCTCGCCCACCCTGGAGCCGCCGAATGGACCTGGACGTCTTCGTCGTTACCCACCAGGGGGAGTGGGCCCGGCTGGACGCCCTCGCCCGCAGGCGCCGCCTCTCCGGCGAGGAGGCGGACGAGCTGGTGACGCTGTACCAGCGGGCCACCGGCCATCTGGCCAAGGTCCAGGCCGCCGCGCCCGACCCGGCTCTGGTGGCCAGGCTCACGGGCCTGGTGTCGCGCGGCCGGGCTGCGGTGACCGGCTCCCGCACCAACGGGTGGCAGGACGTCGCCCGCTACTACACGGTGAGCTTCCCGGCCGCGCTGTACCGCTCCCGCCGCTGGTGGCTGCCGATCGCGATCGTCTCGTTCGCGCTCAGCGCCCTGATCGCCTGGTGGCTGGCGGCCCACCCCGAGGTGCTCCGCAGCCTCGCCTCCCCGGACGAGCTGCGGGAGATGACCCGCCCCGGTGGGGAGTACGAGGCGTACTACTCGGACCGGCCGGCCAGTTCCTTCGCCGCGCAGGTCTGGACGAACAACGCCTGGATCGCCGTGGAGTGCCTGATCTTCGGGATCGCGTTCGGCCTCCCGGTGATCTACGTCCTGTGGTCCAACGTGCTCAACCTGGGCGTCGGCATCGGGCTGATGGCCTCCGCCGGCCGGCTCGACATCTTCCTCGGCCTGCTCATCCCGCACGGCCTGCTGGAGCTGACGGCCGTCTTCGTCGCCGCGGGCCTGGGCATGCGCCTGGGCTGGACCATCATCGACCCCGGTCCGCAGACCCGCGGCGTCGCCCTGGCCGAACAGGGCCGGGCCATCGTCGGCATGGCGATGGGCCTCGCGACGGTGCTCGCGATCTCCGGTGTCCTCGAAGCCTTCGTGACCCCGTCCGGCCTTCCCACCTGGGCCCGCATCTCCATCGGCGTCGCCGCGGAGGTGGCTTTCCTCCTCTACGCCCTGGTGCTGGGACGGAAGGCCGCCGCGAGCGGGGAAATCGGCGATCTGGACGCGGCCGATCGGGCGGACCTGCAGCCCGTCGCCGCCTGAGCCGATGTGATCGACAGGCCCCTGACCTGGTACTCTTCTCGCATCCCAGCCAAACCATTGACGTGGTAGGGGTGGGCTAGTAGGTTTGAACGGTTGGGAGCGACTGGACAACGGTCGCCCCGGGCGTTAGTGTCTACGACACCGCCGAAATCGGGCAGGTGCATTTCACGGAATGCACGCCCCGGATGAAGCAAATCCCGCGGACAGAGCACACCGAAAGCTTTGATAAGCTTCGGAGCGAAGTTCGAAGGAAATCCCCCCAGCGGGAATCGGATGAATGAAACTCCGGAAAACGGAGCGGAAAACATCTGGTAAGCTGGAAACACGAAAGAACGAAGCGCCCGGAGGGCCCGCTGGAAGGCGGCTCGAAGGAAGCGTCCGTTC
>NZ_JOCF01000081.1 GCF_000720635.1 Streptomyces sp. NRRL WC-3742 | reverse complement strand
CAGGTGGGAGAGTGGGGGGATGGATGAGGTCGAGGTGGAGCGGGACTGGCGGGCGGGGGAGCGCGGGGCCGGGGTGGTGGTGCTGGACGGGTTCCACCCGTTGAAGCACGCGCTGCGGTTCGGTGGTGAGGTGCGCCGGGTGGTGACCGTCGACCGGGGGGAACTGCTCGCTCTGGCACGGGAGTTGGCGCCGGATGTCGAGAAGGCGCTGGACGCCCTGGCGGTGGAGCTGCCGGAGCGGACGATGCGGGCGCTGGTGCCCCGGCTGCATCCGACCGGGGTGATCGCGCAGGCGGTGCGGCCGTCCGCGGAGGCGAACCGGGAGGCGCTGGCCCGTCGGCCGAGGCAGGCGCCGGTGGTGGTGCTGGAGAACCCGCGCAACCTGGGCAACGTCGGGGCGGTGATCCGGCTGGCGGCCGGCTTCGGGGCGGCCGGGGTGGTGACCACCGGGGAGGTGGACCCGTGGCACCCGACCGTGCTGCGCGGCAGCGCGGGCCTGCACTTCGCCACCGCCGTCGAGCGGGTGGGCCTGGCGGAACTGCCCGAGGGGCCGCTGTACGTGCTGGACCCGGAGGGCGAGGACATCCGGGAGGTGCCGTTCCCGGACGACGCGCTGCTGGCCTTCGGCACCGAGCGGCACGGCGTCTCGGCGGAGCTCAGGGAGCGGGCGGACCACCTGGTCGCGGTGCCGATGCGCCCGGGGGTGTCCAGCTTCAACCTGGCGACCAGCGTCGGGATGGGCCTGTTCCACTGGATGTCGGGGCGCCCGCCCGGCACGGGGCCGGACGGGCGCTGAGGGGTCGCGTCAGCCGCGCCAGTCGCGTCGGTCGCGTGAGTCGCGTCGGTCGCGTCAGGAGAAGAGCCGGCGCCAGGTGTCCGGGCCGGGGTAGCCGTCGGCCTCCGCGCCCGTCCAGCCCTGGGCCTGCTGGAACGCCTGCACGTTGAGGCGGTCGCTCTCGCTCCACTGCGGGCCCGGGCCGACGCCGTACGCGCCGCCGAAGCCCTTGGCGACGAGCTGCGCGCCGAGTTGGCGGACGTAGTCGTTGTTCTGGCCGGGGCCGAAGTACTGCGCCCCGGGGAAGGCCGGCGGGCCGGTCACGGGCGGCGGCGGGGGCAGCGGGGTGCCGGCGTCGATGTTGCGGCCCTTGCCGCCCACGAGGTACGCCCAGGTGTCCTTGCCGGGGAGGCCGTCGGCCTCCCCGCCGCGCCAGCCCTGGGCGAGCTGGAACGCCTGGGTGGCCTTGCGGTCGGCCTCGCCCCAGCGGGGGCCGGGGCCCTCGGAGTAGAAGCGGGCGCCGCCGCGCTGCACCAGCATCTGGCCGAGCTTGGTGACGTACGCGTTGTTGGCACCCGGCCCGAACTTGTCCGCGCCCGGGAAAGCACTGGAGGAGGCGCCGTCGCTGCTGCCCGTGGACAGGCCCGTGTAGCGGTAGGGGACGTAGCCGGAGGAGTTGCTCCAGTACGCGTACGGGGTGGAGCGCCTCTTGGTGCCGGGGGAGGTCTGCTCGTAGGCGAGGTAGCGGGTGCGGGAGGAGTCCGCCCAGCCGCCGAAGATCGTCACGTGCGAGCCGGCCTGCGGGTTCGCCGGGTTGTTGTAGATGAGCACGTCGCCGGGCTGGAGGTCGTTCCTGCCGATCCGTTCGGCGAAGTCCGGCAGGGTCCAGGTGGTCTGGCTGCTGCCGAGGCCCCAGGCCATCGAGACGAAGCCGGAGCAGTCCTGGCGGTAGCCGTCCGACCAGTAGCGGCTCATGCTGTACGGCACGCCCTGGTCGACCCAGCTCTGTGCGCGCTGGATGATCTGCGCCCGGGTGACGGGCTGTGCGGCGGCGCGCGGGGCGGTGTAGGTGCGGGCGCCCGGGGCCTCGCCGTGCAGGCCGCTGACCTCGCCCTGCGGGGACTGCGGGGGCTGGGCGGTGCTGTTGCCGCCGCCCGGGCCGGGGGTGGGGGCCGCGGTGGCGGAGCCGGCGGCGGCCGCTCCGCCGCCTATCGCGGTGCCGACCGCGGCCATCACGACGGCGGCCCGGCGGCGCAGGCTGCGGGAGGAGGCGTGGCCGCCCTCGTGGACGGGGGCGGCGTGCAGCCGGGCGCGGCGGCGGGCACTGCAGCCCCCGCATATGCAGTCCTCCGCCGGTTCGACCTCGGTGAACACCGGCAGCGCGGACAGGGGGTCGGTAAGGGTCATGCTCCGCCTCTTTCCTGCGGTCTTTCCTGGTCACGGCCTGACGGCGTGACAGGAGTGGCCTTCCCGCGCCGGTTCCACTGCCACCGGGACCAAAGTCCCAAAGCGGGCGGATCGGGGCACGGCGGATTGGGCCGAGCGAGTGACGACCAGTTGGCTCCCGGGCGTGGCGCGGAGGCATCGGAACAGGTAGTAACCGTACGAACCTGATGTGCGATCAGAGGGTGACCAGTGCCGAACCGGCACGGGATCCGTCCGGGATCAGTGCCGGATCGGTGCATCAGCGCGGGATGGCGGGCGAGTACTCGGGATCGGTCCAGGTCAGCGGGGTGGCGTCGGCGAGTTCGAGCACGCCGGTGACGGCCAGTTCGACCATCCGCTCCGCGCCGGGGACGCCCTGGCGGGCCTCCTCGGACCAGTCGGTGCGGGCCTCGCCGGTGACCAGCAGGGCCCCGCCGGTCTCCCAGTCGGGCAGCAGCAGGCCCGCCCGGGGGTCGAGTTCGAGGTTGCCGAGGGTCAGGAACATGCTGTTGCCGGGGTACTCCGGCCAGCGCAGCCGGTCCGGGGCGACGGCCTGGAGGAAGCCGGGCAGGCCGCCCCGGTGGGAGGCGTCCACGCTGCCGTCGGGGCCGGTGGAGGCGATGAAGAAGGTGTCCGAGGTGGCGACCGCCAGCCGCTGGGCGGTGGTCAGCACGGCGCCGGAGGCGACGGCGCGCGGCGGGCCGGCCGGGCGGTCCTGCGGGGTGCGGCGCTGGATGTACTTCGGGCAGTTGGAGACCACCTCCTCGGCGGTGATCTCCAGGCCGCCCCGGCCGTCGGGGCGGGAGCGGCCGTTGAGGCGCATCCGGCGGCGGCCGGCCGCGTCCAGCGCGATGGTGCCGACCCGGGCCGGGCGGGTCAGCGCCTCGGCCAGCGGGTCGGCCTGCGCGGGGTGGGCGGCGACGGTCAGGGTGCGCTCGTCGGGGGCCTGGAGGAAGCCGGCCGGGCCGGCCAGCTGGGTGGCCCAGACCCGGCCGTCGAGGTCGGCCGCGCCGATCACCACCGTCCGCCGCTCGCCCAGGAAGCGGGCGGCGACGGTCGGGATGGTGGTGCGGATGGAGCGGCCGGCGTGGTCGGCGCGCTCGGTGCGGCCGGCCCGGGCCTGGGCGGTCCGCTCGCCGGGGTGGTAGGGCGTGGCAGCGGTCGTCACGGTGTGCTCCTCGGTACTCCTCGCCGTTCCTGTCAGGGGCCGGGGTTCTCCGGTCTAGAAGAAGCCGCAGGTGGGGGCGTCGGAGGTGGGGGCGACGGCGTCGGTCTCGTCCACGCCGGAGCGGGTGTAGATCTCCAGCCGGATGCCGTCGGGGTCGGTGAAGAAGACGCCCCCGGAGGCGGAGCCCTCGCCGTGCGGGACGACGCCGTCGTAGGCGAACTCGGCGCCCAGGTCGCGCAGCACGGCCTCGGCGGTGCGGACCTCGTCGAGGTTCTCGACCTCGAAGGAGAGGTGGTGCAGGCCGGGGGTGCCGGTGGCGAAGGTGCCCTCGCTCTGCTGCCAGAGCGTGACGACCAGGCGGCCGTCGCGGCCGAGGAGGGCGAAGCGGCGGTCGGCCTCGGTGCCCTCGTGGGTCACCTCGAGGCCGAGGACGGCGCGGTAGAAGTCGATCGAGCGGGCCACGTCGGTGACGTTCAGGCCCACGTGGCCGGTCTGCAGGGACTTGAGCTGGGCGATGGTGGCGGACATGCCTGATCACTCCTGGAGCTTGGTGGCTCCGGCGGCGACTGCCTAACCGGTACAAGCGACTGTAGGGGTTAGGTGATGGAGCGTCAACCACTCTGAGGCGGCGAAGGGGTTAGATATCGGCGCAGCGGAAAGCCCCGCCGGGCCGGAGGGCTCGACGGGGCTTCGGGAGGCGTTCGGGGAGGCGTTTGGGGACGTTCGGGGAGGCGGGCGGGAGGGGTCAGGCCCATTCCCAGCGGATGCCGATGTGGCCCGGCTGCTGGTCCGGGGCCAGGACGTGGGCGCTGGCGGAGGCGCCGACCCACAGCTGCTCGCGGCGGTGGTCGACGTCGGCGCCGGGCTCGCGGTCGTAGCGCTCGCAGTGGGCGGGGACGGCGGCCGGGTCGAAGTGCACCTGGAGCACGTACTCGCGCACCGGGGTGGCGAAGCGGCGGCTGTACTCCGTGGTCGGGCCGCCGGGCGGGATGTCCACCTCGTACTCGAAGACCGTGCTGTCGCCGAGGCCGAGCGGGCGGTCGAGCATCACCTCGGCGACGGTCAGTCCGACCTCCGGGCGGCGGCGGACCCGGCCGAGGCGGCCGTGCCGCACCGAGGTGACCTCCGGACAGCCGGTGGCCTCCTCGTCGGCCTTGTGGACGACCAGGCAGCGGCCGACGCCGCCGACCGTGGCGCGCACCACCTGGCGCATCCGCAGCAGGTTGCCCCGCCGCTCGGCGTCGACGTAGTACGAGTCGTGGATGCTCAGGCGCTCCAGCTCGCCGGCCGGCGGGGCGTCCAACTCGGCGAAGATCGCCGCGATGTCGTCCTCCCCCGGCCAGACGTCCTCGAGCCCGAGGTGGCAGGTGTTGGCGGCCGCCGCCCAGCGGCCGCGCGGGCGCGGCGGGCCGAGCAGGGCGGACAGGGAGCTGTGCGGCAGGCCGAGCAGTTCCTCCAGCAGGTGGACGGCGCGCAGCGAGCTGGCCCGCTCGGGCTGGCTGCGGCCGCGGCGCCAGTAACTCAGCGTCGTGACACTGACCCTGACGCCCCGTCCGGCCAGCGCGGCGCGGATGCGGTCCAGGCTGAGGCCGCTGGCCTCGATGGCGAGGTTGAGGGCGTCGGCGAAGCCTCCGGCCGGGGCGGGCCGTCCGGCGGACGGGACCGGGGCGGGGGCTGCGGCGGGAGGCGGAGCGGGCGGGCCCGGGTGCTCCGGGCGCGAACCGACCAGCCGGAGCCGCGCGGAGTCCTGAGGCTGCTGTGCGGCCATGCGGTGACCCTCCCCACCAGGTGAATTCGGCGGGACCTGGTCGGCGCCGGGGCGCGCCGCCCGCGGCTTCACCGAGCTTTGGGGAACCCTATGCACGGTCGAGAGGCTACGTCATCAGTCGTGCGTATGACAGGGGTCACGACAGGTGGACCACAAGGTTATCGATCTTGAAACAGGCCGGAAACAAGGACACCGCCGGGGCGGGCCGTGAAGGCGCCGCCCCGGCGGGGGTCAGGTGGTGCTACCGGCGGCTGGTCAGCCGACGTTCAGAACGGCGTCGTCGATCACGAAGCTGGTCTGGGCGGAGCTGTCCTCGGTACCGGTGAACTTCAGGGTCACGGTCTGGCCGGCGAAGGAGGTCAGGTCCACGCTCTGCTGGACGTAGCCGGGGGCCGCGTTCAGGTTGGACCAGGTCTTCACGGTGGTGGAGTTGGCCTGGAGGGTCAGCGTGTCGTACGCGGTGCTGGTGGTGGTCTCCGCGGTGTCGATGTGGAGCTGGAAGGTGAGGACGGCGGAGGTGCAGCCGGCCGGGACGGAGACGGTCTGCGCCAGGGTGTCGGTGTGGGTGCTGCCGTAGCCGTTCATCCACGCCTTCCAGCTGCCGGAGTGGGCCGGCTGGGAGGAGCTGTTGTCGACCACGCCGGAGGAGGTGGTCCACGGGGCGGCGGTGCCGGTCTCGAAGCCGCCGTTGCCGATCAGCTGGGCGGCGGTGCAGCCGCCGGTGGGCGGCGGGGTGGTGGTGCCGCCGAGCAGGGCGGTGGTCAGCTGGTCGGCGACCGGGGAGCCCCAGCCGGTGACCTGGTCGTAGCCGGCCTTGGCGGAGAAGTCCTGGTTGGCGCCGGTGGTCACGTCGTGGAAGGCGCTGCCGTAGCTGCTGCTGTTGGCGACCGAGTACAGGCGCGGGATCGCCTCGCCGAGGACCGGCTTCCCGGCGGCCTTGGCCTTCTGGTTGAACTGGGCCGCGTAGCCGGACCACAGCGGCGCGGCGGCGCTGGTGCCGCCGTAGACCTGCCAGGCGCCGCCGGTGTAGATGGCGAAGCCGCTCGCCGGGTCGGCGTTGGAGGAGACGTCCGGGACGGTGCGCATGGTGCCGCTGACGCCGGTGCCGGTCTGCCAGCTCGGCTTGCTGAAGACGGTGGAGACGCCGCCGCCGGCGGTGCTCCAGGCGGACTCCGAGGAGTAGCCGTTGGCGCTGGTCACCTTGAGGTTGGTGCCGCCGACGCCGGTCTGGTGCGGGCTGGAGGCCGGGAAGTCGACGGCCTTGACGGTCGAGCCGCTGGTGGAGCGGGTGCAGTCGCGGGAGCCGTCGTCGCCGGAGGCGGAGAAGATCGAGATGCCCTGGGCGGCGGCCTGCTTGAAGGCGTTGTCCACGGCCGTCATCGAGGCGGCGGTGGTGTCCGGCTCGCAGGAGCCCCAGGAGATCGAGATGACCGACGCCTTGTTGTCGGCCACGATCTTGTTGGCCATGTCGATCTCGCCCTGGTCGCTGTTCGGGGCCTCGTAGATCAGCTGGGTGGCCTTGGGGGCCGCACCGCGGACGATCTCGCTGTCCAGCTCGACCTCGCCCATGCCCTGGCCGGGCGCGGAGTCGTAGTTGGCGCCGTCCACCGAGACCGTGGAGACGGCCGGGCCGGTCAGGCCGTACTGCGCGTCGTAGGTGGTCAGGTCGGAGGACTTGTAGCCGTCGAACTCCCAGAGCGCGACCGTGGTGCCGGTGCCGTCGGCGCCGGTCTTGGTCAGGTTGTAGGCGCCGTCGTACTGGGCCGGGCTCATGCCGCCGGGGGCGGCGGTGGCGGCGTTCGGCGTGATCGCGTTGGGCTTGGCCAGGCGGTTCTTGCGCACCGCGTGGTTGTCCAGGCCGCTGACGCCCTGGACGACGGCGGCCAGGTCGGAGGGGAGCGAGGCGGCGTCGTCGTTCGCGAAGAAGGTGCGCTGCAGCTGCGGGTCGACGTACGAGCTCTCGTGGGTGGCGAACGCCTGCGAGACCTTCGCGGCGGTGCCCCGGGCGCTGACGACCTGGCGGTTGGCGCTGACCTCGGTGACGGTCAGGCCCTGGCCGGCGAGGTAGTCCTTGACCTGCTGGACGGCCTCGCGGGTCGGGCCGAAGCGCTCGGTGAACTGCTCGGGCGTCAGGAACTTCCCGTACTCGGGGGTGCCGGGGGTGGTGACCGCGGCGAGGAAGCGGTCGAGGCCGGCGGCGTCGCGCAGCTTGAGGCTGACGGCCACGGATATCTGCTGCTCGGAGGGGACGTCGCCCTTCTTCTCCGAGTGCGCCACAGCCGGGTTGACGGTGTTGGCGAGGGCGACGCGCGGGGCGGCGTTCGGGGCCGCGGCCTGCGCGGTGGAGACACCGAGCGAGACGGCGGTGAGGGGCAGGACGGCTATCGCCGCGGCGAGGGCGAGGGTGCGGGGACGCAACGTTTCTCCTCCTCCGGCCGGTTGTGGGGACCGGCTAGGGGCCACGCGTTCCGGGGGGTCGTGAACGCTGGTCAGAACATGACAGAACAAGGAGGGGAAGTGGATCATGATTGGGCAATTGGTTGCTAAAGAACAGTCAAGTGTGGACATGGCGAAAGAGCGGGGTTTCATTCAGTGAATGGCCGCAGTGGCAGGCGGTGGCAGGATGGTTGACGTGACCCCGGACCCCCGCGACCCCCGCCCCCTGATCGGCGAGCCGCTCGCGCTCGACCTCCTCAACACGCGCTGGGCCGGCACACCCGTCAACGACCTGCTGGACGGCGTCCAGGGGTACGGGATCTGGCTCTCCTCGAACGGCCTCGACGGGCGCTGCACGGCCGACGAGGCCGGGCTGGCGGCGATCCTCCAGACCCGGGAGGCGATCGGCCTCGCCTTTCAAGACCTGCAGGACCAGGGCGAGTTGGGCCCGGGCGCGCGTTCGGGTCTGGACGCGGTGCTCGACCACGGGCGCCTGCGGCGCACCGCCGGCCCCGGCGGGCCCGAGGACCGGACGGAGACGGACGGGCCGCAGTGGCTCGCGCCCTGGCTCGCGGCCGACGACCTCCTCGCCCTGCTCGCCCAGGGGGCTCCTCGGCTCAAGCAGTGCGCGCACGAGGCATGCATCCTGCACTTCTTCGACGCCTCGCAGAACGGGAAGCGGCGCTGGTGCCGGATGGCGGTGTGCGGGAACCGGGCCAAGGCGGCCCGGCACTACGGGAGGGCGAAGGGCTGAGCGGGTCCCGAGCCGGAGGACGCGGGACCCGTCAGCGGCGTCAGGGTTGTCAGCGGCGTCAGGTCGTCAGGGGTGTCAGGCGGAGGGGTTGCCGAGCCAGGCGGTGAGGGCCTCGCGCAGCTCGCCGTGGCCGGGGTCGACGGCGCCCCAGGCGACGTAGCCGTCCGGGCGGATCAGCAGGACGGTGTCGCGGAGCTTGCCGTGCGGGTCGGCGGGGGCGGCGGTGACCAGCTCACCGGCCCAGGGGGCGGCGGCGGTCTGCTCGTCGTTGCTGACGAGGACGAACCTGCCTGCTCGCAGCGCCTCGTAGAGCCGCTCGGGCCCGGCCGGATCGTCGTCCGCGGGCTTGGTGACGGCGGTCAGCCGCAGGTCCGGGACACGCTTGCCGACCTGCGGGTGGGCGTCCTTGGGCGCGGGGTAGGAGATGGCGATGCCGGAGACCGTACGGGCGCCGCGCTCGGTGACCGGGTCGAGGTGGCCGCCCAGCGCGGTGAGTGCCCCGCGCAGGGCGCGGGTGGGGGCGGACTCGGCCAGGGCGATGCGGATCAGGGCGCCGGAGGTGCGCAGGACCATCTTGCCGACGGGGTGGCGCTCGCTCTGGTAGGTGTCCAGCAGGGCGTCGGTGGCGTGGCCCCGCAGGGCGGCGGCGAGCTTCCAGGAGAGGTTGGCGGCGTCCTGGAGGCCCGTGTTCATGCCCTGGCCGCCCGCCGGGGAGTGGCAGTGGGCGGCGTCGCCGGCCAGGAAGACGCGCCCGGAGCGGTAGTTGGGGGCCTGGCGCTCGTCGCTGTGGAAGGTGGAGCTCCAGCGGACCTCGCCGAGGCCCAGGTCCTCGCCCAGGGCCTCCTGGGCGACGGCCGCCAGGTGCTCGGGCGAGGGGACGGCGCCGTCGGGGAGCCGCTCGGTGCGGTCCCAGGCGATGAGCCGGTACCAGCCGTCGCCGAAGGGCACCACGAAGGCGAAGCCCTTGGCGCCCGCCCCGGCGGTGATCCCGTCGGCGGGCTCGTTGGCCAGGCGGACGTCGGCGAGCATCACCGAGTCGACCACCGACTCGCCGGGGAACGGGATGCCGAGCAGCTCGCGGACGGCCGAGCGGACGCCGTCGGTGCCGACCGCGTACCGGGCGCGGTGGACGCCGCCGTCGCCGGTCTCCAGGGTGACGCCCTCGGCGTCCTGGCGCAGGCCCGTGACCTCGGCGCCGCGCAGCACGGTGGCGCCGGCCTTCTCGGCGCGCTCCTGCAGCAGGCGCTCGACGTTGTACTGCGGGGTGATCAGGACGAACGGGAAGCGCGTCGGCAGGACGGAGAGGTCGACGCCGAAGCGGCCGAACATCCGCAGCTCGGTGAGCGGGCGGCCGGTGGCGATGAGGGCGTCGGCGAGGCCCCGGGCGTCGAGGAGTTCGAGGGTGCGGGCGTGCACGGCGAAGGCCCGGGTGAGGTTGGACTCGGCGCCGCGCTTCTCCAGGACGGTGACGCCGACCCCGGCGGCGGCGAGATCGCCTGCCAGCAGCAGTCCGGTGGGCCCGGCACCGACGATCAGGACGTCGGTTTCGGTCGTCGGCTTCACGGCCATCTGTCAGCTCCCGGTGTTCGGAGGGTGGTTGCACGCTGTTCCCGGGCGTGCTCCCAGGGTCCATCATCGCGGTCGGCGTACCGGCTGTGAACCACCGGGCCCCCGGGTGGTCGGTGCGACCGCCCGGGGGCCCGGTTTTCGTGGGGTGGGGATCAGGCCGGGCGGCGGATCTCCACCGTGCGGAACCGGTTGGCGACGAAGGCGCCGTCGCAGTACGCGGCGTTGGCGGCCGGGTTGGCGCCGGTGCCGTGCAGGTCGGAGAAGGCGGCGGTCTGGTTGGGGTAGACGCCGCCCGTCAGGTTGAGCGAGAGCGAGACGCCGGCGTCCAGGACGGCGGCGACCAGGCGGGCCTCCACCTCGGGCGAGGTGGTGTAGCCGGTGGCCGTCATGGCGCCCTTGTCGCGGACGGTGGTGCGCAGCAGCTCCACGGCGGCGTCGGTGTCCTCGACGGCGACGGCGAAGGAGACCGGGCCGAAGCACTCGCTGCGCAGCACGGCGCGGTCGTCCGGCTTGTCGGCGTCGAGCTTGACCAGGGCGGGGGTGCGCACGGTGGCGCCGGGGAACTCCGGCGAGGTCACCGCGCGGGGGGCGAGGGCGAGTTCGCCGTACTCGCCGCCGGCCGCGGCGGCCGAGCGCTGGAGCACGCCGGGGTTGACGACCGCGCCCAGGATGGCGGCGGCGCGGGCGTCGTCGGAGAGCAGGCCCTCGATGGCGGCGCCGAGGTCGGCGACGACCTGGTCGTAGGACTTGTCGCCCTGGTCGGTGGTGATGCCGGTGCGGGGGATCAGCAGGTTCTGCGGGGTGGTGCACATCTGGCCGCTGTAGAGGGACAGGGCGAAGGCCAGGTTGCCGAGCATGCCCTTGTAGTCGTCGGTGGAGTCGATCACCACCGCGTTGACGCCGGCCTTCTCGGTGTAGACCTGCGCCTGGCGGGCGTTCTCCTCCAGCCAGTCGCCGAAGGCGGTGGAGCCGGTGTAGTCGATCAGCTTCACCTCGGGGTGCACGGCGAGGGTCTGGGCGACGGTGCCGCCCTCGTGCTCGGCGGCCAGGCAGACCAGGTTGGGGTCGAATCCGCTCTCGGCGAGCACCTCGCGGGCGATGCGCACGGTCAGCGCCAGCGGCAGGACGGCGCGGGGGTGCGGCTTGACCAGCACGGGGTTGCCGGTGGCGAGGGAGGCGAACAGGCCCGGGTAGCCGTTCCAGGTCGGGAAGGTGTTGCAGCCGATCAGCAGGGCGAGGCCGCGCGGGACCACGGTGAACTGCTTGGTCATCACCAGCGGGTCGCGCTTGCCCTGGGGCTTGGTCCAGTCGGCCTGCTGGGGCAGCCGGGTCTGCTCGGCGTAGGCGTAGGTGACGGCCTCCAGCCCGCGGTCCTGGGCGTGCGGGCCGCCGGCCTGGAAGGCCATGCCGTACGCCTGGCCGGTGGTGTGCATGACGGCCTGGGCGAACTCGTGGGAGCGGGCGTTGATCCGGTGCAGGATCTCCAGGCTGACGGCGGCGCGCTCCAGCGGGGTGGCGGCGGCCCAGGCGGGCCGGGCGGCGCGCAGCGCGGCGATCAGGGCGTCGGCGCCGGCGTGCGGGTAGGTGATGCCGAGCTCGACGCCGTACGGGGACGCCTCTCCGCCGACGAGGTCGCCGTCGGTGGGGTGGCCCTCGAGGGCGAAGGGCACGCCGAGCAGGGCGTCGAAGGCCGCCTTGCCGTCCGCGGGGCCGTTCTCGCCGTAAGCCTTCGGGAACTCGGGGTACGGCGACCAGTAGTCGCGCTTGGCGGCGGCGTCGAGGGCGGCGTCCAGGGTGGCCTGGTGGCGTTCGACCAGCTCGGCGACGACGGGGTGGGTGACCGCTGCGGACATGTGCGCTCCTCAGGTGGAGGAAGGGGACACGTCACAGAGTAACCGAACGATCGGTCGGCGAAAGGGGGCGTGGGGGATTGATTCCGGGCAGCGCGAAGGGGCGCGTCCGGGTGGGACGCGCCCCTGTCGTCAGCGGCTCTTCGCGTGGCTCTTCCTGCGGTTCTTCGCGTGGCTCTTCCCGCAGCTCTTCCCGCAGCTCTTCCCGCAGCTCTTTACGGCACGCCGAGTTCGAAGATCATGTAGCCGCCGTACCAGCCGGAGGCGATCGCCGCGGTGCCCAGCACGGTGGCCAGCACCGGCCAGCTGAGCTTGCGCATCCCGATCGCCAGCGGCACGAACAGCGGGAACGCCGGCAGCAGGTAGCGCGAGACGTTGCCGAAGATGCCGAGGCTCCCGAGCACCGAGACGATGGTGGCCAGGGTGTAGGCGGTCAGCACCAGCGGCGGGCGCAGCCGGATCAGCAGGGCGATCAGCACCGGCAGGCTGAACACGATCAGGGTGGCGAAGAGGTCCGGCACCGGGAAGGCGAACGGGTAGTCGGTGCGGCCCAGCAGCACGCCCCGCATGGCGGCCCAGGTGCCCTGGCCCCAGTCGAAGTAGTGCAACCAGGCGTCGTGCTGCAGCCGGAAGTAGCCGCCCCACTCGCCCGTGCGCCAGCCCACCCACGCCACGTAGCCCAGCAGGCCCAGCGGCGCCAGCAGCATCCCGGCCAGCGGGCGCAGCACGCCGCTGTCGCGCCGCCACAGCTCGACCAGCGCGGCCAGGCCCACCGCGCCGATCAGGGCGGCGGCCGTCGGCCGGTTGAGCCCGGCGACCAGGGTGATCGCCCCGGCGGCCACCCAGCGCTTGGTCATCACGCAGTAGCAGGCCCAGGTGGCCAGGGCGACGAAGGTCGAGTCCGAGTAGATCGCCCACTCGGCGCCCGAGCCCGGGGCGACCGCCCAGATCCCGGCCGCGATCACGCCCGCCCGGGTGTTGCCGGACAGCTTCTCCACCACGGCGTAGATCCCGGCGGCGGCGAACAGCGAGGCCACCACCGAGACCAGCATCCCGGCGCCGTACAGGCCCAGGCCCGTGACGTCCGAGGTCAGCCGCATCAGGCCCGGGTACAGCGGGAAGAAGGCGGCGGAGTTCTGCTCGACCATGAACCCGCTGGTCGCGCCGGGGACCGGGACGAGGGCCGGGTGGTAGCCGAACTGGGCCACCTGCTGGTACCACCAGCCGTCCCAGCTGGCCAGGACGTCCCAGGGGTTGGTGCCGCCGCCGAAGCGGGCCGGCTTCTTCGCGTACTCGCCGGAGAAGGAGAGCAGTTTCATGAAGACGGTGAAGCCGACCAGCTTGAGCAGGGCGTAGCACCACACGGCGGGGCCGAAGCGGATCACCAGGGCGCGGGCGCGCTCCTGCCACGTGTCCGGGACGCCTTCCGTCTCCCCTCCGCGCTGCTCGGGGGTGTCGGAGGCGACTGCCGGTATTGGGTTCATCAGCCGTGGCTCCAGCTCGCTGGACGTGGACGATCGTCCGCAGAGTCTAGGGCGTGTCCGAGGATTCCCGCCGCGCGCTGATCCGACGTGAATCGGCGGAGACGCCCTGCGCTCGGAGCCGATCGTCCAGGGTTCGGAGCGGACCCGACCGCGTGTGCCCGCAGGCGTCCGGGGATACTCGGAGGATGGCCGACCACACCACGCGCACCGCCTACACCGTCGAGTCGCTGCTCGCGGTGACCGTCGACGTGTTCAACGAGCGGGGTTACGACGGCACGTCCATGGAGGACCTGTCGCGGGCGGCCGGGATCTCCAAGTCGTCGATCTACCACCACGTGCGCGGCAAGGAGGAACTGCTGCGGCTGGCGGTCGGGCGGGCGCTGGACGGGCTGTCCGCGATCCTCGCCGAGCCGGCGGCCATGCAGGGCCCGGCGGTGGAGCGGCTGGAGCACGTGGTGCGGCGCACCGCCGAGGTGCTGCTGGAGGAGCTGCCGTACGTGACGCTGCTGCTGCGGGTGCGCGGCAACACGGTGACCGAGCAGTGGGCGCTGGAGCGGCGGCGCGAGTTCGACCACCAGGTGGCGGAGCTGCTGCGGGCGGCCGTCGCGGACGGCGCGCTGCGGGCGGACGTGGAGCCGCGGCTGGCCACCCGGCTGCTGTTCGGGATGATCAACTCGATCGTGGAGTGGTACCGGCCGGGCCTGAAGGCCGCGGACGGCGTGGCCGACGCGGTGGTGCACCTGGCCTTCGACGGGCTGCGGGCGCGTTAGTCGGCTCAGTCGGGCGGCACCTGGTCGGTCTCCTCGAAGACCAGCATCGTGCGGGTGCCGAGCACCTGCGGGATGGACTGGATGCGGTTGAGCACCAGCTCCCGCAGGGCGTGGTTGTCGGCGGTGTGCACCAGCAGCAGGACGTCGAAGTCCCCGCCGACCAGGGCGATGTGGGCGACCCCGGGCAGTTCCAGCAGCTGCTCGCGCACGGTGCGCCAGGAGTTCTGGACGATTTTCAGGGTGATGTACGCGGACGCGCCTTGACCTGCCCGTTCGTGGTCCACCCTGGCGGTGAAGCCGCGGATGATGCCGTCCTCGACCATCCTGGAGATCCGGGCGTAGGCGTTCGCCCGGGACACGTGCACCCGCTCGGCCACCGAGCGGATGGAGGCGCGGCCGTCCTGCTGCAGCAGCCGCAGGATCGACCGGTCGACCCGGTCGAGTCTGGACATCTGTTCAGCCGACATGACCCCCCACCCTCACCGTTTGGACGCACTGCCATCAGTCGACCGCCCTTCGGGCCGATTGTCCACCACCTTGTCACGCTTCTGGTCAAGATGAACAGACGACCGAACAATCGGTAGGGAGCCCCCGCCAACCCAGGAGGTGCCCCGAGATGACCGTTCTCGACCACAGACACCACACGGGCGTACCCGGTTGGCTGCCCGGAGCCACCGCCCCGCGCACCGACCCGGCCCCCTTCCTCCCGGACGTCTCCCCCGTCCGCGCCATCGGCACCCCCGTGCTGGAGAAGCAGGACCCGGCGCTGCTGCGCGAGCTGTACCGGCGCCTGGTGATCGGCCGCCGCTACAACCAGCAGGCGACCACCCTCACCAAGCAGGGCCGCCTCGCCGTCTACCCGGCCTCCACCGGCCAGGAAGCCTGCCAGGTGGCCGCCGCGCTGGTGCTGCGCGAGCACGACTGGCTCTTCCCCAGCTACCGCGACACCCTCGCCGTGGTCTCCCGGGGCGTCGACCCGCTGGAGGCGCTCACCCTGCTGCGCGGCAACGCCCACACCGGCTACGACCCGCGCGCCACCCGTACCGCCCCGCTCTGCACCCCGCTCGCCACCCAGGCCCCGCACGCCGTGGGCCTCGCGCACGCCGCCCGGCTGAGCGGTGAGCCGCTGGTCGCGCTCGCCATGCTCGGCGACGGCGGCACCAGCGAGGGCGACTTCCACGAGGCGCTGAACTTCGCGGCCGTGCTCCGGGCGCCGGTGGTCTTCCTGGTGCAGAACAACGGCTACGCCATCTCCGTCCCGCTCAGCGCGCAGTCCGCCGCGCCCTCCCTGGCGCACAAGGCGGTCGGCTACGGCATGGCCGGGCGGCTGGTCGACGGCAACGACGCGCCCGCGGTGCACTCCGTCCTCGGCGAGGCCGTCGAGCGCGCCCGCAGCGGCGGCGGTCCGACCCTCGTCGAGGCGCTCACCTACCGGATCGAGGCGCACACCAACGCCGACGACGCCACCCGCTACCGGGACGAGCCCGAGGTGGCCGCCTGGCGGGAGCACGATCCGATCCTGCTGATGGACCGCGCGCTGCGCGACCTCGGCCTCCTGGACGACGAGCTGGTGCAGCGGGCGGCCGACGAGGCCGAGGAGCTGGCAGCGCGGATGCGTGCGGAGTTCCACGTGGAACCCGAGCTCGACCCGATGGCGCTGTTCGCCCACGTCTACGCCGAGCAGACCCCGCAGCTGCGGGAGCAGGCCGCCCAGCTGGCCGCCGAGCTCGCCGCCGAGGCGGAGACCCCGGAGGTGGCGCGGTGATGAGCACGGCCGCCCCCACACGCACCGCCAGCATGGCGCAGGCGCTCAACTCCGCGCTGCGCGACGCCATGCGCGAGGACCCGACGGTGCACGTGCTCGGCGAGGACGTCGGCGCGCTCGGCGGCGTCTTCCGGATCACCGACGGCCTGACCGCCGAGTTCGGCCCCGACCGCTGCCTGGACACCCCGCTCGCCGAGGCCGGGATCCTCGGCACCGCGATCGGCATGGCGATGTACGGGCTGCGCCCGGTGGTCGAGATGCAGTTCGACGCCTTCGCCTACCCGGCGCTGGAGCAGCTGTTCTCGCACGTCGCCAAGATGCGCAACCGCACGGCGGGCCGGCTCCCGCTGCCGATCACCGTCCGCATCCCGTACGGCGGCGGCATCGGCGGCGTCGAGCACCACAGCGACGCCTCCGAGGCGTACTACACGAGCACCCCCGGCCTGCACGTCGTCACCCCCGGCACGGTGGCCGACGCGTACGGGCTGCTGCGGGCCTCGATCGCCTCCGACGACCCGGTGGTCTTCCTGGAGCCCAAGCGGCTCTACTGGGGCAAGGCGGAGTTCGACCCGGCGGCGCCGGTGGAGCCGATCGGGCGCGCGGTGCTGCGGCGCACCGGCACCTCCGCCGTGCTGATCACGTACGGGCCCTCGCTGCCGGTCTGCCTGGAGGCGGCCGAGGCGGCGAAGGCCGAGGGGTACGACCTCGCGGTGCTGGACCTGCGCACGCTGGTCCCCTTCGACGACGAGACGGTCTGCCGGGTGGTGCGCTCGATCGGGCGGGCCGTGGTGGTGCACGAGGCGAGCGGTTTCGGCGGCACGGGCGCGGAGATCGCCGCGCGGGTCACCGAGCGCTGCTTCCACCACCTGGCCGCGCCGGTGGTGCGGGTCACCGGGTTCGACGTGCCGTACCCGCCGCCGATGCTGGAGCACCACCACCTGCCCGGGGTGGACCGGATTCTGGACGCCGTCGCCCGGCTGCAGTGGGAGGACTGAGGATGATGCCGGTTGTGCGAGAGTTCCGGCTGCCCGACCTCGGTGAGGGGCTCACCGGGGCGGAGGTGGTGCGCTGGATGGTCGAGGTCGGCGAGGTGATCGCGGTCGACCAGCCGGTGGTGGAGGTCGAGACCGCCAAGGCCGTGGTGGAGGTGCCCTGCCCGTACGGCGGGGTGGTGACCGCGCGGTACGGGGAGGTGGGCGAGGAGGTCGCCGTGGGCGCGCCCCTGGTGGCGGTGGCGGTGGCGGTGGCGGCGGCGGGGAGCGGGTTTCCTGCGGATTCTGCGGCTCCTGCGGCTTCGTCGGCCCCTTCGGCTTCCTCGGCTTCCTCGGCCTCGGAGGTCGAGCGGCCGTTGGTGGGGTACGGGGTCGCGGAGAGCAGGGGTGGTCGGCGGCGGCGGGTCGGTGCGACGGCCGTGGTCGCGGCTCCCGCCGCCGTGGCTCCCGTCGAGGCTCCCGCCGTCGAGGCGGTTCCGGCCGCTCCCGTGGTGGTGCCGGTGATCTCGCCGCTGGTGCGGCGGCTGGCCCGGGAGCAGGGCGTCGACCTGACGGCGCTCGCGGGCAGCGGGCCGGACGGGCTGATCATGCGTGCGGACGTCGAACGGGCGGTCGCGGTGAAGGTCTCCGCTCCCGCCGTCGCGGCGGTGGCCGCCCCGGTGGGGGAGGTCGTCCCGCTGCGCGGGCTGCGCAAGGCGGTGGCGGAGAAGCTCAGCCGCAGCCACCGGGAGATCCCGGCCGCGACCTGCTGGGTGGACGCCGACGCCACCGAACTGATGGCGCTTCGGCGGCAGTTGAACGCCACGCCGGGGCCGAAGGTGAGCGTGCTGGCGCTGCTCGCCCGGATCTGCACCGTCGCGCTGGCGCGCTTCCCCGAGCTCAACTCCAGTGTGACGGAGGACGGTTCGGGCATCGTCCGGCACCAGGCGGTGCACCTGGGCTTCGCCGCGCAGGGCGAGCGGGGCCTCGTCGTCCCGGTGGTGCGGAACGCGCAGGTGCGCAGCACCGAGCAACTCGGCGAGGAGTTGGGCCGGTTGACGGAGTCCGCCCGTGCGGGCTCGCTGACGCCGGGCGAACTGACCGGCGGCACCTTCACGTTGAACAACTACGGGGTGTTCGGGGTGGACGGCTCGACGCCGATCCTCAACCACCCGGAGGCGGCGATGCTCGGCGTCGGCCGGATCGTCGCCAAACCCTGGGTGCACGAGGGGCAGTTGGCGGTGCGCGAGGTCACCCAGCTGTCCTTCACCTTCGACCACAGGGTCTGCGACGGCGGGACGGCCGGGGGCTTCCTGCGGTTCGTCGCGGACTGCGTCGAGCAGCCGGGGATGCTGCTGCGGCAGCTGTGAGGGCGCACTGCGGTCGCCCTGGGTGTGCTGCTCGGCACACAGGGCGACCGCAGATCGAGTGAGAGTAGCGCGTTCCGGGGCCGGGCGTCCGGGCTTCGCGCGATTTGTCGGATGAGTACTTCGGGCGTGCCACGCTGCCTAGGCGTCAGCAGAGAAGCCAGGTGGTGACGCTGGGTCGGCCGGAGGCGAAACGATTCTCTTGGGTACTCGAAATGTCGCGGTGAAGTCCCGCAGAACACTTCTGATCCGTACCGGGCACGGGTCGGCGGGGGTCTCCTCCGTTCCGGGGCTGCCGGGGGCGGCACCGGTCGCCACGGCGGAACCGGCAACGGAACCGGCACCGGATTTGGCGTCGGAGCCGGCACGGGGGTCGGTGTCGGAACCGGCGCGGGAACCGGTGGCCCCGGTGATCCCGGAGCCGCCCGACCACCCGCCGGCCGTCCCCGCGCCCAGCTACCCCGAGCAGCCCGCGACCACCGGCATCGGCACCGGTACCACCTCCGCCTTCCAGCCCCTGTTCACCGACGCTCCCGGGCTCAACTGGGCGGGCCCCGGTGACAGTTGGAGCCACGCCTGGGCGGCGCAGCCCGCCGCGCCCACCCCCGTCGTGCCGCTCGCCACCGCGACCGTCGGCTCGGCCGTCGAACTGCCCATCACCGCCCGGGACATCGAGCTGATCAGGGCCAGCCTCGCCGTCGTCGAACCCGTCGCCGACCGCGCCACCGCGCACTTCTACGCGCTGCTCTTCCTGCACCACCCCGAGGTCCGCTCGCTCTTCCCCGCCGCGATGGACGTCCAGCGCGACCGCCTGTTCCGCGCCCTGCTGGCCGCCGCCCGGGGCGCCGAGGACCCGGTGGCGCTGCGCGCGCACCTCGCCGGGCTGGGCCGGGGCCACCGCCGGTACGGCACGCTGACCGGCCACTACGCCCCGGTCGGGGAATGCCTCGTACAGGCGCTCGCCCGGTACGCGGGCGCCCGGTGGGACGCCGACACCGAACTGGCCTGGCGCCGCGCCTACCTGCTGATCTCCACGATCATGATCGAGGCCGCCGAGGAGGCCGCGCTCACCTCTCCGCCCTGGTGGCGGGGAGAGGTGGTGCGCCACGAGCGCCCCACCCGGGACATCGCGGTGCTCACCGTCCGCCCCGACCAGGCGTACCCGTACCGCGCCGGGCAGTACTGCAGCCTGGAGACGCCCTGGTGGCCGAGGGTCTGGCGGCACTACTCCTTCGCCAGCGCGCCCCGGCCGGACGGGCTGCTGACCTTCCACGTGAAGGCCGTCCAGGCGGGCTGGGTGAGCAACGCGCTGGTGCACCGGGCCGCGCCCGGGGACGTCCTGCGGCTGGGCCCGGCGGCCGGTTCGATGACCGTCGACCACCGCGCCGGGGCCGACCTGCTCTGCCTGGCCGGCGGCACCGGCATCGCGCCGGTCCGGGCACTGGTCGAGGAGATCGTCTCCCACGGGCCGAACGGCGGCCGCAGCGTCGAGGTGTTCTACGGGGCCCGCCGCGCCGCCGAACTGTACGAACTGGACGGCCTGCGCGAGCTGGCCGGGCGCCACCCCTGGCTGACGGTGCGCCCGGTGCTCTCCGGCACCGGCCCGGCCACGGGCGTGCTCACCGGCGAACTTCCCGAGGTGGTGGGCCGGTTCGGCCCCTGGCCCGGCCGCGACGCGGTGCTCAGCGGGCCGCCCGCGATGGTGCGCCGGGGCGTGGGCGTGCTGCTGCACGCGGGGGTGCCGGCCGAGCGCATCCGGCATGACCTCGTCGGCGGGCTGGAGAACAGTTAGGCCGTGTCCGCCCGGAGAGGGCCCAAGGCGGGTCGTCCTATGCGAGGTCGGGTGCCAGGAGGGCGCGGACGCCTTCGATGTTGGCCGCCAGGTACGCCCGCAGGCGGGGCGGGACGATGTTCACCGAGGTGACGCCTTCGCGGGTGAACGGCAGCCGGACCACCTCGTACTCGCCGTTCGGCTCGTCCACCTCGGGCCCGTGGCGCCGGCTGAGGTCCATCGAGGCCAGCCGGCAGACGAAGAAGTGCTGCACCTTGACCCCGTGCGGGTGCAGAAGCGTGCCGTCGTCGTGGTGGGTGTGGCTGATGGTGTCGACGAAGGCGGGCACCACGTCCACCACCTTGCCGCCGAGCTCCTCGGACACCTCGCGGTGCAGCGCCTCCACCACCGTGCGGTCCTCGCGCTCGACCCCGCCGCCCGGCGTGATCCAGTACGGGTGCGGGGAACCGGGCCGGACCCGCCGGATCAGCACGATCGAGGCCGGGCCGTACGGGTCGTCCCGGTCCAGCTCCAGCAGGATCGCGCGGGCGGTGCGTTTCACGACCGGGCGCGGTGGCGGAGTGCGGTTGTCGGTGCCCATGGCCACCTCCGGGGCGGGAGCGTTGTGCGGGAGTCTCCCGCGCGGACGCGCCGTCGAAACGCCGACCCGGGTGGGTGCGTCCGTTCGGGGCGCCGCTGTGCTCCAATGGGCAGCCGCCGGAGGAAGCGGAGCCCGCGCTCCGCATGGCCGGGCTGGGCGCGGACCTGTGCGAGGGACTGGGGCGGGGGGCTGGATTGGCCATGGAACAGAGCGGGGAACCGTCCGGGAGCGGTCCGAGACGGGCGCGGCCCCCGGAGGAGCTGCCGGTGGAAGAGCTGCCGGTGGACGCGGCGGGCCAGGGCCGGGGTCCGACCCTGATCGGCTCCGTCCAGCGGGCGCTGCGCCTGCTGGAGGCGGTCGGCGGATTCCGCCACGGCGCCACCGCCAAGCAGCTCGCCCGCGCCGCCGACCTGCCCCTGGGCACCACCTACCACCTGCGGACCGGCTGATCAACGCGGCCGGTCAACTGCGTCGGGGCGTCGGGGCGATGAGCGCGGCGTTCGTGCTCTGACCGGCGGGCTGGGCGGCGGGCGGGCGCGGAGGAGGCACCCTTGACAGCCCCTGTGAACGGGGTTCACTCTCGTTCACCATTTGAAAAAGCACACCTTGTCCACGTCCTGCCCAAACATGGACGATGAGGGTCCAATGTGGACTGGTTGCACGAAACCGTGGATCTACTGCACGAAAACGTCGAAAACATGCCCGGCCGCCGGCGGGACAAGGGCGTTCCGCGACCTGGCAGAGCGAGAGGTACTGGCGCCATGCAGCACAGCACGACCGTCCAGGGCCACCTGGCGATGGGTCTCGTGGTCTCCCCCGAGCTCACGTTCAGCATCGTGGTGGACCTGGAGTACGACCCCGGCGACCCGTACGCCGTCCGCTTCACGTTCCACCTGCCCGGCGACCACCCCGTCACCTGGGTCTTCGCCCGCGAGCTGGTGGTGGACGGCCTCACCCGGCCCTCCGGCGAGGGCGACGTGCACATCCGCCCGCTCGGCGGGGAGCCCGGCGAGGTCTGCCTCGTCCTGCGTGCCCCCGGCGGTGACGCCATGCTGCGGTCCTCGGCGGCGCCGCTGATCGCCTTCCTGGCGCGTACCGACCGGCTGGTGCCCATGGGGCAGGAGATCACCACGCGGGAACTGGACGCCCAGCTCGCCGACATCCTCAGCGGCCGGGGATAGCCCGCCTCGCGGCGTGAACACGGCGCGGACACGGCGCGGACACGGCGCGGACGCGACACGGACAGGGAGCGGACGCGACGGAGGGGCCCGTACCCGGTGGACGTACCCGGGCGCAGGCCCCTCTCGCGTCGGTGCAGCGGCCGTCGTCAGTCGTCGTCCAGGGCCAGGTGCAGGCCCCAGGAGACCACGCTGATGATCAGCGAGCCGATCAGCGCCGCCACGAACCCGGTGACGTGGAAGTCCAGTTCGAGCTTGTGGGCCGCCCACGAGGTCAGCATCAGCATCAGGGCGTTGATCACGAAGGTGATCAGGCCCAGGGTGAGGATGAACAGCGGGAACGAGAACAGCTTGACGACCGGCTTGATCAGCCAGTTGACGACGCCGAACACGACCGCGACGCCGAGCACCGTCAGCGCCTTGTGCTGCCAGTCGGCCTTGCCCTGAGCGAGCTGGATGCCGCTGACGATCCAGGCGGCGACCCAGATGGCCGCCGCGTTGATCAGTGTCTTGATGACGAAACCCTTCATGGCGCCCAAGCCTGGCAGGCCCTTGGGCCGCAGGGAAGCTCCCTCCGGACGAGTTGGTGTTGAATGCCCCTGGTCCCGGAGGTGGACGGACGGGCGCGAAACGGAGGGGTACGACGGTGAAGCTGTTCCGGCTGGACGAGTTGGACGACGAACGGGCGGCCAACGACGGCGCGTACCTGCGCTTCCTGCGCGAGCCGCGGATGTCCGCGGGGCTGTACGCCCTCTCCCCCGGCGCGACCGACACCCAGACCGCGCACGACCAGGACGAGATCTACCAGGTGATCAGCGGCCGGGCCGAGCTGACCGTGGGCGCCGAGACCGCGACGGTCGGGCGCGGCACCGTCGTGTACGTGCCCGCCGGAACCCCGCACCGCTTCCACCACATCACCGAGGAACTGCGGGTGCTGGTGGTCTTCTCGCCCCCCGAGGACTGACCTCCTAGGGTTGCCGGCATGACCCCCAGCCCCAGCCCCAGCCTCACCGAAGAGCTCTGGGCGTCGATCGAGCCGATCTACGCCGAGATCCTCGCCCACCCCTTCCTCGGCGGCCTCACCGACGGCACCCTCCCCCGGGAGGCGTTCCGCCACTTCGTCGTCCAGGACTCGCACTACCTGCGCGACTACGCCCGCGCCCTCGCCCTCTGCGCCGCCAAGGCGCCGGGCGAGGAGGAGGTCCGGGCGTTCGCGGACGACGCGATCGGCGCGCTCGCGGCCGAGCAGGGCATGCACGCCGAGTTCCTCACCGCCTTCGGCGGCAGCGCCGAACAGGCCGCCGCCGAGCCGGTGCTGCCCACCACCCGGGCCTACACCAGCTACCTGCTGGCCACCGTGTACGGCGGCTCCTTCGCCGAGGCGGTCGGCGCGGTGCTGCCCTGCTACTGGATCTACGCCCGCGTCGGCGAGGCGCTGCTCGCCCAGGGCTCCCCCGACCCGCTGTACGCCAAGTGGATCTCCACGTACGGGGACGAGGCGTTCCAGTCCGTGGTGCGGCGGGTGCTGGAGCTCACCGACCGGCTCGGCGAGGAGATCTCCCCGGCCGAACGCCGCAGGGTGGTCGAGCACTTCACGACGACCTCGCGGTACGAGTGGATGTTCTGGGACGCGGCCTGGCGCGGGGAGCGCTGGCCGGTCTGACCTGCGCGGAGCCGCGTCCGGAGCCTGTTCCGGGGCCTCGGGCGGGCGGTTCTCGGGGGCGACCCCGGGGGCCGGGGTCGGGGTGATATCCGGGTTCTCTCCGGGCTGTTGGGCCTCGTTCCGGTGCAGGGGTCACCGTACGATCGAAGTACCGAAAGCGAGCGGGATGCGGCACCGGACGGCAGCCGGCCCGAGGGGAGAAGAGGAACCGACATGGCTGAGCTCTGGAAGTCGCTGCCCTCCTGGGTGCGCAACATCGTCATCCCGGTGCTGGTCCTGGTGCTGGCCTGGAACATCGTCGGCTTCGTGTTCGGCGTCGTCGGCGCTGTGCTGAGCATCATCATCAAGCTGCTGGTGGTCGTCGGCATCGCCGCCGCCGTGGTGATCCTGGTGAAGAAGGCCGCCAGGAGCTGAGCCGTCGGCCCCGACGCCCGAGCCGCTGAGGCCCGGCCCCCGCACCCCGGGGAGCCGGGCCCCGGGTGTCTTCGGCCCCGTGTTCGATGGCGACGCCGTCTGGACCTGCGGGGATCGGCTCGCTACGGTGTTGGGCGTCATGTGCAGGCAACACCGCCTGCGACGCGGGAGCTCGGAGCACCGGGCTGAGAGGGCGCTGACCGGGACGTCGACGGACGGACCGACGGCTGCGTCGACCGCAGGAACCTGACCGGGTAATGCCGGCGTAGGGAGTATGAGGTCCGATGACCACGTTCGAAGCACAGCCGCAGTCTGCCCAGGGCGCCCCCGCTGCCGCCCCCAACAGCACCCGCACCGGCTACCCCACCCCGGCCTGGCGCAAGGCCCACCGCGAAGGGTCCCGCCCCGACCTGCGCGTCCCGTACCGCGAGGTGGTCCTCACCAACGGCCGGACCGTCCCGCTGTACGACACCTCCGGCCCGTACACCGACCCGTCCTACGAGCCCGACGTGCGGCGCGGCCTGCCGCCGCTGCGCGACTCCTGGATCCGCCAGCGCGGCGACGTCGAGGAGTACGACGGCCGCGAGGCGCGCCCCGAGGACGACGGCATCAAGCACACCTCCCCGCGCGGCGGCGACCTGCGCAACCTCGACGCCGTCTTCCCCGGCCGCCCGCGCCGCCCGCTGCGCGGCCGCGACGGCGCCGCCGTCACCCAACTCGCCTATGCCAGGCGGGGCGTGGTGACCCCGGAGATGGAGTTCGTCGCCCTGCGCGAGGGTCTGGAGCCCGAGTACGTGCGCGCCGAGGTGGCCCGCGGCCGGGCCGTCATCCCGGTCAACGTGAACCACCCGGAGGTCGAGCCGGCGATCATCGGCACCAACTTCCTGGTGAAGATCAACGCCAACATCGGCAACTCCGCCGTCACCTCCTCGATCGAGGAGGAGGTGGAGAAGATGACCTGGGCCACCCGCTGGGGCGCCGACACCGTCATGGACCTCTCCACCGGCCGCAACATCCACACCACCCGCGAGTGGATCCTGCGCAACTCCCCCGTGCCGATCGGCACCGTGCCGCTCTACCAGGCGCTGGAGAAGGTCGACGGCAGGGCCGAGGAGCTCAGCTGGGACGTGTACCGGGACACGATCATCGAGCAGTGCGAGCAGGGCGTCGACTACATGACCGTCCACGCCGGCGTGCTGCTGCGGTACGTCCCGCTCACCGCGCGCCGCAAGACCGGCATCGTCTCGCGCGGCGGCTCGATCATGGCGGCCTGGTGCCTCGCGCACCACCAGGAGAACTTCCTCTACACCAACTTCGAGGAACTCTGCGACATCCTGGCCACCTACGACGTCACCTTCTCCCTCGGTGACGGCCTGCGCCCCGGCTCCATCGCCGACGCCAACGACGAGGCGCAGTTCGCCGAGCTGCAGACCCTCGGTGAGCTCGGCCGGATCGCCCGCGAGCGCGACGTCCAGGTGATGATCGAGGGCCCGGGCCACGTCCCGATGCACAAGATCAAGGAGAACATGGATCTCCAGAAGGAGATCTGCGACGAGGCGCCGTTCTACACCCTCGGCCCCCTCACCACCGACGTCGCCCCCGGCTACGACCACATCACCTCGGGCATCGGCGCGGCCATGATCGCCTGGTGGGGCACCGCGATGCTCTGCTACGTCACGCCCAAGGAGCACCTGGGCCTGCCCAACCGCGACGACGTCAAGACCGGCGTGATCACCTACAAGATCGCCGCCCACGCCGCCGACCTCGCCAAGGGCCACCCCGGCGCCCAGGCATGGGACGACGCCCTCTCCGACGCCCGCTTCGAGTTCCGCTGGGAGGACCAGTTCAACCTGGCCCTCGACCCGGAGACCGCCCGCGACTTCCACGACGAGACCCTCCCCGCCGAACCCGCCAAGACCGCGCACTTCTGCTCCATGTGCGGCCCGAAGTTCTGCTCGATGAAGATCTCCCAGAAGATCCGCGACGAGCACGGCGACGGCTCCAGCGCCGTCGCCACCGAGTTCGACGCCGAGGCCCTTGCCGGCATGGCCGAGAAGTCCGCCGAGTTCGCCGCCCAGGGGAACAAGGTCTACCTCCCGCTGGTTGACTGACGACCGACCGCAGCGTCGGAGTACGGGAAGTGAGCGGAAGACCTTGTCCAGGACCATAAGCGTGATCGCGGTGTTGAAGGCCAAGCCCGGGATGGAGGATCACATGCGGGCGCAGGCACGGTCGATGGCCGAGGCCAGTCTGGCCGAGCCGGGCTGCCTCTCCTACCGCAACTACGTGGACCCGGACGATCCGCGTGCCTGGGTGGCCGTGGAGGAGTGGGTCGACCGTGAGGCGCTCGAGGCGCATCTGGCGAGCCCGCACCTGGCTCGGTCCCTCGAGCTCTCGAGTGCCCTGCTCGCCGAGCCGCCCTCGGTGAAGATCCTCGCCGAGGTGGACTGACCCGACGCGCCACCACATGCGGTGCCCCGGACAGCTGTGGCTGTCCGGGGCACCGGGTTTTTGGGGCTTGTTACCCGAGGGCGTTGACGGCCACCGAGGAGGTGATGTCGGTGTCGACGGGGAACTGGCCGGTGCTCGGGAGGAGGCTGAGCGTGCCGGCGGCGAAGATCGAGGCACCGCCGGTGCCGAGGGAGAGGCGGACCTTGTAGGTCTGGCTCTGGCCCTTGCCGAGGCCCGTGAGGCCGGGCAGCTGCCAGGTGCTGTTGGTACCGGCGACGGGGGTCCAGCTGCCGCCCTGGAGGACGTCCAGCTTCAGGCTGACCGGGGCGGTGACGGCGCCGTTGCCCCAGTGCAGGGCGGGGTTGATCGGCGCGTTGATCGGCGCGCCGTTGTTGGTCACGGTGACATCGGTCGTGAACGGGGTCGAGGCGGAGACGGTGCCCCAGAGGTTCGAGAAGTTCTGGAACAGGGCGCCGGTGGGGGCCGCGACCGCCAGGGTGCCCGGGGCGGTGACGGTGCTGTCGTTCTGGTTGTTGACCAGGTCGATCTTGACGGCGGTGTCGGCGGCCGGGAGGGCGGCCTTCACCTTGACGTTGACGGCCCAGGTGTAGGTGGTGTGGGCCGGAACCTTGAAGTTGGAGTAGGTGCTGGTCGGCACGACAGCGCCGGAGAAGCTGTTGTTGGCGTCCCAGGAGGGGATGACGTCGGTGCTCGGGGCGGAGATCGCCTTCGCGTTGAAGTCGACCCAGCTCGGCACGACCGGGTTGGCGCCACCCACCGGCGTGACGTTCACGGCCGGGTGGAAGGGCTGCGCCACATCGGAGTTGTTGGTGACGGTCAGCGTCAGGTCCGCGCCGCTGCCCGTACGGGTCAGCGTGGCCTGTCCGGCGTTCTGCGTCAGGGAGGCCACCAGCGGCGCGGTGCCGGTCGCGGTGGTGCTGGCGAAGGCGGCCGCCGGGGTGAGGGTGGCGGCGCCGATGGCGGCCACCACAGTCGCGGCGGCGAGCACACGGGAACGACGAGTGGACGGGTTCGTGAACATGAGTGATTTCCCCCTGGAAATCAATGGCAGACATACACCGAGGTCGGCCCGGCACTTTGGGTGCGGGCCCGGCGGCTGCGATGCGAAGATTTTTACAGGAGGCTTGTCGGCCTACCAACACAAACTTTATTACCGTTCTATAACGAGCGACCAACTGCAGCTCAAGGAGCGGTTGTTGTTGTTCATTAGGTTCTGTCCGATCCAATGCAGGAGGTTCGTCCGCCATCCAATTCACCGGAAGGAATGGGCTCGCTGATGTGTTGGCCGAAATCCATAGGGAAGTGGCGCTGAGGCGCGGAAAGGGAGTGGGAGACCTTGTCCAAAAACATAAAGGCGAGGGCGGCCGCACCGGGGGTTCCCGGTTCGGCCGCCCTCGGGGCAGGCGGGGTCAGGGGGCGATGAGTTGGGAGTCGCGCGGGGAGGGGACGGCGGCGTCGGTCGCGGGTTCGGCCGGGAGCCGACGGTACTCGAGGGCCGTCACCACGAGGACGGCGAGGCCCGCGGCGCCCATGGAGGCGGCGACCAGCTCCCAGACGTGGGTGGACCACTGGTAGTCCATCATCGTCGCCAGGGTCTTCGGCCGCAGGAACGGCAGGTAGCTGGACAAGGAGGCGACCTGGACCAGGATCGGGGCGAACCAGAGCCGGCGCGGCAGGTAGAAGGCGGCGAGCACGCTGAGGACGTCCGCGATGTAGAAGTAGCGGTCGTGCATGGACGGCAGCAGGAACGGCACCGTGATCGCCGAGGCGACGGCGGTGAGCAGGACCTGGTTCTGGGTGAGGGTGGGGCGGGCCGCGCCGTTGCGCAGGGCCAGGCGGCCGGTGCGGGAGAGCACGGCCAGGGCGATCAGGACGACCACGACGGCACCGGCGGCGAGGACGCCCGTGCTGCGGACGGTGTCGAGGTGGTGCGGGTCGGCCGGGGCCTTCACGAACTGGTACAGCGACGGCGCGTTGAGGGTCAGCTGCGGGTAGGAGTCGGCCTGCCGGGTGTAGACCGTCATCAGTTTGACCGGTTCGGCGCCGAGCAGGAACGCCGGGATGTCCAGGGCCAGGTAGACCGCGGGGATCGCGAGCAGGCTGCGCCACAGCACGCGCCGGGTGACCAGCACGACCAGCAGGAACGGGAAGACGAAGACGGTCTGCAGCTTGAACGCGAGCGCGAAGCCGAGCATCGAGCAGGCCCACCAGGGACGGTGGGCCAGGACGAAGTAGACGGCGCCGACCACGAACGAGGTGTAGATCCCGTCGGCCTGTGCCCACCAGCCGCTGTTGACGGCGACGGTGGGCATCACCAGGACGAGCAGCGCCGCCGCGAACGGCTGCCAGGCGTCGCGGCGCGGGTAGCGCAGGGCGACGATGCGGAACACGAAGAACGCCTGGAGCAGGTCGAAGGCGATGGAGATGGCCTTGATCCCGGCGAGCGGCCCGATCGGGAGGTAGGTCAGCGCGGCCATCAGGTACAGGTACGGGACGTTGTAGTCCGCGAAGCTGGAGTCCTTGAGGGCGTGGAAGCCGCCGTTGTGCTTCATGGTCTCGTACCAGCGAAGCAGGAAGACGTCGAAGTCCAGCGACTTCCAGTGCAGCATGGCGGCGCGCAGGCCCAGCGCGACGATCCCGATGCCGACCAGCAGGGCCAGCCGCACCGCGGGCTTCGCGAGGGGTGACAGCGGTCTCTCCGTGGTGGCCGGGCGTCCGGCTGCGTGCGTCATGTGGTCTCCGTTGGAAGGTCGGGACACAACCTCCGTTGGCCCCCACGACTGCGACACATTCAACCCGATCTCGGGGCGGATCCTGGCGTCGGGGTGTGGCGCCCTCGGCGTGGGCCGGGTCAGGAGACGGAGCGCAGGCGGTGCGGTGCGGGGCGCAGCAGGTCGGCGAGGTGGGCGGCGGTGGGCTCGTCGGCGGGGAGGAGGACGACGATCTGCTGGCGGTCGGCGGCGAGGTCGAGGACCTCGCGGTCGAGGAGGAGCTCCGGGCCCGAGGGGTGGCGCAGCCGCAGCGGGCCGCGGGCGGGGACGAGGTGGTTGCCGAGGCGGCGGGTGAACTCGGGGCCGGCGACGGGGGCGAGTTCGGTGCTGAGCCACTCGGAGCTCTCGGCGGAGGGGCCGAGCCAGAGGTCGAACGCCTGCTCGTCGGCGACCTCGTCCCAGTCGGGGAAGAGGTCGCGGGCGCGGGGGTCGGTGAAGACGTAGCGGGTGAGGTTGGGCGCGGGGTGGTCGAGGAGGCCGGAGGCGCCGAGGACGGCGGCGTAGCCGCTGGTGTGGGCGAGGATCTCGCCGAGGCGGTTGGTGATCGCGGCGATGCCGGGTTCGAGGAGCCGGAGGGTCTCGCGGACGGTGGCGCGGATCTCGCGGCTGGGCGGTGCGGGGCGTACGTGGCTGGGGCAGGTGCCGCCGGTGATCTTGGTGAGGTAGCGGATGTGTTCCCGCTCGGCGGGGTCGAGGCTGAGGGCGTCGCAGAGCGCGTTGACGACGGCGGTGGAGGGGTTGCGGTCGCGGCCCTGCTCCAGCCGGGTCAGGTACTCGACGCTGATGCCCGCGCGGACGGCGAGGTCGGAGCGGCGCAGCCCGGGCGAGCGGCGGCGGCCGTGGTCGGGCAGGCCCAGGGTCTCGGGCTGGATGCTGTCGCGCTTGGCTCGGACGAAGTCCCCCAGTGGTGTCCCCATGACGATCAGCGTACGGGCGCGGCCCGCCCGGAGGGTGGCCCTGCTGGGGCCAGCCCGGGCACGGTCTGGTCGGGCCCGGGGACCGGGCGCAGGGTGGTGGCCATGGAGAACACGAAGAGTGGTGCGCACAGGCTGGTGGTCGTCGTCGGAAGCGTCCGGGAGGGGCGTTTCGGCCCGGTGGTGTCCTCGTGGGTGGCCGAACGGGCCGCCGAGCACGGGGGGTTCGAGGTGGAGGTGGTGGATCTGGCGGAGGTGGAGCTGCCGTTGGCGCTGCCGTCCTCCTCGCCGAAGTTCGCGGGTGACGACTACCCCCGCCCGGCGGGGATGGCGCGGCTGACCGAGGCGCTGGAGGGCGCGGATGCGTTCCTGATCGTCACCCCGGAGTACAACCACAGCTACCCGGCCTCGCTGAAGGCGGCCATCGACTGGCACTTCACCCAGTGGACGGCCAAGCCGGTCGCCTTCGTCAGCTACGGCGGCGCGGCGGGCGGGCGGCACGCGGTGCTGCACCTGGAGAACGTGCTGACCGAGCTGCACGCGGTGACGATCCGGGACGGCCTGGCCTTCCCGAACTACTTCACGGCCTGGGAGGACGGGAGGCCGACCGACCCGAACGCGGCCGGGTACGCCAAGGTGCTGCTCGACCAACTGTCCTGGTGGGCGGGCGCGCTGAAGAACGCCAGGGCGGCGGCTCCGTACCCGGCCTGAGGCTGCGGCCGCTGGTCAGCCGACCTCGTCGGGGCCGGTGAAGGCGGGCGGGGTGTAGCCGGTCGGCCCGGACTTGCCGAGCCCGGGGTCGTCCGGGCCGGTGAAGTCGGGGCTGCTGTACGAGGGTGAGCTGAAGCCGGGGCTGCTGAAGTGCGGGGGCCCGCCGGGGACGGCGGGCAGGGCGGAGTGGAGGTAGGGCAGCAGTCCGCGCTCGCGCAGGGCCGTGCGCCATTCGCGCCGGGCGCGGGCGAGTTCGGCGGCCTGCTGCCGGTCGGTGCCGACCGGGGTGGCCGCCGAGCCGTCCCGCAGCGCGGTGAGGACGAGCCCGATGATGCCGACCGCCATCGCCGCGACCCCGGCGGCCAGGGCCGTCCAGCCCGCGGTGATCAGCGGGCCGGCGAGGGCGGCCGAGGGGTCGGCGGCCCGGACCAGGTAGCCGAGCAGCAGCAGGGCGACGGCCGCCGTCCAGGCGAGGATCGGGGTGAGGACGGTGAGCACCGGGAACAGTCCGGCGCCGCCGCCCGAGGAGCGCAGCTGCGAGAGCAGCGCGGGGGCGGTGGGTTCGGTGCCGGCGGGCGGCGGCGGGGTGTTGCGCAGGCTCTCGCGCAGCGCGGTGTAGCGCTCGTACTCCTCGGCGGCGGCCGCGGCTATCCGGTCGGCGTCGCGGAGCGCGTGCACGCGCAGTTCGGCGGCCGTGAGTGCGCCGGGAGCGCGCAGTGCGGTGAGGACGGTGCTGTCGCGCAGGGCTTCGCCGAGCAGGCGCTCGTACTCGGGGCGGTCCTCGGCGAGCAGGGGCGGGGGGTTGGACATGGGGACCCCGTTCGGGCAGACCCGGGCCGGTTCGGCGAGGGGCGGGGCCCTCGGGGAGGCCGGGACGGGCACGGAGGCGGGCCACCGGACGGGCGGCCGGGTGTGACGTGCCTCATGTTAGGGGCGTGCCCCGCCGACTTGACAGTCGGTTTCCGGAATTTCGCGCCCCGGGCCGCGCGCGTGCGGCGGCCCGAGCGCCGGGAACAACTGTTCGGACGGCCTTCTCAGTTGACGGGAAGTCGGGCGACGAGGAGGCGCCCCTCCATGGTGACGCCGCCGTCCATGGCCACGGCCAGGTCGTCGGCGTACACGTACGGCCCGGGGATGTGCGGCGGCTGTCCGTCGTCGGCGTGCACGGCGCCGGTCAGGTACGGGATGGGGCTGTGCCCGTGCACGATGCGCGTGCCGCCGTAGGTGTCGAGCAGCTCGTGGACGGCCATCGGCCCGGCCTCGCCGCGGAAGGCGAAGCGCTTGGTGAAGCGGCGGAAGCAGTCCCACCACTCGTCCACGCTGCCGTCCGCGAGCAGGCTGTGCACGGCGTCGTTGACGTCGGGGATGGACTCGCCGTACTCCAGGTACGCGGTGGTGTCGGAGTGCAGCAGCAGGTGGTCGTCCTCCAGCGCGACGGCGGGCAGCCGGGAGAGCCAGCTGACGTGGTGCGCCTCCAGGCGGTCCAGGTCGCTCTGCTGGCCGCCGTTGAGCCGCCAGGCGGCGAGGAAGGAGGCGGTGCCGGCGGTGGACTGCACGGGCTCGTCGCCGTAGCGGGAGGCGCCGAGGAAGAGCAGTTCGTGATTGCCCATCAGGGCGCGGCAGTAGCCTCCGGCGGCGGCGGCCTCGGCGGCGAGCTGCATGACGAGGTCGATGACGCCGATGCCGTCCGGGCCGCGGTCGGTGAAGTCGCCGAGGAACCAGATGCGGGCGCGGCCGGCGGACCAGTGGCCCTCGGCGTCGATCAGGCCCTGGTGGTGGAGCTCGGCGCGAAGCTCCTCGAGGTAGCCGTGCACGTCGCCGACGACGTAGACCGGGCCGGGGGGCTCGCCGGGGCCGGGGGCCGGGTACGGGTAGGTCGGCGCGGAGGGGTCGGGCAGCGGGGGGCCGAGCTCGATGGTGGGCGGGTCGTCGCGGCCGGGG
>NZ_JOCF01000080.1 GCF_000720635.1 Streptomyces sp. NRRL WC-3742 | reverse complement strand
GGTAAACATTCACGGAGAGTTTGATCCTGGCTCAGGACGAACGCTGGCGGCGTGCTTAACACATGCAAGTCGAACGGTGAAGCCCTTCGGGGTGGATCAGTGGCGAACGGGTGAGTAACACGTGGGCAATCTGCCCTGCACTCTGGGACAAGCCCTGGAAACGGGGTCTAATACCGGATATGACCTTCCTCTGCATGGGGGAGGGTGTAAAGCTCCGGCGGTGCAGGATGAGCCCGCGGCCTATCAGCTTGTTGGTGGGGTAACGGCCCACCAAGGCGACGACGGGTAGCCGGCCTGAGAGGGCGACCGGCCACACTGGGACTGAGACACGGCCCAGACTCCTACGGGAGGCAGCAGTGGGGAATATTGCACAATGGGCGAAAGCCTGATGCAGCGACGCCGCGTGAGGGATGACGGCCTTCGGGTTGTAAACCTCTTTCAGCAGGGAAGAAGCGCAAGTGACGGTACCTGCAGAAGAAGCACCGGCTAACTACGTGCCAGCAGCCGCGGTAATACGTAGGGTGCGAGCGTTGTCCGGAATTATTGGGCGTAAAGAGCTCGTAGGCGGCCTGTCGCGTCGGATGTGAAAGCCCGGGGCTTAACCCCGGGTCTGCATTCGATACGGGCAGGCTAGAGTGTGGTAGGGGAGATCGGAATTCCTGGTGTAGCGGTGAAATGCGCAGATATCAGGAGGAACACCGGTGGCGAAGGCGGATCTCTGGGCCATTACTGACGCTGAGGAGCGAAAGCGTGGGGAGCGAACAGGATTAGATACCCTGGTAGTCCACGCCGTAAACGTTGGGAACTAGGTGTTGGCGACATTCCACGTCGTCGGTGCCGCAGCTAACGCATTAAGTTCCCCGCCTGGGGAGTACGGCCGCAAGGCTAAAACTCAAAGGAATTGACGGGGGCCCGCACAAGCAGCGGAGCATGTGGCTTAATTCGACGCAACGCGAAGAACCTTACCAAGGCTTGACATATGCCGGAAACACCTGGAGACAGGTGCCCCCTTGTGGTCGGTATACAGGTGGTGCATGGTTGTCGTCAGCTCGTGTCGTGAGATGTTGGGTTAAGTCCCGCAACGAGCGCAACCCTTGTTCTGTGTTGCCAGCGAGTAATGTCGGGGACTCACAGGAGACTGCCGGGGTCAACTCGGAGGAAGGTGGGGACGACGTCAAATCATCATGCCCCTTATGTCTTGGGCTGCACACGTGCTACAATGGTCGGTACAAAGGGCTGCGATGCCGTGAGGCGGAGCGAATCCCAAAAAGCCGGCCTCAGTTCGGATTGGGGTCTGCAACTCGACCCCATGAAGTTGGAGTTGCTAGTAATCGCAGATCAGCATGCTGCGGTGAATACGTTCCCGGGCCTTGTACACACCGCCCGTCACGTCACGAAAGTCGGTAACACCCGAAGCCGGTGGCCTAACCCGTAAGGGGAGGAGCCGTCGAAGGTGGGACCAGCGATTGGGACGAAGTCGTAACAAGGTAGCCGTACCGGAAGGTGCGGCTGGATCACCTCCTTTCTAAGGAGCAATATGCCGCTTGCAGGCGAATGTCCTGCACGGTTGCTCATGGGTGGAACGTTGACTATTCGGCACAGGAAGCGATCGGAACGCTAGTACTGCCTCTTGGGGCGTGGAACGCGGTCGGTGAGTGACTGTGTCGGGCACGTTGTTGGGTCCTGAGGGAACGGAAGTTGCCTCATGGATGCCGGCCTCACTTGAGATCATCTTCGGGTGGTTGAGGGTGTGTGACTGGTCGTTGTTTGAGAACTGCACAGTGGACGCGAGCATCTGTGGCCAAGTTTTTAAGGGCGCACGGTGGATGCCTTGGCACCAGGAACCGATGAAGGACGTGGGAGGCCACGATAGTCCCCGGGGAGCCGTCAACCAGGCTTTGATCCGGGGGTTTCCGAATGGGGAAACCCGGCAGTCGTCATGGGCTGTCACCCATACCTGAACACATAGGGTATGTGGAGGGAACGCGGGGAAGTGAAACATCTCAGTACCCGCAGGAAGAGAAAACAACCGTGATTCCGGGAGTAGTGGCGAGCGAAACCGGATGAGGCTAAACCTTGAGCGTGTGAGACCCGGCAGGGGTTGCGCTCAGGGGGTCGTGGGATTTTTCTTGACCGGTCTGCCGGCCGGTCGGCGAGTCAGAAACCGTATGGGTAGTCGAAGGACATGCGAAAGGTCCGGCGTAGAGGGTAAGACCCCCGTAGACGAAATCTGTACGGCTCGTTTGAGAAACTCCCAAGTAGCACGGGGCCCGAGAAATCCCGTGTGAATCTGGCGGGACCACCCGCTAAGCCTAAATATTCCCTGGTGACCGATAGCGGATAGTACCGTGAGGGAATGGTGAAAAGTACCGCGGGAGCGGAGTGAAATAGTACCTGAAACCGTGTGCCTACAAGCCGTGGGAGCGTCGTTCGCCAGCTTGCTGGCGGGCCGTGACTGCGTGCCTTTTGAAGAATGAGCCTGCGAGTTTGCGGTGTGTAGCGAGGTTAACCCGTGTGGGGTAGCCGTAGCGAAAGCGAGTCCGAATAGGGCGTCTGAGTTGCATGCCCAAGACCCGAAGCGGAGTGATCTAGCCATGGGCAGGTTGAAGCGCGGGTAAGACCGTGTGGAGGACCGAACCCACCAGGGTTGAAAACCTGGGGGATGACCTGTGGTTAGGGGTGAAAGGCCAATCAAACTCCGTGATAGCTGGTTCTCCCCGAAATGCATTTAGGTGCAGCGTCACGTGTTTCTTGCCGGAGGTAGAGCACTGGATAGGCGATGGGCCTTACCGGGTTACTGACCTTAGCCAAACTCCGAATGCCGGTAAGTGAGAGCGTGGCAGTGAGACTGTGGGGGATAAGCTCCATGGTCGAGAGGGAAACAGCCCAGAACACCGACTAAGGTCCCTAAGCGTGTGCTAAGTGGGAAAGGATGTGGAGTCGCAGAGACAACCAGGAGGTTGGCTTAGAAGCAGCCACCCTTGAAAGAGTGCGTAATAGCTCACTGGTCAAGTGATTCCGCGCCGACAATGTAGCGGGGCTCAAGCACATCACCGAAGTCGTGTCATTGCAACGTATAGGGCCAACGCCTGTTGTGATGGGTAGGGGAGCGTCGTGTGCCGGGTGAAGCGGCGGTGGAAACCAGTCGTGGACGGTACACGAGTGAGAATGCAGGCATGAGTAGCGATACAAGAGTGAGAAACTCTTGCGCCGATTGACCAAGGGTTCCTGGGTCAAGCTGATCTGCCCAGGGTAAGTCGGGACCTAAGGCGAGGCCGACAGGCGTAGTCGATGGACAACGGGTTGATATTCCCGTACCCGCTTTGAAGCGCCAACGCTGAACCTCTTGATGCTAAACCCGTGAAGCCGTCCCGGAGCCTTCGGGCAAAGGGAAGTGGTGGAGCCGGTGACCCAACGGGGTAGTAGGTGAGCGATGGGGTGACGCAGGAAGGTAGTCCAGCCCGGGCGGTGGTTGTCCCGGGGTAAGGGTGTAGGCCGAGTGATAGGCAAATCCGTCACTCATTGAGGCTGAGACCTGATGCCGAGCCGATTGTGGTGAAGTGGATGATCCTATGCTGTCGAGAAAAGCCTCTAGCGAGTTTCATGGCGGCCCGTACCCCAAACCGACTCAGGTGGTCAGGTAGAGAATACCGAGGCGTTCGGGTGAACTATGGTTAAGGAACTCGGCAAAATGCCCCCGTAACTTCGGGAGAAGGGGGGCCATTCCTGGTGATGACTCTTGCAGTCTGAGCTGGGGGTGGCCGCAGAGACCAGCGAGAAGCGACTGTTTACTAAAAACACAGGTCCGTGCGAAGCCGTAAGGCGATGTATACGGACTGACGCCTGCCCGGTGCTGGAACGTTAAGGGGACCGGTTAGCTTGGATTCGTCCAGGCGAAGCTGAGAACTTAAGCGCCAGTAAACGGCGGTGGTAACTATAACCATCCTAAGGTAGCGAAATTCCTTGTCGGGTAAGTTCCGACCTGCACGAATGGCGTAACGACTTCTCGACTGTCTCAACCATAGGCCCGGTGAAATTGCATTACGAGTAAAGATGCTCGTTTCGCGCAGCAGGACGGAAAGACCCCGGGACCTTTACTATAGCTTGATATTGGTGTTCGGTTCGGCTTGTGTAGGATAGGTGGGAGACTTTGAAGCGGCAACGCCAGTTGTCGTGGAGTCGTCGTTGAAATACCACTCTGGTCGTGCTGGATGTCTAACCTGGGTCCGTGATCCGGATCAGGGACAGTGTCTGGTGGGTAGTTTAACTGGGGCGGTTGCCTCCTAAAGGGTAACGGAGGCGCCCAAAGGTTCCCTCAGCCTGGTTGGCAATCAGGTGTTGAGTGTAAGTGCACAAGGGAGCTTGACTGTGAGACTGACGGGTCGAGCAGGTACGAAAGTAGGGACTAGTGATCCGGCGGTGGCTTGTGGAAGCGCCGTCGCTCAACGGATAAAAGGTACCCCGGGGATAACAGGCTGATCTTCCCCAAGAGTCCATATCGACGGGATGGTTTGGCACCTCGATGTCGGCTCGTCGCATCCTGGGGCTGGAGTAGGTCCCAAGGGTTGGGCTGTTCGCCCATTAAAGCGGTACGCGAGCTGGGTTTAGAACGTCGTGAGACAGTTCGGTCCCTATCCGCTGTGCGCGTAGGAGTGTTGAGAAGGGCTGTCCCTAGTACGAGAGGACCGGGACGGACGAACCTCTGGTGTGCCAGTTGTTCTGCCAAGGGCATGGCTGGTTGGCTACGTTCGGGAGGGATAACCGCTGAAAGCATCTAAGCGGTAAGGCTCCCAGTAGACGACTGGGTTGATAGGCCGGGTATGGAAGCCTCGTGAGGGGTGGAGTTGACCGGTACTAATAGGCCGAGGGCTTGTCCTCAGACGCTCGCGTTCACTGTGTGGTTCCCGGGTAGCGAACAGCTATCGCCGGCGAACAAGAAACACTTATTCAACTGAAAAGTGTGTTTCGCTGAATACCCGATAGGGTTTCGGTGGTCATAGCATGAGGGAAACGCCCGGTTACATTCCGAACCCGGAAGCTAAGCCTCATAGCGCCGATGGTACTGCAGGGGGGACCCTGTGGGAGAGTAGGACGCCGCCGAACAATTATTCAAAGCCGCGGCCCCAGCGATTTCGCTGGGGCCGCGGCTTTTTTGTTTTTCGCGAACGCGCACAACGAGGCCGGTCAGACCGGGTCCCCCTCCCGCCCAGGCGCGGAGGGTTCCCGGATGCCGGACAATGGAGTAGGCGCATGGCCAGGAGGCCGGCGCCGATACCGCGGCGGCAGTTCACCTGCCGGATACGCGGTGGAGCTGAAGAAGCAGAAGGAGTCACCAGATGTCCAACCAGTCCCAGGACCGTCCTGAGCGCCGATCGGACGGCGGCCGTGGCTACGAGCCCCGGTCCCGTGGGGGCTGGTCCAACGACCGCCAGGGCGGCGGTGGCGGTGGCTTCCGCCGTGACGACCGTCGCGATGACCGTCCGTCGGGTGGCTACCGGGGTCGTGACGACCGTCCGTCCGGTGGCGGCTTCCGCGACCGTGACGACCGTCAGGGTGGTGGCGGCGGTGGCTACCGTCGTGACGACCGTCCGTCCGGTGGTTTCCGCGACCGCGATGACCGTCAGGGTGGCGGCGGCAGCTTCCGCCGTGACGACCGTCCGTCGGGCGGTTACCGGGGTCGTGACGACCGTCCGGCCGGTGGCGGCGGCTTCCGTGGCGGTCGTGACGACCGTCCCGCCGGTGGTGGTTTCCGTCGCGATGACCGTCCGTCCGGTGGGTTCCGTGACCGTGACGACCGTCAGGGTGGCGGTGGCTTCCGTGGCGGCCGTGACGACCGCCCGGCCGGTGGTGGCTTCCGTCGTGACGACCGCCCCTCGGGTGGGTTCCGTCGTGACGACCGTGATGACCGTCCGCGTCGTGACGACCGCCCGTCCGGTGGTTTCCGTGACCGCGATGACCGTCAGGGTGGTGGCGGCTTCCGTGGCGGCCGTGACGACCGCCCGGCCGGTGGTGGCTTCCGTCGTGACGACCGCCCCTCGGGTGGGTTCCGTCGCGATGACCGTGATGACCGTCCGCGTCGTGACGACCGCCCGTCCGGTGGTGGCTTCCGCGACCGTGACGACCGTCAGGGTGGCGGCGGCTTCCGTCGCGACGACCGTCCCTCGGGCGGCTTCCGTGGCGGCCGTGACGACCGTCCCGCCGGTGGCGGCTTCCGTCGCGACGACCGCCCGTCCGGTGGTTTCCGCGACCGTGACGACCGTCAGGGTGGCGGCGGCTTCCGCCGTGACGACCGTCCCTCCGGTGGTGGCTTCCGCCGCGATGACCGCCCCTCGGGTGGTTTCCGTGACCGCGATGACCGTCAGGGCGGTGGCGGTGGTTTCCGTCGCGATGACCGCCCGTCCGGTGGTTTCCGCGACCGTGACGACCGCCCCGCCGGTGGCGGTGGCTTCCGCCGCGATGACCGTCCGTCCGGTGGTTTCCGTGACCGCGATGACCGTCAGGGTGGCGGCGGCGGTTTCCGTCGCGACGACCGTCCCTCGGGCGGCTACCGGGGCCGTGACGACCGTCCGGCCGGTGGCGGCGGCTACCGAGGCGGCCGTGACGACCGCCCGTCCGGCGGCTACCGCGGCCGCGACGACCGCCAGGGCGGCGGTTTCCGCCGTGACGACCGTGACGACCGGGGCGGCTACCGCCGCGACCAGGACGACCGTCGGGGCAACTACGAGCCCGTCAAGCGTCTGCCGATCCCGGAGGACGTCACGGGCTTCGAGATCGACGCGGACGTGCGTCAGGAGCTCAAGAGCCTGCCCAAGACCCTCGCCGACGACGTCGCCCGCAACCTGGTGATGGTCGCCCGCCTGCTCGACAGCGAGCCGGAGGAGGCGTACCAGTACTCCCGCGTCGCGCTCCGCCTGGCCTCGCGCGTGGCGGCCGTCCGCGAGGCGGCCGGCTTCGCCTCGTACATGACGCAGCGGTACTCCGAGGCGCTGACCGAGTTCCGCGCCGCCCGCCGGATGACCGGTCGTGCCGACCTGTGGCCCGTGATGGCCGACTGCGAGCGCGGTCTGGGCCGCCCGGAGCGCGCCCTGGCGATGGCCGGCGAGCCCGAGGTCAAGCAGCTGGACAAGGCCGGTCAGGTCGAGATGCGCCTGGTCTCCGCCGGTGCCCGCACCGACATGGAGCAGTTCGACGCCGCCGTCGTCACCCTGCAGAGCCCGGAGCTGGCCTCCAGCTCGGTGCAGCCGTGGACCGCGCGTCTGCGGTACGCCTACGCCGAGGCCCTGATCGCCGCGGGCCGGGCCGACGAGGCCCGCGACTGGTTCGCGAAGGCCGCCGAGGCCGACACCGAGGGCAGCACCAACGCCGCGGAGCGGCTGGCCGAGATCGACGGTGTGGAGTTCACCGACGCGCTCGACCCGGAGCTGGCCGAGGAGACGGCCGAGCAGGCCGAGGCCCCGGCGAAGAAGCGCGCCGGCGAGGTCACCGACGACCGCGTGATCTTCGAGGACGAGGAGGACGTCGAGGAGTTCTACGACGAGGACGACCTCGAGATCGACGAGGACTTCGACGGCGTGGTCCCCGCGCGCGAGTCCAAGGACGCGGAGAAGGCCGAGAAGGCTGACAAGGCCGAGGGGACCGACCAGGTCTGAGCTCCGCGGCCGCGGTGACACGAGTGAGGCCCTGCCGTTCCCCCGAGGGGGAGCGGCAGGGCCTCATCGCGTTCGCGGGTTGACGCCCCCCGAGGGCGTCAACCCAGTTCGAGGTTGCGCAGCACCAGCCCGGTGGCCGGCTTCGGCCCGAAGGAGGTGGACTTGCGCGGCATGGTGACGCCCTGTTCGGCCAGGCGCCGCACCACGCTCTCCTTCACGGGGTGCAGCAGGACGGCGGTGCCGCCGGTGCGGGCGGCCTCCCGTTCGGCGGAGTCGGCGGTGTGCAGGTAGCCGATGTCGTCGGGACCGTCCGGGACGTGCCAGGTGTGGTCGAGCAGGGTGGAGTGCAGGACGGTGGCGTCCAGGCGGCGCCACTCCTCGGGCCGGTCGTGCGGCACGGTGGCGTCGAGCAGGGCTTCCTCGGGCTCGCCGACGAGCCAGAAGACGCCGTCCCCGCCGGTCAGGACGAAGCCGTTGCCGCCGTGGCGCTTCTGCTCGGCGAGGGCCTGGAGGGCGGTGGTCAGCGGGCCGGGCACCTCCTTGACCCGCCAGTGGTCGCCGAGCCCGTCCAGTGCCTCGGCGATCGGCAGGCGGTACAGCACCCGGTGGATGGCCCGTACGCGCAGCGGGTAGCGGGCGGTGTCCACAAGCAGCACCAGGCCCCGGTCCCAGGGGCTGCGCGGCAGGTGACGGTGTTCGCGCTGGAGACGCAGGTACATCTCCCAGCGGTGGTGGCCGTCGGCGATCAGTGCCCGGCAGGTGGCGAGGTCGCGGCCGATCTCGGCGATGTCCTCGGGGTCGGTGACGGCCCACAGGCGGTGGTGGGTGCCGTCGCTGGTGGCGGTGGAGAGCAGGGGCTCGCCCCGGACCGTCCGTTCGATGACCTCGGAGGCGGCGCCCTTGCCGCGGTAGGTGAGCAGCAGCGGTTCGAGGTTGGCACGGGTGGTGCGCATCAGGCCGACGCGGTCGGCGACCGGGCGGGGCATGACGTCCTCGTGCGGGAGGACGACGCCGGCCTCGCGGCCGCTGACGGCGAGGGCGCCGATCAGGCCGCGCTGGAGCAGTTCGGGAGAGTCGGTGGTGGCGGGAAGGCGCTGTTCGTAGACGTAGAGAGCGGGTTCGGTATCGGGTGAGAGGACGCCCTCGCGCTGCCAGTCGGCGAGCAGCCGCGCGGCGTGGCGGTACTTGGTGTCGCGATCAGGTCGGTCGCCGGCGTCCTCCGGCTCGGGTCTGGGAAGGATCAGCCGGACGACGTTGTACGGGTCGGCGGTCTCGAGGTCCAGCCGACGCCCGGGGTCGACCACGTCGTAGGGCGGGGACATCACCGCGGCGAGCGCACCGACCCGGTCGGGGACGTAGCGCAGACCTCGGAAGGGGGACAGGGACAGTCCTGCGGCGGCGACGTGCCCGGGATCTCCGGGGCCGCCCTCGGGAGTCTCGACTCCGTCGTATGCACTGGGTGTGCTCATTCTGGGCATCGTAACCGGGTACGCGTTGTTGAGAGATCGGAACGCCCGCCTCCGCGGGCGCGGGAGTTCGACCGAGGGCGAGGTACGGCGTGGACGACGGTCAGGACCGGCTGGGCGACGGGCGGGACGGGACGGGCGGCGGGGTCCCGCCGCAGAGCCGGGGAGGAGAGCCGACCGGCGACGAGTACGACTGGTTCCGGCGCGGCGCCAGGCTGTTGTCGCAGGGCAACGCGGCCGCCGCCGAGCAGCTGCTGGCCAGGGCGGCGGCCGCCGAGCCGCACTCGCGCAGCATCCGGGAGTCGCTGGCGCGGGCCCAGTTCGACGCGGGCTCGTACGCGGCGGCGCTGGAGAACTTCAGGGCCGTGGCACTGGCCGATCCGTCCGACGACTACGCTCAGTTCGGGTGGGGCGTCGCGGCGGCCCGGCTGGGCGACTTCGAGACCTCCGCCGAGCACCTGGCGCTGGCCGTGGCGATGGCGCCCGGCAACGACCACTACCGGGCGGCGCTGCGGCAGACCAGGGCGACCCTGGCGGCCCGCGCCGGGGCCTACGGCCCGCTGCTGCCCGGGGCGCCCGGGTACCTGGAGCCCGGGGCGGAACGACACGACGGCAGTGAATGAGGTAGCGCAGGCATGAGCGAGACGGCCACCACCGAGCGACGCACCGCCCCCGGCGGCAGCGCGGCCCCGCTGACCGGGGCGTACGACACGGCGCTGCTGGACCTGGACGGCGTGGTGTACGCAGGCCCGCACGCGATCGAGCACGCGGTGGATTCGCTGGACGCGGCGCGGGCGGCGGGGATGCGGCTCGCGTACGTGACCAACAACGCCTCCCGGCCGCCCAGCGTGGTGGCCGAGCACCTGACCGGGCTGGGCGTGCCGGCCGAGCCGGCGGACGTGATCAACTCGGCGCAGGCCGCCGCCCGGGTCGTCGCCGAGAAGGTGCCGGCCGGGGCGAAGGTGCTGGTCGTCGGCGGGGCCGGGCTGGAGGAGGCGCTGGCCGAGCGCGGTCTGGTCGCCGTCCGCACGCTGGCCGAGGAGCCGCAGGCCGTCGTCCAGGGCTACGACCCCACGGTCGGCTGGGCGCAGCTGGCCGAGGCCGCGTACGCCGTCCAGAGCGGGCTGCCGTGGGTGGCCTCGAACACCGACCTGACCATCCCGACCGCGCGCGGCATCGCGCCGGGCAACGGGACGCTGGTCGCGGCGGTGCGGGCGGCGGCCGGGGTGGACCCGGTGGTGGCGGGAAAGCCGCAGCCGCCGATGCACCGGGAGACGGTGCTGCGCACGGGTGCGCGCCGGCCGCTGGTGGTCGGCGACCGGCTGGACACGGACATCGAGGGCGCGTTCAACGGCGGGGTGGACAGCCTGCTGGTCTTCACCGGGGTGACCACCCCGGCGGAGCTGCTGGCGGCCCCGGCCGAGCACCGGCCGACCTACCTGGCGAAGGACCTGCGGGGGCTGCTGACGGCCCACCCGGAGGTGGCGGCGGAGGGCGCCGGGTTCGTCTGCGGCGGCTGGACGGCGACGGCCGAGGGCGGCGTGCTGCGGCTGTCGGGGGCGGGGGACCGCTGGGACGGCCTGCGGGCGCTGTGCGCGGCGGCGTGGACGGCGCTGGACGCGGGCGCCGGGGCGGTGGACGGCGGGAAGGCGCTGGCGGAGCTGGGGTTCTAGGACGTTCCGGGACGTTCCGGGACGCCCGCTCAGAGGAGCGTGCGCAGGCGCAGCAGGTCGCGGAATCCGGCCTCCAGCCGGACGCGGCCGCTCGCCCAGGCGGCGGCGAAGTTGAGCCCGCCGCCGACGAGGGCGACCAGGTCGTCGCTGGTCATGGTGAGCCGGATCTCGGCCTTCCCGGCGGGCGCGCCGGGGGTGGAGACGACGTCCTGGATGCTGCCGTCGCGCAGGCGGCCGGTGAAGGTCAGGTCGAGGTCGGTGATCCGGCAGCTGAGCGAGCGGTCGAGCGCGGCGGCCTTGCGGACGTCCCCGGTGGACTTCGCCATGTTCCGGCTGAGCTGCTCCAGGGCCTCGCGGCACTGTTCGGCGTTGGCCATGGCCTCTGGTCCATCCCCGGGTCGTGACGGTGACTGAAGGGGCCACGGTACCCCAGGGCGTGTTTGGCGGTAGCGTCGTGCGTGGGAACGGCCCGGGACGGCCCGGGCGGTCAATGGCGACGGAGCGATGCGCGCAGGCGCTGAGGAGGCACCCGGATGCTGCCGAGGACGGTGCGGGGAGCGGTGGCGGCCGCCGCCGTGGTGGTGGAGGAGGTCGGCAGGCGGGTCACCGCCACGGCGGCGACGGTCCTGGAGAGGACCGGGGTCGACGTGGCCGAGGTGGAGCGCCGGTTCGGCGGCCAGTTCCCGCCCACCGCCGAGCAGTTGCAGACCCTGGCCGGGGAGGCGTTCACCGCCGGGCGTGCCGGGGTGGACCTGGCGGTCGGGGTGGCGCGCGGCGAGGTGGAGAAGGTCTTCGAGAAGGTCGGGGACCAGGTCACCAAGGTGGGCGTGGTCCTGGCCTACCTGGAGAGCAAGCTGCGCGAGGTCGAGGCCGAGGAGGAGGCGCAGCCCGCGCCGGATCCGTACGCGACGGAGGCCCCGGCGCCCCGGGCGGACGACCTGTTCGGGAGGGGCTGGGAGGAGCGGGCCGACGAGCCGGTCCTGGCCGAGCGGGTGGAGGTGGACGAGCCGGTGGAGGTGGACGAGCCGGTGGAGGTCGACCCGCCGGTCCCGCCCGTCGCCCCGGTCGTGCCCGCCGCGCCTGCCGCGCCGGTGCGCAGGGCTTCCGCGGAGAAGGTCGCCGCGAAGAAGGCCGCGGTCAAGAAGACGGCGGCGAAGAAGACCACCGCGAAGAAGACGGCGGCGAAGAAGGCCACGGCCTCCGAGGCGACGGTGAAGCAGCCGACCGCGAGGAACGCGGCCGCGGCGAAGAAGGCCGCCGTCAAGAGGACGACCGTGCGCAAGGCCACCAGTCGGAAGCAGCCCGATGGCGAGTGAGCCCGGCGGGGCCGATCCGACCGCCGACCCGACCGCCGAGGTGACCGGCCCGCTGGGCGTGGAGTTCACCGCGACCGGGCACCCCGGGGTGGACGCGGCCCTCGCCCGGCTGGAGGCGTTGGACGGGGTGCCGGCCGAGGCGCACGTCCCGGTGTACGAAGATGTTCACCAGCGGCTGGTGGACACGCTGGCCGCGCTCGACCAGGACTGATCGCAACCCGCACCACCCGTAGGAGCTGAAGTACCAGTGGCAGTGGCACGACGCCGACTCGACGCGGAGCTGGTCCGCCGCAAGCTGGCCCGGTCGCGCGAGCACGCGTCCGAGCTGATCGCGGCCGGCCGGGTGACGGTCGGCGGGACCACCGCGACCAAGCCGGCCACCCAGGTGGAGACCTCGGCGGCCGTCGTGGTGGCCAAGGACGAGAACGACCCCGACTACGTCTCGCGCGGCGGCCACAAGCTGGCCGGCGCGTTCGCGGCCTTCCTGCCGCAGGGCCTGGTGGTCGAGGGCCGCCGTGCGCTGGACGCGGGCGCCTCCACCGGCGGGTTCACCGACGTGCTGCTCCGCACCGGGGCGGCCCACGTGCTGGCGGTGGACGTCGGCTACGGGCAGCTGGCCTGGTCGCTGCAGAGCGACGAGCGGGTGACGGTGATGGACCGCACCAACGTGCGCGAGCTGACCCTGGAGGCGATCGGCGGCACCCCCGTCGACCTGGTGGTCGGGGACCTGTCCTTCATCTCGCTGGGCCTGGTGCTGCCCGCGCTCGCCGCCTGCGCGGCCGAGGACGCGGACCTGGTGATGATGGTCAAGCCGCAGTTCGAGATCGGCAAGGAGCGCCTGGGCAGCGGCGGGGTGGTGCGCAGCCCGCAGCTGCGCGCCGAGATGGTGCGCCAGGTCGCGGGGCAGGCGTGGGAGCTGGGCCTGGGTGTTCGCGGGGTCACCGCGAGCCCTCTGCCCGGGCCGTCCGGGAACGTCGAGTACTTCCTCTGGCTGCGGCGTGACGCCCCGCAGTTGGACCCGGCGGAGGCGGACCGGGCCGTCGCGGAGGGCCCTGGGTAGGCTCCTCAGCGGACGTCCGGTCCGTCATGCTGGGTGGCGCGACCGAACCGGGGCTCAGGGCGCCCGGCAGGCGTAGGGAGCCGGCAGGCGTAGGGAGAGGGCAGCGGCATGAGCGATGAAGAACGTACGGTCTTCCTGATCGCGCACACCGGGCGGGAGGCGGCGCTGCGCAGCGTCGAGGCGCTGGTGCACGGGCTGCTCAAGGCGGGTATCCGGATCAGGCTCCTCGCCTCCGAGGCGGAGGGGCTGGACCTGCCCGAGGGGGTCGAGAAGGTCGTCGAGGGGCCGCGGGCGGCGGACGGCTGCGAGCTGATCCTCGTCGCGGGCGGGGACGGGACGCTGCTGCGCGGCGCGGAGCTGGCGCGCGAGCACGGGCTGCCGATGCTCGGGATCAACCTGGGGCGGGTCGGCTTCCTGGCGGAGGCCGAGCGGGACGACCTGGCCGTGGTGGTCGAGCGGGTGGTCGACGCCGACTACGAGGTCGAGGAGCGGATGACGATCGACGTCCTGGTGCGCACCAACGGCGATGTGGTGCACCGGGACTGGGCGTTGAACGAGGCGTCGATCGAGAAGGCGTCCCGGGAGCGGATGCTGGAGGTCGTGACGGAGGTGGACGGCCGTCCGGTCTCCAACTTCGGCTGCGACGGCGTGGTGTGCGCGACCCCGACCGGTTCCACCGCGTACGCGTTCTCCGGCGGGGGCCCGGTGGTGTGGCCGGAGGTGGAGGCGCTGCTGATGGTGCCTATCTCCGCGCACGCGCTGTTCGCCCGGCCGCTGGTGACCTCCCCGGATTCGGTGCTGGCCGTCGAGGTGCAGCCGAAGACCCCGCACGGGGTGCTCTGGTGCGACGGGCGGCGTTCGGTCGAACTGCCCGCCGGGGCACGGGTGGAGGTGCGCCGGGGGCAGACGCCGGTGCGGCTGGCCCGACTGCACCGGGCGCCGTTCACGGACCGGCTGGTCGCCAAGTTCGCGCTGCCGGTGACGGGTTGGCGCGGGCGATCCAACACGGAGCACTGACGGTCCGTCAGGTTCGTTACGGGGGCGGCGGCTGGGTGTCGTCGGCGGTGACGAAGCGTGTGCCGGAGGCCGCGCGGGCGGCCAGGTCGGCGAGCCGGTCGACGGCGGCGGGCACGGCCGCGGCGGGGACGGTGAACGGGATGCGCACGTGGTGCTCGAAGGCGCCGTCCGAGCCGAAGCGGTTGCCGGCGGCGATCCGCACCCCGTGCTGCTCGCCGGCCCGGGCCAGCGCGGCGCCGGAGAGGGTGCCGGTGGAGACCCAGAGCACCAGGCCGCCGGGCGGCAGGTGGAAGCGCCAGTCGGGCAGCCGCTCGGGCAGGGCGGCGGCGAAGGCGTGCGCGGTGGCGCGCAGCCGGGTCGACTGTTCGGCGCGGATCCGCGCCAGCGGCTCGCCGAGCAGTTCGGTGGCGATGAGCTGCTCGAGGACCGGGCTCCCGGCGTCGCTGTAGACCCGCTCGGCGGCCAGCCGGCGCACCAGCTGGGGCGCGGCCCGTACCCAGCCGATCCGCAGGCCGCCCCAGAGCAGCTTGGCGGCCGAGCCGACGGTGATCACCTGGGCGGCGCGGTCCAGGGCCGCCGTCGGGCGCGGCAGGGGCTCGGACTCCGGTACGCCCCAGCCGAGTTCGGCGGTGGTCTCGTCGACCACGACGAGGGTGCCCGAGGCGCGGGCGGCGGCCAGCAGCTCGCGCCTCGGCTCCTCGGGGACGAGGGCGCCGGTCGGGTTGTGGAAGTCGGGGATGACGTAGGCCACCTTGGGGGAGGCCCCGCGCAGCACCTGGCGCCACTCGGCGAGGTCCCACTCCGGGAGGGGCGTCCAGGCGAAGGGCACGGGCACCAGGCGGGCGCCGTTGAGCCGCAGGGCCTGCAGGGTGTGGGCGTAGCTGGGCGCCTCGACGGCGACGCGGTCGCCGCGGCCGACCAGCAGCCGCTGGACGAGGTGCAGGCCCCCCATGGCTCCGGTGGTGATGAGGATCTGGTCGGGCGTGGTCGCCAGCCCGCGCTCGGTGTAGCGGCGGGCGACGGCCTCGCGGAGCACCGGCAGGCCCGTGGGGTAGTGGCCGTGCCCGGCGGCGTAGTGGGGCAGGAGCTCGACGGCGCGGGCGGCGGCCAGGCCGAGCCAGGGCTGGGGGGCGGGCAGGGCGGCGATGCCGAGGTCCAGGGTGGTGCCCTGCTCGTGCGGGGGGAGGGGGTGCAGGGCGTCGGTGGGCGGCGGGGTGCCCTCGGGCAGGGCCGTCCAGCTGCCGGAGCCGCGGCGGCTGCGCAGGTAGCCCTCGGTGCGCAGGGTCTCGTAGGCGGTGGCGACGGTGGTGCGGCTGAGGTCGAGGCCGGCGGCCAGTTCGCGTTCGGCGGGCAGCCGGGCGCCGACGGGCAGCCGGCCCTCGGTGACGAGCAGCCGGATCTGCGCCGCGAGGGTCCGGTAGGCGGGGCGGCGGGCGCCGGAGGGCTCGGGCAGCCGGGTGGCGGCCAGCAGCCGGGCGAGCGCGGGCGGGGTGACGGTGGTGTGCCAGTCGGCCATCGGTGGCGGTTTCCAGTCCACTTGCTCGCGATTGGCCCTTGGGTGGGCCGTTTTGGCCCGCCCATCATGGCAGGGCGGCCGTCGGGCCGCCATCGCCGGAGCCGCCGCCTCGGTGGTGCAGCACCACCGCAGGAGCACCCGTTGGCCGCCACGACCACCCCGACCCCGAGCCCGACCTCGAGCCCGACCATCGAGACGACCGGAACGACCAGAACGACCGGAACGACCCGCCCGGGCCTGGCCGTCCGCGTCCTCGGCGACACCCACGCCCTGGGCCGGCGCCTCCCGCAACTCGCCGTCGGCCTGGTGCTGTACGGCGCCAGCATGGGGCTGATGCTCCGCTCCGGCCTCGGCCTGGACCCGTGGGACGTCCTCCACCAGGGCCTCCAGCGCAGCATCGGCCTCTCCGTCGGCGCCTGGGTGACGATCATGGGCGCCCTGGTGCTGCTGCTGTGGATCCCGATGCGCCAGCGCCCGGGCGTGGGCACCGTCGCCAACGTGGCGGTGATCGGCGCGGCCATGGACCTCACCCTGCGCCTGCTCGACGCGCCCGGGGGCCTGCCGGCCCGGATCGCGCTGATGGTCGGCGCGGTCCTGCTCAACGGCCTGGCCACGGGCCTCTACATCGGCGCCCGCCTGGGCCCCGGCCCGCGCGACGGCCTGATGACGGGCCTGCACCGGCGCACCGGCCGCTCGCTGCGCCTGGTGCGCACCGGGATCGAGGTCACCGTGCTGGTGGCGGGCATCCTGCTCGGCGGCACCGCCGGGGTCGGCACCGTCCTGTACGCGCTGGCGATCGGCCCGCTGGCCCAGCTGTTCCTGCCCTGGTGCACCGTGCCCGGCCCCGTCGGGACCCAGGCGGAAACGACGGCGGAAACGACGGCGCAAACGCCCCGGAAGGGATGAACTTCGAAGCACGGAGTTGCCGCGCGCCGTTGCCGCTCGTCGCGCGCCGGGGGTGGAACCTCGTAAGGTCGTCTCCGTGTTGGACGAGATGCGGATACGGGATCTTGGGGTCATCGACGACGCGGTGGTCGAACTCGCCCCCGGCTTCACCGCCGTGACCGGTGAGACCGGCGCAGGCAAGACCATGGTCGTCACCAGCCTCGGCCTGCTGCTCGGCGGCCGCGCCGACCCGGGCCTGGTGCGCAACGGCGCCGGGCGGGCCGTGGTCGAGGGCAGGCTCGAGCTGCCGCCCGGCTCCCCGGTGGCGGCCCGCGCGCTGGAGGCCGGGGCGGAACTGGACGACGGCGCCCTGTTGGTCAGCCGCACCGTCTCCGCCGAGGGCCGCTCCCGCGCGTTCGTCGGCGGCCGGGCCGTGCCGGTCGGGCTGCTCGCCGAGCTCGGCGAGGAGCTGATCGCCGTCCACGGCCAGACCGACCAGCAGCGCCTGCTGCGCCCGGCCCGCCAGCGAGGCGCCCTGGACCGCTACGCGGGCGAGGCCCTCGCCGAGCCGCTGGCCCGCTACCGGGAGACCTACCGCGAGCTGCGCGAGGTCTCCGCCACCCTGGAGGAGCTGACCACCCGGGCCCGCGAGCGCGCCCAGGAGGCCGACCTGCTGCGCTTCGGCCTGGACGAGATCGCCGCCGCCGAGCCCGTCGCCGGGGAGGACGTCGAGCTGGCCGCCGAGGCGGAGCGCCTCGGCCACGCCGACGCGCTGTCCTCCGCCGCGACCCTCGCCCATGCCGCCCTCGCGGGGGACCCGGCCGACCCGGAGGCGCTGGACGCGGGCACCCTGCTCGGCCAGTCCCGCCGCGCCCTGGACGCCGTGCGCCACCACGACGAGCGCCTGGCCGCCCTGGCCGACCGCCTCAACGAGGTCGGCTACCTGCTCGCCGACGTCGCCGGGGACCTCGCCGGCTACGCGGACGACCTGGACGCCGACCCGGTGCGCCTGGCCTCCGTCGAGGACCGCCGGGCCGTCCTGGCCCAGCTGCTGCGCAAGTACGGCGGCGAGGAGAACACCCTCGCCGAGGTCCTCGCCTGGGCCGAGGAGGGCTCCGTCCGCCTCCACGAGCTCGACGGCGACGACGACCGGATCGACGAACTCGGCGCCCAGGAGACCGAACTGCGCGCCCGGCTCGCCGAACTGGCGGCCGAGGTGTCCGCCGCCCGGCAGGCCGCCGCCGGCCGTTTCGCCGCCGCCGTCTCCGCCGAACTCGCCGAACTGGCCATGCCCCACGCCCGGGTGACCTTCGCGATCAGCCAGGTCGACGACCTGGCCGGCCTCGAGGTCGACGGCCGCACCGTCGCCTACGGCCCGCACGGCGTCGACGAGGTCGAGGTGCTGCTCGCCCCGCACCCGGGCGCCCAGCCCCGCCCGATCGCCAAGGGCGCCTCGGGCGGTGAGCTCTCGCGCGTCATGCTCGCCGTCGAGGTGGTCTTCGCCGATGCCGACCCCGTCCCCACCTACCTGTTCGACGAGGTGGACGCGGGCGTCGGCGGCAAGGCGGCCGTGGAGATCGGCCGCCGACTGGCCAAACTGGCCGAAAGCGCCCAGGTCGTGGTCGTCACCCACCTCCCGCAGGTCGCCGCCTTCGCGGACCGGCACCTGGTGGTGGAGAAGACCAACGACGGCACCGTGACCCGTTCCGGCGTCAAGGTGTTGAACGACGAGGAGCGGGTGCGCGAACTCTCTCGGATGCTGGCCGGACTGGAGGATTCCGAGTTGGGCCGCGCCCACGCCGAGGAACTCCTCGCCGCCGCCAGGAGCCCGCGCCACCGGTGATCACGCGTCGGCGGTCCTGAGTACGCGACGGCGACGCGCCCCGGTGGCGCCGACTGTCCAAGAGGGCCGCCGACCTGGCATGGTGGCGGCTGGACACTGGCCTTCCAGTCCCCGAGCGCCGCCCGTGGGCAACCCTCGCGAAGCGGTGCGTGAACCCGATCGAGTCGGATGCGAGACGACGTGGACCATTCCGCCGCCCGGGCCACCGCGGCCAGCCCCGAACCGGGGCAGCTGCACGTGGTACTCGTCCTGGCCGCCAGCACCGGCGGCATCGGAGCGCACGTGCGCTCCCTGGCCCAGGGCCTGGTCGCGCACGGCGTGATCGTCACGGTCTGCGCCCCGGCCGGCACCGACGCCCTGTTCGGCTTCTCCCGCACCGGCGCGCGGTTCCACACCGTCGACATCACCCCCACCTCGGGCGCCCGCAGCGACGCCACCGCGATCGGCGAACTGCGCCGCGCCTTCACCGGCGCCGACGTGGTCCACGCCCACGGCGTGCGCGCCGGGCTGCTCTCCGACCTGGCGTTGCGCACCGCCGGCCGCTTCCCGGGCCTGCGCCCGGAGACCCCGCTGGTCGTCACCATGCACCACGCGCTGCTGGCCACCGGCATGGAGCGGCGCCTCCAGCGGCTGATGGAGCGCCGGGTCGCCCGCGCCGCCGACCTGGTGCTCGGCGCCTCCTCCGACCTGGTCGCCCGGGCCCGCGAACTGGGCGCCACCGACGCCCGGCTGGGCCCCGTCGCGGCCCCGCCGATGCCCGAGGGCCGGCTCACCCGCCCCGAGGCGCGGGCCGCGCTGCTCGACGGGGGCCCGGAGCGCCCGCTGGTGCTGGCCGTGGGCCGGCTCGTCCCGCAGAAGGCGTTCACCCTGCTGCTGGAGGCCACCGGGGAGCTGTCCGCGCTCGACCCCGAGCCGCTGCTGCTGATCGCCGGGGACGGCCCCGAGGCGGGCCCGCTGCGCGAGCGGGCGGCCGCCGAGAAGCTGCCCGTTCGGCTGCTCGGCTACCGCACGGACGTGCCCGACCTGCTGGCCGCCGCCGACGTGGTGGTGGTCTCCAGCCGCTGGGAGGCCCGCTCCCTGGTAGTGCAGGAGGCGATGCGCGCGGGCGTGCCGGTGGTGGCGACGGCCGTCGGCGGCATCCCCGAACTGGTCGGCGACGCCGCCGTGCTGGTCCCCTCCGGCGACGCGGGCGCGATCGGACGGGCGGTGCGCGAGCTGCTCGCCGACCCGGCCCGCCGGGAGGCGCTGGTGGCGGCCGGCCGGCAGCAGGCCGAGACCTGGCCGGACGAGGCCGCCACCGTCGCCCAGGTGCTCAGCACCTACGACGAGTTGATGCAGCGCAGCTAGACGGTCAGACCGTCGCGCCCTCGACGCGCTCGGCGGCCGGGACCTCCGGCTGGGCCGCGAGGTAGCCGGCGCCGCAGGCGGTGAGCCGCAGGGCGGTGTCGATCAGCGGCACGTGGCTGAACGCCTGTGGGAAGTTGCCGACCTGGCGCTTGAGGCGCGGGTCCCACTCCTCGGCGAGCAGGCCGATGTCGTTGCGCAGCGACAGCAGCTTGTCGAACAACTCGCGGGCCTCCTGCACCCGGCCGATCATCGCCAGGTCGTCGGCGAGCCAGAACGAGCAGGCCAGGAAGGCGCCTTCGTGGCCGGAGAGGCCGTCCACGTTGTTGCCGGACTCGTCGTGGGTCGGGTAGCGCAGGACGAAGCCGTCCTCGGTGGACAGTTCCCGCTGGATGGCCTCGATGGTGCCGATGACCCGCTTGTCGTCCGGCGGCAGGAAGCCGACCTGGGGGATGAGCAGCAGGGAGGCGTCCAGCTCCCTGCCGCCGTAGTACTGGGTGAAGGTGTTGCGCTCGGGGTCGTAGCCCTTCTCGCAGACGTCCCGGTGGATGGTGTCGCGCAGCTCGCGCCAGCGCTCCAGGTGGCCGTCGGCGGGCGTGTCCCCGGGGGCGTCCTCGGGGGTCTGCTCCAGCAGCTTGATGGTGCGGTCGACGGCGACCCAGGCCATCACCTTGGAGTGGACGAAGTGCCGGCGCGGGCCGCGGACCTCCCAGATGCCCTCGTCCGGGTTCTGCCAGTGGTCCTCCAGGTACTCGATCAGGCGCAGCTGGAGGTGGTGGGCGTGGTCGTTGCGCACCAGGCCCGTCATGTGGGCCAGGTGCAGGGCCTCCACCACCTCGCCGTAGACGTCGAGTTGGAGCTGCCCGGCGGCGCCGTTGCCGATCCGTACGGGCTGGGAGCCCTCGTAGCCGGGCAGCCAGTCCAGGGAGGACTCGGTGAGCTCGCGCTCGCCGGCGATGCCGTACATGATCTGCAGGTTCTCCGGGTCCCCCGCGACGGCGCGCAGCAGCCACTCGCGCCAGGCGCGGGCCTCGTCGCGGTAGCCGGTGCGCAGAAGGGAGGAGAGGGTGATCGCGGCGTCGCGCAGCCAGGTGTAGCGGTAGTCCCAGTTGCGCTCGCCGCCGATGTCCTCGGGCAGGGAGGTGGTGGGGGCGGCGACGATGCCGCCGGTGGGGGCGTAGGTGAGGCCCTTGAGGGTGATCAGCGAGCGGACGACGGCCTCGCGGTAGGGGCCCTGGTAGGTGCACTGGGCGGCCCACTCCTGCCAGAACCCGGCGGTGGCCTCCAGCATCTCCTCGGCGTCGGGGACGTCCGGGGGCTCGAGGTGGGACGCCTGCCAGGTGAGGGCGAAGGCGATGCGCTCCCCGGCGCGGATCGTGAAGTCGGCGTAGGTGGTGAGGTCGCGCCCGTAGGTCTCGGCCTCGCCGTCGAGCCAGACGGAGTCGGGCCCGGCGACGGCGACGGTGCGGTGGCCGCCGTCCGCCTGCTCCACCCGGTGGACCCAGGGCACGATCCGGCCGTAGGAGAAGCGCATCCGCAGCGCCGAGCGCATCCGGACGGTGCCGGCGACGCCCTCGACGATCCGGATCACCTGGGGGACGGCGTCCTTGCCGGCCAGCGGGCGCGGCGGCATGAAGTCGATCACCCGGACGGTGCCGCCCTGGGTGTCCCACTCCTGTTCGAGGATCAGCGAGTCGCCCCGGTAGCGGCGCCGGTCGGCCGGGAGGGCGGGTGCGGCGGCGGTGGGCGGGGGCACGCGCAGGTCGGCGGAGTCGGCGAAGCGCACCGTCGCGGGGGCGGTGGCCGCCGCGGGGGCCTGGACCTCGCTGAGCACGGCTTCGGCCGGGCCGATCCGCCAGAAGCCGTGTTCGTCGGTGCCGAGCAGGCTCGCGAAAACGGCCGGGGAGTCGAAACGGGGAAGGCAGAGCCAGTCGACCGCCCCGTCCCTGCTGACCAGGGCGGCGGTCTGCATGTCCCCGATGAGTGCGTAGTCCTCAATACGGCCGGCCACGTGGATCTCCAGTTCGCAATGTGGTCAGGGCATCGGCGAAGGAGGGAGCGAGCGGGTCTGCGGAGCCGGAGGTTCACCCCGGGACTGTCCGGTCCGCCGGGGGTGGTGGCGGGCCTTGCTGGAGTGTCCGTGCGGGACCTTGGGCGGCCCCTGAGGGTGGGTGGGGAGGAGCTGGAATTACGGGGAGGTCCGGTCGCGCATCGGGGACCGGGAGTGTCCTGACGCTCCCACGCCCTCCGCGTGCTCGTGCTGTCGGCGATGCGTCCGAGCAGCTTACGACGGACGAAAGGGGCGAAGCACGCGGGCGCAGCCCGGTGTGGCGCCGCAATTCGGGGAAAATGCCGTGCATCGCGGGCGCGGCCGCAAGGATGGCCCGGAAGGATCACCTCCGGGTGGTTCCGACGGGCGGGGCACCATGGCCCGTACGGAGTGCCAAACGCGGCTCCGGAGTGGCCCGGTCCGGCCGGAGTGCGACCGGTGGTGCGCAAGCGCCGGGTGGTGCGCCGGTGGTACACCCGGCGCGCGCTCCGGAGCGGCGCGGGCGGGCCGGAAGGCGACCGGGGCGGGGCACTGTTACCCTGGTATCCCGTGGACCGGTGGGGATGAAACGCCCCGGACCAGCCGAACCGACGACCCCCAGAGCGCCGTGCACCGCACGGGCCTCGCGTCGCCCGGCGACCCCGTGAGCCTCCCACCACGTCACCTTCGACAAGCGACCCACGGGAGCCCCCTCTTGGCACAGCCCCATTCCGGCAAGGCAGCGAACAGCCGCGCCGTGACGACCAAGCACCTCTTCGTCACCGGGGGTGTCGCCTCTTCACTCGGCAAGGGGCTCACCGCCTCCAGCCTCGGCGCGCTGCTCAAGGCCCGTGGCCTGCGCGTCACGATGCAGAAGCTCGACCCGTACCTCAACGTGGACCCGGGCACGATGAACCCGTTCCAGCACGGTGAGGTCTTCGTCACGGACGACGGCGCCGAGACCGACCTGGACATCGGTCACTACGAGCGCTTCCTCGACACCAACCTGCACGGCTCCGCGAACGTCACCACCGGCCAGGTGTACTCGACGGTCATCGCCAAGGAGCGCCGCGGCGAGTACCTGGGCGACACCGTCCAGGTCATCCCGCACATCACCAACGAGATCAAGTCCCGCATCCGCCGCATGGCGACCGAGGACGTCGACGTGGTGATCACCGAGGTCGGCGGCACCGTCGGCGACATCGAGTCGCTGCCGTTCCTGGAGGCCGTCCGCCAGGTCCGCCACGAGGTCGGCCGGGACAACGTGTTCTTCGTGCACGTCTCCCTGCTGCCGTACATCGGCCCCTCGGGCGAGCTGAAGACCAAGCCCACCCAGCACTCGGTGGCCGCCCTGCGCAACATCGGCATCCAGCCCGACGCGATCGTGCTGCGCGCCGACCGCGAGGTGCCGCAGGCCATCAAGCGCAAGATCTCGCTGATGTGCGACGTGGACGAGGAGGCCGTGGTCGCGGCCATCGACGCCAAGTCGATCTACGACATCCCCAAGGTGCTGCACGGCGAGGGCCTGGACGCGTACGTGGTGCGCCGCCTGGACCTGCCGTTCCGCGACGTGGACTGGACCACCTGGGACGACCTGCTGCGCCGCGTCCACGAGCCGCAGCACATCGTCAAGGTCGCCCTGGTCGGCAAGTACATCGACCTGCCCGACGCCTACCTGTCGGTGACCGAGGCGCTGCGCGCCGGCGGCTTCGCCAACAACGCCCGCGTCGAGATCAAGTGGGTCACCTCGGACGACTGCGAGACCCCCGAGGGCGCCCAGGAGCAGCTCGGCGACGTCGACGCGATCTGCATCCCCGGCGGCTTCGGCGACCGCGGCGTCAACGGCAAGGTCGGCGCGATCACCTTCGCCCGCGAGAACAAGGTCCCGCTGCTGGGCCTCTGCCTGGGCCTGCAGTGCGTGGTCATCGAGGCGGCCCGCAACCTGGCCGGCCTGCCGGAGGCGAACTCCACCGAGTTCGACGCCGCCGCCAAGCACCCGGTCGTCTCCACCATGGCCGAGCAGCTGGCCATCGTCGACGGCAAGGGCGACCTGGGCGGCACCATGCGCCTGGGCCTGTACCCGGCCAAGCTGGCCGAGGGCTCGATCGTGCGCGAGGTCTACGACGGCGAGCAGTACGTCGAGGAGCGCCACCGCCACCGCTACGAGGTCAACAACGCCTACCGCGCCGACCTCGAGAAGACGGGCCTGCAGTTCTCCGGCCTCTCGCCCAAGGGCGACCTCGTCGAGTACGTCGAGTACCCGCGCGAGGTGCACCCCTACCTGGTGGCCACCCAGGCCCACCCGGAGCTGAAGTCCCGCCCGACCCGCCCGCACCCGCTGTTCGCGGGCCTGGTCAAGGCGGCCATCGAGATCAAGACCGCGGCCGAGTAGCCCACGGTCGATCCACGGTCGTTCACCGGACGGCGGTCCCGCGATTCCCGCGGGGCCGCCGTTCGGCGTTAGATTGTGTCGTACTGACGAAAAGGGGAGTGCGATGGAGCAGCAGGGGATCTTCGACGTGGCCGAGGAGTGGGAGGTCCGCGGCGGCACGACACCGTTCCAGGGCAGGGTCACCGGCGTACGCAGCGAAGAGGTCCTGATGCCGGACGGCAGCTGGGCCCGCCGCGACTACCAGACCCACCCCGGTTCCGTCTCCGTGCTCGCCCTCGACGCCGAGCGGCGGGTACTGGTCCTGCGCCAGTACCGCCACCCCGTGCGCCAGCGGCTGTGGGAGCTGCCCGCGGGCCTGCTGGACGTGCCCGGCGAGAACCCCTGGCACGCCGCCCAGCGCGAGCTGTACGAGGAGGCGCACTGCAAGGCCGACACCTGGCGCATCCTCGCCGACTACTACACCTCCCCGGGCGGCACCGACGAGGCGCTGAGGATGTTCCTGGCCACCGACCTGTCGGCGGCCGAGGGCGAGCGCTACGCGGCGGAGGGGGAGGAGCAGCAGATCGAGGTCGCCTGGCTGCCCGTGCCGGAGCTGATCCGGCTCATCCAGGCCGGCGAGCTCCACAACCCGACCCTGATCACCGGCACCCTCGCCGTGCACGCCGCGCTCACCTCCCCGGGGGGTCTGGACGCGCTGCGCCCGGCCGACTCGCCCTGGCCGGCTCGGCCCTTCCAGCACTCTCGTTGATTCGCCCGGGTGATTCGCCGGTTCGTACGACCGGATGTCACCTCGGCCGGGCCGGACGGTCGAACTACGCTTCGTGGTCAGGGCGCCCGTTCCGGGCCGCCTGGCCGAGCGCGGGTCCCGCGCCCGGCCTCCGAGCGCCGGACGACGTCGGGAGTGGCACGGGTGGCGAGGAAGACCGCGACGATGGACCCCGGCCCCGACGCACCCGCCGGGGCCGTTCCCGGTCTGGAACGGCTGCCGGCCGGCCCCGCGCTGTTCGCCGGGCGCCGCACCGAACTCGCCGCGCTGCGGGCCGCCGCCGCCCGTCCGGCCAGCGGGCGCTGCCCGGTGCTGGTGCTGGCGGGGCGCCCCGGCTCCGGCCGTACGGCGCTGGCCGTGCGCTTCGCCCGTACCTGCGCCGCCGACTTCCCGGACGGCGTGCTCTTCGCCCGGCTCTCCGCCCCGGACGGCTCCCGGGTGCCGCCGGCCCGGGCGGCCCGACAACTGCTGGAGCAGCTCGACCCCGAGGCGGCCGTGCCACTGCCCGGCGCCGCCGAGGACGGGCGGGACGAGCCCGGCTGCGTGGCGCTGCGCGAGGCGCTGGCCGGGCGGCGGGTGCTGCTGGTGCTGGACGACGTGCGCGACGCCGGGCAGCTGTGGCCGCTGCTCGCCGACGAGAGCGGCTGCCTGGTGCTCGCCACCACGGCCGGGCCGCTCACCGGGATCGAGGACATCGACCCGGTGATCCTCGGCGGCCTGGACCGTCGGGCCTCCGGCGAACTGCTGGCCGACCTGGTCGGCGGCACCCGCATCTCCTGCGACCCGGTCGGCGCGGCCGACCTGGCCGAAGCCTGCGGCTCCCGGCCCGCCGCGCTGCGGCTGATGGCGGGCTGGCTGCGGGGCAACCCGAAGGTCGCCGTGGCGGACGCGGCGCGGGAGCTGCACCGGGTGGTGGGGGAGGAGGCGGCCGAGAAGCCCGCTGAGAAGTCTGCTGAGAAGTCTGCGGAGAGGGTTTCCGAGAAGCCCGCTGAGAAGGCGGACAAGGCGGCGGATCGGGTGGCGGATCGGGCGGCGGAGAAGAAGGCCCCGGGGAAGAAGGGGACCGACCCGGAGACCCCCGGCCGGACCGGGGCCGAGCCCGCCACCGGGACGAACGGGTGGGTCAGGCCCGCCCCCGAGCCGGCCGAGCCGGTGCCCGTCCCCGACAACGACCCGCTGGTCGGCGCCTTCACCCTGCTGCACCGCACCGTGCCGCCCGTCCAGGCGCGGATGCTGCGCACCCTGACCCTGGCCCCGGCGCAGACGGCCGACGCGCGCACCGCCTCCGCCCTGGTCGGCTGCCCGGCGCCGGAGGCCGCCGCGACCCTGGCCGCGCTCGCCGAGCGGGAGCTGCTCGACGAGGAGGCGCCCGCCGCCGACGGCACCGCGCGCTACCGGGTGCCCGGGCGGCTGCACCCCCGGCTGGTGCGGCTGCGCGAGAAGGAGGACCGCCCGGCCGAGACCGAGCTGGCCAGGGCTCGGCTGCTGGAGCGCCTCGTCCGGCTCACCGAGGCGGCCCGCGCCCTGCTCGACCCGGCGGGCGGCCCCGCCCCCGACCCGCTGCCCGCCGCGCTGCGGCTGCGTTCGGCCGCGCACGCGAGGCAGTGGCTGCTCGGCGAGCGGGAGGTGCTGCTGGGCGCCGTCGCCGACGCGATCGGCCAGGGGGACCTGGACGGCTCGGCGGGCCGGCTGGTCACCGCGCTGCTGCGCACCCTCCCGCTGGCCGGGGCCGCCGCCCCCGCCGACCTCTACCGGCTGCACGAGCTGGTGCTGACCGTCGCCGAGCGCCACGGCCGCCCCCGCCGCGCCTCGGCCGCACTGCTCAACCTCGGCGACCTCCAGGCCGCGGCGGGCCGCTGGGAGCAGGCTTCCGGGCACTACCGGGCGGCCCTGGAACACGCCCGGACGGCGGGGGACGAACCGCTGTGCGCCCGGGCGTTGGAGGGCGCGGCGGGCTGCCACCGGGCGCTCGGGGACCCGGTGCGCGCCGCCGACTGGTACGGGCGGGCGCTGGGCCTGCGGCAGTCGCTCGGCGACCAGGCATCCGAGGCCAGGCTGCTGGCCCGGGTGGCCGAGGCGCACACCGCCCAGCGCCGTTTCGAGGAGGCCGACCGCGAGTACCGCGCCGCGCTGGCGGTGCTGCGCCGGATCGGCGACGAACGCGGTCGGGAGGCGGTCGCCGCGGCCCTCGCGGACCTGCGGGAACGCGTGGACGCCGGGTGGTGAGGGCCGTTTCGGGAGTATCGTCGAAGATGCCCGGTTGGTGCCCATTGCGAGGGTAAGTCGGTGAGGAAGCCTACGAACCTGCCAATGCGCTCGGCAAAATTAGTCACTTTGGAAGGCTGACAGGCCGACTGGGCTTCATTACACTCGAACTCAGTCGCGCAGCGATCCCCTGCCCCGGGCTGCCCGGAGGCTTCCCCACGTGCGCGTATCCCGCCGGTATCTCTCCGGTCGGGACCCCCATGGCAAGAGGACGTGTTCAGTCGTGAAGGTCGGCATCCCCCGCGAGGTCAAGAACCACGAGTACCGCGTGGCCATCACGCCCGCCGGCGTGCATGAGCTGGTCCGCAACGGCCACGAGGTCTACATCGAGGACAACGCCGGTGTCGGCTCCTCGATCCCCAACGAGGAGTACGTCGCCGCCGGCGCCACCATCCTCCCCACCGCCGACGAGGTGTGGGCCACGGCCGACCTGCTGCTGAAGGTCAAGGAGCCCATCGCCTCCGAGTACCACCGGCTGCGCAAGGGTCAGACCCTCTTCACGTACCTCCACCTGGCGGCCGACCGCGCCGGTACCGATGCGCTGATCGCCTCGGGCACCACCGCCATCGCGTACGAGACCGTGCAGCTGTCCAACGGCGCCCTGCCGCTGCTCGCCCCGATGTCCGAGGTCGCGGGCCGTCTGGCCCCGCAGGTCGGCTCGTACCACCTGATGCGTCCGGCCGGCGGCCGAGGCGTGCTGCCCGGCGGCGTGCCCGGCACCCACCGCGCCAAGGCCGTCGTCATCGGCGGTGGCGTCTCCGGCTGGCACGCGGCCACCATCGCCATCGGCATGGGCTACGACGTGACCCTGCTCGACCGCGACATCAACAAGCTGCGCGAGGCCGACCGCGTCTTCGGCACCAGCATCAAGACCGTCGTGTCGAACGCCTTCGAGCTGGACAAGGCCGTCACCGAGGCCGACCTCGTCGTCGGCGCCGTCCTGATCCCGGGCGCCAAGGCCCCCAAGCTCGTCACCAACGAGCTGGTCTCCCGCATGAAGCCGGGCTCCGTGCTCGTCGACATCGCCATCGACCAGGGCGGCTGCTTCGAGGACTCGCGTCCGACCACGCACGACGAGCCGACCTTCACGGTCCACAACTCGGTCTTCTACTGCGTGGCCAACATGCCGGGCGCCGTCCCGAACACCTCCACCTACGCGCTGACCAACGCGACGCTGCCGTACGTCGTCGAGCTGGCCAACCGTGGCTGGAAGGACGCGCTGCGCCGCGACGCCGCGCTCGCCAAGGGCCTCAACGTGCACGAGGGTCAGATCACCTTCCCGGCCGTGGCCGAGGCGTTCGGCCTGGAGTCGGTCTCCCTGGAGAGCGTGCTCGCCTGAAACACCTGACCGCACGGCGGTCGTTCGCCCCCGACCCGATCCGCTCGGGCCGGGGGCTTCGCCGTGCCCGTGAACAGTGGGCGACGCGGGCGGGTCGCTCTGTCGTCAATTTCGGGCGGTCGTGTCACCCGACCACACCCCGGCGTGGAAACCTCGGGGCTCAGGAGCTGCTCATCCCTTGACAGGAGCCCGCCCGACAGTCGACACATCCTGCCCACTACCGTGGATTGTGTTGCTGCGAACGCCTTGAACGGCCTAGAGTCGCAAACCGTCGGCATGCTGCCACGCTGACGAATCGACATAGAGTCCTGGATGCCCAAGGAGGTAAGACGACTTGTGAATGAGTCGACAATTGCTCCCGGGGGTGGTCAGCCAGGACTGGCGGAGCTCACCGCCGGCCAGCCGAGTGAGGAGCCCGGGGCCCGGCAGCCCTCCGTGGGCTCGGCCGAGGTCGGCTCGGTCGCACTCCGTACCTTCGAAGCTCGCCAGAACACAGCGCAGGTGACCACGGTGACCGATCACGACGCCGACTTGGCGGCCTACGGCCTGGCCTACGGCGAGTTCGCCTACGGCGCCTACGACGACCCGGACGCGGAGTACGAGCCGGACCCGGAGTACGCCGCCACCCTGGCCCCCGACGCCGCGCGTCAGCGCCGCGAGCGGATCGGCCCCACCGGCCGTCCGCAGCCGTACTTCCCGATCCCCGCGCCGGTGGCCGAGCACGGCCCCGCGCAGATCATCGCCATGTGCAACCAGAAGGGCGGCGTCGGCAAGACCACGTCGACCATCAACCTGGGTGCGGCGCTGGCCGAGTACGGCCGCCGGGTGCTGCTCGTCGACTTCGACCCGCAGGGCGCGCTCTCGGTCGGACTGGGCGTCAACCCGATGGAGCTGGACGTCACCGTCTACAACCTGCTCATGGAGCGGGGCCTGACGGCCGACGAGGTGCTGCTCAAGACGGCCGTGCCGGGCATGGACCTGCTGCCGTCGAACATCGACCTCTCCGCCGCCGAGGTGCAGCTGGTCAGCGAGGTGGCCCGGGAGTCCGCGCTTGCGCGCGCCCTGAAGCCGCTGCTGCCCGACTACGACTTCGTCATCATCGACTGCCAGCCCTCGCTGGGCCTGCTGACGGTCAATGCCCTGACGGCCGCTCACAGCGTGATCGTGCCGCTCGAGTGCGAGTTCTTCGCGCTGCGCGGCGTCGCGCTGCTGACGGAGACCATCGAGAAGGTGTGCGAGCGGCTCAACCCCGACCTGCGTCTGGACGGCATCCTCGCCACCATGTACGACTCGCGCACCGTGCACAGCCGTGAGGTGCTGGCACGGGTCGTCGAGGCGTTCGGCGAGCACGTCTTCCACACCGTCATCGGGCGGACCGTGCGCTTCCCGGAGACCACCGTCGCCGGCGAGCCGATCACCACGTACGCGACCAACTCGGTCGGTGCGGCCGCCTACCGCCAGCTCGCCAGGGAGGTGCTCGACCGGTGCCGCCCCGCCGAGTGAGTCTCCCGGGTGCCGACGAGCTGTTCCGGACCACCGGGGGGATGGCGCTCTCGCCCTCCCTCGCGCCGCGTCCGGCCGCCGAGGCATCCAGACCGGAGACCGCGCGGAGCGTCGACGGCACGGACGGCGCCGAGGGCGTCGAGGCCCCGCAGGGCGCCCCGGAGGACCGGGACGAGCGCGGGGCCGGTGACGGGCGCCGGCAGAGCGCCTCCGTGCCCGCGCAGCCCCCCGTCCAGCGGTCGGCGGGCACGGTCGGCGTGGCCGGCACGGGTTCGATCGGCGCGGGCGCCGGAGCCGCGGCCCAGGCCGCTGCGAGGGGTGCCGCAGGCGCTCCTGCGGGGCGCCAGCACCCCGGCGGGGCCGAGGAGCAGGCGACGGCCGCCGCAGGGCGCGCCAGGCCGCGTGGACGGGCTCCGCGCCGCCCCAGCGGGCGCGAGCGGCACGACGAGAAGATCACCGTGTACGTGTCCGCCGAGGAGCTCATGGACCTGGAGCACACCCGGCTGGTGCTGCGCGGCGAGCACGGCCTGGCCGTGGACCGCGGGCGGATCGTCCGGGAGGCCATCGCGGTCGTCCTGGCGGACCTGGAGCAGCGCGGGGAAGCCTCGATCCTGGTTCGGCGGCTGCGCGGGCGCTGAGCACCCGCGGCGTGTCGTGAGGGCCCCGGGGCGGGGCGGACGGCGCGGACGGGTGAAGATGGACCGCCATGCCGAGTACCGCCGAACCAGCCGCCAGCACCGCGAACGCGACCGAGGACGAGTCGCGCGGCGGCTTCCGGGTACGGCTGGACAACTTCGAAGGCCCCTTCGACCTGCTGCTGAGCCTGATCGCCAAGCACAGGATGGACGTGACCGAGGTGGCGCTCGCCACCGTCACGGACGACTTCATGGCGCACATCCGGGCGATGGGCCCGGACTGGGACCTCGACGCCGCGACGGAGTTCCTGGTCGTCGCCGCCACCCTCCTCGACCTCAAGGCCGCCCGGCTGCTGCCCGCCGCGGAGGTCGAGGACGAGGAGGACCTCGCCCTGCTGGAGGCCCGTGACCTGCTGTTCGCCCGGCTGCTCCAGTACCGGGCGTACAAGCGGGCGGCGGCGGTGCTGGGCGAGCGCTGGGCGGCCGAGCTGCTCAGCCGGCCCCGTACGGTCGGGCTGGAGCCCCGGCACGCCGAGCTGCTGCCCGAGGTGGTGATCACCATCGGGCCGCAGCGGCTCGCCGAGCTGGCGGCCAGGGCGATGGAGCCCAAGCCGAAGCCCGTGGTCTACGTGGACCACATCCACACCCCGCCGGTCAGCGTGCGCGAGCAGGCGGCGCTGGTGGTCTCGCTGCTGACCGAGCTGGGCGAGGCGTCCTTCCAGCGGCTGGTCCAGGACGCGCCGGACACGCTCGTCGTCGTCGCCCGCTTCCTGGCGCTGCTGGAGCTGTACCGGGAGAAGGCGCTCGACTTCGACCAGCCGGAGGCGCTGGGCGAGCTGCGGGTGCGCTGGGTGGCCGAGCCCGGGCGGGCGGTGGTCGAGGTGACGGACGAGTTCGACCGGCCGGTGGAGGCCGAGAAGGCGCAGGAGGAGGTCGGGCGCGGATGAGCGGCGTGGACGAGGGCGGCGGACGGCCGGTGCGGCGCCCGCTGGGGCTGCCGGGGCAGCCGAGGGCGCAGGAGTGGCTGGAGCCGGTCTTCGAGCTGCTGCCGGAGCCGGAGCCGGTTCTCGAGCCCGTGGTGGAGGCTGCCGGGCCCGAGGAGCCGCGGATCGTGCACCAGAAGTCGGCCCCGCCGACTTCCGGCGTCGTGGAGGCTTCCGATCCGGCGCTGAGGGCCGACCTGGAGGCGATTCTGATGGTCGTCGACGAGCCCGCGAGGGAGGAGCGCCTCGCCTCGGTGCTGGAGCGGCCCCGGGCGCAGGTGGCCGCCGCGCTGCACGAACTCGCCGCCGAGTACACCGCCCAGGGCCGGGGATTCGACCTGCGGCTGGTGGCCGGGGGCTGGCGTTTCTACAGCCGTGACCTGTGCGCTCCGGCCGTCGACCGCTTCGTCCTGGACGGCCAGCAGGCCCGCCTCACCCAGGCCGCACTGGAGACACTGGCGGTGGTCGCCTACCGCCAGCCCGTGTCCAGATCACGGGTCTCTGCCGTCCGCGGTGTGAACTGTGACGGAGTGATGCGTACCCTGGTACAGCGAGGACTGGTGGAAGAGGCCGGATCCGAGCCCGAAACAGGTGCGATCCTGTATCGGACGACGAACCACTTCCTGGAACGGATGGGGCTCCGCGGGCTGGACGAGCTGCCGGAACTCGCACCCTTCCTGCCCGAGGTCGACGACGTGGAAGCGGAGTCCCTGGAGGGCACGATGATCGCGGAGGCGGTCGCCGCCGCTGCCGCGCAGGCCGCGGCGGGTGATGGCGAAGCCGATGGGGCTGCGCCCGATCGGTAGGGGGCGGTGAGGTCGGCCGAGACGACCGCACGGCCCAGACGGAAAAACGACGTACGGACATTTCATGCGCAGCAGTGGCAACGGCAGGAACAGCGGCGGCGGCGGTAGCGGCCGCGGCGGACAGGGCGGGGGCCGGGGCGGCTCCTACGGCGGCGGCAGCGGCAGCGGCGGTGGCCGCGGCGGCTCCGGCTCGGGGTCGGGCTCGCGCGGGGGTTCGTACGGCGGTGGCCGCGGAGGCTCCGGCTCGGGCTCGGGCGGGGGTTCGTACGGCGCTGGCCGGGGCGGCTCCGGCTCGGGGTCGGGCGGGGGTTCGTACGGCGCTGGCCGGGGCGGCTCCGGCTCGGGGTCGGGCTCGCGCGGCGGCTCGTACGGCGGTGGCTCGTACGGTCGTGACGACCGCCGCGACGACCGTCGTGACGACCGCCGCTACCCGGACCGCCCGCTGCGGCCCGAGGAGCGCAGGTACGACCGCCCCGAGTTCGGCGGCGGCCCCAACGCCACCCCCGCCCGCGGCGGCTTCACCGGCCGCAAGCCCGGCGCAGCGCCGCGCCCGCGCCGCGAGGGCCAGGGCGCCCCGGGCGACCCGCGCCGCCAGCCGCAGCGCTCCCGCGAGCTGCAGGCGAAGATCGAGGACGCCGTCATCGCCCGGCACGACAAGCCGGTCGTCAAGACGCCCAAGACCTTCGGCGAGCCCGAGGGCGAGCGGCTGCAGAAGGTGCTCGCCCGTGCGGGCATGGGCAGCCGCCGGGCCTGCGAGGAGCTGATCGAGCAGGGTCGCGTCGAGGTCAACGGCAAGCGCGTCACCGAGCAGGGCAAGCGCGTCGACCCGGAGAACGACGAGATCAAGGTGGACGGCCTGACCGTCGCCACCCAGTCGTTCCTGTTCTTCGCGCTCAACAAGCCGGCCGGCGTCGTCTCCACCATGGAGGACCCGGAGGGGCGCCAGTGCCTGGGCGACTACGTGACCAACCGGGAGACCCGGCTGTTCCACGTCGGCCGGCTGGACACCGAGACCGAGGGCATCATCCTGCTCACCAACCACGGTGAGCTGGCCCATCGCCTCACCCACCCGCGCTACGGCGTGACCAAGACCTACCTGGCCGCCATCCAGGGCCCGATCCCGCGCGACCTGGGCAAGCAGCTGGCCAAGGGCATCGAGCTGGAGGACGGCTACGCCCGCGCCGACAGCTTCAAGGTCATCTCCAACGTCGGCAAGAACTACCTGGTCGAGGTGACCCTCCACGAGGGCCGCAAGCACATCGTCCGCCGGATGCTGGCCGAGGCCGGCTTCCCGGTCGAGAAGCTGGTGCGCACCCACTTCGGGCCGATCGCGCTGGGCGACCAGAAGTCGGGCTGGCTGCGCCGGCTGACCAACCCGGAGGTCGGTCAGCTGATGCACGAGGTCGGTCTGTAGGACTGCTCCGGTTCCGGACAGGGCCCCGCTCACACGGGATGTGAGCGGGGCCCTGTCGCGTGCCCGGGCCGTACGCGCGCTGTGAGGACGGGCTCACGCCCTGGTCAAGGCCGGGTTCTGCCCTGGCTCCGGCCTTGTCAGCGTCATGATCCGTGGCAGAGGATGGCCACCCGGACCACCGCCCGCCACGTGGCGGGACCGCGCCATCGGGCGCCCGCGGGTCCGCGACCGGGGCGAACAGGGGGAGACGGCGTCGTGTCCGATGCACCGCTGACTGCGTTGGGGCTGGCCGAGCAGGACGGGCAGGTCTACGCGGCGCTGGTGGCCAATCCGCAGTCCACCGCGGAGGAACTGGCCGCCGGTTGCGGCCTGACGCTCCAGCAGGGCGTGCGCGCGCTGGACCGGCTGGCCCAGCAGGGCATGGCGACCCGCGCGCCGGTGGACCGTCACCGCTACCTGCCCGTGGCCCCCGACGTCGCGATCGGCACCCTGATAGGCCACCGGGAATCCGAACTGCGCCACGCCCGCGCCGAGATGCACCGGCTGATGGACGCCTTCCGGGAAGCCTCGCGCTACACCGACCCGGCGCACTCGGTGGAGGTGCTGACCGGCGGGGAGGCCATCGCCCAGCGGCTGGAGCACATCACCGAGACCAGCCAGTACCAGGTGCGCGGCTTCGACCGCCCGCCGTACATCCAGGACCCGGTCGGGCCGCTGCCGTTGCAGCGGCGGCGGCTGCGCGAGGGGCTGAAGTTCCGGACCGTCTACGACCGGGAGGCGGTGGCCTGGCCGGGCCGGCTGGAGCGCAGCATCCTGGTCGGCGTCGCGGACGGGGAGGAGGCGCGGGTGCGGCCCGCCCTCCCGATGAAGATGATCATCTCGGACGACCGGATGGCGATCATCCCGATCAGCGTGGGCGACAGCGTGCTCGACGCCGCGTACGTCATCCACCCCTCGGCGCTGCTCCAGGCGCTGGACGCGCTGTTCGAGGCGGAGTGGGAGCGGGCCGTGCAGCTCCAGGCCGCGATCGGCTCCGGCGAGGCCGGCCTCGAACCGGAGGCCGACCACCGCAAGCTGCTCGGGCTGCTGGCGGCCGGGCTGACGGACGAGTCGATCGCGCGCTCGCTGGGCTGGAGCGCCCGCACCACCCAGCGGCGGCTGCAGGCGCTGATGCGCTCCCTGGGCGCCACCACCCGCTTCCAGGCCGGGATGGCGGCCCGGGAGCGGGGGTGGCTGTAGCCGCGCTAACTCCAGGGGGTGAGGGAGGCCCAGCGGCCGTCCGGGCCGCGCAGGACCTTCTCCAGGCCGACCACCGCGGTGCGGTTGAGCCGGCCGTAGATGTGCGGGAACAGCACACCGGGCGTGGCGCCCGGCGGCGGGGCGCCGTGCGGGGCCTCCCACTTGACCATCGGCTCGACCAGCGACTCCTCGATCAAGAGCGCCATCAGCGGATCGGGCGTGTCGGCGAAGAAGGAGTTGGCCACGGCCAGCGCCGTCTGCTCGTCCGGCGAGCAGTGGATGAACCCGTCGGTGAGCAGCGAGGCGGCGGCGTACGGACGGCCGGGGTCGGACAGCCAGTCGTCGAGGGGGGCGAGGTGCAGGATCATGTTCCTGTTGTACCCGTTCGGTGGGGTCGGTCCTGAGCGGACGTCACGAGGAGACTCACAGGCCCGCCACCTTGGCGGAGGCGGTGATCTCGTACGACAGGGTGAGCGTACGGCGGGCGCCCGGGCCCAGGGGGACGTCCCAGCGGACGATGCCCTCGGTGTCGAAGGAGTCCGGGGCCGGGGAGCACTCCTCCTTGCGCAGCCGCACCTCGACGGCGGCCACCTCGGAGACCGGCACCCGCTCGCGGACGGTGACCAGCCGCTCGTCGCGCTCCTCCGGGCCGGAGAAGCGGGACAGGTGCAGCCGGACCGTGCGGACGGTGGTCTGGCGCCCGGTGAGGGTGGCGGTGGACCGGCGCTCCTCCGTCTCGCGGACCACCCGGTAGCCGTCCGTACTGCCGAAGGACAGCTCGGCCTCGGCGCCGGCGGCGGTGAAGCGCAGCTCGCCTCGGCCCGTGAAGCCGCTGCCGCGCACCAGCTCCACCGGGCCCGCCAGCAGCGGGTGCCCGGCCGCGTTGCGGAACCGGACGACCTGGGTGACCAGCGGGGACAGCTCCGGCGCGCAGGCGTACTCGCTGCTCGCGTCGGTGGTGAAGGCGCCCAGCGGCACCCGGTGCGCCCGGCCGTCGGAGGGGACGGTGGCCGGGGCGGGGGCGGGCAGGACGCGCGCCTCGCCGCCGTCGTCCAGGCCGGGGACGGCGACGGCCGGGCCCAGGGTGTTCACCGCCTCCTCGCGCAGCTCGACCTCGACCTTGCGGCGCTCCTCGTCGGTGCGCTCGCGCAGGGTCAGCACGTCCGCGGCGATCGAGGGCGGGTCGGTGGCCAGGGCGGAGCGGGCGGTGGAGAGCGTCAGCGCGACGCCCGTCCAGTCCTCGCCGGTGCGCTGCCAGACCACGGCCTCGGACTCCAGGCGCAGTGAGCCCCTGGAGTCCTCCGGGGAGCCTGCCGGGGAGAGGACGGCGCGGTAGGAGGGCCGCCACAGGGCGCAGGGCACCAGGTGGCCGACGGTCAGCGCGACCGGGCCCGGCTCGGAGACCTCGACCGTCAGCTCCAGGTGGGCGACCAGCTCGGCCGGCTCCTCCTCGGCGCGGTCCAGGGCGAGCAGCGCCTCGGTGCGCTCCTGGTCCAGGCGGCGCAGCCGGGAGCGGGTGGCGCGCAGCTCCTCGCCGAAGCGCTCGCGCTCGGCGTCCACGCGCTCCAACTCGCGGGCCCAGCGGGTGCGTTCGATCTCGCCGACGCCCGCGCCCTCGCCGACCTCGCGCAGCAGGTCGGCGCAGAGCTGGGCGAGCAGGGCCAGGCGGGCCTCCAGCCGGATGCGGCTCTGGTCGGCCTGGCGGTAGGCCGTCTCCAGCTCGTGCAGGCGGTGGCGCAGCGCGGAGTCCTCGGGGCCGGGCGGCAGCGGGGCCCTCGCCGACCAGTTGCGCACCAGGCGGGACTCGAGGATGCGGGCGCCCGGGGTGGCGGTCTCGGCCCGCAGGGTGTGGTCGACGGCCAGGGCGGTGACCGGGCCGAGCCGCAGGCGGTGGACGCCGGCGGCGAGCTGGAGGGTCGTGGCGCGCTCGACGCGGCTGCGGTCCTCCAGGCAGGTGACGGCCGTGACGGGAAGGGCCGTGACGGGGTGGGGGGAGGTGCTTGCGGTCATCTCTCAGTTCCTCCGGTTTCCACCGACGATGGCCTTACCGGCCGGGATCTTGATCTGGTAGCCGCCGTCCAGCTCGGTGCGGCCGCCCGGGGGCAGCTCGACCCGCCAGAGCCGGGTGCTGGGCGGGCACTCCGGCGTGGGGACGGCCGGGGCCTGCCAGGCGGCGCGCTCCTCGATCCGGATCTCGGCGTCGGAGGTGACGGGCACCCGCTCGCGGACCTCGACGGTGACGGCCCGGCCGAGCCGGTTGGCGAGCTGGACGTGCACCCGGTGGTCGAGGACGGTGCTGTTGCCCATCAGCTTGCCGGTGGTGGACTCCTGCAGTTCGGTGCGGCGCGCCACCTCGACGCCCTCGGCGACGCCGACGCCCAGGCGGCGGGTGCCGCCGGGGGCGAGGGTGGGGAAGGCGGCGGTGAGGAGGAAGTCCTCGTCGACGGTGACCTCGACGGGGCCGGCCAGGAGGGCGCGGTCGGTGTGGTTGGCGAGCACCAGCGTCGCGTACACCTTTTCCTCGACGGCGGGGACGGTGACGTACTCGGGGTGCGCGTCGAGGGGGAACTCGTCGACGGTGACGGTGTGCCAGGTGCCGTCGGAGGGGATGTCGGCGGGCGCGGCGGCGTCGTAGCGGTGGTCGAAGGAGCCGGCCGACTCGCGCGGGGCGACGGCGTGGCGGGGCGGGTCGAGGTAGCGGAGGTGGCCGACGGGGGCGTCGGGGGCCGTGTGCTCGGGCGGGCGGCGCAGGGTGCCGCGCTCGGCGCGGGGTGCGTCGGGGCCGGAGAGGACGAGGCCGGGGTAGTCGAGGAGGACGTCGCCGGGGTCGTGGCCGGGCGGGGGC
>NZ_JOCF01000079.1 GCF_000720635.1 Streptomyces sp. NRRL WC-3742 | reverse complement strand
GGGTCGGCCGGGAGGGGTGGGGCGGGCTAGCGGGGGGACTGGGCGGCGCGGCGTTGACGCTTGCCGAGCGGGGCCTGGGAGAGGTCCTCGGCCTGGGAGCGGAGGTTCCTGCAGCCGTAGCCGCGCTCGTCCAGCCAGGCGCGGGCCGCCTGTTCCGCCCGCTCGGTGGCGAGGAGGATGTCCTCCTCCTCTTCGCCCTCGTCGAGGAAGCGGAAGGTGAAGGCGGTGCGGGCGGTGAGGTCGTAGGAGAGGTGGCCCTCGCGGGTGAAGGCCGCGTGCAGCACGTCGTGCCGGGGCGCCTCGGCGAGGAGTTCGGCGCGCTGCGCGTCGGTGAGGCCGTCGAAGACGCCGCGCACCATGATGCGGAAGGTTCGAGTGGTCATGCCCCGACGATAGGCAGCGGAAGTGCCCGTTCGCCAATGTGATTCACGGGTCGTGGTGGGTCAGCAGGGACCAGAGGACCCAGCCGGTGGTGCGGGTGCGGGCGACCAGGACCTTGGCCCAGCGGGCGCCCAGTGGCGAGGTCCAGGTGTCGACGACCTCGACGCGGTCGCCGGTGCGGGCGAGGCCGAGGACGGTGTCCGTGCCGGAGTGGTCGCGGCGGACGTTGGCGGCGTTGGCGGAGACCTCCCACCAGCCGGTCCCGACCTCGGGAGGGCGGGCGGCCTCGGGGGTGACGGCGGCGGGGACGAGCAGGATGGCGAGGGCGATCACGGCGGCGGTCGCCCGGCCGATCACGGCCACGGATGCCTCGGTGCGAGGAGGGACGGGTACGGAGGATCGGTGGTCATGCCCTGCAGAACGAGCCCGGCGGCCCGCGCGCACTGCCCGGGGGCGAGGCTCACCCGGTCGGGGGACGGGCCTCCGGAGAAGGGGGGTGGCAACAGTGTTTCCCATCGGATACGGTGTTACCCATGAGCACGCCCTACCAGGAGGCGCAGCGGGCCGGCCAGGCCGCCGTCCGCGCCGTGATCCTTGACCGCGCCATCGCCCTGCTCGTCGCCGAAGGCCCCGCCGCACTGACCGTGCGGCGCATCGCCGGGGACGTCGGCTCCTCGACGAAGGTGCTGTACACGATGTTCGGCGGCAAGGAGGGGCTGGTCGACGCGCTGTACCGGGAGGGGTTCGCGCGGCTGCGCCGGGCGCAGGAGCAAGTCCCGCGCGGGGACGACCCGTTGGCGTACCTGATCGCACTCGGGCACGCCTACCGCGCGCATGCGCTCGCCGAACCCGGCTACTACCGCGTGATGTTCGAGCAGCCGGTGCCCGAATTCCGGGCGGGGGAGGAGGCGTTGGCGGCGGCCGACGACGTTTTCGGGACCTCGGTGGAGGCCGTGCGCGCCTGCATGGCGGCCGGGATCTTCCGGGCCGGGGACGCGCACGAGGTCTCCCAGCTGTTCTGGGCGGCCTCGCACGGAGCCGTCAGCCTCGAACTCTCCGGGCACTTCGCGCCGGCCGCCGCGGGCGTGCTCTACGACAAGCTGATGACCGCGATGGGGACGGCCTGCGGGCTCGCGGAGCCGCCCCGGTCCGAGGGGGACACCACATGAGCCGCAACCGCTACCTGTCCGGGAACTTCGCGCCCGTGACCGAGGAGATCACCGCCCACGACCTGCCCGTCACCGGCCGGATACCCGGCCACCTCGACGGCCGCTACCTGCGCATCGGCCCCAACCCGCTGGGCATCGAGGACCCGGCCGCGCACCAGTGGACGCTCGGCGCGGGCATGGTCCACGGGGTGCGCATCCGCGACGGGCGCGCCGAGTGGTACCGCAACCGCTGGGTGCGCAGCGGCGCCGTCGCCGACCACCTGGGCGAGCCGCGCCGGGGCACTCCCGTCGACGAGAGGCTGGACATCTCGCCGAACGTGCAGGTCGCGGGCCTCGCCGGGCGCACCTACGCGCTCACCGAGGGCGGCATCCGCCCGTACGAACTCACCTACGAGCTGGACACGGTGGGCCCGTGCGAGCTCGGCCTCACCCCGCAGGGGTACAGCGCCAACGCGCATTCGGTGTACGACCCGCACAGCGGCGAACTGCACTCGCTCGCCTTCCGGTACGGGACGGACCTCGTGCAGCACATCGTCATGGACGCGGGCGGCGCGGTGCGCAGGGTCACGGACGTGACCGTGCCGGGCAACCCGTACATGCACGACTTCGCGCTCACCGAGCACTACGTCCTGCTCTACGACACCCCGATGGTCTTCAGCGCCGCCCACCTGCCCACCGGCGTGCCCTTCACCTGGGACGCCGAGCGCCCGGCGCGGGTCGGCGTGATGCCGCGCGGGGGCGGGCCCGTGCGCTGGTTCGAGCTGTCGCCGCACCTGGTCGGGCACACCCTCAACGCGTACGAGCGCACGCCGCTGCAGCTGGTGGTCGACGTCGTGCGGCACCCCGAGGGAATGGACCTGCGGAGGCTGGGCGAGAGCCGGCCCACCCTCGACCGGTGGACCGTGGACCTGGCCGCCGGCACCGTCAAGGAGGAGCGGCTGGACGACCGCACCCAGGAGTTCCCGCGCGTCAACGGCCGCCACGCGGGGCGCCCGTACCGGTACGGCTACGCCGCCGTCGTCGAGCTGTACGCCCGGCCGACCGGGCCGGAGGACGACCGGCCCGAGGAGGGGTTCGGCAACGCCCTGCTCAAGCACGACCTGGAGCGCGGCACCACCGAGGTGCACGGGTTCGGGCGGGACGCCGCCGTGAGCGAGGGGGTGTTCGTCGCCGCCGAGTCGTCCGGTACGTCGTCCGGCGCGTCGCCTGCTGCGGAGGATGACGGGTACGTGATGGCGTACGTCCACTCCCCGGAGCGCGGTGCGAGCGACCTGGTGATCCTCTCCGCCCAGGACTTCACCGGCGAGCCGCTCGCCCGCGTCCACCTGCCCGCCCGGGTGCCGCTGGGGCTGCACGGGAACTGGGTGGCCGGGGCGGAGTAGGCGCGCCTCCGCGTGCTGGACTTCTGATCCGGGGTGAAGGGTTTTCCATGCTCTTTGTTCCGCCCGCCCTCCGGCTCTGCGACGATCCGGTGATCGTCCGCCCCGCCCGAGGGGCTTCGGAGCGTGGGGGAGAAGAGACCGGCATGGCCGAGGGGCCCGTGGACAGCGCCGTCCGGGGGAGACGGCGGGGTGGAGGGTTTCCAGGGCGCGCCCTGGACCGGGAAGCCTGGATGGTCGTCTCCGGCGGGGTGCTCGGTGCGATGTTCGCCGCGATGGGGCTGGCGGTGCTGTTCGGCCCCGCCAACGGCTTCGGGGGTGCGGGCCTGCCCGTGATGGGGGTGGCCAGCATCCTCGGGCTGATGCCCTGCGGCGCCGGGCTGGTGTGGGCGCTGATCCACCCCCGCCGGGGCCTGCCCGCGGTCGCCCTGGGCACGGTGCTCGGTCTCTGCCTGTTCGGCTGCTTCGCCGGGGACGGCCTCAACGACTCCTGGAAGGCCCCGCCGGACCGGCCCGCCACCGCCCGCGCGGTGGGCAGCTGGACCAGCGGGGACCTCGTGGTGCGGGTGCGTCCCGACCAGGTCGTCGCCTACCGGGGCACCAGCGGGGCCGTCGCCTGGCGGTGGGCACCCCCCGGCGCCGAAACCGTCTGCGCGATGAGCCGGGGCGTCGGGCCCGGACGCGTCGGCCTGATCGGGCACTCCCCGAACGGCCGCCCGTGCGCCGCCGTCACCGCGCTCGACCTCGCCGGCGGCGGGCCGAGCTGGACGGAGACCGTCGACGCCCCCGCCCGGGACGGCGACTCCGCCTCCCCCGACCAGCTCGCCGTCGCCGGGGACGAGGCCGTGCTGCAGGGCAAGGACGACTGGCGGGCCGTACGGCTCTCCGACGGCCGGACCCTGTGGCACAGCCAGGCAGGGGCCGGCTGCACCCCGCTCCAGGTCGCGGGCGGGACGGAGACAGTGGTCACCGTCGCCCAGTGCGGCGCCGCCGCCCCGCCCGTCCTGCGCGCCCTGGCGCCCTCGGACGGCCGCGAGCGCAGCCGCATCGCCCTGCCCGCCCAAGGGGGCCTGCGCAACCTCGCCGTCGTCTCCGTCGCGCCGCTGGCCGTCTGGGTGGACGACCAGGCCCAGGGCGGCACCCACGCGGTGCTCAGCTTCGACGGCGACGGGCGGCAGCGGGCCGCGATCCCCGTCTCCGGGGACGAGTACGACCTCGACGTGATGCTCGGCGGGGTCCACGCCTTCGACGAGTTCAGCGCCCGCCCGCTCTTCGGCGGCGTCGTCGTCGGGGACCTGTACATCGCCCCCGGCGGCAAGCCCGGCGACGTGCGGATCGGCGGCGGCCGCCGGCCCGTCCGCGTCGCCACCGGCCGGCTCGTCGCCTACTCGCTGGTCGACGGGCGGCGGCGCTGGACGGCCGGGCTGGACGACCAGGTCACCGGGGTGCTGCTGGACGGCGACTCGGTGTGGGCGATGACCAGGAACCGGCTGACCAGGATCGAGGCGTCCACCGGGCGGACGACCAGGCAGCTGGACGTCAACGGCACCGCCTCGCTCTACCCCGTCGACCTCGCGCTGGCGGGGGCGGAGCGGTTCACCGTCGTCGCGGAGGACGGGACGCGGGACGAGCCTCCGGTGCGGGGCCTCGACTAGGCCGTCTGTGTCCGGGCCGTCTGTGTCAGTCTGGTGGAGGAGCGCCGCACAGTCGGGCGTTCCGGGACCGGGAGGCTCGTGATGGCCGGGATCAGGGTGAACGGGGTGTCGCTGCACTACGAGGCCCGGGGCTCGGGCCCCGGCGTCGTCCTGGTGCACGGCTCCTGGAGCGACGCCGACTCCTGGGCCCGGGTGCTGCCGGGCCTGGCCGAGCGGACCACCGTCGTCGCCTACGACCGGCGCGGGCACAGCCGCAGCGAGGACCTGCTCACCCAGGGCTCGGTGCACGAGGACGCGGCCGACCTCGCCGGGCTCGTCCAGTGCCTCGGCCTCGCCCCCGCCTTCGTCTACGGCGACTCCTACGGCGCCCTCGTCACCCTGCGCCTGGCCGCCGCCCGTCCGGACCTGCTGCGGGGCCTCGCCGTCCACGAGCCGCCCGGCAGCGGCATCCTCCTCGCCGACGCCGACCTGAGGCCCATCGGCACCGCCTTCGCCGACCGGATCGCCGCCGTACGGGAGTTGCTGGAGCAGGCCGAGTCGGCCGCGGCCGCCGAGCTGTACGTGGACAGCCTCGCGTTCGGCCCCGGTGCCTGGGAGGGGCTGCCCGCGCCGACCCGGCACGCGTACGTGCGCAACGCGGCCACCTACCTCGACGAGCTGCGCGACCCGGACGCCCTCGACCTCGACCTCGCGAACCTCGCCCGGTACGGGGACCCGGCGCTGCTCACCCAGAGCGACGACAGCGCGCCGATGTTCGGGGAGGTGCTGGACCTCATCGACCTCACGCTGCCGAAGGCCGAGCGCCACGTGTACCGCGGCGCCGGGCACGCGCCGCACCTGTCGCAGCCGGAGGAGTGGCTGCGGGTGGTGCTGCCCCGGGCGCTCGCCTAGGAGCCGTCCGGGAGCCGTCCGGGAGCCGGACAGGCCCTAGGCGGTTTCCGTCATTTCCTCGCCGCGCGGGGTGCGGTGGTAGAGCACCTCGCGGCCGCTGCGGACGCGGCCGACCAGGCCCGAGCGGTGCAGCACGCCCAGGTGGTAGGAGACCGTGCCGGCGCTGAGGAAGTGGCGGGCGGCGAGGGTGGCGGTGGTGGACGGGGCGACCAGGGCGGAGAGCAGGTCCGCCCGGGTGGGGCCCAGGAGTTGGGCCAGGGCCGGGGTCGGTGTCCGGGGGACGGCGGCGGGCAGGGTGATCGGGTAGATCAGGGTGGGCACGCGGTGCATGCCGTCGACGGTGTCCAGGATGACATGCACGTCCCGGCAGACCAGGGTGGGCATCAGCAGCACCGTGCGGGCCGGCAGGTCCACCTCGAAGCGGCTCTCCAGGCGGATCACGCCGTTCGTCCAGGACAGCTGCGGTGTCAGGGAGTTGAAGAGCGCACCGGTGCCGTGGCGGGCGATGAAGCGGCCGCGCTGGTCCACCTCGGAGTCCAGCACCGAGCGCGCGTCCGGCCAGTACGGGGCGAGGGCGGCCTCCCAGTAGCGGCCCATCTCGTCGGCGACGCGTTCGGCGAAGTAGCGGGGGCCGCGCTCCAGGGTGCGCAGGACGGTGTTCGGGAGGTGACGGCCGTTCAGTTTCGCCTTGGCGAGGCCACGTTGGGCCGTGGCCATCTCCGCGCGGACCCGGTCCTCGGGGGTGCGGCGCACCGCCTCCAACTGCTCGGTGACCGTCGGGGCCGGGCCCAGGGGGTGCGGGGTGAGGAAGTCGGGGATGTAGCCGCCCGCCTGGTTCAGGGCCAGCCCGGCGAGCAGGTCCAGGCCCTCGCGGCGCAGCACCCTGCGGGTGCGGCCGACCCAGGCGTACGGGCCGCCACGGGTGTTGAGGCCCGAGGCCATCAGGGTGTTGACGGCCTCGTGCAGCGGCGAGACCACGAAGCGGGTACGGGCCAGCCCGGTCGAGTCGATGGTGAGCCGGATCACGGCCCGTCCTCCCCTGGTCGGTTTGCGTTCGCCTCGAATCCGCCGGGCGGGTGGAAACGTCCGGTGTGTTCCTTTTCCGGAGCCCCAGGATTCGACGCTGGTCGAATCCTGGCACGAACGCTCGCCTTCGAAGCAGCCCCGGGCACAAGCTTCTTCCCGTGACCGCGCCAGGCAGGGCGCGGCGCGAACGGGAGGACGAACATGACGAGCACGCGAGGCCGCCTCGCCGCGCTGCTGGGCGCCGTCGCGGTGATCGCCGGCACCACGCTGGCCACGCCGGCCGTGGCCGACCCGGCGCCGTCGGCGGCGGGAGGGGTCGCCGGGCAGGCGCCCTGCCAGGGGGCGCCCGAGTTCATCTGCGGCAGCATCACCGTCCCGCTCGACCACAGCGGCGCCGCCCCCGGGACCCTCACGCTCGACGTCGCCATGACCGGCAACACCGACGCCCCCAAGGGAGACCTGCTCTTCCTCACCGGCGGCCCCGGCCAGCCCGGCGTCCCGCTGATCCGGCGCGTCGCGAGCAAGCTGCAGCCCGTCCTCAAGGACTACCGCCTGGTCATGTTCGACCAGCGCGGCACCGGCGAGCGCGCGATCCGGTGCCCGGGCCTCCAGGAGGACATGGGATCCTCCGACCTCGCCGTGCCGCGCAAGCAGTCCATCGCCGACTGCGCCGCGATCCTCGGGCCCAACGCCCGCTACTACAGCACGGCCGACACCGTCGCCGACATGGACGTGCTGCGCCGGGCCCTCGGCGACAAGCGGCTGACCATCGACGGCGTCTCGTACGGCACCTTCGTCGCCGAGCGGTACGCCCTCGCGCAGCCCGCGCACGTGGCGAAGCTGGTCCTCGACTCCGTGGTGCCGCAGCAGGGTTACGACCCGCTCGACCTCGGCGCGCTGCCCGCCACCGCCCGGGTGCTGCGCGCCGCCTGCGCCGCCACCGGCTGCACCACCGACCCGGCCGAGGACCTCGCCGCCACCGTGCGCAGGTACGGGAACGGGGTGCGGATCCTCGACGCGATCACCAGCTACGAGTTCGCCGACCCCAACTACGGGGGCGTGCCCGAAGCCCTGCACGAGGCGGCGAACGGCAAGCCCGAGAAGCTCGACGCGTTCATCGACACGGTGCACCAGAACGACGCCGCGCCGGCCGAGTTCCTCAGCCAGGGCCTGCACGCCGCCACGTTGTGCGGCGACGGGAACTACCCGTGGGGCACCTCGGACACCCCGGTCGCGGGCCGGGCCGCCGCGCTGGAGCGCACCCGGCGGTCGCTCGCCGAGGAGCCCGAGCAGACCTGGCCGTACGACGCGGCGACCGCCACCGGCGGCGGCAGCCTGCTCGTCTGCCTGGACTGGCCGCGCATGCCGGTGCCGCCCGCGCCGCCGGAGCACCGCAAGCTGCCCAACGTGCCGGTGCTGCTGCTCGGCGGGGACCGGGACCTGTCGACGCCGTACGAATGGCTGTTCCGCGAGGCCGAGTTCGTCCACAAGCCGGAGATCGTGATCGTCCCCGGCGCCTCGCACTCCGTGCAGTCCCGCGCGGTGAACCCGCTCGGGCGGCAGGCGGTCTACGACTTCCTCCTGGGCTGACGCGCTTCCCGGGCGGCGGATCCGTTCCGAACAGGGGACGGAACGGCTCCGCCGCCCGGGATCAGGGCCCGGCCGCACCCCACCCGTCATCGGGGAGGGCGCGGTCGGGCTTCGGGCAGTCCGGGTGGTCGTAGCTCCAGAGGCCGACGCTGTACAACAGCCAGTCCTCGAACGGCGGTTCGTCGAAGTCGAGGCGCTCGACGAGTACCAGGCCCACGCGTTTCTCCGGCACCGGCTCCAGCTCCAGGGTGCGCTGGCCGGGGACGTGGGTGTAGGTGACCGTCTCCCAGCGGCAGCCGGCCTCGGTGAGGGCCGCCGTGAGTGCGGCCTCGCCGATGCGGGTGTCCAGGGTCTCCAACCCGGCGGACTCCTTGGGGAGTTCGAGCTCCCCGTGCCAGGCCGGGAGGGAGAAGGAGCTCAACCGGCGGCAGGAGCAGAACACCGTCCAGGCGTCACCCCAGCCGAACGCGTGCGGCCACCGGTGGCCCTTGTGCAGGCCCCCGCAGTCCCACGGATCGCCGTGCCGCGCCGCCAGTTCGGGCAGCGAGGCCCCCACGTGCAGACCGGCGAAGTCCCCCGTGGACGCGAGGGCGGCGACCCGCCGCAGGAACTCCGTCATCGTGTACCGCCCCGTTCCACCCGCTGTCCCAAGATCGCCGACCGGACGACCACGGTACGGGCTACCGGCGCCCCCCATGGCCGGTTTGCGTCGGGATGAAACGGGTGGGGCGAATGTGCACGGAGGAGGGACGGGGCCGTGCACAGGAAGTCGGCTCGGCCGACTTCTCGTGCATAGGCTGGGGGCGGTCGAGGAGAGGGGGGCCGGGGTGGACCTGGCGGGGCTGACGGAGTTGGCGGACCTGACGGAGCTGACGGCGCTCTGGGAACGGCGATGGCCGGGGAGCCTGCCGGTCGGGCACGAGATCGACGGCCGGGCGCGGGAGGTGTGGGTGCGCTTCCACAGCCTGCCGGAGTCGAAGCGGTACCCGGAGGGCGAGCGCGAGTACGCGGTCGTGCTGGAGCGGCACAACACCGTGCTGGACCGGCTGTTCGCGGGCGGCGAGGTGTACGTGCTCGTGCCGAGGTGGACGGTCTCCGCCGACGCTCCCGTCGAGATTCCGCGCGGATCCGTCCGCTGGCGCAGCTGGCTGCAACAGGACGACCCCGAGCCGGAGTTCCGCACGTACTGCCACGTCTTCCTGGAGCGGCGGCCTTGGCGGCGCGGCTGCCTGGACGGGCTGCTGCGGCAGGTCGCCGACGAGGAGGAGGCGGGCGTCATCGTCACCGACATCGGGCTGCGACGGCTCTACCACCCGTACGACGGCGGGGCGGACGTCTTCCTCGCTTCGGCGGAGGAGCGGGACCGGCTGCGGGAGCGGCACGCCGACTGGCTGTCGCGGCACCCCGAAGGGTTCTGAGGCGCGGTCAGTCGGTGACGGGGTCCGTGGTGGGGTCGTAGAGGGGGAGGAAGTTGATCACGACCTCCTCGTAGGGGTGGGCTTCGCGGACGGCCTTCAGGACGGCGGGGGCCTGGTCCTGGTCGCAGAAGGAGTCGATGCGGTACTCGCGGGCCTGCTGGACCTGGCCCACCGTGCCGTCGTACGGCCGCGCGTCGGCGGTGGGGAGCCAGCGGCCGGTGATCGGCCAGGTGCTGGCGCAGCGTTCGTACGGGCCGGTGCGGCCGGCGCCGGCGGTGTGGAGGGCGTCGAGGACCTGCGCGAGGTGGGATTCGGGGACGGAGGTCTCGATCTTCAGGCGGGGCATGGGCGGGACTCTAGGAGGGGCGTGGTGGGGTGGGCAAGGGGCGCGTGGCCTGCGGAAAAAGCAGGTGCGGGGTTGTGGGGTGGGGTGATAGAAAACGCGGCGTGGAAAAGACTTTGAGGTTTGATGATCTGGTGCGTCTGATCGAGGAGAGGGCGGCCGTCTTCTGCGCCGTCGTCGAGGGCGCGCCCGATCTCGGGGTGCAGGTGCCGACGTGTCCGGAGTGGACGCTGTTCGATCTGGCCCAGCACATCGGGCAGAGCCGGCGCTTCTGGGCGATGAACGTGGCGGCCGGTGAGGCCGAGGGGCCGTCGGCCGAGGCTTTCGCGGTGAAGCAGTCGGAGGCGCCGCGGGATCGTGCGGAGCTGGTGGAGTGGGTGGCCGAGGGGGTGCGGCTGATGGCGGCGGCGCTGCGCGAGGCCGGGCCGGACAGCCCGTGCTGGGCGTGGTGGGGTGACTCGCAGTCGCCGCTGACCGTCGGCGCCGTCGCGCGGCACCAGCTGCAGGAGATCGCCGTCCACACGTACGACGCGCAGCTCGCCGTGGGTGCGGCCGAGCCGCTGCCGCTGGAGGTGGCGCTGGACGGGGTGGACGAGTTCCTGCACACCTGCTGCCCGACCTCGGTGGCGTGGCCGTTCGAGCCCGCCCTTCTCGACTACCGGGTGAAGGAGGGCGGTTCGTGGCGGCTGTCGCTGTCGGGTGACGGCGTACGGGTGTCGGCCATCGGCCCGGAGCCGGGCGACGTCACGGCGGTGGCCGGGGCCTCGGAGCTGGTCCTGACCCTCTACGGCCGGCTGCAGGTGGAGGACCTGGAGGCGGAGGGCGACCTGAAGATCCTGCGCCGGATCGCCGACTGGGACCCGAGCGCGTAGTCGAGAGTGTGAGAGTGACGGGGTGGGGACGGGCTGAGCTGCTCGTCCCCACCCCGTTTTGTTCGAACGGTCGGGCGGGGGCGTCCGTCAGCGCTGCGGCAGCTCGCAGCCGTCCGGTCCGCATGCCTCCGCGTCGCCCGCCGCGCCGACCTGGATCAGCGGCGTCGGCACGCGGCTCTCCCAAGCCTGCTCCAGCGCCCGGGTGAACGTTTCCGCAGGCTGGGCGCCCGACACCCCGAGCCGCCGGTCGAGGACGAAGAACGGCACGCCCGTCGCCCCCATGGCGCTCGCGGTGGCCTCGTCCTCGCGCACCGCCTCCGCGTACGCCTCCGGATCGGCCAGCACCGCGGCCGCCGCCCCGCCGTCCAGCCCGGCCTCGACGGCGAGCTCCAGCAGCCGGGCGGCCCCGAACGCGGAGCGCTCCTCGGCGAAGTTGGCCCGGTACAGCACGTCCAGCAGCTCCGACTGCCGGCCGTGCTCCAACGCGAAATGCAGCAGTCGGTGCATGTCGAAGGAGTTCGCGGCGTCCCGCCCGCCGGCCAGGTACGGCAGACCTTCGCCGTGCGCGTTCTCGGCGATCCGGGCCTCCGCCGCCTCGGCCTGCTCCAGGCTCATCCCGTACTTCGCGGCGAGCAGCGGGAGCACCGGACGGGCGTCGCGCGGCGCGTTCGGGTCCAGCTCGAACGAGCGGTGGACGACCTCCACCTCCGCACGGTGCGGGAACCCGGCAAGGGCCTGCTCGAACCGGGCCTTGCCGATGTAGCACCACGGGCAGTTGATGTCGGTCCAGATCTCCACGCGCACGGCGCCGCGCTCCTTCCAATCGCGCGGGTCCCTCCCGCGTTGATACTGGGGGAACGGGCGTGGGGACCTGAATATTTCTTGTCCTGAAATATTTTGGAGGGGAGTTTTTCAGGCTGCCTCCGCCGGTCGCAGGCCGAGCCACTGCTCGGCGTCCCATGCCTCGAACCGCTCCACCTCCGTGAAGCCGAGCTTCGCCGCGAGGCGCATGGAGCCGGCGTTGGCGCTCTGGGTGGTGAGCACCACCGGTTCGCCGGGCAGGGCGCCGGCGAGCCAGTCGAGGGCGGCCGCGCACGCCTCGGCGGCGTAGCCGGACCCCCAGGCGCGGGGCAGGAACAGGTAGCCGAGGTCGACCTTCCCAGCGGCGGCCGGGCGGCGGTGGCCCGTCGCCCTCCGGAGGAGGACGTGGCCGATCATCGATCCGTCGAGCGCCACGACGAAGCTCCCGGGCCACTGCTCGGGCACCTCGGGCAGCTCGCGTGAGAGCTCTTCGCGGGGGCGGGGGCCGCCGAGGTAGGTGTGCACCTCGGGGGAGGCGAGCAGTTCGATGAAGGTTGCACGGTCCCGGGGTTCGGGGGCGCGGAGGACGAGACGCTCGGTGCCGATGGGTGCGGGCGGCCAGGGGACGGTTCCCAGATCTTCCATCCGAGCCACGCTAACAGGCGGTCAGGTTCGTGGCTTTCGCCAGTTCGGGGAGCGGGGCGGGGCGGGGGAGACTTCCCGGCAGTGGTCACGGCAGTGGTCACGGAAGGGGGAGCGGCATGGTGAGTGACGGTCGGCAGTACGACGAGATCGGTGAGGCGTTCGAGGGCTTCAAGACGCTTCCGCTCACCCGGTACGGGGAGGTGCCGGGGTTTCTGGGGCTGGTGGGTGACGTGAAGGGGAAGTCGGTTCTCGACATTGCCTGCGGGACGGGCTTCTACAGCCGGGAGTTCATGAGGCGCGGTGCCTCGCGTGTTCTGGGGTTCGACGTCTCGGCCGCGATGGTCGACGCGGCGCGGGCGTCGGAGGCGCGCGAGTCGCTGGGGGTGGAGTACGAGGTGGCGGATACGGCTGAACTCCGGGAGTTCGAGCATTTGTTCGAGGTCGCGGTCGCGGTGCAGGCGTTCAACTACGCGGCGGACGTGGCCGGGATCGAGCGGATGATGCGCAACGTGCGCCGGAGCGTGGTGGACGGGGCCGAGTTCTTCCTGTTCGGGCAGAACCCGGACTACCACTTCGACGGGCCGTCGCTGGCCAAGTACGGCTTCCTGTGCGAATCGCTGGGAGAGGAGACGGAGATCGGGCCGCGCGTGCGGATCACCGCGCTGCTCGACCCGCCGATCTCGTTCGTCGCGAACCCGCCGAGCCGGGAGGTCTACGAGCGGTGCCTGCGGGCAGCCGGGTTCGGCGAGGTCGCGTGGGTGCCGCTGGAGATCTCGGCGGGCGGCGTGCGTGAGTACGGGGAGGAGTTCTGGGGCGACTACGAGGCCAATCCGCCGCTGACGATGCTGCGCTGCCGGGCAGCCTGAGCCCGCACAGGAAGTCGGCGGGGCCGACTTCCTGTGCGAGGATGCCGTCCATGATCTGCATCCGAAGGGGCCGTGCCGCGTAGAACACCTGCTTCGCTTCGGTCGCGGGAGCGCGGTCGGGGACGGCCCTGGGCGCGGTACCGCGACGTTCCGGGGCTGTCGGGCGCGGCGAATGCCGCCGTCCGCGTGCTCGAACGGGAGCGGATGACCCCGGGCGTGGTGGCGGCGGCGCTGAGCGTGTGGTCCGTACGGGTCCATGGCACCGGGCGACGGTGGAGGCCCTGGGAGGCCGAGTTCACCTGCCCGTGCTGCGGCGAGGGGTGGGCCCGGGACGCGTTGCAGAAGGCCCTGTTCATGCTTCCCCCGAAGGCGGCCGGCGAACTCCGGGCCCAGGTGGAGCGCCTGGACGCGGTGCTGCTGCGGCGAACGCATCACGAGCCTTCGGCCGACCCGGAGTTGGCGTGGTGGCATCGCCGGTGCTGAGTCGTCCGAGCTGATGAACGACCTGTGCCCGCAGCTCGACACCGCGTTCATGGCGAGCTTCGCGGCATCGCACCGGGTGGCGGACGAGTGCCTTCGGGGGACCTTGGATGCGGAGGGCTATGTTTTGCTGCTGCAGTCGTTGCTGTCGTTCGAGGGTGTCGAGATGCACTTTGCGATCGGCGGGGGGTGCGTGAGAAGGCGGCTGGGTCGACTTCTCACGCGATGGACTACTCCACCCGTGACCAGGGGGCGGAGCGCAGGTGCGCGACGCTGTGCCGGGTGCGGCCCTCCGCCGGTGCGTCGGCGGCTTTGCCCACCGCGACCATGGAGACGATCGCCCAGCCCGGGTTCGGGTCCAGCTCCTTCGTGAGCCCTTCCATGTCGAAGGCTCGGAACTGGTGTGCGGCCAGCCCCATGGCCTGGGCCTGGACGGTCAGGTGGGCGACGGCTTGGCCGAGGTCGTAGTCCGCGAACTCGGAGTAGAGCAGCTGCGAGTCGTCGACATGCCGACGCGTCAGCGCGACGACGAGCAGGCCCGCGTCCGTCGCCCAGCGGGCCGAGCTCGGCGCGAGGTGGGGGAGGATCCGGTCGTGCTCCGGCTCGCCGGGCCTGCCGGTGAAGAAGCCCCACGGCTGGGAGTTCCCCGCTGACGGCGCCCATCGCGCGGCTTCCAGCAGGAGCCCGAGGGCGTGGTCGTCGACCACCGCGGACGGATCGAACCGGTAGGGGCTGAAACGCCCGGACAGCAGCGGGTGTATGCCGCTGGGCGGCTCCTGGCGATCGTGCATGTTCCGCTGCAACCGGCGGCCGTGAGTGCGTATTCCGGCTGCTGCGAGCGCGGGTACTGCCAATGCCGGACGAGCTCCGGCCACGCGGCGAGGTGGGCGGCCTGAGGGTCAGCGGGAGGAGGGTTGGGTGAGGCCGGGGCCGCCGGTGTGGGGGGTTTGGACGTAGCCCTCGGGGGGTGCGGGGAGGGTCTGGAGGCAGGCATGGGAGCAGGCGTTCACGAGGAGGGGGAGGACGTCGGTGGCGACGACGAGGGAGATCCATGCCTGGTGGATCTCGGTGCCGGCGAGGGGCTGGTCGCAGACGCTGCAGGTGTGCGGGGTGGGGGCTTCCTGGGCGCTGTGCGGGAGTTGGGGGAAGGGCGGGCGGTACTTCTCGTTGCCGTAGAGGCTGCGGGTGCTCACGGTGCTGCCGATCAGGTTCGGGCACCTGGTGAGCTCGTACGGGAACCAGTGCAGGCGGCGGGAGGTGTACGGGGTGAACTCCTCCAGGCTCGTCATGGCGCCGATCTCCGGGGGTATGCGGACCAGGTTGCTGCCGTAGACGCTGAGGTGCTTGACGGCGGTGAGCTTGGCGATGGTGGGCGGCAGGGTGACGATCTGGCGCCGCTCCTCGGGGCTCAACTCGGGGAGGGGGTGGAACAACTCGCGCCCGTCGGCGGCGGCTTCGTCGATGAGGGCGAGGAGGTGCCGCCAGCCGGGGGAGGAGGTGTCCTGCTGCTCGCTGTGGAGGCGGACGCTCCGCGGGTTGCTCCCCCGGTACTGGGGGAAGCAGGTGCACCGGTCTTGGTGGGGCCTGGTGTTCGCCATGGGGAACACGATAGGGCGGCGCCGGTGGCCTGAACGGGGACGGAGCCGCTTTCCGTGACGAGTAGGCCGATGACGATGCTGCGCGCAGCGGTGTCGGTGGGTGCGGGGTTGGCGCGTTCGGGTGGTGTGGGGGTGTGTCTGTCGGTGCCTTTGCTTGGCGTGTGCACGCTCGCGCCACTCTGGGGTTCCTGGTTCGGGAGCTTTGGAGTGAGAGGGCATCGGTGGCATGAGAAGAATCGCGCGCTGGCTGGGAGTGCTCGGGGTGGTGGCGGCGACGGTGGCGCCCGTGCCGGCGCAGGCGCAGGCGTCGGTCCGGCAGTTCCGGCCCGCGGAGCTCGGGATCCGGTTCAATCCGGATGGTGATCCAGGGCAGTGCGGTGGGAGGACGGGCGACCAGTGGGTTGCGGCGGGCGTCTGGACCGATGCCATTCGTTTTGACACCGACAGTCGTGCGGGTGGCTGCCAACTGGCGTTCGGCGTTTACGATCCTGACCTCGAACTGCAGGGTGTGGCCCTTGCGTACGACTTCCACGCCACTGCGGGCGGGGACCCGGCGCAGTGCGGCAACCAGGGCACCTACGGCATGCCGATTCGGAGGGACGCCCGGACCTTCGGCCCCGCGGTCCGGATCGACACGGACAACCGGCCGGGTGGCTGCAACCTCACCTTGGCCGTACCGCGAATCGAGCAGACGTACGCGGCCCTCGATGTGCAGTACGACGCGGATGGTGACCCGGCGCAGTGCGGGAACACCGGCTACCACTGGGCGGAGACCGATCGCGGACCGGTGACGGTCGGCATCGAGACCGATGACCGCCCGGGCGGGTGTCGGCTCCAACTCCGGCTCAGGGTGGGGTTCTGAGGACGGGAGGGGAACAGCTCCGGCCACGCGGTGGGGCCGAGTGGCCGGAGCTGGGTCGTTAGATCCAGGGTGCGCCTCACGTCGTTCCTTCCCGGTCGACGACGCGCAGGGCCACGACCGTCGCGACCGCGTCGAGCCAGCGGGCGACCAGTTGGTCCCCGTCCGGGTCCTGGGCGACCATGGCGGCGGCCTCCAGCCACCCGTGTGCCACCGCCGCTGCCGGGCCGGGGAGTGGCTCGGGGAGGGTGGCGGCGAAGCGGGTGCCGCCGGCGCGTACGACCTCGGCGAGGAAGGTCAAGGCCCTTGGCAGGGTGCCGAGTCGGTCGACGGTGACGGCAGCGGCCACCGTGCCGTCGCCGAACAGCATCGCGCGGTGGGGGCCCGGACCGGGCAGGCCGAAGCGGAGCAGGATTTCGACGTCGAGGGCGGCCAACTGGTCGTCGCTGCGGGGTCGTGGGGTGCTCATCGGGGGCCTCACCTGGGCATTCGGACGCTGACGAGGTTGGGGTACTGGCCGTCGGTGGCGCCCTGCATGTGGTTGTCGAGGAAGTCGCTCTCGTTGACCCAGATGGTGTAGCCCCAGGGGTTGTGGATCTCCAGGCGGTCGCCGTCGCGGGCGACGACGACCATCTGGTGGCGGCCGTGTTCGTTCTCGCAGGAGAAGGGGACGGGTTTGCCCTCGTCGATCCTCTTCTCGATCTCGGCCAGTGCCGCCTGGCGTTCGTCGCGGGTGTGGAGGTCGCGGTTGTCGTACGCGGCGCCGGTGTTCCTGCCGAGTTCGTCGTCGGCCACCTGCCGGGACTCGGGGTTCGTCATGCCGTCGTCCTTGTCGGTGTCCTCGCGGGTGCTGTAGACCCGTTCGGATTCCTTGGTCCAACGGTCCCTCGCCGCTCGGCCGTTGTCGTAGGCGGGGTCGCCGGGGTGGCCGCCGGTGGTGAGCTGGAAGGCGAACAGGGGGTCGACCATGGCGCGGGCGGTCACGGTGGAGGCGGCCACGCAGGAGTTGCGGTTGCCCTGGTCCCAGGTCACGCCCTGGTAGCCGGTGTCGTGCTTCCCGCCCGAGGCGGCGTCGAGTTGGACGGGGGAGATGCGCTGGGAGAGCCAGTCGAAGTCGTCGGCGTGGGGGCGGATCCGGTCGTCGAACGCCTTGATCTCCTCGTAGTCGTGTCCGGCGGCGAGGGCCTTCATCAGGTAGGCGCGTTCGGCGGGGGACTTGGTGTCGGCGAGGAGGGCGTCGAGGCGGGCGCGTTCGGCCTCGGTCATCCGGTCCATGAACTGGCCTGCCCTGGTCACGTCGTTGGGCGTGAGGAGGGTGGTGTCGCTGTAGGAGAAGGTGGTGTCGGTGATGACGAGCTTGTCGGCGGCGCTGAGGCCCTTGTTCTTGAAGCGCCCGGCAAGTGCCTTGCCGGCCAGGGAGTTCAGCTCGCGGGCGGCGGCGCGGCCGGCGTTCTCGGCCTTCACGGCGGCGTCCAGGATCGACTTGATGCCCTCCTTCGCCCTGGTGTGGGCGGTGTGCATCTTGTCGTCGTCCCAGTGGAACGGGTCCGGGGCGTCGGAGACGGTGATGTCGTGCAGGAGGCTCAGCGCCTCCCGTAGCGGTGCGTCGCCCTGGCCGTGCAGGGTCTGGGCCTCGCGCAGGGCGGTGGCCAGGGTCTTGAGCTGGTAGCGGGCCCGGTTGAAGGAGTTGCGGGAGCGTTCCAGGTCGTCGGCCGATGCCTTGACCACGGCGGCGGCCTTCTCGCCGACCTGGCCGGTCCAGGCGTCGGGCAGGTGCTGGGTGGCGACCTGCGCGACCTTCGTCCTCGCCTCGTCCAGGCGGTCGGCGGCGGTGCTGTACGAGGCGGCGAGGCCGTCGAGCCTGCCCGGGTCGCCCTGGGGCGGGGGGAGGCGCAGGGCGTCGGCCACGGCGTACTTGAGGTCGCCGGCGCCCCACATGCCGTGGGACTCGTCGATCGTCCGCTTCAGCTTCTCGACCCGCTGCCGGTGGCTGCCCGCCGTGCCTCGGGGCCCGATCGGGTACATGGGATCGGGCACGTCAGGCCCCCTGGTACTGCCGGCTGACGCCCGCCTCGGTGTTCGCGTAGTTGGCCCTGGTGTCGTGCACCTTGCCGCCCAGCTCCTTGAGCGCGTCGACGTTCACGCCCAGCTCGTCCTGCCAGGCCGACCAGAACGCCTTCGCCGCCTCGCCCGCGCCGTACTCGCCGAAGGTGTCCTCGCCGGACATGGCGAGCTTGCCGAGGCCGTCCTTGACCGTGCCGACGTCGCCTCCGGCGGCTATCAGCTGGTCGCCCGCGTCGCCGAGCTTCTCCGGGTGGGCGCTGAAGCCCGGCCCGGCACCGTCGCTGACCATGATTCCCCCGTGCTCCCCTGGTGGTGGTTCGTGGACCGCCGGAAAGACTAGCGCCAACGGACAGCGGTGGTGCGGGGGTTGTGCGCCCGGGGGCCGTGGTGCTCGACTGGAGGGGTCAGTGCCCGCCGTCGGGGCGGGCGGCGAACGGGGGAGGTTGCGACATGCCGGAATGGACGGGTGGCATGCCCGTGAAGACGATCGTGGCGAGCGCCGCGGCGGCCGTGGCGTCGGTGGCGATCGCGGTGCCGCTGCACTTCGGCGGCGCGGCGGACGCGGCCGAGGCGCCGGAGCCCGTGGCGGTGACGGAGGTTCAGGCGCAGGCCCAGGTGGCCGCGAACCAGGGGCACTACCTGTAGAGCCGTACGGGCGCGGGCCGGGTGGCCCGCGCCCGTATGTGGGGTGTGTGGACGTGGGGTGTGTCAGCCCCTGGCCTTGCCCAGGTTCAGGGCGTACTCACGGCGGCTGCTGAGGGTGTCGGGGTGGTGGAGGCCGAGGGCGCGTGCGCGGTCGGCGGCGAGAGGGTGTCGGTCGGTCTGACGGGCCGTCGGGCTGGGAAGGCTCGTCCCCGTAGCGATCTGTCACCGCACCTGGGAGGGCCGGATGGCCGCAGTGCACGAGTCCGTACTCGACGCGATCGGGGGGACGCCGCTGTTCCGGCTCGCCCGGCTGGGGGCCGGGCTGGGCGCGCCGGTGTACGCGAAGGCGGAGTTCCTGAACATCGGGGGGAGCGTCAAGGACCGGGCGGCGCTGTCGATGGTGCTCGCGGCGGAGCGGGACGGGCTGCTGGGGCCGGGCGGGACGATCATCGAGGCGACGTCGGGGAACACCGGGATCGGGCTGACGATCGTCGGCCGGCAGCGCGGGTACCGGGTGATCGCCGGGGTGTCGGACAGGTCGGCGCCGGAGAAGGCGGACATCCTGCGGGCGTACGGCGCGGAGGTGGTGCTCGCGCCGACCGCGGTGCCGGCGGAGGATCCGCGGCACCTGTTCAACCTGGTCCAGCGGCTGGAGGAGGAGATCCCCGGGGCCTGGCTGGCCAACCAGTACGACAACCTGGCGAACCCGGACGCCCATGTGCGCACCACCGGGCCCGAGATCTGGGAGCAGACGGGCGGACGGCTGACGCACTTCGTCGCGGGCGTGGGCACGGGCGGGACGATCACCGGGACGGGCACCTTCCTGAAGGAGGTGTCGGGCGGCGCGGTGACGGTGGTCGGCGCGGACCCGGAGTCCTCGATGTACGGGGGCGGCGACGGCAGCCCGTGGTACGTCGAGAGCATCGGCCACTTCCTGCACCCCGAGACCGTCGAGGACCGCTGGCCGAAGGCGTACCGGGAGGGCGTCGTCGACGTCTTCGAGCGCATCCCGGACCGGGAGTCGCTACTGACGGCCCGCCGGCTCGCCCGGGAGGAGGGCATCCTCGCCGGGCCGTCCTCCGGGACGGCGGTGGCGGCGGCGCTGCGGCTGGCGCGGCGGCTGGGGCCGGAGGACCTGGTCGTGGTGCTGCTGCCGGACTCCGGGCGCTCGTACCTGTCGAAGGTGCACAGCGACGAGTGGATGCGGCGGTGGGGCTTCCTGGAGGAAAGCGGGGAGGGGCTGCGCCCGCTGCTGGACGCCGCCGGGCCGCTGGTCACCGTGCCCGCAGGGGCGACGGCGGGCGAGGCGGCGCAGGTGCTGCGCGCCGTGCCGGGCGGGGTGGCGCCGGTGGTGCTGGTGCGGCCGTCATGGCCGTACGGGGTGAGCCCGGCGGAGGTGGTCGGCACGGCGGACCACGAGGTGCTGGCGGCGGCGCTCGCGGACCGGTCGGTCAAGCCGGACGACCCGGTGCGCGTGGTGGCCGGACCCCCGCTGCCGGCGGTCGGCGTGGGGTGCTCGCGCGAGGAGGCGCGGGCGGAGCTGCGGGACGGGTGGCGTTCGGTGCTGGTGCTGGTGGACGGGCGGGTGGCGGGGGTGGTCAATCCCTGACCTGGTAAAGGATTAGGGGCAGGGGCAGGGGTCGGGGACCAGGGGGTCAGGGCGCCAGGACGGCGCGGAGCACCCGGTCCAGGGTCCGGTCGAAGACGGTCTCCGGCGAGGCGGGCGGGCCGGGGCTCGTGAACGCCTGGGCCAGGTGGGGGTAGTCGCCGCTCATCGCCGCCTGGCCGAGGTAACCGACCATCTCCGCCTGCCACTTGGCGCCCGCGGCGGCTGTCTGCTCGTACTGCGCGAACTGGCAGATGAAGCCGTTGAACATGGCCATCGCCTCCATCCGCTCGCCGCCGGAGAGGCCCGTGGGCGCGGTGACCGCCAGGAAGTGGTCGGTGTAGCGCAGCGCGTTGGGTCCGATGCCGGGGCGGGCCAGGACGAGGCCGGGCAGCCAGGGGTGGCGGCGGAAGATGGCGAGCTGCTGGTGGGCGAGGGCGGCGAGGTCGGCCCGGACGTCGCCGGTGGGCTCGGGCGGGAGCCGGTACTCGGCGGCGGTGGCGTCGAGCATGAGGTCGAGCAGGTGCTCCTTCTTCGGCACGTAGTTGTAGAGCGACATGGTGCCCGCGCCGAGCGCGCCGGCGACGCGGCGCATGGAGACGGCGTCCAGCCCCTCGGCGTCGGCGATGCCGATGGCGGCGGCCGCGATGGAGCCCCGGCTGTGGGCCGGTCGGGGGCCGCGGCCGGTGCGTTCGGGGCGCAGCCAGATGAGTTCGGGGGCCTCGGGGGGTGTGGGCCTGCCGGGCTGGCTGCGGTTCCCCGGATCGCTGTCCGGGTCCTCGGTACTGCTGGGGGTGCTGCTGGACGGCACTGGAAGATCACCTCGCCCTCCCATCTTAGATACGTACGGCGTACGTAGTACGATGCGCTGGCACGCGCTTCTACGTACGATGTACCTAGAGAAGGGCAGAACCATGTCCCACGCCACGTCCCACGCCATCGAGATGGCCGGTGTCGAGAAACGATTCGGCGCCACCGAGGCCCTGAGCGGCCTGGACCTCACCGTCGCCACCGGGGCCGTCTGCGGCCTCCTCGGCCCCAACGGCGCCGGAAAGACCACCGCCGTCCGCGTTCTCGCCACCCTCGTCGCCCCCGACCGGGGCACCGCCCGCGTCCACGGCCACGACGTGGTGCGCGCCGCCGAGGACGTGCGGCGCGCCATCGGCCTCGCCGGGCAGTACGCCGCCCTCGACGAGGGCATCACCGGCCGCGAGAACCTGCGGCTGTTCGGGCGGCTCCACCGCCTCGGCGCCCGCCGCTCCCGCGAGCGCGCCGACGAACTCCTGGAGCGCTTCGGCCTCGCCGAGGCCGGGGACCGCCTGGTGCGCACCTACTCCGGCGGCATGCGCCGGCGCCTCGACCTGATCGCCAGCCTCGTCACCAGCCCGCCCGTGCTCTTCCTCGACGAGCCCACCACCGGGCTCGACCCGCGCAGCCGGCAGGAGATCTGGGCCAGCGTCAGGGAGTTGGCGCAGGGCGGCACCACCGTGCTGCTCACCACCCAGTACCTGGAGGAGGCCGACCGCCTCGCCGACGAGATCGTGGTCGTCGATCACGGCGCCGCCATCGCCACCGGCCCGCCCGCCCGGCTCAAGGCGGCGATCGGCAGCCAGGTGTCCGTCACCCTCGCCGACCCGGGCCAACTCGCCGCCGCCGCCGTGGTGCTGTCGAGCAAGGCCGGGGGCGGGAGCGCCCAGGTGGACGACACAGAACGGACGGTCACCGTGCTGACCGCGCCCGGCGAGGCCGTCCTCCTGCCCGTCCTCGTCCGGGAGTTGGACAACGTCGGGATCGAGGCCGAGGACGTCGCCGTCCGGACGCCGTCCCTGGACGACGTGTTCCTCACGCTCACCGGGCGCGGGACCGCAGCCGCCGACAACGAGGCCGGGGCCGGGCCCGAGACCGACGCCGAGACCCTGGGGAGGGCCGCCTGATGGCCACCGTGACCGCCACCGCCGCGACCACCGCCGCGCGCCCTTCCGCCGGGGGGCGGATGGTCGCCGACACCTGGACGTCGATGCTGCGCGTCCTGCTCAACTACCGCCACTCGCCAGGGCTGTTGGCCGCCTCGCTCGCCGTGCCCGTGGTCATGGTGGTCGTCTTCGGATACGTCTTCGGCAGCGCCATGCAGGTGCCCGGCGGCGGGGACTACCGGGAGTTCCTGATGCCCGGACTCTTCGCCATGGTCGCCACCAACGGCGTCATGCCCACCATGGTCGGCGCCGCCCGCGACGTCGGGCGCGGCGTCACCGACCGGCTGCGCTCCATGCCCGTCTCCCGCACCGGACTGCTGCTCGGGCAGACCCTCGCCGACCTGCTGGTCAGCGTCCTCGTCCTCGCGCTGCTCGCCCTCGTCGGGCTGGCCGCCGGCTGGCGCGCCCGCAACGGAACGGCCGAGGCCCTCGAGGCGTTCGGACTGCTGCTGCTCTTCCGGTTCGTGATGACCTGGGTCGGCACGCTGCTCGGCCTCGCCGTGGGCAAGGAGGAGTCCGCCGGCCAACTCGCCGTCATGGTCTTCCCGTTGGCGATGATCACCAACGCGTACGTGCCCACCGGCGGCATGCCCGGCTGGCTGCGGACCATCGCCGACTGGAACCCGATCAGCGCCGTCGTCCACGCCTGCCGCGAACTCTTCGGCAACCCCTCCGCGGCCGGCGACGCCTGGCCGATGCGGCACGCCCTGCTCGCCGCACTGCTGTGGAGCGCCGCACTGCTCCTGATCTGCGGGCCGCTGGCCGTACGGAAGTTCGCCACCCACGGCAGGTGACCCGCCGGGCGGTTGGGCCGCCCCCAGTCGCCGGGCGGCCTAATGTGTTGGACATCGTGGTCGGTGTGGCTCAAGGGTGGGCTCCATGGAGTACACCCACCTCGGCCGCACCGGCCTCACCGTGTCCCGACTCTGCCTCGGCACCATGAACTTCGGCCCCCACACCGAGGAGGCCGACGCCCACCGCCTGATGGACACCGCGCACGAGCGCGGCATCAACTTCTTCGACACCGCCAACGTCTACGGCCGCGACCCCGAGGGCAACCTCAAGGGCCGCACCGAGGAGATCATCGGCCGCTGGTTCGCCCAGGGCGGCGGACGGCGCGAGCGCACCGTGCTCGCCACCAAGGTCTACGGCGAGATGGACGGATGGCCCAACGGGGGCAAGCTCTCCGCCTTCGCCATCCGCAAGTCCGTCGACGCCAGCCTGAAGCGCCTGCAGACCGACCACATCGACCTCTACCAGATGCACCACATCGACCGGGACACGCCCTGGGACGAGATCTGGCAGGCGATGGAGGTGCTCGTCGCCCAGGGGAAGATCACCTACGTCGGCTCCTCCAACTTCGCCGGCTGGCACCTCGCACAGGCCCAGGAGGCCGCCCGCTCCCGCCACTTCCTCGGCCTCGTCAGCGAGCAGTCGCTGTACAACCTGCTCGACCGGACCGTCGAACTCGAGGTCATCCCCGCCCTCCAGCACTACGGCCTGGGCCTGCTGCCCTGGTCCCCGCTGCGCAGCGGCCTGCTCGGCGGCATCCTGCGCAAGGAGCGCGAGGGCACCCGGGTCCGCGGCGCCACGGCGTACGCGAGCGAGCTCCTCGACACCCACCGCGACCGGCTCCAGACGTACGAGGACTTCGCCGACGAACTCGGCCTGGACCCGGCCGACCTCGCCCTCGCCTGGCTGCTCAGCCGGCCCGCCGTCACCGCCCCCATCGTCGGCCCGCGCACGGCGGCCCACCTCGACGCGGCCGTGGCGGCGCTGGACATCAGGCTCGACCATAAGACCCTGGACCGCCTCGACGAGATCTTCCCCGGCCACCGCCCGGCCCCGGAGGACTACGCCTGGTAGGCCGAGTCCCGTGCCCGCCCGTTGAGCCACGGGCGGGCACGGTGCCTGTCAGGCGTGGTCCCTGCCCGCGTCCACCAACGCGTGTTCGCTGTAGACCTTGTAGCGCTGCTCGTCGTACTCGTCCGGGGTGGTGCAGCCGGGCAGGTCGTCGCGGATGCCCGGGGATGTGGTAGCAAGGCGGGCATGAGCGAGCGGGCGGTTGAGCGGCACGCGTACCACCACGGGGCGCTGCCCGAGGCGCTGGTGGCGGCGGCGCTCGAGGTGCTGGACGAGCAGGGCCAGGAGAAGGTCAGCGTGCGGGAGGTGGCGCGCCGGGCCGGGGTGTCGGCGGGGGCGCCGTTCCGCCATTTCGCGGACCGGCAGGCGCTGTTGACGGCGCTGGCGGACCGGGTGCTCGACGACTTCGTCCGGTGGCAGGAGGCGCAGGTGACGGCCGCCGAGGGTTCCTCGCTGCGGGCGCTGGGCCTCGGGTGCGTCCGGTACGCGCTGCGCCATCCGCGCCGCTTCGAGCTGGTGCGCTCGCGGGTGTTCGCGCCCGAGCGCTCGCGCGAGCCCGAGCTGCGGGAGCAACTGGAGTCCATCGAGCGGGAGTTCACCGTCCTGATCGTGGCGGACCAGGAGGCCGGCCGGGTGGGCCCCGGCGATCCGGCGCTGGTGAAGCTGGCCGGGCAGGCGCTGGTGTACGGGCTGGCGCAGATGATCGTGGACGGCTACCTGCCGGCCGGGCAGGCGGAGGAGCTGGCCGTGCGGGTGCTGGACACCTTCCGGGACGGGATCGCCAACCGCCGCCCGCAGTAGCCGAATTGTGCCTGCGCCGAGCCTTGACCGGTCGTCCGCGCACTGATGTAATCACCGCTTACACGGGCGCGGGGTGCCGCCTCTAGGGAGGGTCGCGATGTCCACGGGATCGACGTTCGTCCGCTCGCTGTTCGCCAGGCCGCAGCCCGGCTACACCACCGCCGCCGCCACCGGCGACACCGTGGTCCTGCTCATCGGCATGCGGATCAACCGCTTCTGGGCCGTGCACCACTGGGGCCCGGTGATGTACGCGATGTTCCGCATGCTGCACGAGCTGCGCCGCAGCCCCGAGCGCGGCCTGCGCGGGCGCATCCTGCTCACCGCCTCGCCGCGTACGTACTACGTCGTCCAGTACTGGGAGTCCAAGGAGAAGCTGTACCGCTACTCCGTCGCGCCGGACGGCTTCCACCACACCGCCTGGGGCATCGCCAACCGCAAGGTGCGGGAGGGGAAGCTGCGCGGGCACGTCGGGCTGTGGCACGAGACGTACATCGTGCCGGAGGGCGGGTACGAGTCGATCTACTTCGACATGCCCGCCTTCGGGCTGGCCGGGGCCACCGGGGTGCTGCCGGTGGAGGAGCGCGGGCGGCACGCGGCGCAGCGGCTGGCGTTCCGGTCCCCCGAGAAGGACGAGGTGGGGGGCTGAGCCCCGCCCGCGCCCCGGGCCCGTGGAGTGTCGCGGGCCCGGCCGTCCCCCGGCGTGAGAGCGTCATGGGATGGCGGAGAGGGCTGTGGCACCGGTGGTGCACGAGGTGCCGTACCACTCGCAGTGGGAGTCGGCGGAGCTGGTGCGCGAGATCGTCGACGGGCGGCTGGAGGCGGCCGCGGACCCGCGCTGGGGCCAGTCCGGCGCGGTCACCCCGGAGGAGTACGGCTGGTGGTCCTGGCGGCTGTGCGGGGTGGCCTGCCTGCGGATGGCCCTGGACCACTGGTGGGGCGTCGCCCCGGCCGCGATCGGGCTGGCCGGGGAGTGCCTGGCCGCCGGCGCGTACGTCCGCGACGGCGAGAGCCTGCGCGGGCTGGTGCACACGCCGTTCGCCGAGTACGCCCGCGAGCGGTGGGGACTGACGGCGCAGGCACGGGAGTTGACGCCCGAGGAGATCGCCGGGGAGGTGGTCGACGGGCACCTGGTGATGGTGTCGGTGCACCCGTCGATCCGGGAGCCGTACGGGCCCGAGCCGGTCCGGCGGGGCGGGCACCTGGTGCTGGCGGTGGGCGCCACGGACACGGCGGTGGTGATCCACAACCCGTCCGGCTTCCCGGGCGAGTCGCAGTCCTTCGCGCGCGTGCCGTGGCGCTCCTTCGAGGCGTTCTACTCCGGACGGGGGATCGTCCTCGGCCCGCCCGCCGGGATGGGCGCCTAGGCCGGGGCCGGGGCGGACGGCTTTTCAGCGGGCTCCGGGTGCTTCGCGGTGGTCCCGAAGCGGCGCACCCCGGGTACGGCCGCCGTGCCCGCGCAGGCCACCACGACCAGCACCGACGAGACGAGCAGCGGTGTCCGGCTGCCCCAGGCGTCGGCGGCAAGCGGCGCCAGGACGTACCCGAGCGGCGCGGCGCCCAGGGAGAGCAGCCAGTCGTAGGAGGTGACCCGGGCCAGGACGTGGGCGGGGAACTCCTGCTGCACGGCCGTCTCCCAGACCGGGTTGAGGAAGCCCAGCCCGGCCATCGCCACCGCGTACGCGGCCACCGTGAGGGGCGCGGGCAGCGGGACGGCCAGGGCCGCCAGCGGCAGCCCGAAGAGGGCGAGGGCGAGGTTGCCCGCCAGGACCGGGTTGCGGGGCCGCAGCCGTCCGGCGATCAGGGAGCCGGCCAGCAGGCCCACCGCCGAAGCCTGGCTGACGGCCACCCAGGCGCCGTCGCCGCCGAGGCGGGTCGTGGCGATCAGCGGGCCGAGGGTGAGGGCGACGGCGTTGGCGCCGTTCCAGACGCCGTGGCCGATGAGGCTGGTCCAGTACCAGTCGCGGGAGCGCACCTCGCTCCAGCCCTCGGCGAGGTCCCGGCGCAGCGAGCGCCGCTCCTCGGGGGCGTGGTCGACGGGGGCGTGGTCGACGGGGGTGGCGGTGACCCGGGTGACGGTGATGCGGGTGAGCAGGGCGGCGCTCAGGGCGAAGGAGAGGCCGTCGAGGACGAACGCCCAGCCGGGCCCGGCGGTGTACACCAGGACGCCGGCGAGGGCCGGGCCGCCGAGGCGGGCGGCGCTGCTGGCGGAGCCGAGCAGGGCGTTGGCCCGCAGCCGGTGCTCCTCCGGGGTCGTCCCGCGTACCAGTGAGGAGGAGGTGGGCATGGCGAAGGCGGAGGCGATGCCGCCGACCACCTCGGCGCCGGCGATCTGGGCCAGGCTCGGTGTGCCGCCCAGGAGTTGGATGCCGACGAAGAGCTGGGCGAGGGCGCGGACGAGGTCGGTGGTGAGGGCGACCAGGCGTGGGTCGAAGCGGTCGCCGACCACGCCGCCGAAGGGCAGCAGGATCAGCCGGGGGACCATCGCGCAGCCGAGCACCAGGGCGAGGGCGGAGGCGGAGCCGGTGGCGCGGGTGATGGCGATGGCGAGGGCGGCGGGGACGACGGCGTCGCCGAGGGTGGAGACGGTGCGGCCGATGAAGAGCAGGCGGAAGTCGTGCAGGCGCAGCGGATGTTGGGACATGCCCCGCAATGTATTTCGGTACCGAAATTTCGGCAACGAATATTTCGGTACCGTACAACTTGGAGGCCCCCGGCAGAAGCACTCTTTGTAGACTTCCCGACATGGCCGAGCACTCCGAGGAACCGCAGCCCTCCCCCCGCGACTGGACGGACGGCCACGTCGACCGCTGGCGCCCGGTGCTGCCCGAGCTCGACCCCGACATCGAGGGCGCCGTCACCCGGATGCAGCGGCTCACCTGGCACCTCGGGCGCGTACGCGAGCAGGGAGTCGCCGACTACGACCTGCACAAGCACGAGTTCGACACCCTGCACGTCCTCGCCGGCCGTGGCGGCCACGCCGCCCCCTCCGACCTGCGCGCCGACCTCAACCTCGCCCCGGCCTCCGTCACCGGCCGCCTGGAGTCCCTGGAGCGGCGCGGCTTCATCTCCCGTACCCCGTCGACCGAGGACCGCCGCAGGGTCGACATCGCCCTGACGGAGGCCGGCCGCTCCGCCTGGCACGAGGCCCTGGACGTGGTGGGGCGCGAGGAGCACCGGCTGCTGGAGGTGCTGACCCCCCAGGAGCGGCGCACCCTCTCGGACCTGCTGCGCAAGGTGACGCTCGTCCAGGAGGCGACGGCCGAGGGGCCTGCGGCGCTGAAGGGACCGCGGTGCTGAAGTGCCTGCGGCGCTGAAGGGCCCGTGATGCCGAAGGGCCTGTGACGCCGAAGGGCCCGTGACGCCGAAGAGCCTCCCGCGCGGCCGGAGCACACGGGAGGCTCGTCAGCGCCGCGGGCTCACGTGTTGTCGGGAAGCCCCGCCGGGTTGACCGGCAGCTGGCTGCGACAGAGCGCCGATATCGGCTTCAACGCCGCGGCCAGCCGGTCGAGTTCGGCACGCGGGTAGTCCTCCCACACCCGGGCCGCCGCCAGGTCGGTGGCCGCCTCCAGGCCCTGGTGGCGGATGCGGCCCAGCTCGGTGACCGTACCGTGCTCGGTCAGCCAGCCCCGCTCGACGAGACGGCCGGCCGCCGCCTCCCACTCCTCGTCCGTCCACCCGCGCAGCGGCTGGAGCATCTCGCGCCGCACGTCCATCGCGCAGCGCACCACCAGCGCCTCGCAGCCGTCCAGGCCGGCGGCCACCAGCGCGGCCACGTGGCCGTCGCCGCGGTGCTCGCGCATCACGGTCGCGGCCTGCCAGAGCCGCTCGTACAGGCCCGTCGGGCGCGGCAGGGCCGCATTGGCGGCGGCCAGCACCCGGCCGGCGCAGTCCAGCCGGGCCGCGGCCTGCTCCAGGGTGTCGGTGGCCAGCTCGATCTGCTCCCGGTCCACGTGCTCCAGCAGCCGCGCCAGCGAGGCCGCCGCGCCCTTGAGCCGGGCGGCCAGCGCCTCCTCCGGGCCCGCGTACGTCCACACCTGCGGCAGCGCCCGCTCGACCATCGAGGGGGCGAAGTTGAAGAAGGCGGCGATCACCGGCGGCGCGTCCACCGCGCCCAGCGGGGCCGAGCGGGCGGCGAAGTAGCCGCGCCAGCTGCCGTGCAGCCCGGCGTCCTCGAGGGCGGCCTTGCCCTCGGGCAGGAAGTAGGTGACGGCGTGCACCGGCTCGAAGAGCCACCAGAGCGCGCGGGCGGGGTGGACGAGATCGGCCATCGGGAGCCTTCCTCGGAGGGAGCCGACCCGTGGGCACGGCTCGGCACGGGACGGACGGCCCTTCGGGCACCGGCGCGGGGGCGCGCCGACCGTTGGTACGTGGACCGCTCATGAGCTGATGACCCCGGCGGCGCCCGCGGTAATCCCCCCGCCGCCTGTGATGACCGTCACGTGCACGCCGGAGCCGTCCGCCCCCGCCCGGACGGCACGAGATGATGGACCGGGACGCCCGCACCCGGGGCGCCCCAGCCCTCGCAATCGGTACGAAGCACGAAGGTGGTCGGCCATGGCCCAGATCAACCCCAGCATCCTGTCCGCGGACTTCGCCCGGCTCGCCGAGGAGGCCGAGGCCGTCCGGGGTTCCGACTGGCTGCACGTGGACGTCATGGACAACCACTTCGTGCCGAACCTCACCCTCGGCATCCCCGTCGTCGAGTCCCTCGCCCGCGCCACCGACATCCCCCTCGACTGCCACCTGATGATCGAGGACCCGGACCGCTGGGCCCCCCAGTACGTCGAGGCCGGCGCCGGCTCCGTCACCTTCCACGTCGAGGCCGCCGCCGCGCCCGTCCGCCTCGCCCGCGAGATCCGCGCCAAGGGCGCCCGCGCCTCCATGGCCCTCAAGCCCGGCACGCCCATCGAGCCGTACGAGGACCTGCTGCCCGAGCTGGACATGCTGCTGATCATGACCGTCGAGCCCGGCTTCGGCGGCCAGGCGTTCCTGGACATCATGCTGCCCAAGATCCGCCGCACCCGGGAGCTGATCGCCAAGCACGACCTGGAGCTGTGGCTCCAGGTGGACGGCGGCGTCTCCGCGAGCACCATCGAGCGCTGCGCCGAGGCGGGCGCCGACGTGTTCGTCGCCGGCTCGGCCGTGTACGGCGCCGAGGACCCGGCCGAGGCCGTGCGCCGGCTGCGCGACCTCGCCGACAAGGCCGGCGCCGACGCCTGGTGGGCCTGCGAGCACTGAGGGTTTGGCGGATGATCGGTGCGCAGGCAACCGACCCGACGTCCGTACGGTGGTGGACCCTCCATGAGCAACCTCGACCGCAAGCCCGCCCCGACCACCTGCGGCGGGGAGGCCGCCACCGGCCCGGTGCGGGACCTGCTGACCGGCCGGCAGGTGCAGCTCGGCGAGAGCACCGTGGTGCGCCGCCTGCTGCCCAACCTCGGCCGCCGGATGGTCGGGGCCTGGTGCTTCGTCGACCACTACGGCCCCGACGACATCGCCGACGAGCCCGGCATGCAGGTCCCGCCCCACCCGCACATGGGCCTGCAGACCGTCAGCTGGCTGCACCAGGGCGAGGTGCTGCACCGCGACAGCCTCGGCAGCCTGCAGACCGTCCGGCCGTACGAACTCGCCCTGATGACCTCCGGACGGGCCATCGCCCACTCCGAGGAGTCACCGCACACCCACGCCCGCTACCTCCACGGCGCGCAACTCTGGGTCGCCCTGCCCGACACCCACCGGCACACCGACCCGATGTTCGAGCACCACCCCGACCTGCCCGTCGTCACCGCCCCCGGCCTGCGCGCCACCGTCATCCTCGGCACCCTCGACACCGCCACCTCGCCCGGCACCACCCACACCCCGATCGTCGGCGCCGACCTCGCCCTCACCGAGGGCGCCGAACTGCGCCTGCCGCTCGTCCGCGACTTCGAGTACGCCGTCCTCGCCATGACCGGCCGCATCGACGTCGACGGCGTTCCCGTCGAACCCGGCTCCATGCTCTACCTCGGCTGCGGCCGCCCCGACCTCCCCGTGCGCGCCCACACCGACGGCTCCGTCCTCCTCCTCGGCGGCGAACCCTTCGAGGAACGCATCGTCATGTGGTGGAACTTCATCGGCCGCACCGGCGAGGACATCACCCGCGCCCGCACCGACTGGACCACCGGCGCCCGCTTCGGCACCGTCCACGGCTACGCCGGCGACCGCCTCCCCGCCCCGGACCTCCCCGCGATGCCGCTGAAGGCCCGCGGGCGCGAGCGGTGACGGCCGGAGAGGGCGGCGATCCGCCCGCCGGGGTGGTGAGCCGACGGGCGGATCGTCAGGGGGTGCGGTCCGGTTACTCGCCGTCGTTGGAGGGGACCTCGAGGCCGAGGGCCTCGAGGATGGCGAAGTGGACCTCGGTGTTGTCGAGGAAGCCGTTGAAGTTGTCGGAGCCGGGGCCGGAGGCGACGATCGAGACGTCGTCGACGGTGTGGACGCAGTTGGTCTCGTGGAGCGGCAGGTTGCCCTGCTGGAGTTCGGCGCCGGGCTGGTGCTGGGGGTTGGGGACGGCGTTGCCGGAGGCGGTGTCGATCAGGGAGGGCTGGACCGGGACGGGGTTGTGGGTGAAGCCGTCGGTGTGGTCGGGGTGGTTGGACCAGCCGAAGAAGAGGCCGACCTCGGGGTTCGGGTCGTCGGGGAAGCCGTCGCCGTTCCTGTCCGTGTAGGTCGGGAAGCCGGCGTCGCCGTAGATGCCGTTGGCCGGGCGGCCCTGGTTCTTGCGGCGGTCGTGGGTGCCGACGATGCTCATCGAGTGGTTGTGGTCGGCGGTGACGACGATCAGGGTGTCGCCTCGGCCCTCGGCCCAGCGCTTCGCGACGCCGATGGCCTGGTCGAACTCGATGGTGTCGTAGAGGGCGCGGGGGCCGTCCAGCGGGTGCTCCTGCTTGTCGATCGAGGCGCCCTCGACCATCAGGAAGAAGCCGTTGGGCTTGTCCTCCAGCACCTTCAGGGCCGCGGCGGTCATGGCCGGCAGGGTGGGCTGGTCCTGCCAGTCGCCCAGCACCTCGGGCTTCCTGATCTGCTGGCGGTCCAGGTAGACGTTGAGGTTGCCGGTGTGGAACTGGCCGAGCAGCTTCTCCGGTGCCTTGCCGGCCGTCGCCGCGGCCAGCTCCTTCGCGTTGGTGGCGACGGTGAAGCCCTTCCGGCGGAACTCGTTGACGAGGTCGCGCTCGTCCTTGCGCTTGGAGCCCTTCTGGGACTTCGGCAGCAGGGAGGCGAGGCCGCCGCCCATCAGGACGTCCGGGGTGCGGGCCGGGTCCAGCACCTGGTCCATGATCTCCAGGTACTCGGAGCGGCGGCGGGTGTGCGCCCACACGGCGGCCGGGGTGGCGTCCTGGATCTCGGCGGTGGTGACCACGCCGATCGCCATTCCGGCGGCCCGCTTGAGGAGTTCGGCCATCGTCTCGACGCGCGGGTGCTTGTTGGGGTCGGGCTCGTTGGACTCGTAGACGCCCATCGCGTTGACCGAGGTCTTGTGGCCGGTCATGTAGGCGGACATGGAGTTGGCGGAGTCGGTGGCGATCGAGTCGGCGCCGGAGGTGCCCACGATGCCGCGGGCGTCCATCCGGTCCATCTCCAGCAGGCCCCGGTACTTGCCCTGGGTCATGCCCTTGGAGAGCAGCCGGGCACCGGTGATCGCGGCGCCGCCCATGCCGTCGCCGAGGAAGAAGATGACGTTCGCCGCCTTGCGGCCGTGGTGGCGGGCGGAGACGACCTCGTGCTCCACCTCGGCGGTGGAGACCTTGTCGCCGGAGGTGACCTTGACCCGCACGGTGTACGAGCCCGGGTTGGGGTACGTCACCTGCTTGTACGTGACCTCCAGGCTGTCCTTGGCGGAGCTGGTGCGCACCGGGTCGTTGTGCAGGATCGCCTCGGGGCCGTGGTCGCCCTCCACCGAGATCTGGATCCTCGCCGTGGCCGGGTCCACCTGGGACGCCTCGACGCGCAGGTCGAACAGCGAGCCCGCGAGGAACTTGGCGTCGTCGATCGGGAGGATGCGCACCGGCCCGCCGGTCGCGCCGCGCACCCCGAAGCCCGGCGTACGCTCGACCGCGGCGTGCGGCCCCGCGGCCTTCAGCGGCCCGAGCGGCGCCTTGTCCGCCGCACCGGCCGTACCCGCCGTACCCGCCGTGCCCGGCTGGGCGGAGGCGCTGGTCTCGCCCAGCCCCACGACGGCCACCGCCGCCAGTCCGCCGCCGCCCGCGCGGAACAGCGACCGCCGCGACAGCCCGCGCTCGGTGTCGTCCCCCGTACGCCTGTCCTTCATGTCCGCCTGCCCCTCAGCCGCCTGCACGAGTCCCGGGCAGCGCGACGCCCGTCGGCACCGCCCCGGTTGAACAGCCCGCAATATGCCGTGTGCCGACGGTCCTTCGGGTGAAGTGCGCGCGACGAGCGAGGATGGGCTCGGCGAACAAGCGGTAGGGAGGCGCCAGTTGGGGGCGGCGGTCAGTCGGCGTCGGGGAGGTGGATGCCCTCGTAGGCGAGCCACTGGGCGAAGGAGTGGAGGCCGAAGTCGAGGTCGACGGTGGGGTGCCAGCCGGTGGGGGTGGGTCCGGTG
>NZ_JOCF01000078.1 GCF_000720635.1 Streptomyces sp. NRRL WC-3742 | reverse complement strand
GCGGCGAGCGGTGCGGCGGGGGCCGGGGCCGCCACCGGAGCCGGGGCGGCCGGCGCGGCGGGGGCGGGTGCGGCCGGAGCAGCAGCGGGCGCGGGGGCGGCGGCGGGGGGCGGCGTGGTGCCGACCGGGGTCGCGGCCTGGGTCACTGGGGTCACCTCGGTACCGGGCTTGTAGTCGGCGAAAAAGTCCCACCAGGCTCGGTCGACCGAGTTCGGGTCCTGGAGGTACTGCTGGTAGATCTCGTCGACGAGCCACTCATTGGGGCCGAAGCCAGTGGAGCTTGCCGAGCTGTTGGGGGTTTCTTGGGACTGTGGCGACACGGCGGCAACCGCCCTCTTCCGCTTCCTTTTGGGATGTTTGGACAGCGGGGATTAAGGCTACGCCCCTGACCAGTGATCGCGCAGTCCCCGGGCCCCAGGCGTCGCCCAGATCACAGTCCTGACCTGCACTTTGGCTGAAAAAGTGCGTTAGGAAGCCGTATCTGAGGGGAACTGATCGGCCTTCGTTGGTGGTCAAACAGGTACAGATGCGGACATTTCTCCGCTTGGGGGCGTACGCGATCTTCGGAGATCACTGTGTCGGTTCTGTGACAAATGACCGGTGTGATGAACCGATCACCCTTGGGTCACCCTTGGCGCTGTCCCGGGAGCCGGACCTCGATCCGGCAGCCGCGGGGGGACTCGGCCACCGCGATCCGCCCGCCGTGCAGGTCCACCGCCCAGCGGGCGATCGCCAGGCCCAGCCCCGTACCGCCGTCCGAGCCCGGGCCGGAGGCCGTCGCGGTGCCGCTGCGGCTGAACCGCTCGAAGACCCGGTTGCGGTCGGCGGGCGGGATGCCGGGGCCCTCGTCCTCGACCTCCAGCAGCAGGCCGCCGTCCTCCTCGTCCGGCCGGGCGCGCACGGTGACGGTGCCGCCGGAGGGGGAGTGCTTGCAGGCGTTGTCGACCAGGTTGGCGACCACCTGGTGCAGGCGTTCGGTGTCCGCCACGCCGGTCAGGCCGCTCGGGCTGACCTCCAGGGCGAGGCGGACGTCGCCGCGCCGGGAGAAGGCCCCTCCGGCCGTCGCGCCGTCCACGGTGACGCCGCGCAGCACGCCGTCCAGGAACTCGCGCACCTCGAAGGGGCGGGTGTCCAGGTCGACCACGCCGTCGTCGATCTTGGAGAGGTCCAGCAGGTGGGTGACCAGGCGGCCGAGCCGCTCGGTCTGCTCCAGCGCCGCCTCCAGGGTGGCCGGGTTCGGCTGGACGACGCCGTCCACCACGTTCTCCAGGACGGCGCGCAGCGCGGCGATGGGCGTGCGCAGCTCGTGGGAGACGTTGGCGACCAGCTCGCGCCGGTGCCGGTCGGCCGCCTGCAGGTCGGCGGCCATCGCGTTGAAGGTGACGGCCAGCTCGCCGATCTCGTCGCGGGAGCTGACCTCGACCCGGCGGCTGTAGTCGCCGGAGGCCATCGCGTTGGCGGCGGCCGTCATCTCGCGCAGAGGGGAGGTCAGCCCGTGCGCGAGGAACTGCATGAACAGCAGCGAGGCGATCATGGAGAAGACCATGATGATCCGGATCTGGGTCTCGGACCGGATCGCCACGACCACCATCCCGGTGGCCAGGAAGACGGAGACGATCACCAGCAGGGCGAGTTTGCCCTTGATCGATCGGACCGGGTCGAGCGGCCGGATGTCGGCCCAGACCCGGCGGGCTGCGCGGGAGGCGAGGGTCTGCGGACGCGCGGTCTCGGCGTCCCCGTCGCGTTGCTGTGGAAAGGTCATGGGTCCCCTGAGCGGGCCCCGCGTGCGTCCTGGTGCGCGGTCGTTCGGGACACGGGCCCCCCGGAGGCCCGTCGCCCGAGGTCCGCCGTCAGGACAGCGGGGCCTCCAGTGCGTAACCGACGCCGTGCACGGTGCGGATCCAGCTGGCGCCGATCTTGCGGCGCAGCGCCTTGACGTGGCTGTCCACCGTGCGGGTGCCGGAGGCGTCGGTCCAGTCCCAGACCTCGGCCAGGAGCTGCTCGCGGGTGAGCACGGCGCGCGGCTGGGCGGCCAGGCAGGCGAGCAGGTCGAACTCGGTCGGCGTCAGGTGGACGTCGCCGGAGGCGAGCCGGACCCGGCGCTGCACGTGGTCGATCTCCAGCTCGCCGAAGCGCAGGCTGCCGAGCGCGGGTGTGCGGGCGGCCTGCTGGGCGCGCTCGACGCGGCGCAGCAGTACGTTGACCCGGGCCGCGAGTTCGCGCATCGAGAACGGTTTGGTCATGTAGTCGTCCGCGCCGACGCCGAGCCCGACCAGGAGGTCCGTCTCGTCGTCGCGGGCCGTCAGCATCAGTACCGGCACCGGCCGCTGGGCCTGGATGCGGCGGCACACCTCCAGGCCGTCGAAGCCGGGCAGCATGATGTCGAGGACGACCAGGTCCGGCTGCCAGGTGTGGAAGCCGTCGACCGCGCCCGGGCCGTCGTGGGCCACGGCGACCTTGAAGCCCTCCGCGCCCAGCCGGGCCGCGATCGACTCCGCGATCGTGGGCTCGTCCTCCACCACCAGCACTCTGCGCTGGCTGTTCACCGTGCCGCCGGTGTTGTGGTTGTCCTGCTGAATTTCTGTCACGGTCACGCCACCGCCCCCAGGGCTGCGGGCCGGCCACCTGTGGGGATGGCGGGCTCCGCTCGTAGTCTTGTTCCGTCGTGGACTGTGCCGGGTCCGCCGCCCCGCCGCGTGATCGGGAACGGACCGGGCGGTGGTCGGCCGCCCGTTGCTCCCGCGCACTTCGCAGCGTACGGACAGCGGATGCTTCCCGGCAGGTGGACCGGACGTTTCCGGCCCGTGGGGCGGCCTTCCGGGCCGCCCGGAGGCCCACCGAAGGGGTGGGCACGGGCCGATACCTTACCCGGGGAATTTTCACCGTGTGACGGTGCGTATGCGATGGAGTCGAGGCCAAGCTGCCGGTCAGAGCCGATACCGGAGCGTTCTCGGGAACTAGGTCCAGACCAATTTTCGGGAATCGGACTCACTGACTCCGGGACAGTCTTCACGGGCTTTTCCCAGGTGCCTCTCAGAACCTCGACGTAACGTCGTCGCGACGCCGCCCCGCCGCGCGGAATCCGCCGCTCCCGCCGGTACGTTGGGTACGGGGCGGGGGTAACCGATGGCTGCGGGTACGGAGCGGAGGCGGCATGGCGGGAGTGTGGCGTGAGTCCGGAGGGCGCGCTCCGGCGCCCGAGGGCGTGCCGTACGGAATGTTCCGCCACGGACTGCGCACCGCCGTCCTCGACCGGTTGCTGGAACGCCTGCCGACGCCCCGGCGCAATCCGTTCACGCTCGGATACCTCGCCGTCGTCGGCGTCACCACGACCTTCGCGAAACTCGCCGACCCGGAACTCGTGCAACGCCTCCAGGAGGCGTCCAGTTCGGACGGGCACAACCTTCTGCAGCACCCTCTGCGGGCTCTCGTGCTCAGCGGATTCTGGGTCGCCGGCGAGGCGTGGATGCCCTACCTGTGGGGATTCGCGATCACCCTCGCGCCGCTGGAGCGCAGGGTCGGCCCGGCGCGGGCGGCGGCGGTCTTCGCGATCGGGCACGTCGGCGCCACGCTGCTCTCCCAGGGCGTGGTGATGGGGGCGGTGGCGACCGGGCGGATGGAGCCCGAGGCGATGGACCGGCTGGACATCGGGGTCAGCTACGGCGTGCTCGCCTGCCTGGGCGCGGTGGCCGGGCTGATGTCCCCGCGCGGGCGGGTGCTGGCGCTGGGCGCGACCGGGCTGATGATCGCCGGGCAGATCGCCGAGGACCGGGACGTGGTCACGGCCGTCGGGCACCCGGCGGCGGTGCTCGCCGGGGTGGCGCTGTGGCGGTGGCTGCGGCGGGTCCAGCGGCGGCGGCCGACCTCGCGCCCGCGCCGGGTGGCGGCCGCGGCGGTCAAGGGCATGGGCGCGCGGGGCGGACTGCCCGCGGCGCGCTAGGGGCGTGTCTTTCGGCGCGCACCGGCTCCGGCGGGCGCGCGGGCCCGTTTTTGACAACCCCTACCGAACGGTCGTTCGCCGGTTGTCCAGGTACTTCAGGTGTTCGCTCATGGCGAACAAAGCCATGGGAACATCCGGGGCCCGCCGCGCCTTAGTCAGGTCGACTCAAGTTCGCTGACTGGGGAGAGATCATGGCATCGACGTCCACACCGCTCACCCTGCCCGTGCTGCCGCTCGACGACGAGGTCGTGCTCCCGGGCATGGTCGTCCCGCTCGACCTCAAGGACACCGAGGTGCGCGCCGCCGTCGAGGCCGCCCGCGCCGCGGCCACCGGCTCCGGCAAGCCCCAGGTGCTGCTCGTCCCCCGGGTCGACGGCTCGTACGCGGCCGCCGGCACCCTCGCCACCGTCGAGCAGGTCGGCCGCCTCGCCGACGGGGACCCCGCCGCTCTGGTGCGCGCCGTGCGCCGGGTGCGGATCGGCGTCGGTACCACCGGGCCCGGCGCCGCCCTGTGGGTGGAGACCACCCCGTTCAAGGAGTCCTCCGTCGGCACGCCCGTCGCCGGGCGGGCCGCCGAGCTGGTCAAGGAGTACAAGGCGCTGTCCACCCAGTGGCTGCGCAAGCGCGGCGCCTGGCAGATCGTCGACCGCGTCGCCCAGATCGAGGGCGTCGGCGAGCTCGCCGACAACATCGGCTACGCGCCCTTCGCCACCGCCGAGCAGAAGCTCAAGGTGCTCCTGGAGGCCGACCAGGTCGCCCGGCTGGAGTACGCGCTCACCCTCCTGCGCGACCACCTCGCCGAGGAGGAGGTCAACGACACCATCCGCAAGGACGTCGAGGAGGGCGTCGCCAAGCAGCAGAAGGAGTTCCTGCTCCGTCGCCAGCTGGAGGCCGTCCGCAAGGAACTCGCCGAGCTCAACGGCGACCCGGCCGACGAGGAGGGCGACTACCGCGCCCGCGTCGAGGCCGCCGACCTGCCCGAGAAGGTCCGCGAGGCCGCGCTCAAGGAGGTCGACAAGCTGGAGCGCTCCTCCGACCAGTCGCCCGAGGGCTCCTGGATCCGCACCTGGCTCGACACCGTCCTGGAGCTGCCCTGGAACGAGCGCACCGAGGACGCGTACGACATCGCGGGCGCCCGGGCCGTCCTGGACGCCGACCACGCCGGCCTGGCCGACGTGAAGGAGCGCATCGTCGAGTACCTGGCCGTGCGCAAGCGCCGTGCCGACCAGGGGCTCGGACTGGTCGGCGGCCGTCGCGGGGGAGCCGTGCTCGCCCTCGTCGGCCCGCCCGGGGTCGGCAAGACCTCGATCGCCGAATCGGTGGCCCACGCGATGGGCCGCAAGTTCGTCCGCGTCGCCCTCGGCGGCGTCCGCGACGAGGCGGAGATCCGGGGCCACCGGCGCACCTACGTGGGCGCGCTGCCCGGCCGGCTCGTCCGGGCCATCAAGGAGGCGGGCTCGATGAACCCCGTCGTCCTGCTCGACGAGATCGACAAGGTCGGCTCCGACTACCGGGGCGACCCGGCCGCCGCCCTGCTCGAAGTGCTCGACCCGGCGCAGAACCACACCTTCCGCGACCACTACCTGGAGGTCGAGCTCGACCTCTCCGACGTCGTCTTCCTCGCCACCGCCAACGTGCTGGAGTCCATCCCCGAGCCGCTGCTCGACCGCATGGAACTGGTCCGCCTGGACGGCTACACCGAGGACGAGAAGGTCGTCATCGCCCGCGACCACCTGCTCCCGCGCCAGCTGGAGAAGGCGGGCCTCGGCGACGGGCAGGTCGGCGTCGAGGAGGAGGCGCTGCGCAGGCTCGCCGGGGAGTACACCCGGGAGGCGGGCGTACGGAACCTGGAGCGCTCCATCGCCCGGGTGCTGCGCAAGATCGCCGCACAGGCGGAGCTGGGCGAGCGCGAGCTGCCCGTCACCGTCGGCGCGGACGGCCTGCGCGCCCTCATCGGCCGGCCGCACCACGTGCCCGAGGCCGCCCAGGAACCCGCCGAGCGGCGCACCGCCGTCCCCGGCGTGGCCACCGGGCTCGCCGTCACCGGCGCGGGCGGCGACGTCCTCTACATCGAGGCGTCCCTCGCCGACGCCGAGACCGGCGGCACCGGGCTCACCCTCACCGGGCAGCTGGGCGACGTCATGAAGGAGTCCGCGCACATCGCGCTCTCCTACCTGCGCTCGCGCGGCGCCGAGCTGGAACTGCCCGTCACCTCGCTGCGCGACCGGGGCGTCCACCTGCACGTCCCCGCCGGGGCCGTCCCCAAGGACGGGCCCAGCGCCGGCATCACCATGACCACGGCGCTCGCCTCGCTGCTCTCCGGCCGCAAGGTGCGCACCGACGTGGCGATGACGGGCGAGGTGTCGCTCACCGGGCGGGTGCTGCCCATCGGCGGGGTCAAGCAGAAGCTCCTCGCCGCCGACCGGGCCGGCGTCACCACGGTGATCATCCCCAAGCGCAACGAGGCCGATTTGGACGACGTCCCGGCCGAGGTGCTGGAGCGGCTCACCGTCCACCCGGTGGCGGACGTGCGGGAGGTGCTGAAGCTGGCGCTGGAGCCGGCAGAGGTACTCGTGGCCGCCTGACCAGCGGAGTTGAAAGGCGGACGGCATCCGGGCGTGTGACACTGCTCGGATGCCGTCCCCCACGCAGCGAGCCCTGGCGCGGGTGCCGCAGCCGCTGCGGCCCCTGCTCCTCAGGCACCGGCGGTTGGTGAAGTTCCTGCTCGTCGGCGGGTTCTGCTTCCTGCTGACCGTGGTGATCGACTTCGAGCTGAAGTTCACCGTGCTGGAGCACAAACCGGTCGTCGCGTTGACCGTCGCCACCGTCATCGGCACCGTCGTCTCGTACGTGCTCAACCGGCGCTGGGCCTTCCGCACCGGGTGGCGGCGGCGCGAACCCCTGCTGTTCGGGCTGGTCAGCGCGGTCGCCATCGCCGTCAACGACCTCCCGCTGATCGCCTCCCGCTACCTGCTCGACCTGCGGGAACCGTACGTCGGGCCGCTCGCCCAGGAGGTCGCCGACTTCGTCAGCGGGATGCTCGTCGGGACGTTCGTCGCCATGCTCTTCCGGTTCTGGGCCGTGCAGCGGTGGGTGTTCACCACGCCCCCGTCGCCGCAGGGAGAAGGCGGTTACGCTGCATCCGAGGTGCCGGGGATGTCGGAGATGTGAAGGATGTCGAAGACGTCACGGGACGCGCGATGAAACCGTGAGGTGAGGAACCATGCGCGGGGAACCCGAGGGCTTCAGGGCCGGGCCCGCCAGCCAGCAGGGCATGCGACGGGCCAACCTCGCCCTCGTCCTCGGCGTCATCGCCCGCGCCCCGCGCTCCCGCGCGGAGGTCGCCACCGGGACCGGGCTCACCCGGGCCGCCGTCTCCTCCCTCGCCGAACAGCTGATCGCCGCCGGGCTCGTCGTCGAGGAAGGACCCTCCGCCCCCAGCGGCAAGGTCGGCCGACCGGGCACCGCCCTCGGCCTCAACCCGGACGGCCCCGGGGGCCTCGGCGCGGAGATCGGCGTGCGGCACCTCGGGGCCTGCGTCGTCGACCTGCGCGGGGAGATCCGCGCCTGGCGCCGGGAGGAGGCCGCGAACGCGGGCCGCCCGCCGGGCGCCGTCCTGGCGGACCTGGCGGCGCTCCTGCGCGCGACCGTCGCCGAGGCGGGCCTCGCGCCGGCGGGCCTGACGCTGGCGGTACCCGGGCTGGTCGACGCGGGCGGGGTGCTGCAGCGCGCGGCCAACCTGGGATGGGCGGACGTGCCGCTCGCGGCGGAGCTGCGGGCGGCGCTGCGCGCGGGGGAGGACGACGGCGGGCGCGGCGGACGGTCGCCGGAGGCTTCCGCTGCGGTCGCGGCGGCGGCAGACGGGCCGCGGGCGGGTGAACCGCCGCCGACCCGGGGCGCGTCGCACGGCGGGCTGGCGGAGCTGCCGATCGAGGTGGACAACGAGGCCAACCTCGGCGGGCTCGCCGAGCGGTGGCTGGGGGAGGGGCCCGAGGACTTCCTCTACGTCTCCGCCGAGGCCGGGGTCGGCGCGGCGATCGTCGTCGGCGGGCGGCTGCTGCGCGGAGCCCGGGGCTACGCGGGCGAGCTCGGCCACGTCCCCGTCCACCCGGACGGCCCGCGCTGCGCCTGCGGCGCGCGCGGCTGCCTGGAGCAGTACGCGGGCGGGGCCGCCGTCCTGCGGGCGGCGCACCTGACGGAAACCCGGGGCGACTGGGCGGCGCTGGTCGCCGACCGCGCCGCGGCGGGGGACGCGGCCGCCCGCGAGGCGCTGGCCCGCGCGGGGCGGGCCCTCGGCACGGCCGCCGCCGGGGCGGTCAACCTGCTCGACCCGGCCGAGATCGTTCTCGGCGGCGGCTACGCCCGCCCGGCCCCCTGGATGCTCCCCGCGATGCACGCCGAACTGGCCGCCCGCGTCACCGTCCGCCCCTGGTCGGACGACCGGCTGACCGTCTCCCACCTCGGCCGCCGGGGCCCCCTGCTCGGCGCCGCCGTGGGCGTCGTCCGCGCCATCATCGCCGACCCCGGCGCCCTGGCGGCCCCGGCAAGCACCTGAGCCCCCGGCCCGGGGCCGGGGGCTCGGTGGGGGTGTGAGGGGTCAGGCGGGGTCGGCGGTCAGTTCGCGGCCGCCGGAGCGGGGGGTGCGCAGGACGGCGAGGACGGCTACGGCGATGCCGACGAGGGCCCAGACGAAGAGGACCAGGAGCGGCTTGCCGATGTTGGTGGAGTCGAAGTAGGCGATCGACTTGGTGACGGCGGCGCCCGCGCCGTTGGGGATGATCGAGCCGATGGCGCGCCAGAAGGGGGGCATCATCGGGTCGGGGTAGACGCCTCCGGCGCTGGGGTTGCCGAGGACGACGAAGATCAGGACGGCGACGCCGATGCCGATGATGCCGAAGAGGCACTGCAGGGCCATGGTGAAGGCGCCGACGGTGAAGACCACCAGGGCGCCGATCGCCGTCAGGGCGAGGATCGAGCCGGGCAGGGCGTCCAGGACGGGGCCGGCGATGATCGTGCCGCCGAGGCCCGCGACCACCGAGTAGACGGCGAGGGCGCCGAGGCGGATCAGCAGGCGGTGGAGGTTGGCGGGCTTGGAGCCGGCGCTGATGCCGAGGATGGAGGCGACCAGGTAGCCGCCGACGCACCAGCCGATGACCAGGTAGAACGACGTGAGGCCGTTGGTGTCGCCCTTGGCGAGCGGCACGACGTCGTGGACGACGACGGTGCGGCCCTGCTTCGCGTCCAGCGCGGTGGTGACGGTCTCCGCGGCCTTGGCGGCGGACGGGCCGCGGGCGCCGCCGACGAGGAGGGTGTCCTGGGTGCCCTTCGGGTCGACGACCAGCGCGGCGTAGACCTTCTGGTCCTTGATCTGCTGGGTGGCGGTCTCCGCGTCGGGCGCGGTGACGGCCTTGACGGGCTTGCCGTCGATCGCGTTCAGCGCGCCCGTGAACTTGGGGGCGACCTGTTCCGGGGCGACCACCGCGATGGAGAGGTTCTGCGGGGTCGGGTGGTGCAGCGCCCCGACGTACGAGGTGATGAAGCCGAGCTGCAGCAGCAGGACTCCGAGTACCAGGAGTGCGGCGCGCGGGGTGACCGCGCTCTTGAGTTCGGTCATGAATCCCTGCCCCGGGGCAGCCATCCGCATCTCCTTGCGTATCGGCGGAAAACGGATACTTAATACCATGAAGTAGTTGGCTTGTCGCACCTTACGCGCCGGGGGCGGGACCTGAGGGGGCCTCAAGTGGCGAACCTCTCTTTACTTGCCCTTGAAGAAAGTTGCCTTACTCAACCATCTGGGCATATGGTTGCGTAAGACAACGAAATCAGAGGACTCAGATGACCCCGACCACAGAGGCCGAGACCGGCACGGCGGCAGCCGCCGTCGACGACCGCCCGATGACCCACCGGCAGGTGATGGAGGCGCTGTCGGGCCTGCTGCTCGGCCTGTTCGTGGCCGTGCTCTCGTCCACCGTCGTCTCCAACGCCCTGCCCCACATCCTCACCGACCTCCACGGCGGCCAGTCCGCCTACACCTGGGTGATCACCGCGACGCTGCTCACCCTCACCGCCTCCACCCCGATCTGGGGCAAGCTCTCCGACCTGGCCAGCAAGAAGCTGCTGCTCCAGATCGCCCTGGTGATCTACATCGGCTCCTCCGCGCTGGCCGGGCTGTCGCAGAACACCGGCGAGCTGATCGCCTGCCGCGCCCTCCAGGGCATCGGCGCCGGCGGTGTCACCGCGCTGGCGCAGATCTGCCTGGCGGCGATGGTCCCGCCGCGCGAGCGCGGCCGCTACAGCGGCTACTTCGGGGCGGTCTTCGCCCTGGCCACCATCGGCGGCCCGCTGATCGGCGGCGTCATCGTGGACACCCCCTGGCTGGGCTGGCGCTGGTGCTTCTACGTCGGCATCCCGTTCGCCATCGCCGCGATCCTGGTCGTCCAGCGCACCCTGAAGCTGCCGGTGGTCAGGCGCAAGGTCAAGATCGACTACCTGGGCGCGCTGACCATCACCGCCGCCGTGAGCCTGCTGATGATCTGGATCACCCTGGCCGGCAAGAACTACGACTGGGTGTCCTGGCAGACCGCCGCGATGGTCGGAGGGGGCCTGCTGCTGGGCGGGCTGGCCGTCGTGGTCGAGCGCCGCGCGGCCGAGCCGATCATCCCGCCGGACCTCTTCCGGTACCGCACCGTCAGCCTGGCCGCCCTGGCCAGCGTGCTCGTCGGCGTCGGGATGTACGGCGCCACGACCTTCCTCAGCCAGTACTTCCAGCTGGCCCGGGCCAAGTCCCCGACGATGGCCGGCCTGATGACCCTGCCGATGATCCTCGGCCTGGCGGTGGCCTCCACCGTCGCCGGCCGGCTGATCACCAAGTACGGCAAGTGGAAGGCGTACCTGGTCGCCGGCACGCTGATGCTCGCCATCGGCTTCGGGCTGCTCGGCACCGCGCGGGCCGACACCGACTACACCCTGCTCTCCGTCTACATGGCGATCACGGGCGTCGGCCTCGGCCTGACCATGCAGAACCTGGTGCTCGCCGTGCAGAACACCGTGCCGCGCCACGAGCTGGGCGCGGCCAGCTCGGTGGTCACCTTCTTCCGCACCATGGGCGGCGCGATGGGCGTCTCGGCGCTCGGCGCGCTGATGAACGACAAGGTGACCCACTACCTGGCGGAGAACCTCGCGGCCGCGCACATCCCGGCCGGGCACGGCACCGGCGGCGGCATCCCGGACCTGCACAAGCTGCCCGCCCCGATCGTCCCGCTGGTGACGGACGCCTTCGGCCACGGCGTCGGCATGGTGTTCCTGTTCGCGGCGCCCTTCGCGCTGCTGGCCTTCGTCACCGTGCTGTTCATCCGTGAGACGGCGCTGAAGACCAGCCAGGTCTGATCGCCGCCACACTCTGGTCGCCGGAACACGCTGATCGCCAAAACACAAGGAAGGGCCGGGGAGTGCAACCGCACTCCCCGGCCCTTCCGGCGTTCGTCCGAAGCCCTACGGCGCCGCGATCAGCACCAGGCCGTAGACCACGGCGGCGGCGCAGAGCGCGAAGCAGGCGTACGCGCCGGCCAGCAGGGCGGGCTTGCCGCCTCCCGCAGTGCCGGTGCCGGAGTCGGTGCCCCGGCCCTCACGGGTGCTCAGCACGGCCTCGCGGCGCGACAGCGCCAGGATGCCGAGCGCGAAGACGGCGACCACGGCGACGGTGATGCCGAAGCTGGCGCAGGCGGTCTGGGCCAGGGCGGTCCACTTGATGTGCATGGTGCGTGCTCCTCAGCGGGCGGCGCTCAGGCCGCGACCGTGGTCGAGGCGGGGGACGTGACGGTGGGGGTGGTCGGGGCGAGCTCGACCGGGGTCACCTCGTCCGCGTCGTTGACGTTGTGCGCGCTGACGGGCTGGCGGCGCGAGATGATCCACATCGCGCCCGAGCCGGCGACCAGCAGCACGCCGACCACGGCGACGCCCCAGGTGCCCTGGCGGGCCAGCAGGGCCGCGCCGCCGGAGACGAGGGCGGCGGCCGGCAGGGTCAGGCCCCAGGTGTAGACCATGCGCCGCACCAGGCTCCAGCGCAGCTGCCCCTTGGGGCCGCCGAGGCCCGCGCCCATGATGCCGCCGGAGCAGACCTGGGTGGTGGAGAGGCCGAAGCCCATGTGCGAGGAGGTCAGGATGACGGTCGCGGCGGCCGACTCGGAGGCGAAGCCCTGCGGCGCCTTGATGTCCGCCAGGCCCTTGCCCATCGAGCGGATGATCCGCCAGCCGCCCATGTAGGTGCCGAGCGCGATCGCGGCGCCGGCGGAGACGATCACCCAGGTGGGGGGCAGGGCGCCGTGCGGCAGGGCGCCGACCGAGACGAGGGTGAGGGTGATGATGCCCATGGTCTTCTGGGCGTCGTTGGTGCCGTGCGCGAGCGAGATCAGCGAGGAGGAGAAGATCTGGCCGGTCTTGAAGCCCTTGGTGACGGTGCCCTCGTCGCTGCGGCGGGTGATCGCGTACGCCAGCTTGGTGGCGCCCCAGGAGGCCAGGCCCGCGACGAACGGGGAGGCGATCGCGGGGATCAGGATCTTGGAGACGACGGTGTCGAAGTTGACGCCGTTCATGCCGACGCCGACGACGGTGGCGCCGATCAGGCCGCCGTAGAGCGCGTGCGAGGAACTGGACGGCAGGCCGCGCAGCCAGGTCAGCAGGTTCCAGAGGATGGCGCCCGCCAACGCCGCGAAGATGATCTCTGGGTGGACGCCGCTCTTCTCGTTGACGATGCCGCCGGAGATGGTGGTGGCGACCTTCACGGACAGGAACGCGCCCGCGAAGTTGAGGACGGCCGCGATGGTGACCGCGACCTTCGGCCGGAGGGCTCCCGTCGCGATGGAGGTGGCCATCGCGTTGGCGGTGTCGTGGAACCCGTTGGTGAAGTCGAAGGCGAGCGCCGTGATGATCACAACGGCCACCAGGAACGAGATGTGTTCCATACCCAAACAATCGTCGTAGTTGTCGCACGGACGTTGGTGTCGTCGTGACGGTAGGTCTGTCAGGTGAACGAAAGGTGAACTGGGCCGGGAATCGTGGTTCTGATGGTGTCCTATGGATGGCTGGGAGCTTTCGCAGGGGTGAAGCTCGGCGTGTTGACCAGGGCTTCGAAGGGGAACGTCCGGTTTCGATCGGTTTTGTTGAGAGTTGTCTCACAGTTCGCACGGAGAATTAACCCCCTGGTCGGGGTGTGCTCTGTTTCCGACCGGTAACCCATGGGAGGATCTGCGGCAACCCGGCGAACACACGGGGGCAGGCAGAGGTTCGGTGCGGGGAGGACCAACCATGGGCGGGGCTGCACAGCGCACGGAATCGGCGGGCGTACGGCCCTGGCTGCGGGCGGCGTTGCGCTGCGGAGCCGCCCTCGCGGCAGCCGCACTCGCCCTCCCCCTGGCCGCCGGCGCGGCCTGGGCCAGCCCGGACCCGGGCACCACCGGGGTGAGCGTCGCCCCTGGCCAGGACCCGCTCGCCGCCACCAAGGCCACCCTCGGCCCGATGCTCGACCGGCTCCACGACCTCTACCAGAGCGCCGAGGCCGCCACCGAGCAGTACAACGGCTCCGTCGCCAAGGTCGCCGCGCAGCAGGCCGCGCTCACCGAGGTCCAGGGCAAGCTCGACCACCAGCAGAAGCAGGTCGACGCGGGCACCGACATCGCCTCCCAGCTGGCCGCCGCCCAGTACCGCAACGGCGCGACCTCCGCCTACGCCGAGCTCCTGCTCTCCAAGGACCCGTACGAGGCCGTCACCGTCGCCGAGCTGCTCAGCGCCGCCAGCCGCTCGCAGTCCGAGTTCCTCGCCAAGCTCAAGGGCGACCGCGACGCGCTCGACACCCTCAAGCAGCAGAGCGAGGAGGCGCTGAAGACCTCCAAGACGCTCGTCACCCAGCAGGAGGCGGCCAAGACCAAGGCCGCCGCGGACCTCGCCGCCGTCGAGCTGACGGTCTCCTCCCTCACCGGCGCACAGCGCGCCGAACTGGAGCAGCTGGAGAAGGCCCGCGCCGACGAGGCCCAGCTCGCCTTCCTCGCCTCCGGCGCCCTCGGCAAGGGCGAGCGCACCCCCTCCGCCCAGGGACGCGGGGCCATCGCCTTCGCGCTCGCCCAGGTGGGCAAGCCGTACCTGTGGGGCGGCACCGGGCCCGAGTCCTACGACTGCTCCGGCCTCACCTCGCAGGCGTGGCTGCACGCCGGCCGGCAGATCCCGCGCACCAGCCAGGAGCAGTGGGCGCAGCTCCAGCACGTGCCGCTCAACCAGATCCGGGCCGGCGACCTCGTCATCTACTTCAAGGACGCCACGCACGTCGGGATGTACATCGGCGGCGGGCTCATCGTGCAGGCGCCCCGGCCCGGCGCGTTCATCAAGGTCTCGCCGATCGGCTCGATGCCGATCCTCGGCGCGGTGCGGCCCGACCCCGACGGTGCGGCCGACGACGCCGGCGGCGCCTGGAAGGTGCCGGACCTGCCCGCCGGCTGGGACAGCACCACGCCGATAGCGCCCAGCCCGGTGCCGCAGACGCCGCCCGCCACCCCGGGGACTCCGGCCACGCCGGCCACCCCGACGCCGGGGACGCCCACCGGCACGCCGTCCGGTACGGGCTCGTCCACGCCGACCCCCACGGACACGGCGACGACCACCCCGACGCCGACCGGCACCGCGACCCCGGGCACGCCCTCGGGCACCGGCACCCCGAGCACCGGCACCCCGAGCACCCCGGCGCCGACCGCGACGGGGACGGGTACGGGGACGCCGAGCTCCACCGGGACGTCGACGGGCACGTCCGGCGCCTCGGCCCCGGGCAGCGCCACGGCGACGCTGCCGCTGGGCGGCACGGTCTCGCCCCACTGAGCCCGCACACGCAGGAGGCCCGCCCGGTGACACCGGGCGGGCCTCCTGCGTGCTCGACGGCGCTCTACGGCGCGGTGTCGGGCTCGAAGCGGACGACGACGGCCTTGGAGGTCGGCGTGTTGCTGATGTCGGCCGTGGAGTCGAGCGGGACCAGCACGTTGGTCTCCGGGTAGTACGCCGCCGCGCCGCCCCGGGCGACGGGGTAGTGGACGACCCGGAAGTGCGGGGCGCGGCGCTCGACGCCGTCCGACCACTCGCCGACCAGGTCGACGTACGCGCCCTCGACGAGGCCGAGTTCGGCCGCGTCCGCCGGGTTGACCAGGACGACGCGGCGGCCGCCCTTGATGCCCCGGTAGCGGTCGTCGAGGCCATAGATGGTGGTGTTGTACTGGTCGTGGGAGCGCAGGGTCTGCAACAGCAGGCGGCCCTGCGGGACTTCGGGGGCGGTCAGCGGGTTGACCGTGAAGTTGGCCCTGCCGGTGGCGGTCGGGAAGGTGCGGCTGTCGCGCGGGCCGTGGGGCAGGGTGAAGCCGCCGGGGCGCTGGAGCTTGGCGTTGTAGTCCTCGAAGCCGGGGACGACACGGGCGATCCGGTCCCGCAGGGTGCCGTAGTCGGCGGCGAACTCGGCCCAGGGCACGGAGTCCTCCGGGCCGAGGACGGCCTCGGCGAGGCGGCAGACGATGGCGGTCTCGGAGAGCAGGCCCTCGGCGGGCGGGCGCAGCCGGCCGCGTGAGGCGTGCACCTGGCCCATCGAGTCCTCGACACTGACGAACTGGTCGCCGGCGCGGGTGGTGTCCCGGTCGGTGCGGCCGAGGGTGGGCAGGATGAGGGCGCGGGCGCCGGTGACCACGTGCGAGCGGTTGAGCTTGGTGGAGACGTGGACGGTCAGCCGGCAGCGGCGCATCGCGGCCTCGGTGACCTCGGTGTCCGGGGTGGCGGCGACGAAGTTGCCGCCCATCGCGAAGAACACCTTCACCTTGCCGTCGCGCATGGCGCGGATGGTGTCCACCGAGTCGTAGCCGTGCTCGCGCGGCGGCTCGAAGCCGAACTCCGCGCCCAGGGCGTCCAGGAAGGCGGCGCTCGGCCGCTCGAAGATGCCCATCGTCCGGTCGCCCTGGACGTTGCTGTGCCCGCGCACCGGGCAGACCCCGGCGCCGGGGCGGCCCACGTTGCCGCGCAGGAGGAGGAAGTTGACCACCTCGCGGATGGTCGGGACGGCGTGCTTGTGCTGGGTGAGGCCCATCGCCCAGCAGACGATGATCTTCTTCGAGGCGAGGACCATCCGGCCCAGCTCCTCGATCTGCTCCCAGGGCAGGCCCGTGGCGGCGAGGACCTCCTCGCGGTCCGTCCCGAGGGCCTGGGCCTCGAACTCCTCGTAGCCGTGGCAGTGTTCGGCGACGAAGGCGCGGTCCACCCCGTCGGCCTCCAGCACGATCCGGTTGAGCGCGCGGAAGAGCGCCAGGTCCCCGCCGAGGCGGATCTGCAGGAAGAGGTCGGTCAGCTTGGTGCCGTGGCCGACCAGCCCGCGGGCGTTCTGCGGGTTCTTGAAGCGCTCCAGGCCCGCCTCCGGCAGCGGGTTGACGCTGACGATCGTGGCGCCGGCCCGCTTGGCGCGCTCCAGGGCGGAGAGCATCCGGGGGTGGTTGGTGCCGGGGTTCTGGCCGGCCACGATGATCAGGTCGGCCTGGTAGAGGTCCTTGAGGCTGACGCTGCCCTTGCCGATGCCGATGGTCTCGGTGAGGGCCGAACCGGACGACTCGTGGCACATGTTGGAGCAGTCGGGCAGGTTGTTGGTGCCCAGGCGGCGGGCGAACAGCTGGTAGGCGAAGGCGGCCTCGTTGCTGGTGCGGCCGGAGGTGTAGAAGGCGGCGCCGTCCGGGGTGTCGAGGGCGCGCAGCTCCTCGGCGATCAGGGCGAAGGCGTCGTCCCAGGAGATCGGCGTGTAGTGGGTGGCGCCCTCGTCGAGCAGCATCGGGTGGGTGAGGCGGCCCTGCTGGCCCAGCCAGTAGCCGGAGCGTTCGGTGAGGTCGGCGATCGGGTGGGCGGCGAAGAACTCGGCGCGGATGCGGCGCTCGGTGGCCTCCTCGGCGACGGCCTTGGCGCCGTTCTCGCAGAACTCGGCGAGATGCGGCTTGTCCGGCTCGGGCCAGGCGCAGCCGGGGCAGTCGAAGCCGCCGTGCTGGTTGAGCCGGCCCAGAGTGGCGAGGGTGCGCCGGGGGCCCATCTGCTCGGCGGCCATCCGCAGGCTGTGGCCGACGGCGGGCAGACCGGCGGCCGCGTGCTGGGGCGCGGACACCTGCGGGGCGTCCTGCGCCGGGTCGCTCTGCGGGGCCTGCTTGGCCATGACTGCGCTCCTCGGACTGTGCCTGTTCGGGCCGCCGCACCGTTACGGGGCCCGGTGCCCATCCTTCCACCCGGGTGGAGGCAGGGGGAGGGGAGAGGCCCGGCCTGGGTAGAGTCTGCTCGTCACAGGGGAAGGGGGAGGGGCGCGTGCGGGTCGGTGACGTCCTCGACGGACGGTACGAGCTGCTGGAGAAGCTCGGGCAGGGCGGCTTCGGGGTGGTGTGGAAGGCGCAGGACACCCGGATGCAGCGGCCGGTGGCCGTCAAGGTCATCGGGCATCACGGCGGTGACCAGGCGAAGGCCGCGCTGCGGTTCGTCCGGGAGGCGTGCGCGGCGGGCAACCTGTCCCATCCGCACATCGTCACCGTGCACGACCTCGGGCAGAGCGAGGTCGCCGACGAGCAGGTGACCTTCCTGGTCATGGAGATGCTGACCGGCCGCACCCTGACGGAGGTGCTGCGCGCCGGGGTGCCCGAGCCCGCGCAGAGCCTGCGGTGGGGGCGGGAGATCTGCGGGGCGCTGGCGGCGGCGCACGACGCGGGGATGGTGCACCGCGACATCAAGCCGGACAACATCATGATCACCGACTCCGGCCGGCTCAAGGTGCTGGACTTCGGCATCGCCCAGCTGGACACCGGCGCCGGAGGGCTCACCACCACCGGGACGATCGTCGGCAGCCCCGCCTACATGGCGCCCGAGCGGTGGACCGGCGGGCGCGTGGACGGGCGGGCGGACCTGTACGCGCTGGGCTGCGTGCTCGTCGAACTCTTCACCGGGGCACGGCCGTTCGGCGGGGACTCCACGCCGGTGCTGATGTACCAGCACCTCAACGAGCCGCCGCCCGCGCTGGACCCGGCGCAGTTCGGGCTGCCCCCGCAGGTGGCCGGGCTGATCGCTGAGCTGCTGGCCAAGGAGCCGCAGGCGCGGCCGGCGGACGCCCGTACGGTCGAGGCGCGGCTGGCGGAGCTGGCCGACTGGCGCGGGGAGGCGGCGGTGGCCCCGGCGCCGACGGTGAAGGAGCAGCCGCCGACGCCGCAGCCCGCGCCGCAGGCCGTGGTCCCGTCGACTCCGCAGCCGGCGCCGCAGCCGACTCCGCAGTCGGCGCCCCGGGCCGTGCCGCAGGCCCCGCCGATGCCCGCCGCGCCGCCGCCCTCGTTCCCGGTGCACCCGCCGGCCGTGCACCCGCCGGCGGTGCCGAACGTGCCCACGCCCTCGCAGGTGCTGCCGCCGCTGACCACGCCGCCCGTGGTGGCCGCCGCGCCCTCCGACGCCGTACGGGCCTCGCTGCGCGAGCGGCGCTCGGCCGCCTACCGGGCCGCGACGGCGGGCGAGTCCGCGATCCAGTTGCAGGCGATCGCCCAGGAGTGCGTGGCCGCGCTCGGCGCCGACGACCGCGACACCCTGTGCGCCTGGCGGGACTTCAGCTGGTACCTCAGCCGCGCCGGGGACGTCGAGGGCGCGGTCCGGCTGCTGCTCACCCTCGTGGAGGACATGAAGGCGGCACTCGGGCCGGCCGACCCCGACACCGTCAGCGCCCGCTACCACCTGTCGTGGTGCGTGGGCGAGAGCGGCGCCGAGGTCACGGCGATCCGGCTGCTGGCCGAACTGCTGCCCGACCTGCACGTGGCCGGCGGCCCGCAGGACCCGCGGGTGCTCAAGGCCCGGCACGACATCGCGGTGCGCCAGGCCAACCGGGGCAATCTCAACGGGGCGATCGCCGATCTGCGGGGCCTGCTGCCGGAACTCAACCGGACGCTCGGTGAGCGCCACCCCAGCACTGTCCAGGCGTGGCAGGACCTGATGGCCTTCCAGCAGCGGCTGGCCGTTACCGGCACCAAGCGCCGCAACCGGGCGCCGAAGATGAGCCGGACGGAGGCGCTGATGCTGGTGCGCCGCCTGCGGCTGTGGGACTTCGTCAACGACCGGGACGGGCAGCTGGCCGTGCAGACGCTGGAGCGCGGGATCGGCCTCAAGGGCGTCGCGAGCGTGATCTTCGACGCGCCGGACCACGTCTCGGACGAGGACCTGGTGGAGGAGATCTTCGGGCCCTGAGCCGCAGGTGTAGGGACCTCACGCGACCAGCACCGCCGCCGGGAGCGCGGCCAGGGCGCGGAGCAGGGCGCGGGCGGCCGCGTCGTTCTGGCGGAACGCCGGGGCGTCGGTGCGGGGCCGGGCGAAGGCGGCGGCCGAGCGCAGGCTGGTGTGCGGGCCGAGCGCGGTGCGGCGCGGGTGCGGGGCGTCGCCGAGGGCGGGGTCGAGCAGGCGGCTGTCGCCGGGGTCGATGGTGACCAGGCCGGAGTGGTGGGTGTACTCCTCGTCGGTCACCACCTCCTCCACCAGCCGCCCGGCGCGGTGGAGTTCGCGCAGCAGCGGGTCCCCGGTGCGGGCCAGGGCGTGCTTGGGCAGGTATGCCTCGATCAGCGCGGTGGCGGTGACGGTGTGGCCGGGCACGGTGGTGCCGCCGGCCCGCCAGGTGCCGGTGGCCTCGTCCCGGACGACCCGGACGTTCGCCCCGAGGAAGGTCACCACCCCGGCCTCGGAGAGGGCGAGCAGCTGGCGCAGCCGGAAGCCGGGCGGGCCGGAGGCGAGGAAGCTGAAGTAGCCGAAGAACCACTCGTCGGACTCCTCGGCGATCGAGCGGGCGGTGAGCCGGCCGCTCGCCAGCACCCGGGGGAGCTGGCCGAAGATCGACAGCAGGGCGAGGAAGGCGCCGAGGTCGGCGCTGTGGGCGGGGTCGGCGCGGCGGTCGGCGTCCTCGGCGACGTACGCGCGCAGGTGGGTCTGGAGCTCCTCGGCGGTGGCGAGTTCGAGGCCGGCCAGCGGGTGGTCGAGGCGCTCGAAGTCGATCCGGTCGGCCGGGTCGGGCACGGCCTCGGCCTCCAGGGCGGCGCGTTCGGGGGTGTACCAGCCGTGGGCGTCGTAGCGGGCGAGGAACTCCGTCCAGGGCAGGGCGGTGCGCCCGGGGTGGGCGTGGAAGAGCTCGTGGTAGTGCCCGAAGGCGATCTCCTTGGCGATCAACGGCCAGAAGTCGCGCCGAAGTTCGAGCACTCCCCCGGTGGCGAGCACCGCGTCCACGGCGGCCGCGTCGAAGTAGCGGGGCAGGGGTGCGGGCGGGCCCTGGAGGCGGTAGCCGGTCTTGGAGTGGTACGGCACGCCGCGCCGGGAGCCGAGGTGCAGCACCGGCTCGCGGCCGGAGGGCAGGTAGCGCAGGGCGGGGCCGTCGCCGACGGGCTCGAAGCGGCCGCCGCGGCCCTCGGTGAGCATCGCGACCAGGTCGACGGCGGCCAGGCCCAGGCCCCGCAGCACCACGTGTTCGCCGGGGGCTACGGCGGTCAACTCCTGTGCCACGTCGGCCGAGTAGGCGGGTGGCAGGTGGAAGCGGCCGTGCCGGGCGGCGAACTCGGTGTCGCTCCGGTGGCGGGGGTGCGGGGCGGAGTCGAGGTGGCCGAGGGTGAGGGCGACGTGGTCGGCGGTGAGCGTGGTCCCGTCCTCGAGGCGGACGCGCTGCGGGCCGTCCGCCGGGCCCTCGATCCGCCGGGCCCTCGTGCGGTGGACGGTGACGGTGGCGTGCGGCGGCAGCTCGGCGACGGCGCGGCGGAACGCCCAGTCCAGGTAGGCGCTCTGGGCCCGGCGGGTGGGGAAGTCGGTGGGCGCGAGAGCCTCCAGCTCGGCCCGAACGGCCGGGTCGGCGACCTCCCGGTACGGCGCGAACTCCCGCTGGGCGCCGGCCCATTCGGCGAGGGAGGGGCCCGGGCGGACGGGGCCCTCGATGGTGGAGTGCTCGTCGGTGAACATGGTGACGTCCTCGGCCATCGAGTTCATCCGCAGCAGCGGCGACTGGTCGGCGCGCCAGATCCGGCCCGCGCCGGGCGGGTACGGGTCGACCAGGTGGATCTCCAACGGGCGGTCGGCGGGCAGGAGTTCGGCGGCGTTGGCGGCGATCCGCTCCAGCAGCCCGGCGCCGCGCGGGCCCGCGCCGACGATCACCACCGCGTTCATGCCTTCACCGCCCGCCGGAGGGCCGCGCGGGCGCGCTGCAGCGGGGTCGGCGGCAGGCCCTCGCGGGTGGCGCCCTTGGCGAAGTGCCGCTCCACGTAGTACTGGCCGACGGACAGCACGGTGGTGACCACCAGGTACCAGAGGGTGGCGACCATCAGCATCGGGATCACCTGGTAGGACTGCAGGTAGACCAGCTGCACCGAGTAGAGCAGGTCGGAGACGGCCAGCACGCTGACGATGCTGGTGTTCTTGAGCGCGCCGATCAGCATGTTCCCGGCCGTCGGCACGATCGCGCGCATCGCCTGCGGCACCACGATCCGGCGCAGCACCCGCCACCGGCCGAGCCCGAGCGCGGCGGCGGCCTCCAGCTGGCCGCGGTCCACGGAGAGGATGCCGCCGCGGATCACCTCGGCGGCGTACGCCGTCTCCAGCAGGGTCAGGCCGATGACGGCCGTCAGGGTGGGCCCGATCAGGTTGACCGTCTTCACGGTGAGGAACTCGGGGCCGAAGGGGATGCCCAGGCCCAGGGTCGGGTAGAGCGCGCCGATGTTGAAGAAGAACAGCAGCTGCACCAGCGGCGGGGTGGAGCGGAAGATCCAGATGTAGGTCCAGCTCAGTGTGCGCAGCACCGGGTTGGTGGACAGCCGCATGGTGGCGAGCACGGTGCCCAGGACGAAGCCGAGGCCGAGGGTGAGGCCCGTCAGCCACAGGGTCAGGGCGAGGCCGTCGAGGACGGACCGGGCGGTGAACCACGCACCGACCACGTCCCACTGGAAGGCGTCGTTGCGGATCACCGAGCCGAGCACCATCGCGGCGAGCAGCAGCGCGACGGCCGCGGCGGTCCACTGGCCGGGCTTGCGGCGGGCGACGATCCGGGCCTCGGCGGATTCGTCGCGGGCGGGGGAGGGCTGGTCGGGTACGGACTGCGCGGGCAGGACGTCCGGCGGGGTGGCCATGGCTTCGGCTCCTGGCGGGAGTGCGGGTGGGGCATGGGTACGGGCGGTCGTCACGTACGGGCCTGGCGCCGGCTCGCGTCCCTCAACGCGGTCGGCGCGGTGGTGCTGCACTCCGCCGTCGATCGTACGCGGGTGCGATCGAGCCCTGTCAAGGAGTCCGGAAGGGCCGGGGGCGGTGTCTCGGAAGTGACAGGAGATCGCAACAGTGCGGCAATGATGGATGGTTGACGGAGCAGTCGGACGACTGTTCACTTGTGCTCATGAACGCCGTGGAGCCCCTGGTCACCCGCGACCACATCGACTTCGGTCGGGTGTGGTCCGCGGCGTGTCGCGGCTGACCCGGCGGCGGGCCGCCCGTCCGGCCTGATCTCCCCCGGGGAGCCTCCCTCGGCCTTCCCCGTCGCGGGCCCTCGCTCCGCCCGCCGCCTTCCATGCGACTGACGTTCCGTCAGGTCCTTTCCCGTGTCCGAGACTCCGCGCTGCGCTCCGGCAGTCCGCCCCGTCACGTACCCGCGCGCTCACCCACACGCTCACACGCTCACACGCTCTCCCGCACGGACGGCCGCCCTGCCGCGGCCTCCTCCGGCCTGCCCACCCGCGGCCGGCGGCTCCACCCCGCCCCGAAAGGTCCCGCCATGCCCGTCGAAGTGAAGCCGCGCGCCCCGGAGTTCCGCCGGGTCGCCATGGACGACCCGCTGGTGGAGCCGCTGCTGCGTGAGCTCGCCGAGGAGTACGTCAGCCGCTACGGACCGCACGCGGACGAGGAGTTGACCCGCTACCCCGCGGAGCAGTTCGCCGAGGCCAACGGCGGGGTGCTGCTGCTCCTGCTGGAGGGCGGCGAGCCCGTCGCCGGAGGCGCGTACAAGCGCTACGACGACCGCACCGCCGAGGTGAAGCGGATGTGGACCCACTCCGCGCACCGCCGCCGGGGCCTGGCCCGCCGGGTGCTGGCCGAGCTGGAGCGCACGGCGGCCACCGCCGGCTACGACCGGATCCACCTCACCACCGGGCCGCGCCAGCCCGAGGCCCGGAGCCTCTACCTGGCCACCGGCTACACCCCGCTGTTCGACGTCACCGCCGATCCGCCGACCATCGGCCCGCTGCCCTTCGAGAAGCAGCTGGCCGTGGCGGTTCCCGCCCCGAAAGGCCGCACGTGAAGCGCACCACCGCCCGCCGCCTGTCCGTCTCCCTCGCCGCCGTGCTGCCCGCCCTGGCCCTGGCCGCCTGCGGCTCGGACCCGAAGATCGCGGGCGCGCCCGGGGCGAGCGGGCCCGCCGCCACCGCCACCGAGGACGTCGTCTCGGCCGTCGCGAAGTCGGATGCCGCCGCCGCCCTGCTGCCCGAGGAGGTCCGCAAGGCCGGAACGGTCAGGTTCGGCTCCTCCTTCGGAGCCCCGCCCGCGGCCTTCTACCCGGACCCGGCCACCAGGAAGGCCGCGGGTATCGACATCGACTTCTCCGACGCCGTCGCCAAGGTCCTCGGCCTGACCGTCCAGCGCGAGGACGCCGCCTTCGAGACGATCCTGCCCGCCCTGGGCAGCGGCAAGTACGACGTCGGCACCGGCAACTTCGGCGTCACCACCGCCCGGCTCAGGACCATCGACTTCGTCACCTACATCGACGACGGCCAGGGCTTCTCGGTGAAGAAGGGCGACACCGCGCTCCAGCCGGTCACCGACCTGGCGCAGCTGTGCGGGCTGACCATCGGCACCGGCGCCGGCACCACCTTCGAGAGCACCCTCAACAGCCGCAGGAACGTCTGCACCGACGCCGGCAAGAAGCCGTACGAGGTCAAGGCGTTCAGCGACAACGGCGCGCTGCTCACCGCCGTCCAGCAGGGCCGGGTGGACGTGCAGATGTCCACCATCAACGGCCTGCGCTACCAGGCGGCCAAGGACGCCTCCGGAGTCCGCTTCCTGAACGAGTTCCACCGGCTGGACGTCGGGTTCGCCTTCGCCAAGGGCTCCAAGCTCACCCCGGCCTTCCAGGCGGCGGTCAACCAGCTGATCAAGGACGGGACGTACGACCGGATCCTCAGGAAGTGGGGGGTCACGGACTCCGCGATCAAGGAGTCGCAGATCAGCCCGCCCGAACACGCGTGACCCGCCGCGCCGTAGAAGGAGCCCCCGAAGGAGCCCCGCCATGACCGCCACCACCGACACCGCCACCGCACCCGCCCGCCCCAGACCCGGCCGGGCCGCCCGCACCGCCCGGGCCGCCGCGGTCGACCTCGACTCGCTCGACTCGCTCGACGAACTCGAGGGCCTCAGGACCGTCCCCGCCCGCCACCCCTGGCGCTGGGCGGCCGGAGCCGTCGCCGTCGTGCTGCTGATCCAGTTCGGCCACGGCCTGGCCACCAACCCCGGCTGGGACTGGCCCACCTTCCGCGCCTACTTCACCGCCGACGTGATCGTCACCGCCGTCGGCCGCACCCTCGAACTCACCGCCTACGGCACCCTGCTGGGCTTCCTGCTCGGCGCCGGGGTGGCGGCGCTGAGGCTGTCCCGCAGCGCGATCCTGCAGACCATCGCCTGGGCGTACGTCTGGGTGTTCCGCTCGATCCCGCTGATCGTGCAGCTGGTGTTCTGGTTCAACCTCTCCTACCTGTACAAGGAGTTCGGCTTCGGCATCCCCTTCGGGCCGACCTTCGGCGCCTTCCGGACCGTGAACGTGCTCAGCGCCCTCGGCGCCGCCGTGCTCGGCCTCGGGCTCCACCAGGCCGCGTTCGCCGCCGAGATCATCCGCGGCGGCATCCTCGCCGTGGACGGCGGCCAGCGCGAGGCCGCCGCCGCCCTCGGCATCCCGCGGTGGCGGCAGGCGTGGCGGATCGTGCTGCCGCAGGCCATGCGCGGCATCCTGCCGTCCGCCGCCAACGAGGTGATCTCGCTGCTCAAGGGCACCTCGGTGGTCTACGTGATGGCGATCGGCGAACTCTTCTACCAGGCGCAGGTGGTGTACGGCCGCACCGGCCGGGTGGTGCCGCTGCTGATGGTGGCCACGGTCTGGTACGTGGTGCTGACCACCGTGCTGTCCATCGGCCAGTACTACGTCGAGCGGTACTTCGCCCGCGGCTCCGAGCGCACCCCGCCGCCCACCCCCTGGCAGCGCCTGCGCGCCTTCGCCCGGAGCCTGCGCACCCGTACACCCGCCGCCCGTACATCCGCTGCCCGCACACCCGCCGCCCGTACCGTCGGAGGACGATCGTGACCACCCTGACCAAGCCCGCCGCCCCGATGGTGCGGGTGCGGGGACTGCACAAGAGCTTCGGCGACCTCGACGTGCTGCGCGGCGTCGACCTGGACGTCCCGGCCGGCTCGGTGACGGTGGTGCTCGGCCCCTCCGGCTCCGGCAAGTCCACCCTGCTGCGCGCCATCAACCACCTGGAGAAGCTCGACCGCGGCTACGTCGCCATCGACGGCGAGCTGATCGGCTACCGCCGCTCCGGCGACCGGCTGCACGAGCTCAAGGAGCGCGAGGTGCTGCGCCAGCGCACCGGCATCGGCTTCGTCTTCCAGAACTTCAACCTGTTCCCGCACCTGACCGTGCTGGAGAACCTCGTCGAGGCGCCCGTCGCCGCGCTGCGCCGGCCCAAGGCCGAGGCCCGGGCGACGGCGCTGGCCCTGCTGGAGCGCGTCGGGCTGGCCGACAAGGCGTCCGCCTACCCCCGGCAGCTCTCGGGCGGCCAGCAGCAGCGGGTGGCGATCGCCCGGGCGCTGGCGCTGGAGCCCAAGGTGCTGCTGTTCGACGAGCCGACCTCGGCGCTGGACCCGGAGCTGGTCGGCGAGGTCCTCGACGTGATCAAGGACCTGGCGCGCAGCGGCACCACGATGATCGTCGTCACCCACGAGATCGGCTTCGCCCGCGAGGTCGCCGACACCGTGGTCTTCATGGACGGCGGCGTGGTCGTCGAGCAGGGCCCGCCCGCGGAGGTGCTGGACAGCCCGCGCCACGAGCGCACCCGGGCCTTCCTCGCCAAGGTCCTCTGAGTCCCTTTCTCCGCACATCCCTTCCACCGAGCAGGAGTTCCGCCGTGTCCGTACCCCGTCGCGCCCTCGTGACCGCCGCCGCCGCGTTCGCCGCCGCCCTCACCCTGGCCGCCTGCGGCAGCGGGGCCACGGGCGCCGCGGCGGACCTCGCCCCCGCCAAGGGCAGCGTCGCGCCCAACGGCGTCAAGGTGAACCTCACGCCGAACCAGAACCGGGTGACCACGCCCAAGGTCGACGCGATCGCGGCGCTGGTACCGGAGGAGATCAGGAAGAGAGGCACACTGACGGTCGTCAACTCCCTCGGCGCGACCCCGCCGCTGGAGTTCTACGCCGACGACGACAGAACCGTCATCGGTGTCGAGCCCGACATCGCCTACCTGCTCGGCAACGTGCTCGGCCTCAAGGTCGAGGTCACCCCCGTGTCCTGGGAGAACATCTTCGTCGGCCTGGACAGCGGCAAGTACGACGTCGGCGTCTCCAACATCACCGTCACCGAGGCCCGTAAGGAGAAGTACGACTTCGCCACCTACCGGCAGGACATCCTCGGCTTCGAGGTGAAGAAGGGCGCCGGCTTCAAGGTCACCGGCGCCGCCGACCTCGCCGGGAAGTCGGTGGGCGTCACCTCCGGCACCAACCAGGAGAAGCTGCTGATCGCCTGGAGCGAGGAGAACACCAAGGCCGGCCGCAAGCCGATCGACATCAAGTACTTCCAGAGCACCGAGTTCTACCTCGCCCTCTCCTCCGGCCGCATCGACGCCTACGTCGGCCCCAACCCCAACCTCGCCTTCCACGCCGCGCAGACCGGCGAGACCGAGGTCGTCGGCACCTACTCCGGCGGCGGCGCGGACGTCCAGGGCAAGATCGCGACCACCACGAAGAAGGACAACGGGCTCGTCCAGCCCCTCAACCAGGCCCTCAACGAGGTGATCAGGAACGGTACGTACGCCCAGGTGCTCAAGCGCTGGGGCCTGGACAACGAGGCCGTGCCCACCTCCGAGATCAACCCGCCGGGCCTGCCCAAGCAGAAGCCCTGACGGAGTCCGAGGCTCGTTCACCCGTTCGTCCCCGTCCGCCGCTAAGGTGGCCCGACCCCGGCGAACGCCGGGCGGGGACGGGCGGGTTGGGGGCACACATGCAGCAGGGAGACCTGCTCGGCGGCAGGTACCGGCTGGTGAGGCAGCTGGGCAAGGGCGGCTTCGGCGTGGTCTGGCTGGCGGTCGACACCGTGCTCCACCGCGAGGTCGCGGTGAAGCTGCTTCGGGCCGAGCACGCCGCCGACCGCGAGCTGGTGGAGAGGTTCGTCCGCGAGGCCAGGGCGGCGGGCGGCCTGAACAACCCGCACATCGTCACCGTGCACGACTACGGCCGCATCGTGGACGGCGACGGCGAGACCCACTACCTGGTGATGGAGTACGTCCAGGGCCGGGCGCTGTCCGAGGTCCTCGGCGCGAGGCCCCTGCCCGAGCACGCGCTGGCGCTCAAGTGGATGGTCCACGTCTGCAAGGCGCTGGACGCGGCGCACCGCAAGGGCATCGTCCACCGCGACATCAAGCCCCAGAACGTCATGATCGACGCCGAGGACCGGGCCAAGGTGGTGGACTTCGGCATCGCCCGGCTGCTCGGCCAGAGCGGAGCCGGCCTCACCTCCGCCGGCGTCGTCGTCGGCACCGTGCCCTACCTGGCCCCCGAGTGCTGGGGCGACGGCGTCATCGACGGCCGCGCCGACCTCTACGCGCTCGGCATCATGATGTACGAGGTGTGCGCGGGCGAGCGCCCGATCCGCTCCGACACCCCCATCGGCTACATGACCAAGCACGCCACCGAGATCCCGCCCCGGCTGCGCAGCATCGACCCGGCGCTGGCCGACCTCGTCGCCGACCTGCTCGCCAAGGACCCGAACGACCGGCCCGCCGGCGCCGCCGAGGTCCGCGAGCGGCTGCGCGGGATCCGGCCCGGGATGCTCGGCCCGGGCGACCTCACCGCCGAGGAACTGCGCCGCCGCGTCGACCAGGCGTGGCGCCGGGGCGAGGAGGGGGAGTACGGCCAGGCCGTCGAGATGATCGTCGAGATGCTCCCCCGCTTCGCCCGGATCTGCGGCCCCACCGACCCGCGCACCCTGCGCACCTGCCACGATCTGGCCCTGTGGCTGGCCCGTGACGGCCGGCCGGGCGTCGCGGTCGCGCTGTTGCGCGAGCTGCTGCCCGGCCTCGCCGGCGAGCCCGCCGCCCGCGCCGACGTCGAACGCGACCTGCGGTACTGGCAGGCGGTGGTGGACCGCGACGGCGAGGGCGAGGCGGGGCCGGCGCTGGCCCTGACGAGGCTGCTCGAAGGGGTCTAGGACAGGGGTCCGGAACAGGGGTCTAGGACTGGGCGGCCCGTTCGGAGGCGGCGCGCAGGGCGGCCGAGGCGCCCTCGGCGATCGGGTCGCCGTGCCCGAACACGGCCGTCTCCACCGGGAGCGCGGCCAGGCGGTGGAAGGACTCCAGCGCCTGCTTCGGATCGGTGTGGAACACCCCGGGCCGGGTCTGCCCGCCGACGTTGCTCGCGAGGTCCCCGGTGAACAGCACCCCGGCGCCGGGCAGGTGCAGGGCGATGCTCCCGTCGGTGTGGCCGGGTACGTGCACCACCACCGCGCCGCCGCCGATGTCCAGCACGTCGCCCTCGCCGACCTCCCGGTGCACCGGGCAGGGCTCGGCGGGCGGTATCGGCGGCAGCCCGTCCCAGATCTCCTGCTCGAACGGGCTGAGCACGGGCGGTAGGGGTGGCTGCTCGCGCCGGATCACCGGGGCGTCCAGGCGGTGCGCGACCACTTCGGCGGACCAGCGGCGGGCGAGTTCGGCGGCCGATCCGGTGTGGTCCTCGTGGTGGTGGGTGAGGACGATGCGGCGCAGCGCCGCCGGGTCCAGTCCGAGCCCGCGCACGGCCCGTTCGATGTCCTGGGCCGATCCGGCGATGCCGGTGTCGACCAGGGTCAGTCCGTGCGGGTCGCGCCACAGGTAGGCGGCGCCGAACTCCAGTGTGATCATGTGCAACTCGTCGCGTACCCGGATGATCTCCATGGCCCGAATCCTCGGTCCCCGGGTGGTGGGCGCGCCCGCCCGTTCGCCCACGGCGCAGGGCGTCAATCGTGCGCGCGCCCGATCCGGTACGGCCGGGGCCGGGCCGGGTTGGGAGAATTTCGCCCATCGGGACGGTCTGGTCCGCCGCCGGGGCCGTTGATATACCTCGTCACCGGGCTGCGACCGAGCTCGGGTGAGCGGCGAACGAGCTGCGACCGAGCTGCGACGAAAGGCTGGTGACGGATCGATGAAGCTCCTGCGTGTCGGACCGGTGGGCGCCGAGCGCCCGGTCGTCCTGGGCGAGGACGGCACCGCGTACGACCTCTCCGGAAGGGCCCGCGACATCGACGGGCCCTTCCTCTCCGGGCTGGACCGGGCCGCCCTGGCCCGCGAGGCGGCCACCGGCGCCCTGCCGGTGATCGACCTGGACGGCCTGCGGGTGGGTGCGCCGGTGGCCAGGCCCGGCAAGGTGGTCGGCATCGGGCTCAACTACCGCGACCACGCGGCCGAGGCCGGGGCGGCGATCCCGGCCGAGCCGGTGGTCTTCCTCAAGCCGTCCAACACCGTGGTCGGCCCGTACGACGAGGTGCTGGTGCCGCGCGGCGGCGAGAAGACCGACTACGAGGCCGAGCTGGCGGTCGTGATCGGCCGCACCGGCCGCTACCTGGAGTCGCACGCCGAGGCGGCCGGGGTGATCGCCGGGTACACGATCGCCAACGACGTCACCGAGCGGGCCTTCCAGTTCGAGCGCGGCGGCCAGTGGGACAAGGGCAAGTCGGCGGAGACCTTCACCCCGCTCGGCCCCTGGCTGGTCACGGCGGACGAGGTGCCCGACCCGCAGGCGCTGACCCTGCGGCTCTGGGTCAACGGCGAGCAGCGCCAGCACGGCAGCACCGCGGAGATGATCTTCCCGGTGCTCGAACTCGTCCGCTACGTCAGCCACTTCATGGTGCTGGAGCCGGGCGACGTGATCGTCACCGGCACCCCGGCCGGCGTCACCCTGGGCCGCCCCGGCACGCCGTACCTCGCCCCGGGGGACGTCGTGGAGATCGAGGTGGACGGCCTCGGCCGCCAGCGCCAGGTGCTCGGCAAAGCCTGACCACGGCCGCCGCCCGACCCTCGGCCCTGTCCGGCGCACGGGGGTCGGGTCGCGTCACCGTACGGACAGCACCTCGCGCAGCCGCCCGGCCCGCGTCGAGTCCGGCCCCTCCAGCGTGAGCAGCAGCGCCAGCACCTCCGCCGTCTGCGGGTCGCGCAGCGCCGTCGCCGCCGCCATCGCCGTGAACTGGTCCACCAGCCAGTCGCGCAGCTCCGGCACCGGCAGCGCGCGCCCCTCGTCCAGCCAGCTCAGCGAGGCCCCCTCGACCACCGCGATCCAGGAGCGCACCAGCAGCGTCAGCCGCGGCCCGGCCTCCCGGACGCCCAGGTGCCGCAGCGTGCGCCGCAGCGCCGCCCGCCGGACGTCGTCGACGATCGCGCAGGTGCGGGCCGTCTCCACCACCGAACCGCCGCGCAGCAGCGCCGAGTAGCCCGCGTCGTGCTCGGCGACGAACGCGAAGTAGCCGTCCAGCACCGCCGCCAGCTGTTCGGTCGGCGTGCCGGAGACGGGCACCACGAAGCGGCTGGTCAGCTCGTCGGCCGCGGAGCGCAGCGCGGCCTCGTACAACTGCTGCTTGCCGCCCGCGAAGTAGCGGTAGACCAGCGGGCGGGAGGCTTCGGCGGCCTCGGCGACGTCGTCGAGGCTCACCTCTTCGGGGGGCCTGGAGGCGAACAGCTCCAGGGCGACGGCGATCAGCTGTTCGCGCCGCTGCTGCACCGGCAGCCGCCGGTAGCCGGCGCGGCGACGGCGCGGCTCGGATGCGTCCGGGGCGGGGTTGGGGACGTCTGCCGTGGCGGGGCGGGCTTCCATGGCCGTCAGCGTAATGGGCATCGGGCCGATCCGGTCCTGTCTCCGCGCGGTTGTTTCCGAACGGACGTCCGTACCTCGCAGGCTGTCCCGGTGGTCACCGATCGTGATCGAGAGGGGCTTGAAATCGCCTGACGCCACGCGATGATGTGCGGATGGCTGAAGAACTGATCACCACCGACGGCACCACCCCGCGCCGCCTCGCCGACGACTACGTCCGCGAACTGGCCGAGCTGAACCCGCTGATCGCGGTCTACCTCGGCCTCAACCCCGAGGACGACCGACTGCCCGACCTCTCCCCGGCCGGTTCCGAGGCCCTCGCCGACCTCGCCCGCCGCACCCTGGCCCGTCTCCAGGACGCCGAGCGCTCCGTCGCCCCCGACGACGACGCCGAGCACCGCTGCGCCCGGCTGCTGCGCGAGCGGCTCACCGCCGAGATCGCCGTCCACGACGCGGGGGAGAACTACCGCTCCCTGCGCAACCTGGGCTCGCCGGTCCACGACCTGCGCGAGAGCTTCACCCTGATGGCCACCGACACCGAGGCCCAGTGGCAGGTGGTCGGCCGCCGCCTGGCCCGGGTGCCGCTGGCGCTGGAGCAGTACCGGCAGACCCTCGCCGAGGGCGTCGAGCGGGGCCTGCTCTCCGGCCCGCGCCAGGTCTCCACCGTGATCGGCCAGCTCGCCGACTGGCTGGAGGGCGAGAACCCCGGCGGCTGGTTCGGCACCTTCGTCCAGGACGCCCCGGAGTCGCTGCGCGCCGAGCTCGCCGGGCACGCCGTGGCGGGCGCCGAGGCCCTGGCCGCGCTGCGCGACTGGCTGCGCGACGTGTACGGCCCGGCCGTCGCCGACACCCCGGACCCGGTGGGCCGGGAGCGCTACGGCCGCTTCGTCCGCTTCTGGACGGGCTCCGACCTCGACCTGGACGAGGCGTACGCCTGGGCCTGGAGCGAGTTCCACGACCTGCGCGCCCAGATGGAGACCGAGGCCGAGAAGGTCCTGCCCGGTCAGGGCCCGATGGCCGCGATGAAGTGGCTGGAGACGGACGGCCCGGCCGTCGAGGGCTCCGAGAACGCCCGCGAGTACCTCCAGGGCCTGATGGACCAGGCGATCCGGGACCTCCAGGGCATTCACTTCGACCTGGCCGAGCCGGTCACCCGCGTCGAGTCGCGGCTGGCCCCGGCCGGCAGCGCCGCCGCGCCGTACTACACCCAGCCCTCGCTGGACTTCTCCCGCCCCGGCCGCACCTGGCTGCCGGTGCTCGGCGAGGACCGCTTCCCCGTCTGGGACCTCGTCTCGACCTGGTACCACGAGGGCGTCCCCGGCCACCACCTCCAGCTCGCGCAGTGGGTGTACGTCGCCGACCGGCTCTCCACCTACCAGGTGAGCCTCGGCGGGGTCAGCGCCAACATGGAGGGCTGGGCGCTGTACGCCGAGCGCCTGATGGACGAGCTGGGCTACCTCACGGACCCCGGCCACCGCCTCGGCTACCTCAACGCCCAGATGATGCGGGCGCTGCGGGTGATCGTCGACATCGGCATGCACGTGGGCCTGGACTTCCCCGCCGACTCCCCGTACCGGCCGGGCGAGAGCGTCACCCCCGAGCACGCCCGGGAGTTCTTCGGCCTGTACTGCGGCCTCCCGGCCGACTTCCTGGACAGCGAGCTGGTCCGCTACCTCGGCCTGCCGGGCCAGGCGATCGGCTACAAGCTCGGCGAGCGCGCCTGGCTGAGCGGCCGGGCGGCGGCGCGGGCGGCGCACGAGGCGCGCGGCGAGGAGTTCGACCTCAAGGCGTGGCACATGGCGGCGCTCTCGCAGGGCTCGCTGGGCCTGGACGACCTGGTCGCGGAGCTGTCCGCGCTCTGAGCCGGGCGCTCCGGCGCCCCGGGACCGTGGTGCCAGGGCCCCTCGGAACTCCTTCCGGAGTCCCGGGGGGCCTGGTTCTTTGGTCCCGTATCGGGCGATTTGTACATTTTTTCCTTGCGATCCGCCCGCCCCGGAGGTCGACTGGAAGGCGACTGCGTGACCTCTCCGACCACTCCGGAAGGCTCTACCAGTGACTGCTCAACCAGCCACCGCTCATGGGCAGGCGGACAACCGCCGATGGTGGGCACTGGCGGTCATCGCCATCGCCCAGCTCATGATCGTCCTCGACATCACCATCGTGAACATCGCCCTGCCCTCCGCCCAGCGGGACCTCGGCATCTCCGACGCCGACCGGCAATGGGTGATCACCGCCTACACCCTCGCCTTCGGCGGCCTGCTGCTCCTCGGCGGACGCCTGGGCGACCTCTACGGCCGCAAGCGCGTCTTCACCATCGGCCTGCTCGGCTTCGCCCTCGCCTCCGCCATCGGCGGCGCGGCGGCCAGCCCCGAGATGCTCTTCGGCGCCCGCGCCCTCCAGGGCGGCTTCGGCGCCCTGCTCGCCCCCTCCGCGCTGGGGCTGCTCTCCACCACCTTCTCCGACCCGAAGGAGCGAAGTACGGCCTTCGGCATCTTCGGCGCCATCGCGGGCGGCGGCGCCGCCATCGGCTTCATCACCGGCGGCGTGCTGACCGAGTACCTGAACTGGCGCTGGTGCCTGTTCGTCAACACCCCGATCGCCGTGGCCACCGCCTTCGCCGCCTTCTCCGTGCTCGAACGCGACCACATCGCCAAGGGCCGCCGGATCAAACTCGACCTGCCCGGCGCGCTGATCGGCAGCGCCGGACTGCTGGCGATCGTCTACGGCACCTCCGAGGCCGTCACCCGCGGCTGGGTGGACGCCCTGGTGCTCGGCTCGCTGATCGGAGGCGTCGCCCTGCTGGTGCTGTTCGTCCTGGTCGAGAGGCGCTCGCGGCACCCGCTGCTGCCGATCCACATCGTCGCGGACCGCAACCGCGGGGGCGCCGCGCTCTCGGTGGGCCTGGCCATGGTCGGCATGTTCGGCCTGTTCCTGTTCCTGACGTACTACCTCCAGGCCATCAAGCACTTCTCGCCGATCGTCTCGGGCCTGTCCTTCCTGCCGATGACCGGCGCCATCATCCTCAGCTCCACCGGCTTCGCGGCCCGGCTGATGACCAGGGTGCCCTCGCGCAACCTCATCGGCCCCGGGCTGCTGCTCGCGGGCGGCGGCATGGCCTGGCTGACCCAGATGAAGGTGGACAGCCCCTGGGCCGGGATGGTGCTCCCCGCGGAGCTGCTGCTCGGGTTCGGGATGGGCATGGTGTTCATGCCGTCGATGAGCCTGGCCACCCTCGGCGTCGCCCCCAACGAGGCCGGCGCCGCCTCGGCCACCATCAACTCGGCCCAGCAGGTGGGCGGTTCGGTCGGCACCGCGCTGCTGAACACCGTCGCGGCCAGCGCCACCGCGACGTACCTGTCCACCCGGCTCGCCTCGGACAGGCTGGTCCAGGCCCAGGGCGCGGTGCACGGCTACGTGGTCGCGACCTGGGTGGCGATGGGCGTACTGCTGCTCGCCGCGCTGGTCGCCTTCGTGATGATCGACCACCGGCCGGCGCCCGGCGAGGCGACCACCGTCCCGGGCGGCGCGGTCCGGCAGCCCGCGCAGCAGACGCAGGCCGCACAGGCCGCACAGGCGGAACGGCCCGCACAGGCCGAGCAGCCCGCGCAGGCCGCCGCCGTCGCACCCACCGACCGCGAGAGAGCGGGGTGAAAGGGCCCCTGACCTGCGACTTCGCGCGGGATCAAAACGGCTTACCGGGAGGTCGGTGACATTTTTCTCATCGACCTCCTAGCCTTCGGTAACGACCTTTCGAGGCTGAGGCGTCATAGTCGTTGATCGGTACACCACCACCGATCGACGGCAGGGGAGTCAAGGCATGGGTCAGCACCGTCGCCCGAGGTCGCGCCGCCGCATGCTCACCCCGGCCCTGTTCACCGGTTTCTCGGCGGTCGTCGTAGCCGGCGTCGTCGCCGGCACCCACGGGCTGAACCTCTCCGACACGACGGCCGCCGCGAAGGCCCGCAGCACCCGGCCCGCCGTCCAGCCCGCCCAGGACGCCGCCCCCGCGGCCCCCGCCTCGCCCGTCGCCGTGGCCGCCCCCAGTGCGACGGCCACGCCGAGCGCTCCCGCGACGACCCCGGCCGCGGCCCCGGCCCCCGCCCCCGCAACCCCGACCCCCGCCGCGACGACCCCGGCCGCCGTCCCCACCC
>NZ_JOCF01000077.1 GCF_000720635.1 Streptomyces sp. NRRL WC-3742 | reverse complement strand
CCCCCCACCTGGGCATCCCCCATCCTGCGCAGCCCCCGCCCCAGCTGAACAGCGCTGCGGTGCCCCTCCCACCGCCTCCATCCGCGTGCCGGCAGCCGGGCTGGATGGACCGGTCAGCCCCCGCAACCACCGCAACCACCGCAGCCGCCGCCACAGCCGCCGCAACTGTGCCCGCCACCACAGGAGTGGTCGCCGGAGCCGCTGCCGCAACCGCCGCCCCCGTTGTCTCCGGAGCTGCCCGAGGAACCGGAGCCGCTGGTGAGGGAGGGGCCGGTCATGACGGGCGGCCCAAGGGCGTGGCCCACCGGCAGGCCGTGATAACCCTGGAGTGCGACCGACCCGAGCAGTGCCGCATCCGTTCCGTCGAGTCCGGCGTTGTTCCGGGGACGCCAGTCGTTTCGCTTGCCGAGCTGCCGCAGATAGTCGCGCCCCGCCTCGGTGGCGCCCTCGGTGTCCGGCCGTAGCCTGCTCCAGGCCACGCAGCCCGCGATCAACAGGACGGGGAACGCGACAACCGGCCCGAGGACCTCACTTCGCACCACAACCTCCCACCCGATGGCCACCCAGCCCAGGAAGAACACCGCGATCAGCGCGTTCACCAGCCGACCTCTGGCGCGCAGCACCGCTGTGCGCCGATCAGGGTCGACGTACATGCCCAACGCGCGGAGCCGGGCGCCGATCCGTCTGACGCGCTCGTCCTTCTTCGCCACCTGGAGCAGTACGCCCGACTTGGCGCTCCGACTGGTGCCCACGGCATCGATGACGGCGGCCTCGACCTCATCTCGCGGCTTCGGATCGGTAATGGTCGTCTGCACCAACGTCCGTGACACGACCAGCCGGCCGTTCTCGTGCATGCCGGCGATGGCGGTCTCCACCACCCGCTCTTCCTGCCCGGCAAGAAAAGCCACCTCGTAGAGGCCCAGTTCGGCCGTCCTCGCGGCGGCCGGTTCGACCACCGCACGCAGCCGCCGGAGGCTTCGGGACAGCTGCCACACGGTCACACACACGAGCGCCCAGGCCACGGCGAACACGATGACCCACCACCACATGACTTCCCCCCGGGGTCCGGCTTCAGACAAACGTTGTGTGACCGAACGCGTCCTGGTGGCTCTGCGGAGCACAGGCGGCCGCCGACCGACCGCGTTGCTAGCCCTCGCGGTCGAGGTAGGCGCGCGCCCGCGTCCGGATGCTCCTGGCCCAATAGGCGCAGCCGATCAGCACAGCGACCGCCGGCAGGAACAGCACGCGGCCCAGTTCCCAGCGAGAGGGGTCAAGCCACGATTTGAGGCCCCCGATGGCGAACAGGAGGCCCAGAACGGCGCACAGCTTGAGCAGAGCACCCTCCGCCTGCAGCGAACGCGAGAGTTTCGAGGCGTCGATTCGATGGCTGTGCGCGGCGCCGCCCCCGTCCGCGGTTCCCGTGGCGGGTGCCCCGCCGTCATCCGGGGACCGATCGGTCGAGGAGTCGTCCGAGCCGCGGGGGGCATGGGCGTGCGGGCCGTCGGGTGTCGCGACCGGGCCCCCGGCGTCGGTCCGGGAATCAACCTGCTGGTCGGGGTCCAGGATCACGCTCGTTGTGGCGACCCGCCCCGAGCTGTCAGCCAGCGAAACCCGCCACTGCGCCCGGTCGGTGAACGCGGCCCAGTACACTCCGACCCCACCGAAGACATCGTGATCGTGTGGACGATCCTCTCCGCGCAGATCCCTGTCCAACTGGCTGATGGCAGCCGCGCGGAGAAGGCGTGGCAGAGGACTCTCCGCGACTTCGCGTCGCAGATCGGCCATGGCTTCGTCACGCGTCTCGAACGTCGACGGGTGGTGAGCCACCCGAAGCCTCCCGGGCGCACTGGTGTCGACATCCATCCGAGCCCATCTCCAGTTCCCCATGCGTGACAGTATGGTTCGCCACCCAGTCACTGTGAAGCTTTTTTCTAGATAAATATTCTAGTTTTTGACGGCGCCAGGCTGTCCGCCATGACGGACAGCATCACGACGGACGTCGCCCGGAGCGACGACAGTGCTCGCTCCTGGCGGGGCAGGGCATCGACAGCAGGGCCCGGACCGGTCTGCGCGCCCAAGGGGCGCCCCGCGCGCGGCGGCCGTCAAGGGCGTCGGCGGCGTCTACCGCTCGCCCTCCGCCACCTCGCCCTTGTGGCGGGTGCGCGAGGCGAGGAGGGCGCCGAGGGTGCCGGTGGTGAGGCCCCAGGCGGCTGCCAGGGGTACGGCGATCGGGAGGGAGGGGCGGAGGGTGAGACTGCCGTTGCCGAAGGCGGCTGCGGGGTTGTCGGTGCCGAGGACGGTGCCGAGGAGGTCGCCCAGGCCGCCCTTGCCGAGGCCGACGCCCAGGACGGACAGGCCGTACTGGGCGTCCATTCGGGTCCACAGTCCGATCAGCAGGACGGCGACGGCCGTGGCCAGGGCGAAGCGGACGGCGTGCTGCCACAGGCGGACGGTGGGTGGGGAGCGGTGGGCGGCGAGGAAGGCGGCGGCGAGGAGCAGTGCGGCGGCCAGGGGGAGGAGCCACCAGGCGGCGGTGTCCTGGTCGGTGAGGGTGCCGAGGTTGACCGTCGCCTGCTGGCCCTCCGGGGCGTGCAGGGCGTCGGAGAGGGGCTTGGGGACGGGCAGGCCGAGGCCGCCGGTGAGGTGGCCGCGCCAGGGGGCGCCGAGGCCGAGGCCGAAGGCGAGCCAGACCAGGTCGGGGAGGGCGAGCAGGACCACGGCGAGGGTCTGGCGGGCGTTGCCGTGGACGATCGCGGTGATCACTCCGGCTGCCGCGCCGATGGCCAGGTAGGCGAGCAGGACCAGCCAGAGTGCGAACGCCGCTGGGCGGACGGCGAGTTGGTGGCGCAGGAGGGCGGGTGGCAGCGGGGCGCGGCGGGAGACGGCGAAGGTGGCGGCGAGGACCAGCAGCAGCCAGGCGAAGCCGATGCCGACGGTGCTGGGCGTGTCGACGTGGAAGCCGACCTCGGGGGTGAGGCCGAGGGCGCTGCCGATGGACTGTACGAGGTCGGGGCCGATCCGGACGGTGAAGGTGTGCTTGGCACCGAGGGCGAGCAGCACCAGGGCGAGGAGCCAGAGCAGGGCGGTGCGGGCTGCCCGGCCGAGGAGTTCGGCGCCTCCGGCGACCGCGCGGTGGCGCAGCTGACGCAGGAACACCTCGGAGATCACGACCGCGCCGGCCACGGACACGGACAGCGGCATCGCACTGATTCCCGCGCCGAGGGAGGCGAAGTCGCCTTCCCCGCCGTCGAGTTCGACGGATCCGCCGACCGCGAGGGCGACCGTGGCGGCGAGGACGGAGGGGAAGCCGCCCTCGGGGAGGTCGTCCGCGCCGGCCAACCAGAGGCCGAGTGCGGCCACGGCCGCCATCGCTGCGAGCCCGGCGAGGACCACGGCGAGCGCGTCGAACCATCCGCGCAGGATGCCGGGCGGGCCCGTGGTCCCCGCCGCGCCTGTGGGCTGCCGCATGCCGCCTCCTGGTCGTGCGTCCGTCCGTCCGGGCCCGGTGTGCCGGGGTCTCCAGCCTGACCGAGCACGGCCGGACACGCTCGGCGACGGTTCGTCCACCTGCTGTTGCGGCGGGCGGGGTGCCGGGGGCCAATGGGAGGCAGTGGCACGAGCCTCCCGTGCCGTCCGGCCGGGACGGCCGGCGGCCTGCGAAACGGAGCCCCCGATGAGTTCCCAACTACCCCCGTCCGGTCCCCCCTCCGGCCCGCTGTCCGGGCCGCCGTCCGTCCCTCCGCCGCCTTCGGGCCCACCGGGACCGCCCCCGGGCGGCTCCGGGGGCTCCGGCGGCACCGGCAGTGGCGGCGGTCCAGGCCGGCCGCACACCCCGTGGTGGCGTTCCGGACGCGGCCTGGCGGTGGCGGCGGGCACGGTGGCGGCAGCCGTGGTGGCGACGGTGCTGATCGTCAACAACCAGAGCAACAGCCCTCACGAGGCCGTGCCGACCGCCAACGAGATCGCGCTCCAGTCCCCGCAGGACTCCGGCCCGGCCCCGTTCACCCCTTCGGTCGAAACCCAGGCGGTGTCCGCACCGGCCCCGACGCAGCAGCCCACGAAGAGCGGCGGCGCCACCACCCCGGCGGTGCTGCACAGCGTGGAGGGCGGCTCGGCCGGCCTGTACGGCGGCACGATGTCCAAGCCCGCCTGCGACACCGAGCGCCTGATCGCCATGGTCTCCCCCGGGGACACCGGCCGCGCCTGGGCCTCGGCGGCCGGCATCGCCCAGGCCGACATCCCGGGCTACCTGCGCTCGCTGACCTCGGCGTACCTGCGGGTGGACACCCGGGTGACCAACCACAACTACAAGACCGGGGCAGTCGTCGAGTACCAGTCCGCGCTGCAGGCGGGCACCTCCGTGCTGGTGGACGCCCAGGGCGTGCCCCGGGTGCGCTGCGCCTGCGGCAATCCGCTGAGGCCGCCGAAGCTGGTGACCGACGCCAAGTACACCGGCAAGCCGTGGGCGGGGTTCCAGCCGACGACGCTGATCGTGGTGGTGCCCGCGCCGCAGCCGGTGACGGAGATCATCCTGGTGAACATCCAGACCGGTGACTGGTTCTCCCGGCTGACCGGGCGGATCGAGATCGTCGACCGCCGCGTCGACGCCCCGAGGGGCCCGCTGACACCCGGCATCCCGGCGCCGACGGCGATGAAGCCGGGCACCCCGACGGCCTCCGGCTCCACCTCGGCCTCGGGCAGCAGCACGTCCTCGTCCGGCAGCACCTCCTCCGGGGCCACGACCTCGGGCTCGACGACGTCCGGTTCGACGACGTCCGGCTCCACCACGTCGGGGTCGACGACCTCAGGGTCGACGACGTCCGGCTCGACCACCTCCGGTTCCACGACCTCGGGTTCGACGAGTTCGGGCGCGACGACCTCCTCCGGCGGCCCCTCGTCGACCACCGCGAGCCCGACGACCCGTTCCGCGACGACCGGCACGACCACCTCGGGGAGCGTCACCACGACGTCCGCAGCCACCACCACGGCTCACACCCCGACCGCGACCTGTGCGACGACGGCCCCGTCCACCCTCCCTCCGTGCACCACCACCACGGCCGCCATACCCTGACCACCGCCTGACACCCGGGCGCCCGTCCACCCCCGTGGGCGGGCGCCCACACATCACCCCGCCTGCGCCAGCACCTCGCGCAGGGCGCGTATCCCCTGTTCCGCCCTGAGGAGCCCGGCCCGCTCACCCGGCGCAGCGTCCTTGAGGGCACCGGAGAAGTCCGCCGCCGTGTCGTTGTCGAAGTGCCCGATGTCCCAAGTCCCCATGCCGACCTCCTTGCCGGTGTTCGCGTACGACGGGATGCTTGCACGCCCCACTGACAATCGGCGCCCCTCGCCGGGGCCAGGTGGATATTCGCTGGTCAAGGCCCCGTCGGGACCGGCAGAGTGACGCCATGACCGACAGGGGACTGGACGCCGACGGATTCATCGCCCGCGAGGGCTCGCTCTCCCGGGTGCCGGCGCGGTTCGCGCTGGTGGTCGACGCCACCCGGGAGCGGATCGCCGCGGCCTTCGACGGCACCCGGCTGCACAGCGCCTACCTCTACGGCAGCATCCCGCGCGGCACCGCGACGCCCGGCGTCTCGGACGTCGACCTGCTGCTCGCCCTGCACAACGAGCCCACCCCGGCCGACCGGGAGGCGGCCGACGCCCTCGAGGCCGCGCTGGACGCCGAGTTCGGCCAGGTGGACGGCGTCGGCGTGCTGCTGTTCGGCACGGGTACGTTGCTGAGCGAGCTGGAGCGCCACGACCTGGGCTGGTTCCTCGCCTGTCTCTGCACCCCGCTGCTCGGCCCCGACCTCGCGGACGGGCTCCCCCGCTACCGCCCCACCTCCCTCCTGGCCCGCGAGACCAACGGCGACCTCGCCCTCGCCCTGCCCGGCTGGCACAACCGGCTCCACACCGCCGCCCCGGACGCCGACCTGCGCCCGCTGAACCGCGCGGTCTCCCGCCGCCTCGTCCGTACGGCCTTCACCCTGGTGATGCCGCGCTGGGGCGGCTGGACGAGCGATCTGGCCGCCTCCGCCGAGGTGTTCGCCACCTACTACCCCGAGCGCGCCGACCAGGCCCGCCTCGCGGCCGAGGCCACCCGCGCCCAGGCCCCCGACCGCGCCGCCCTCACCGTGCTGATCGACGACTTCGGCCCCTGGCTCGCCACCGAGTACCTCGCCGTCCACGGCGAGAAGGCCCCCCGCCCGTGACGGTGCCAGAGGCGGAGCACCTCCTCGTCCGGGAGGTCTACCCCGAACTGGTCGCGGAGTTGGTCGCCCTGCTGGTCGCCGAGGGCGAGGTGACCCTCGCGCTCTCCGCCCACGACATGCGCCTGGTCGCCCCCTGCGGCTGCGGCGACGACTTCTGCCAGAGCTTCAAAACCGCACCGCACCCCGACGGCCGGCCGTACGGCCCGGGCCACCGCTGCGTGCCCCTGCTGCCGTCCAGGGGCATGCTCGTCCTGGACGCCGTCGACGGCCGGATCGTCTACGTCGAGGTCCTCGACCGCCCGCCGCTGCACGACGCGCGCCTCCGCCCGCCCTGACGGGTCGGCGGAGGCGCGGGCGCGGACGCGGGCGCCGCTGACGGTCAGTCGACGCAGGGGATGCCGCCCGCCTTGACCGCCGGGCCCTGCATGGGCAGGCCCGCGACGGGGTCGGCCGCCGGGTCGGCGGAGGCGCTGGGGGTGGCGGGTGCGGTGCGGGCGGCGCCGAGGGTGAGGGTGATGTGCCCGGGGGCGACGCCGGCGGAGGGGGTGGCGGTGACGCCGTAACGGGTGGCGAGCTGCTGGGCGTCGGCCTTGGCGCCGGTGCCGTACATGACGGTGGTGGACCTGGTCCTGGCCGGGGCGTCGCCGATCTTCCCCGCCTGGTACCCGAGTTCGACCAGCGCCTTGGACTCGGTGGAGGCCGCGTCCGCGCCCTTGGCCGCGTTGACGTCCACGACCGCCTTCGCGGCCGCCGCCTGCGTGGGAGAGGGCGAGGCGGAGGGCGAGGCGGAGGGGGACGCGGTGGCCTCGCCCGAGGACTCGGCCGGTACCACGGGGGCGGCCTCGTGGTTGAAGATCTGCCGGGTGATCTTCTTGATCAGCTCGGGGTTGACGGTGTTGACCTCCTGCCCGCCCACCGTCTTGAAGCCGGTGATCGGCAGGGTGTTGAACTCCACGTTCCCGCCGGTCAGGTTGGGCGCCTGCTGGGCAAAGTCGAGGATGTTCCACTCGTTGTCGATGACCACGTCCTTCTTGATCACCGCGAACAGCTTCTGCATCTGGCCGAGGTCGTTGAGGACGCCCTGCTGCTTGAGCTTGTACTCGACGGAGGAGATGAACGCCTGCTGCCGGTGGGTGCGGTCGAGGTCCCCGTTGGTGAGGTGGTGGCGCTGGCGGACGAAGGACAGGGCCTGGGCGGCGTCGAGGGAGCTGATCCCGGCGGGCAGTTTGAGGCCCGTGCCGCCGCCCTCGTGGGTGGCGGTGCGGGAGACGATCGGGTCGTCGACCGGGTGGTTGAGGCAGACCTGGATCGGCTCGACGGCCTTGGCGATGTCGTAGAACCCGATCAGGTTGACCTCCGCGAAGTGGTCGATCGGCACGTCCAGGAAGCTCTGCACGGTCTGGATGGTCGCCGAGCGGCCCGCCTCGCGGCTCTGCCGTTCCATCTCGGCCTTGGAGAGGCCCTTGCCCGCGAGTTTCGCCTCGGCGGCCTCCTTGGCGATGCCGTACGCCTCCTTGATCTTGTGCATCCTGCCGTCCGCGCCGACGGTCTGGACGTAGTCGTCGCGCGGGATGGACAGCGCGCTGACCTTGCCGCCGTTGGCCGGGATGTGCAACACGATCAGGGCGTTGGTGTTGTAGCCGCCGATCTCGCTGGAGCCGGCGTGCAGTTCGTCCTCGACGAACTGCTTGGGCAGGTCGTTGCCGTCCATGTCCTTGCGGCTGTCGAGGCCGATGAGCAGCAGGTTGACGGACTTGTCCAGGTGCGGCGGGGCGTTGCGCTTGGCCTCGTCCAGGGCTTTGGACTTGATCATGCCGTCGTTGAGGCTGCGGTACTCGTACCAGGTGAAGCCGCTGGCGCCGAGCACGGCGAGGGAGACGGTGCAGGCGAGGGTGCGCCCGGCGAGGGTCAGCGGGGCGGTGCCGCGGCGCGGGGCACGGCCGTGGGGGCGGTTGTGCTCAGCCACGTCGACTCCTTCCGGTGGGTGCGGCGGGCGGACCGGGGCGGCGCCGGTCCAGCACCGTGCGGACGCCGATCGCCAGCAGCGCGGCCGCGACCGCCGCGGCCATCACCGGGAACGCGCCGACCACCCAGCGCAGCGCGCCGGTGCCCAGGGCTTTGCCCTGGTACTTGTCCGGATCGGCCGCGTACTCAACGGCGCAGGCGCCGGCCAGCACGACGATCGGTGCGGCGCTGACCACCCACCACCGCCCGGCCCGGGTGCACAGGGCCGCCGCCGCGCCGGTGCCCAGCACGGCGCCCAGGGCGAAGAGGATGCCGACGCCCGGGCCTCCGAGCTCGTCCGCGATGCCGCCGAGCAGGGGCAGGCCGACCGCGGTGAGGACCACCGGCAGCGGGCCGACGCGGCGGTTCTGCGGCCTGCGGCGCGAGGCTCCGGCCCGCTGGCTCCGACCCTCGTGCGCTCCCACCGGTTCGCCCCCCGGCGCCCCTCCCGCGCGGCTGCGCTGGGCGGGCACGGGACGGTCCTCGGTGCGCGTACCCGCATCCTGGTACGGCGTTCTCGCCCGCTGACCGGCCATGCGCACTTCCCTCGATCGATTTCGGCCACGGCAGCCCATTTTGCGCCACCGCGAATGCCCGGACGCCGTCCGTCCTGGTGACGGTTCCAACCTCTACACGCTTGTAGAGGCGGGATCGGAGCATACAAACCCGTTTCGCCAAAGTCATCCGACCTCACCCGGCGGCGAAACCTCCGGATTCGTCCTCGTTAGGATGACCATGATCCCCGCCACGTCGGCACACCATCAGGAACGCGTCAGAGGAGCAGAGCGTCACCATGTTTGAGAGTCTGAAGAACCTCGCGGACAAGGCCACCGACCTCGCCAAGGAGCACAGCGACGTGCTCGGGCAGGGCCTGGAGAAGGTCGGCGACGTCATCGACGACAGGACGGACGGCAAGTACAGCGGCCACATCGACACCGGTGTCGAGAAGGCGAAGGACTTCCTGCACAACCTCGACGGCAAGGACGGGTCCGGCGACAAGCCGGGCGAGTAACCGACCGCGGGGCACGACCGCCCGTACGACGGTCGAACGAGGATCCGACGGATCGGGGAGGGGCCGACGACGGTGAGCGAGGAGCGCAAGGGGCCGCGCTGGGGGCGCTGGGTGGCGATCGCGCTGCTGGGCGCGGCCGGCTGGGGCATCATCCGCAGCGGCGGGCACCTGCAGGACCAGCCGTCCGCCGCCTCCCCGAGCTCGGCCGGGGCCACCGTCGGCTCCTCCCCCGCGACCCCCGGCTCCGGGGCGAAGCCCACCAAGGCGCCGTCCGGGCGCTACGACCCGGCCGACTACGCGGACCCGGTGCGCCGCTTCGCCGCCGAGGCCGGGGTGAACCCGCAGCTGGTGATGGCGATCCTCTACAACGAGGCGTACAAGCCGCACGACCCCGACCTCGAGCGGGCCTGGCAGCGCAGCAAGCCCGACGCCTCCTTCGGCATCGCCAACATGCACCGCGCCGCCTTCGACGACACCAAGCCGGGCCGCCCCTTCGCCTCCCGCCAGTGGGAGGAGCTGCCGGACGACCGCGACCTGGCGATCCAGGCCGCCGCCTGGCACCTGCACGACCTCGCCGCCCAGCTGCCCGCCCACCCCACCGCGCCGCTCACCAGGGACGAGCTGCTCGCCCTCGGCTACAACGCGGGCGCGGGCAACATGCTGGCCTTCGCGCGCGGCGTGAAGGTCGGCTCCCAGGCGCAGTCCTACCTCGACCGGCTGCACGACAACTGGGAGAAGTCCGGTACGGCGGTGAAGTAGCGCGCCCCGGCCCCGTCACCGCCCCGGCCCCGTCGCCGCCCCCACCCCCGTCACCACCGCGGTCGGCGGCGCAGCCACAGGCCCGTGGTCACCAGCAGGACGGCCGCGGTCGCGGTGCCGACGGCCGCCCAGGTGGTGGCCTCGTCAGTGCTCTCGTGCGCCGGCCGCCGGGCCGCGGCCGTCAGCGGCAGGACGGACGACGGCTCGGCGGATCCCACGCCGAACGAGACGGCCTCGACGTCGAGTTCACGCTCTCCGCGCCCGGGGGCGGGCTGCGCGCAGCCGACGCTGATGCGCCAGTGCCCCGCCGGGAGGGCCTCGCGGGTGGTGTAGGTGCCGGGCCAGTCGGGCAGGCCGACCAGCTGCCAGGGCCCGGCGCTGCGCCCGTCCGGCGCGGTGGCGGCGAGGGTGCCGTCGAAGCCGTCGGAGACCGGGGTGCGGTCGTCCGCCCAGCTCGCCTGGGCGCGGACGTGACCGCCGGGGGCGTCGCCGACGTCCAGCCGGACGGAGTCGCCGCGCGCCAGGGCCGGGGCGGCGCAGGGCAGGACGGCCGCTGCCGCGAGGGTGAGGGCGACGGGGCCGAGCAGCGGGAGGGTACGCATGGCGGGCAATCCTCGTGGGGGTGGGGGCGATGCACGGGGAGTCGGCGGGCGCACCCACCGGTACCTCGGAGACCCGGCCCGCGGACCGCGGATAACGAAAACCGGCTGCGGAATCCCTTACGCAGCCGCGCACTTGGCGACCTGTCCACCCGGGCCGGGACGCAAAGGTGCCGGGGAGCGCAATCGGGGGGTGTGCGCTCCCCGGCGGGGTGGCAGCGGCCACCAGGCCGGAGTCCCGGGGCCGTGACTCCGAGGGCCGTGTCCGGAATGCTAGACCTCCCGGAGGCGCCGTGGCCAGAGCCGTGAGCTGGCGAATTCCTAAACTGGACATGCGGTTCACGTACGGAAGATGACGATCTGTCAGCAAGGGTGGAATCAGGCGGCCGGGGCGGGCAGCCGGAGGGTCAGCGCGCAGGCGGCTGCCCGGACGGCGAGGGCCCGAAGGTCCTGCGGCGCCGGCTGCGGAGGGCCGCCGGGCGAGGGGGCGGCGATCGGCCGTTGGGGTGATCCGGGCGCGTACGGCGCAACGCCCGCCGGACCGGCGCGTTTCCCATGGCGTGCGCCCTCCAGCCAGGGCGCGCGCGGGGTCCGAGCCGGTCGGCCCCGCGCTTTCCGGCCGGCCGCCCGCCGGCGAATCCCCCGGGACCGCCCGAACCGGCCCCTCTACTGAGAGGTAGTGACATGTCCCTGCTGACCGAGACAAGGCTCCACTGTCAACGGCTGGGAATCGTCCCCCCGAGACCGGCGCCGCCCACGCCGCCCGCCGTCCGCGCCGCCCTGCCCGCCCTGGCACCCGGCGCACTCCCCGGCATCGGGCACGCCGCCGCCCTGCTGCGCGACCCGCTCGGCTTCCTCGGCTCCCTGCCCCGGTACGGCGGCGTGGTGCGCGTCCGGCTCGGCCCGCGCACCGTCTGCGTGGTCACCGACGCCCGGCTCGTCCACACCCTGCTCGTCGCCCTCGCCCACGACTGCCCGCGCGGCGCCGTCCAGGACACCCTGAGGACGGCCTTCGGCGACGGCCTGCTGATGTCCGAGGGCCAGGCGCACCGCGACCGGCGGCGCGTCCTCCAACCCGCCTTCGCCCAGGACCGGATGGCCGAGTACCTGCGGGTGATGCACCAGGTCACCGAGGAGCGCGCGGGACGCTGGCGGCCCGGCCAGGTCCTCGACGTCGCCAAGGAGATGAACCACCTCGCCCTGGAGATCGTCACCCGCTCGCTGTTCGACGCCCGGCTCAGCGAGGACGCCACCGTCGCCTTCCACCGCGCCCTGCCCGACCTCGTGAAGGGCCAGATCGTCCAGTCCCTCTACCCCCACCCGTCGCTCGGCCGGCTGCCGCTGCCCGTCAACCGGCGCTTCGACGCCGCCGTACGGGTGCTCAACCGCGTCGTCGACCAGGCCGTCAACGGGCGCGGGCCCCGCGACACCGCCCAGGAGCACGGCACCCTGCCCGCGCTGCTGCGCGCCGCCACCGACCCGGCCACCGGACGGCCGCTCACCGAGGACGACGTGCGCTCCGAGGCGATCACCATGTTCGGCGCCGGCACCGAGACCGTCTCCACCACCCTCACCTGGCTGCTCGACGAACTCCTGCGCCACCCCGAGGTCGAGGCCCGGATGCTCGCCGAACTCGACGAGCACCTGCCCGCCGGCACCGCGCCCACCCCCGAGGCGCTCGCCCGGCTCACGTACACCCGCAGCGTCACCCAGGAGGTGGTGCGGCTGCACGCGCCCAACGCGTTCCTGATGCGCACCGCCCAGGTGCCCGTGGACCTCGGCCCGTACCGCATCCCGGCCGGCACCGAGCTGCTGTACAGCCTCACCGCGCTCCACCGCGACCCGCAGCGCTACCCGGACCCGCTCGCCTTCCGCCCCGAGCGCTGGCAGGAGGGCGGCGGCGGACGGACGTCCTTCCTGCCCTTCGGCGCGGGCAAGCACAAGTGCATCGGGGAGGCGTTCGCCTGGGCCGAGCTGACGGTCGCGGCCGCCGCGATCCTGCGGCGCTGGCGGCCGGAGGCGGTGCCGGGAGCGCGGGCCCGGGAGGTGGTGTGGACCACCGTCCAGGCGCAGGGGCTGCGGGTCCGGCTGGCGCCGCGCTCGCCCGCCGTCGGGCCCCCGCCCTCCCGGTGCCCGGTCACGGGGGCCGCGACCTCCGCCGTCCCGGCCGCCCGGACGACGCTCGATCCGCCGCTGCCCGCCGCCCCCAGGCCCCGGACCCCGCGCCCCGGCGCGGAGTTGGGCGACGCCGCCCACCGGCACGCCGACTGGACGGTGCGCCGGGGCCTGCTCGCACCCGGCGACCTGCCCGGCTACCAGGCGTACGCCCTGCACGAGTTGATCGGGCACGCCTTCCCCCGCGCCCGGGGCGCCGACCTCGACCTCCTGGTCGACGTGCTCGGCTGGTTCACCATCCTCGACGACCGCTTCGACGGCCCGCCGGGCCGCCGCCCGGCCGAGGCCCGCGCCCTCGTCGACCCGCTGATCGCCACCCTCCACGGCAGCTCGCGCGCCGCCCCGGAGGAATCCCGACTGGCCGCCGCCTGGCGGGAGTTGTGGCAGCGGCAGAGCGCCACCGCCTCCCCCGCCTGGCGCGCCCGCGCCGCCCACGAGTGGCAGGCGTGCCTGGCCACCTTCCCCGCCGAGGCCGAGCACCGCGCCCGCGGCACCGTGCCCTCGCTGGGCCTCGCGGAGACCATGAGGCTGCGCCGCCACGGCAGTTGCCTCTACCCGTTCATGAACATACTGGAACGGGTCCACGGCGCCGACGCCCCCGCCGCCTTCCACGCGGACCCGGCGCTGCACCGCCTGCGCGCCGCCACCGCCGACGCCGCCACGCTGATCAACGACCTCTACTCGCTGGAGCGGGAGGAGCGCCAGAGCGAGGCCGCCTTCAACACCGTCCACACCGTGCAGCGGGCCCTGCGCTGCACCCGCCGACGCGCCGTACGCGCGGTGCGGGCCCGGGTCGCCCGGCTCTGCGAGGAGAGCGAAGCCCTGCGCGCCGAGCTGCTGCGGCGCCATCCGGACGAACGGTGGTACCTCGACGGCACCCGGGAGTTGGTGGAGGGCGCCCGGATCTGGTCCAGCACCAGCAGGCGCTACCGCTGACCGGTCAGTTGCGGTTGCCCAGCGCGAAGAGCAGCAGCACGAAGCCGGCGAACAGGTGCGTGGCGAAGATGTAGATGCCCGCGCGGATGAGCATCGCCCTGCGGCGCGCCTTCTCCTCGTTCGTGCCGTCGCTCATGGTGGGTTCTCCTCGGGTCGGGCTCAGCGGGTCGGCCGGCCGCCGGTGGCGCGCAGCTCGGTCAGCAGCGCGCCCTGGTCGGCGATCAGCTCGGTCAGGATGCGGCGCGCCGCGCGCAGCAGTTCGGCGACGTCCGGGGTGCTGAGCGCGTACACCACGGTGTTGCCCTCGCGGGTGGCCGTCACCAGCTGGGTGCGGCGCAGCACGGCGAGTTGCTGGGAGAGGTTGGACGGCTCGATCTCGATCTCCGCCAGCAGCTCGCGCACCGGCCGGGGCCCGTCCTGGAGCAGTTCCAGGACGCGGATGCGGACGGGGTGCCCGAGGGTGCGGAAGAAGTCCGCCTTCGCCTGGTACAGCGGGACCGGCATCGTCCGCTTCACTCCCTCGCGTCCGGTTCGGTGGTCGTCCGGCCGGGGGCCTCTGCCTGCCCTGCCGAAGGGAATCATCGCGACAGATGAAGATTTCTTCAAGTCGTCACCGCCGGAGGTGACACCCGTCACCACCCCGCCCGGCCCCGGACACGCAAGAGCCAGGCCCGGGACGCTGCCAACCCCCGGACCCGGCAGCCACGATGACGGGCCGTCAGCAACCTTACAGGCACAGGACCGTCACCGGGCGTGCCCGCGAAAACACGAACCGGGCCCAGGGGCTTCACGCCCCCGGGCCCGGCCGTTGACCGATCCCGCCGTCAGCAGTTCACCGGAACGGAGACGGTCACCGGGCGCGGCCCCCACCCGTAGGAGGTCACGGAGAAGGTGGCGTTCACCGTCGAGCCGCAGGGCACGGTGGAGGTGAAGCCGTCGAAGCGCAGGGTGTTGACCTGGAAAATCCCGCGCCCGTTCACGGACCCGAGGGAGGTGCCGCCCGCGATCTCGGCCGACAGGGTGGTGAACAGCTCCTTCGGCGCCGGCGGCCACGGGGTGCCCGGGGAGGGCGGGCCCGCCATGCCGACCTTGCCGTAGACCACGACGCTGTCACCGGTGACATCGGTGCAGGCGTACGTCGCCAGGCCGGACTGCAGGCCGTAGGTGCAGGTCGTGACCGTGGTGGCAGTGTCGGTGGCGCCGGCCGAGGCGGCGAAGGCCGAGGTGGGCGCGGTCAGCAGGGCGGCGGCACCGGCGGCGCCGGCGGCGAAACGGGTGAGGCGGTTCATGATCTCCCCTTCTGAGGGAATCGCAATGGAATATTCAGGGTGACGTGTCGCATATGACATTTCATACGCGCCACAACGAAGACTTTGCCATGCGATTCATAGCCTCCAGGCGCATTTGGCCTTCGAAGTGCCGACCCGGCCGAAATCTAACCTTGGATGGCGGGAACCAGCCCGACATGCGCGGCCGTCGGGCCAATCCCCCCTGAACGCCCGGTGAACCCGGCTGACGATCCATCAGACGGCCCGTCCAGGGGACTCGGCCCAAGGGACTCAGTCCAGGGGGCTCAGTCCAGGGAGGCGCGCAGGGCGTCGACCCGGGCAACGGCCGCGGTGAAGGCGGCGCGGTCGAGCTCGCCCGAGTCGAGGGCCGCGGCCAGGGCCTGCGCCGCGTCCTCGCCCTGCTGGGCGTCGCGGGCCGAGCAGAGGATCAGGTCCATCCCGGCCCGGGCCGCGGCGAGGGCGCGGGGGCCGGTGGCACCGTAGGGGGCGAGGGCCTCGGCCTCCAGGGCGTCGGTGACCGTCACGCCTTCGAAGCCGAGGCGCCCGCGCAGCTCGCCCTGGACGACGGCGGCCGAGAACCCGGCGGGGTGGTCGGGGTCGAGGGCCGGGTAGACCGCCCAGGAGGTCATCACCATCCGCACGCCCGCCGCGACGGCGGCGCGGTAGGGCGCCTCGTCGCGCTCCCGCAGGCGCTCCAGGGTGACGGGCAGGGTGACGGGGCGGGTGTCGGTGTTCTCGTCCCGGGCGGCGGCGCCGAGGCCCGGGAAGTGCTTGGCCGTGGCCGCGACACCCAGGCCCTGCTGGGCGGCGAGGAAGGCGGTTCCCAACTCGGCCACGCGGCGCGGGTCCTGGCCGTAGGAGCGCTCGTAGCGGTCGATGAAGTTCCCCGGGGTGTCGTAGACGTCCAGCACCGGCGCGAGGTTGACGTTGAGACCGGCGTCGGTGAGCGTGCGCGCGGCGCCCGTACCGGATGAGACGGCCGCCGCCAGCGGGTGCGGCGCCAACCCGGTGCGGCGGGCGGAGAGTTCGGGCGCTCCCGGCAGGCGGCGGACCTTGCCGCCCTCCTGGTCGGTCATCAGCAGCAGCGGCAGCCCGTCCGGAGACTCGGCCGAAGCCTGCTTCAACTGGGCGACGGCCTGCGACAGTTGCTCCGGACCGGTGATGTTCTCCCCGAAGAGGATCACTCCGGCGGCCCGACCCTCCCGGATCGCGCGCAGCACCGCGGGCGGCGGCGTGGGCCCGGGGTAGGAGAGCACGATCCGGCGGCCCGCGAGCACCCGCGCGTCCTCGTGGTGGAAGGCCATCGTCATCCGCCTCTCCTCGGGGGCACTGCCCGCGAGCGCCGCCGAGCCGGAGGGTGCCGGCCCGCTCACGGTGGCCAGCGCCGCCAGCACCACGCCGAGCCGGACCGCACGCCGTAACGGGCCCATGACGCCTCCTGGGTCGAGCAGTCGAGCAGCGGATCTACGGCAGGCCAGCGTAGTGCCGCACGCCCGCGCCCGGCAGTACGCCACGCGCCCCCTCGCACGCGCACCGGCCGCCCGGCAACTCCCGTGTCACCGCCGCCCGATAGCCTCCCGCTCATCCAATGACCGACTGATCAGCTGATCAGCTGATCGATATGGACCTCGAAAGGGCCACGCCCATGCCCCTGCCCGCCCCCGACGTCGACCGCCTCCTCACGCTGGGCGCCCGCTACGACTGCCCGAACGGCACGACGGCCGTCGTGGTCGCCCTCCCCACGGCCGAACTGCCGCTGCCCAGCGGGACGGTGTCCGCCTGCGACCCGCACGTCTGCCTCAGCGAGCCGGGCGAGCCGTTCCCGCAGAGCCCGCCGCCCGGCAGCTACCCGGTGACGCTGTCCGTCGTGGAATTCACCCGGCCCGGCGACGAGGAGTACACCCCGGACCGCCGGGTCGCCGCCGCGCACCTGCGGCTGGCCGAGGAGCCGGTCGTCCGGTGGGCGATGGCGGACGGCGAAGAGGAGGAGATCCAGGCCCTCGGGGAGGAGGACTACTTCGGCTACGGCGTCGACACCGGCACCGGCTGCTTCTTCGACGCGGCCGCCGGTGACGAGCTCTACGACCTGCTCGGCGACGGCGACACCCTGGAGGCCGGCTTCGACGCCCGTGCGGACGTCGACCCGGACGACCTGGGCCCGGCCGTCTTCACCGACCCCGACACCGGCGGGGGCCTGGTCGCCTTCCGCACCGGCTTCGGCGACGGCCGCTACCCCACCTGGGCCGGCTACGGCGCCGACGGCCGGCCGGTCGCCCTGGTCACCGAGTTCCTGATCGTCCCCCAGCCCGGACGGCCCCTGGACCTCGACTGAGTCGCACCAACTCCCCCAGCACCGCCACGCCTTCGGCGATCTCCCCCACCGGGACGGCCGCGTACCCGAGCACCAGCCCGGGCGGGCCGGGCAGCCGCGCATGCCAGGACAGGGGCTGCACCTTCACGCCCCGCTCCAGCGCGGCCGCCGCCAACTCCGCGTCCGTACAGCCGCGTTGCGGCGGCAGCGTGAGCATCAGATGCAGTCCGGCGGCGGCGCCGTGGACGGTCGCCTCCGGCAGGTGGGTGCGGATCGCGGCGATCATGGCGTCCCGGCGGCGGCGGTGGCTGCGGCGCAACAGCCGCAGGTGGCGCTCCAGTTCACCGGAGCGCATCAACCGGGCGAGCACCAGCTGCGGCAGGATCGGGTTGCCGAGGTCGGCGTAGCGCTTCTCCTCCAGGACGTCCTCGCGCAGCCGCGGCGGCACCAGCAGCCATCCGGTGCGCAGCGCGGGGGCGAGCAGTTTGGAGACGGTGCCCATGTAGCAGACCCGGTCGGGCAGGGCGGCATGGAGGGCGGGGACGGGCGGGCGGTCGTAGCGGTGCTCGGCGTCGTAGTCGTCCTCGAGGACGAGGCCCCCGTCCGCCGCCCACTGCAGCAGGTCGCGTCGCCGTTCGCCGCCGAGGACGACGCCGGTCGGGTACTGGTGGGCGGGGGTGAGCAGGACGGCCGGGGCGCCGAGGGCGCGCAGCGCGTCCACGCGGACGCCCTCGGCGTCGACCGGGACGGACGGGACGGCAGCGAGCCAGTGCTCGAGGTGCTGGCGGGTGCCGAGGGAGCCCGGGTCCTCGACCGCGACCTCGGTGACGCCGGTCCGGCCGAGGGCGCGGCCGAGCAGGGCGAGGGCCTGGGAGGTCCCGGCGACGATCAGCACGTCCTCGGGGTCGGTGCGGATGCCCCGGTTGCGGGCGAGCCAGTCGGCGACGGCCCCGCGCAGCTGGGGGGTGCCGCGGATGTCGCCGTAGCCGAGGTTGGAGGCGGCGAGGGTGTCGAGGACGGCGCGTTCGGAGCGCAGCCAGGCGGCGCGGGGGAAGGCGGTGAGGTCGGGCGCACCGGGGGTGAGGTCGATCCGGGCGGGAGCGGCACGCAGCCGGTCGAAGACCTCACGCGCGGGGTCCTCGGCGAACAGCCCGGGGCCCTGCTCCGGCACCGGCCGTACGGGTGCGGACCCGCGCCCGGCGGGGCCCGCGACGACGACGGTGCCGCCCCTGCCCTGCCCGAGGACGCGGCCCTCCTCGGCGAGGCGCCGGTAGGCGTCGGTGACGACGCCGCGGGAGACGCCGAGCTCCCCGGCGAGCAGCCGGGAGGCGGGCAGCCTGCTGCCGGCGGGGAGGCGCCCGTCCGCGACGGCAGCGCGCAGCTGCTCGGCGAGCCAGTCGGTGAGACCCCCGCGCGGGGCGTGGGCGGGGTCGAGCTGGAGGAAGTCGGCGCCGGTCTCCGCGACTTTGGAGCCCACCGCTTTGGCCCCCTCGAGTGGCTCCACTTTGGACCTGTTCACCGGTCCATAGTGGCGCGAGGGTGGAGCCATGACCACGGAAACCACGGAAACCACGCGCAACCCGAACCCCGACACCGCCTACGTCCACGGCTACTCGCCCCACGAGGCCCAGCGCCTCGGCGACCAGGCCGACACCCTCGCCGAACTGCTGCACGCGGACACGGCCTACCCGGCCGGGAGCCGGGTGCTGGAGGCGGGCTGCGGGGTGGGCGCGCAGACGGTGCACCTGCTGGCGGCCAGTCCGGGCGTTCGGCTGACGGCGGTGGAGCTGTCCGCCGACTCGCTGGCGCGGGCCCGCGAGCGGGTGTCGGCCGAGTCCCCGGGGGCCGACATCCACTGGCACCACGGGGACCTGCACGAACTGCCCTTCCCGGACGGCTCGTTCGACCACGTCTTCCTGTGCTTCGTCCTGGAGCACCTGGCCGATCCGGTGGCGGCCCTGGCCGCGCTGCGCCGGGTGCTGCGCCCGGGCGGGACGGTCACGGTGATCGAGGGCGACCACGGCTCGACGCTCTTCCACCCGGAGAGCCCGGCCGCCCGCCGCACGATCGACCACCTGGTGCGTCTGCAGGCCGAGGCGGGTGGGGACGCGCTGATCGGCCGCCGGCTGCACCCGCTGCTGACGGAGGCCGGCTTCGCGCAGGTGGCGACGCGCCCCCGGGCGGTCTACGTGGACGACGCCCGCCCGGCACTGGTGGAGCGCTTCACCCGGCGGACGTTCATCGCCATGGTCGAGTCCGTACGGGCGGACGCGCTGGCCGCCGGGCTGACGACGCCCGAGGAGTTCGATCGCGGCCTCGCCGAACTGCGGCGCACGGCCGAGCCGGGCGGGACGTTCCTCTACACCTTCTTCAAGGCGGTCGCTGTTGCACCCTAACTCCGTACCGGCGGGCCCTCGGTGTCCCCGAGCGCGGTGAGCATCGCGCGCATGGCGTCGACGAGGGCGGCGGAGCGGGTGTCGTCGAGGCCCTCGAGCAGGCGGTGCTCGGTGGCGAGGTGGTCGGGCAGGGCGCGTTCGATCAGGGCGTGGCCCTCGGGGGTGAGGGCGACCTCCCGGCTGCGCCCGTCCTGGTCGCTGCGGGTGCGGGTGACCAGACCCCGGGCCTCCAGCCGGTCGAGGCGCTGGGTGATGGCGCCGGAGGTGACCATCGCGGACTGCATCAGGCCGCTGGGGGTGAGGCGGTAGGGCGGGCCGCTGCGCTTGAGGGTGGCGAGGACGTCGAAGGAGGCGGCGTCCAGGCCGTGCCGGGCGAAGGTGCGGTCCAGTTCGGCGCTCACCAGGCGATGGAGTCGCTTGAGCCGCCCGAACACCTCCATCGGGGAGACGTCCAGGTCGGGGCGCTCGGCCCCCCACTGCGCGACGACGCGGTCCACGTGATCTGCATGCTCTGCCACGCCTCTCAGGGTAGGGGATGCCCCCGAATCCCTTAGTGATGAGGTAACCGTGAGCCACCTCACTCCCACACTCGGATGGAATATGTCTTAGCAGTGAGATACATTGGCTTAGTGCTAAGACAACGACTCGGGATCGTGCTGACGACCGCACTCGCCCCCGCCGTCTGGGGGTCGACGTACCTCGTCACCACCGAATTCCTCCCGCCCCACCGCCCGCTCCTCGCCGCCACCCTCCGGGCCCTGCCCGCCGGTCTGCTGCTGATCGCGCTCACCCGCCGACTGCCCACGGGCAGCTGGTGGTGGCGCTCCCTCGTCCTCGGCGCGCTCAACATCGGCGTCTTCCTCGCCCTGCTGTTCGTCGCCGCCTACCGCCTGCCCGGCGGCGTCGCGGCCACCGTCGGCGCCGTCCAGCCGCTGGTCACCGCCGGGCTCTCCGCCGCCCTGCTCGGGGACCGGCTGACACTGCGCACCGTGCTGTCCGGCATCGCCGGCGTCGCCGGGGTCAGCCTGCTCGTGCTGCGCGCCAACGCCCAGCTCGACATGATCGGCGTGGCCGCCGCGCTCGGCGGCGCCCTGGTCATGGCCACCGGCGTCGTCCTCTCCAAGCGCTGGACCTCCCCCGCGCCGGTGCTCGCCACCACCGGCTGGCAGCTCGCCGCCGGCGGGCTGATGCTCGCGCCGGTCACCTTCTTCGTCGAGGGGCCGCCGCCCTCCGACCTCACCGGCACCAACCTGCTCGGCTACGCCTACCTCAGCCTCATCGGCGGCGCGCTCACCTACGCGCTGTGGTTCCGCGGGCTGCGCGCCCTACCGCCCACCTCCGCCTCCTTCCTCTCCCTGCTCAGCCCGGTGGTCGCCACCGCGCTCGGCTGGCTGGCGCTCGGGCAGGACCTCTCGCCGCTCCAGGCGCTCGGCGCGCTGATCGTCCTCGCCGCGCTCGTCTCGGCGCAGACCCAGCGGCAGCGGCCCACCGCCCCGCCACCCCCGGCCGACCCGGCCCGCACCCCGTCCGTCCACGAGAACGCCTGAACACCTTCCCGAGGAGAACCCCCATGCGCATCACCGTCTTCGGCTCCACCGGCAACGTCGGCCGTCGGGTCGTCACCGAAGCCCTGACCCGCGGCCACGAGGTCACCGCCGTCGTCAGGGACGCCGCCAGGGCGCACGGTTTCCCACCCACCGTCGCCATCGCCGTCGGCGACGCCCGCGACCCGCAGGCCGTCGCCCGGATCGCCGACGGCCAGGACCTGGTGATCACCGCGACCCGCCCGGCCCCCGGCAGCGAGCACGAACTGCCCGCCGCCACCCGGGGCCTGCTGGCCGGCCTCACCGGTACGGCCGTGCGGCTGCTGGCCGTCGGCGGCGCGGGCAGCCTCACCGTCCCCGGTACGGGCGCGACCCTCGCCGAGGACCCGTCCTTCCCCGACGAGATCCGCCCGATAGCCCTGGCCTGCAACGAGCAGCTCGACCTCTACCGCGCCGACCCCGCGGTGGACTGGACGTACCTGAGCCCGGCCGCGCTCCTGGAACCCGGCGAGCGCACCGGCCGCTACCGGCTCGGCCGCGACGACCTGCTCCTCGACGCCGACGGCAACTCCGCCATCTCCATGGAGGACCTCGCCGTCGCCCTCCTCGACGAGGCCGAGACCCCCACCCACCGCCGCACCCGCTTCACGGCTGCCTACTAGGGCGTGTCGTTCGGCTCACGCCGGGCGGGCGCCGTGATCCGAACGACACGCCCTGACCCCTTAGGGGTTGGTCTCAGGGTGTATCCAGCACCACCCCCAAGACGGATGCCCGCATGATCGAGCGTCAGGGCCGGGCCCGGAAGGATCGTTCCCGTGAACACGACCTCCTCCCGCACCCGCCGGGCCGCCCTGGCCCTCGCCGCCGCCACCGTCGCCGGGCTCGCACTGCCCGCCACCGCCGCCTCCGCGGCGCCCGAGGGCCGCGACCCGGGCGACGCCGTCGCGGTGCCCGCCCGCTACAGCCACCAGATCCTCAACTGGCAGCCCTGCGACGGGCAGCCGACCCTGGAGTGCGCCACCATGGCCGTGCCCCGCGACTGGAACGACCCGGACTCCGGGACGGCCGACCTGAGCATCGCCGTCTCCCGGCACAAGGCCACCGACCCGGCCGGGCGCAAGGGCACGCTGATGCTGGGCGCCGGCGGCCCGGGCGCGCAGAACGGCCTGGTCCGGCCGGCCGGGCTGGTCAAGGCCGCGCCCAAGGTCGCCGCCGTGTACGACATCGTCGGCCTCGACCAGCGCGGGGTCGGCCGGAGCACCCACGTGGTGTGCGAGACGCAGGAGGAGTGGCAGGAGTTCATGGCGGGCGACTTCCGCGACCGATCCCCCGAGGCGATCGCCAAGGTCATCGACAACTCCCGCAAGTTCGCCGAGAGTTGCCAGAGGAACAGCGGCGACCTCCTGCCGTACATCAACACCGTGCAGACCGCCCACGACGTCGACCTGTTCCGGGGCCTGCTCGGCGAGCGCAAGCTCAGCTACCTCGGCCCCTCCTACGCCTCGATGATCGGCGCCTACTACGGCACGCTCTTCCCGCACCGGGTCGACCACCTGATCCTCGACAGCAACATCGGCTGGGAGGGCACCTGGGAGAACTTCCAGCTCGGCCTGCCGATGAGCTTCCAGCGCCGCTTCGACGAGGACTTCGTGCCCTGGCTCGCCGCCCGCGACGCCACCTACCACTGGGGTTCGACGCCCGAGGAGGTCAAGGCGCACTGGGAGCGGGTGCGCGCCGGACTGCACGACACGCCCATCGTCGACGGCTCGTTGACGATCGGCCCGAACCAGCTGGACAACGGCGCGATCGGCACGGTCTACCTGGCCTCCAACTTCCCCTCCTTCGCTCAGGCGCTGACCGCCCTCGACGACTGGCAGGCGGCCGGCCCGGACGCCAAGGCCCTGGCCCACAAGGCTTTCGGCCAGTACCTCGGACCGGAGTTCACCGCCGAGTACTTCTCCGTGACCTGCTCCGACACCCCGTGGAACCGGGACCTGGACACCTGGACCGAGCGCGGCGCCGAACTGACCGCCCGCTACCCGCTCGCCGGTGCCCGCACCCTCGCCTTCAGCGCGGTCTGCGCCGCCTGGCCGACCGACCCGGCGCCCAGGGTGAAGGTCACCGGCGCCCACCTGCCGCCGACCCTGATGCTCAACTCCGTGCACGACCCGGCCACCTACTACGAGGCCGCCGTCGGCGCGCACCGCGCCCTGCGCGGCTCCCGGCTGGTGACCGTCACCGGCAGCGGCGACCACGGCCAGTACCCCACGGCGAACACCTGCGTCACGGACGTCGTCGAGCGGTACCTGCTGGACGACAGGGCGCCCGAGCGCGACCTCACCTGCCCGACCCCGCAGGCCGGCTGACGCCTGCGGTCACGGCCGCCTTCGGTCACCGCCGCCCGAGCCTGGTGCGCAGCCAGGCGAAGGCGGCGGCCAGGCCCGCGAAGCCCGCGACCGCCAGCTTGATCCCGGCCTTGGCGACCAGCACGCCGATCAGCGGGATGCTCCACCCCAGCCAGTTCAGGAAGGCCAGCATCACCGCGCATCCGCACAGGACCGCCAGCACGGTGGCGCCCACAGCGGCGGCCCGCGACAGCTCCCGCGGGCCGTCGCCGCTCCCCGAACCGGCCTGCACCGCACCGCCGTCCACGGAATCCCCGGTCACGCCGCCCACCCCTTCGTTCGTACCCCCAGTGTTCATGGGACCGATGGTACGGCGTCAGCGGCGGGCCCGGTGGGTGTCGCCGAGATGCTCCCCGGTCTCCTCGTCGGGGAAGCTGACGGCGAGGGTGACGCGGTACTCGTCCAGGTCCTCGCGGTGGCCCGGCACCCGGGCCCAGGCGAGGGAGTGCACCTCCGCCTCGGGGGCCTGGCGGCACCAGGCGGCCGCCTCCTCCAGCGCGCGGGCGGCCGAACGGCCGGTGCACACCACGGCGGTGTACGCGGCCACCGAGACGTCCCCACCGCCACGGCACACCCGTGAGAGGGCCCGGACGGCGGCCGCGGCATGGGTCAGGTCTCGGGCGAGGTCGTCGACCACCCGAGGGGGCGCCGGCAGGACGACCGCCCCCTCGGCGACGGTCTCCGGCAGGTTCGCGCTCACGGTCCGGTCCTCCATCCAGGTCGTCACGCGGCACAGCATGGCGCTCCCCCGCCCCTGGCATGCCCACATTCACCAGAACGTCACCCGTCCAGGCGGGAGTTGGGGCCACTTCCTGGTGTCGGGGCCGCCGTCCTGCTAGAGGACGGGATCCGGACGGGCAGCGCGCGGGCACCCATCGCGGCAGGTCAGCGGGACGGGTCGCGGGCGCCGCCGGGAGCCCGCTGGGACGCGCACGCACCACCGCCGCGCCCCGAAGCGCCCCCCGGCGGCGCGGGACGGCCCGACAGCCCGCGCGACATGCCCCGTTGTGGCCTCGGCCAACTCGCGTTCCCCGCCCGGAGGGTGGGCGCGGGTGGAGTGGTTCGTACCGGTTCGGCGGCGCACCGCCCCGGCCGGGAGCCGGTCGTTCACGCCCGCACTGAGCCCGGGGCGTTCACCTCGGGCACCCCGTCGCCGTCAGATCGTCGTGATACTAATCGTCCGGCGGCGGGGGCTTGCCCGCGGCAGACGGGCACGATGACGAGGTCTCAACCGTTCCGGGAGCGTCCGGGGCGGCTACGGGAGGGACAGCAACAGCATGGCGGCGACGGCAGGCGGCAACGGGGGCGGGCGCAGGCTCCGCATCGGCAAGCGGATCGCGGGGACGGCGGCGGTCTTCACCGCGCTCGCCGCGCTGACCGGCTCCCAGGTGACGGGTCTCGGCATGGCGCCGACCGCGGCGGCCGAGGCTGCCGCCACTCCCGCCGGAGTCTCCGCGCCCGACGGCGGCCGCCTGTTCCCGACGCCGGGCGGCACCACCCCCGGCGGCTCCGCCGACGGCGGCGGGACGGTCCAGCTGCCGCAGCCTCCCGGCGTGCCGGCGGGCATCCCCGGCCTGCCCGGCCAGCCCGCGGCCGGGCCGTTCGCCGCCAACGGGCCCGCGCTGCCCGCCACGGTCTTCGCCGCCTACCGCCAGGCCGAGACCCGCCTCGCCCAGCGCTCCCCCGGCTGCCACCTGCCCTGGCAGCTGCTGGCCGCGATCGGCCAGGTCGAGTCCGGCCAGGCCAACGGCGGCCAGGTGGACGCCGCGGGCACCACGCTGACGCCCATCCTCGGCCCGGTGCTGAACGGCAACGGCTTCGCCGCGATACCCGACACCGACGGCGGCCTCTACGACGGGGACCCGCGCTGGGACCGCGCCGTCGGGCCGATGCAGTTCATCCCCTCCACCTGGGCCTCCTGGGGCGTGGACGCCAACGGGGACGGCAAGGCCGACCCCAACAACATCTTCGACGCCGCCGAGGCCGCCGGGCGCTACCTCTGCGCGGGCGGCCGGGACCTGGCCGACCCGGCCCAGCTGGACCGGGCGGTCCTGAGCTACAACAACTCCACCGAGTACCTGCGGACGGTCCGCAACTGGATGGTCCACTTCGGCAGCGGCTCGGTCGCCACCGTCCCGGACCGCGCCGGCATCCCGGCCCCGCTGCCCTCCCCGTACGTCCCGCCCACGGGCGGGTCCACCGGCGGCTCGACGGGCGGGACGACGGGCGGCACCACCCCGGCGCCGGAGCCGCAGCCGAGCACCACGCCCACCACACCCCCCACGACGCCGACCACCGGTACGCCCACGCCCGGCGGCTCGCCCTCGCCGTCCGCGAGCCCCTCGGCCACGCCCAGCGGGACCCCCAGCGGGACCCCGTCCGGCAGCACCTCCCCGAGCGCGACGCCCTCCGGCACCCCGTCGGGCACCCCGAGCGGCACCCCCACCGGCTGCCCGACCCCCAGCGCGACCGCGACCGCCACGCCCAGCGGCACGCCGTCCGGGACGCCGTCCCCGAGCGCCACGGCCACGCCGTCCGGCACGCCGTCCCCGACCGCCACGCCCACCGGCCCCGACGGCTGCCCGCTCCCCACCCCGACCGCGACGGCCACGGCGACCACCGCCGCGACCACCCCGGCCGCAGCCGCCGCCACGCCGAGCTCCGCGCTCTCCCCCTCGGCGGCCCCGACGAAGTGACCCATGCGGAAGGGCCCGGCGCAGAACTCGCGCCGGGCCCTTCCGCATCTCCGCTACGCCCCGTGCCACCGCTGTGCCGACTCCCCGTGGGTCGGCTGCTCGTGCCGGGTGCGCCAGCGCTCCAGCATGCCGTGCAGCTCCTTGATCATGAACTCGAAGAACTCCGCCGTCTCCGCCATCCGCGCCGCCGCGGCTGTCCCGGTGCCGACGGTGTTCTCGCCCTCCCTGAGCACCCGGATCCAGCGCGTCATGATCTCGTCCCGCCTGGTCAGCGACTCGTACCAGACGTCGTTGAGCACCCGGAACCGGTCGCGCCGCGAGCCCGGCTCGCGCTCCTTGGCGACCAGCCCGACCTGGATGAGGTAGCGCACCGCGCCGGAGACCGCCGCCGGGCTGATCCTCAACCGCTCGGACAGCTCGGCGGAGGTCAGCACCCCGCTCTCCTCCGCCATCAGGCAGGCGAAGATGCGGGACGGCATCCGCTGCATGCCCGCCACCACCAGCTCGGCGGCGAACCGCTCGACGAAGTCCGACACCGCCTGGCCGCCGGCCTCCCCCACCGCCTCCTGCTCCGTCACTCCCCGTCGTCCTTTCCGGTTGATCACTGCGCCTCGAACTTTAACGCCTTCCCAATATTCACGTTCTTCTGAAACTACGGTAGCTTCGGAAGCATGACCACGGCAATCACCTTGTCCGGCCTCCGCAAGGACTTCGGCCGGACCACCGCCCTGGACGGCCTCGACCTCACCGTCGAGACCGGCGAGGTGCACGGCTTCCTCGGCCCCAACGGAGCCGGGAAGTCCACCACCATTCGGGTTCTGCTCGGCCTGCTGCGCGCGGACGGCGGCACCGCCCGCCTGCTCGGCCTGGACCCGTGGCACGACGCCGTCGAACTGCACCGCCGCCTCGCCTACGTCCCCGGGGACGTCGAGCTGTGGCCCAACCTCACCGGCGGCGAGGCCATCGACCTGCTCTCCCGCCTGCGCGGACGCCCCGACGCCCGCCGCCGCGCGGAGCTGATCGAACGCTTCGACCTCGACCCCACCAAGAAGGGCCGCAGCTACTCCAAGGGCAACCGCCAGAAGGTCGCCATCGTCGCCGCGCTGGCCTCCGACGCCGAACTGCTGCTCCTCGACGAGCCGACCTCCGGCCTCGACCCACTGATGGAGGTGGTCTTCCAGGACGTCGTGCGCCAGGCCAAGGAGCAGGGCCGCACCGTCCTGCTCTCCAGCCACATCCTCGACGAGGTCGAGAAGCTGGGGGACCGCGTCAGCATCATCCGGCGCGGCCGGGTCGTGCAGACCGGCACCCTCGGCGAACTGCGCCACCTCACCCGCACCTCCGTCGAGGCCGAGACCCTGCGCCCGGTCGCGGGCCTCGAAGCGCTGCCCGGCGTGCACGCCGTCCGCACCGAGGGCGCCCGCGTCCGCTTCGCCGTGGACGGTGCGCAGCTCGACGCCGCCGTCCGGCTCCTGAGCGAGGCCGGGGTGCGCAGCCTGGTCAGCCACCCGCCCACGCTGGAGGAGCTGATGCTGCGCCACTACGGCGACGAGCTGGCCGCCAACGGGCACCCCGTCGACGGCGGGTCCGCGCGATGACCACCACCGCCAAGGCCCCCGCCCGCCCGCAGGCGGCGCCCCGCTCCCCCGGGGGCACGCTCACCGGCACCGCCACCCTGCTGCGCTTCGCGCTGCGCCGCGACCGGGTCCGGCTCGGCGTGTGGGTGCTGGGCCTGGGGCTGCTGACGATCTCCACCGCGAACAGCCTGCACACCCTGTACGCGACGGCCGCCGACCGCGCCTCCATCGCGAACTCCTCCGCCGGCCCGGCGCTGCTGGCGATGACCGGCCCCCGCCACTACCTGGCCGACTACACCTGGGGCTCGATGCTGAGCCACCGGATGCTGGGCCTTCTCGCCGTGCTGGCCGGGGTGATGAGCGTCCTGATCGTCACCCGGCACACCCGGGCCGAGGAGGAGAGCGGCCGCGCCGAGCTGGTCCGCTCCGCCGCCGTCGGCCGCCACGCCCAACTGGCCGCCGCCCTGGCCACGGCCGCCGTCGCGAACCTGGCGCTCGCCCTGCTGCTGGCCCTGGGCCTGCCGGGCCTTGGCGTGCCGGGGATCACCGGCTCCGGCGCGGCGCTGTTCGCGGCGGCCTCGGCCGGCGGCGGGCTGCTGTTCGCGGCGGTGGCCGCCGTCGCCGTGCAGGTCTCGGCGCACACCCGGACGGCCTCCGGGCTGGCGATGGCGGTGATCGGCGCGGCGTACGCCGTCCGGGCCGCCGGGGACTCCGCCGAGAGCGGCCTGGCCTGGGCCTCCCCGATCGGCTGGGTGCAGCGCACCTACCCGTTCGCGGGCGGGCGGTGGTGGCCGCTGCTGCCCCTGCTGGCGCTGACCGCCGCCGTCGGCGCGGCCGCCTTCCTGCTGAGCGCCCGCCGGGACGTCGGCGCGGGGCTGCGCGCCGCCCGTCCGGGCCCGGCCACCGCCGGGGCGGCCCTCGGGACCTCACTGGGCCTGGCGCTGCGGCTGCACCGGGGCCTGATCGGCGGCTTCGCGACGGCGCTGCTGTTCCTCGGCGCGATGTACGGCTCGGTGCTGGGCCAGGCGGACTCGATGCTCAAGGACGTGGGCCGGATCCGCGAGGCGCTGACCCGCGTCGGCGGGCACTCGCTGACCGACGCCTACGCCGCGTACACCCTGCTGGTGGTGGCCGTGGTCGGGGCGGTGTACGCGGTGCTGGCCGCCCAGCGCCCGCGCGCCGAGGAGGAGGCGGGGCGGGCCGATCCGGTGCTGGCCACGGGTGTGTCCCGTACGGGCTGGCTGGGCGGGCACCTGGTGGCCGCGCTGCTGGGCTCGACAGCCGTGCTGCTGGCGGCCGGGGTGGGCTTCGGGCTGGCCGGGGCGCTGTCCACCGGCGACGCGGGGCGGTTCCCGGCGCTGGTCGGCGCCGCGCTGGCCTTCGCCCCCGCGCAGTGGGTGACGGTCGGCGTGGCGGCGGTGGTGTACGGCTGGCTGCCCCGGGCGATGCCGCTGGCCTGGATCGTCCCCGCCTACGCGCTGCTGGTGGGCTACCTGGGCCCGCTGCTGAAGCTGCCCTCGGCGCTGGAGCGGCTCTCGCCGTTCGGGCAGGTGCCCCGGCTGCCGGCGGCGGCGATGGACTGGACGCCGCTCGCGGTGCTCACCCTGGTCGCGGCCGCGCTGCTGGCGCTGGGCCTGGCCGGGTTCGGGCGCCGGGACGTCGGCTGAGGTCGGCCGACATCAGCCGACGTCGGCCGAAGAATGAGACGTCGGCCGAGGAACCCGGGCCCGCCTCCCCCGTGCGACGGAGGAGGCGGGCCCGGGGCGTGCTCAGAGGTGCTTGACGATCTCCGGCATCAGGTCCTGGAACGTCCGCCCGCTGGCCGGCTGCCCGATCGCCGCCATCTGCCAGCCGTTCGGCGTGCGCTGCACCTTGGCCATGATCTGCGCCGTGTACGGGCCGCCGCCGGTGAGGGTGTAGCGGGCCAGCTCGGTGCCGGTGGTCTCGTCGACGAGTCGGCAGAAGGCGGCCTCGACCTCCTGGAAGGTCTGCCCGGTGAAGGAGTTGACGGTGAACAGGATCTGGTCGACCTCGGCCGCGACCTTCAGCAGGTCGACCGCGATCGACTCGTCGTCGGTCTGCTCCCCGGCGCCGCCGACCAGGTTGTCCCCGCTGTGCCGCACGGAGCCGTCGTTGCTGGTGAGGTGCTGGAAGAACACCACGTCCACCGGCTTGCCCTGGGCGAACAGCACCGCGGAGGCGTCCAGGTCGATCTCCCGCCCGGCGGCGAGCATCTTGGCGAAGAACCCCTTGCGCTGCGCGGCCTTCCAGCCCAGGCCCATACGCACCACGCTCAGCTGCCCACCGCCCGGCTTCTCCAGGCTGATCCTCTGTCCCTTGGCCAGCGAAACGCTCATCGTGCCCTCCTCGCTCCTGCCGCTGCCCGCCACGCCTCCACACTGATGTGGCGACTTCACGATCATCGGACAGCGCCCTGTTCGGACCCTACCCCGAGCTCACGCCGCTCTCACCGGCTGAGCTAGGTCCGGGCCCAGGCCGTGTCCTTCGGCTCACAGCGCGGGCGCCGCGATCCGCCAGAGCGCGGCCGGGTGGTCCTCGGCGCCGCCGGCCGAGGACTCGAAGACGATCCACCTGCCGTCCGGGGACCAGCTCGGCGCGCCGTCGTAGGAGCCGTCGTCGTCGGTCACCCGCACCGGGGCGCCGCCGTCCGCCGACACCACGAAGACCTGGGCGGTGGGCAGGTTGCCCGTGGTGGAGGAGAACACCAGGCGGCGCCCGTCCGGGGACCAGCTGGGGTCGGTGTGGTCGCCCGGCACGTCGGTGACCTGCCGCAGGCCGCTGCCGTCCGCATTGACCGTCCACAGCGCCCAGCTGTCGCCGTTCGCGGCGCGGCGCTGGAAGACGATCCGGTCGCCCTTCGGGGACCAGTTGGGCTGCCGGTTGTCGGTCTTGGTGGCCTTGCCGTCCACCAGCTTCACCGGCGCGCCGCCGCCGCGCGGCACCTTCCACAGCGAGTCCTGCTCGGACGTGTCGTCCCCCGCGTCGTCCTGGGCCGGGTCCGCCGAGGCCGAGGCGCCCTGGGCCGCCGCCTTCGCCGGATCCCAGCTCTGCTGGAAGACGATCCACTGGCCGTCCGGGGAGAAGGTCGGCTCGTCGTAGGCGGAGTCGTCCTCGTGCTGGGTGACGCGCTCGGGGGCGCCGCCCGGCTTCATCAGCCAGACCTCGTCGTGGCCGGACTCCCGGTCGCTGGCGAAGGCGAAGGCGCCGGCCGTCGCGCTCCAGCTGCTGCCGGGCAGGTTGACGTCAGCCTTGTCCGGGTCGGACAGCGCCGTGGCCGGCTTGGCGCCGCCCGTCAGCGCCAGGGTCTCCAGGGCGGCCGAGCCCTTGTCGTAGCCGTCGGCGAACTCGGTGAGCAGCAGCGAACCGCCGTCCGGGGAGAAGGCCGGGTTCTGGGCGCTGTGGTTGCCGTCCGCGCGGTAGACCAGTTCGGCGCCGTCCGTGCGGCGTTGCGCCCCGGCCGCCGCACCGCCGGAGGCCCCCGCGGTGGGCGCGGCGCCCGACGCCTTCCCGGTCGGCTTCGGGGCGGCCGCGGGCGGCCGGTCGTCATCGGCGTCCGAGCCGGAGCCGCATCCGGTCAGCAGTAGCGCAGCGACGGCGGCGGGCACGACGAGCATGCGATTCCTCATGCCTCACAAGCTAGTTGACGACGGGTCACGGCCGGTGAACCGGAGGTGATCAGGCGTCGCCGTCCAGGAGGTGCTGGCGTACCTCCTGGAACGTCCAGGCGCCTCCGGCCGGGCGGGAGAACACCCAGACGAGGTCGAAGCGGTCCGGCCAGCTCGCGGGCGCGCCGCTGCCGCTCGCGCCGAGGGCCTCGACGATCCTCCCGATGCGCGAGTGCTCCCAGCAGATCAGCACCGGCTGCACCCCGGCGAGGGCTGCGGCGGCCAACTCGCCCTCCTGGGACTCGGCGTGGGTGGTGTCGACGGTGAGGCCGAGCTTGGCGGCGAGCGGGGTCACGGTCTGGCGCATCCGGTGGGCGCCGGCCAGCGGGCCCTGGTCGGCGGCGGCGAGGATCCGGGCGGGGGTGCGCAGCCCGGCGGCGGGCGGGGCGAAGAGGCCGGGCAGGGCGTTGGCGCGGGCCCAGCCGCGCTCCGTCAGGGACTTGCCGTCCTTCCGGCCGTTCTCGTCGCGGCCGTTCTGGTCGCCGGTGGGCTTCTCCCCGTGGCGGATGATCATCACGAAGGCTTCACCGCCCGGGTCGCTCGCCCTCGCGACCGGCGCGTCCTTCTTCTTGGAGGACGAGCAGCCCGCGAGCACCAGCGGGGTGGCGGCCACCAGGCCCGCGAGCAGGGCACGTCGGGTGAGGGCCTCGGTCACGCGGCGCCCCGCTCCAGGCGCACCAGCGCGTCCACGGCCGTGCCCTCGCCGCCCCCGTGCCCGGGGTCGGAACCGACCGTCCGGTGGACGCGTTCGGCGCGGACGGTGTGCAGGCCCAGGCCCTCGAGGTCGGCGAGGACGTCCTCGGGGGTGAAGAGGACGGCCGGGTCCTGCGGGCCGCCGACGCCCTCGGTGAGGTTGGTGAGGTCGTGGCCGACGACCAGCAGGGTGCCGCCGGGGGCCAGGGCCTCGGCCGCGCGGCGCAGCGCGGTGCGGCGGTCCCCGGCGGGCAGCTGGAGGTAGGCGACGAGGACGAGGTCGTAGCCGGCCTCCGGGCTCTCGAAGGTGCGGGCGTCGCCGTGGCGCCAGGTGAGGCGGTCGGCGACCTCGTCGGGCAGTTCGGCGGTGAGGCGTTCGGCGCGTTCGAGGGCGACGGCGGAGTAGTCCAGGCCCGTGACGTCCCAGCCGCGGGTGGCGAGCCAGATGGCGTTGCGGCCCTCTCCGGCGGCCAGGTCGAGGGCGGTGCGCGGGGCCAGGTCGGTTCCGGGGGCGAGGTCGGTCAGTTCGCGCACCACCCACCGGTTGGGCTCGGCGCCCCACACCAGCTCGCTCGCGGCGTAGCGGTCGTCCCAGTCCTGGCTGTCCATGGCGCGTCCTCCGTCCGGCGGCCTGCTCGGTACGGGTCAACCTACCGGGCCCGGCGTGCGGGTGCCCTTGACGGCGAATATTGGTCCAGTCCAATCTGTTCAGTCGTGACGTGAACGGGCAGGCCGCCCGGCACGCCCGCGAACCGTCCGCCAGCACGCGTCACCCGCCCGAGCGTCCCCACCACGCGAGGGCAGGCTCCCTCGGCCCGTCCGGGCCACGCACCGCCGGAACCCCCACATCTCCGGAGGACATCCCGCATGCACGACCGCGTCCTGCCCGCATCCGCTCCACAGCCCGGCCGTCCGGCCGCCACCCGGCGCCGCAGAGCGACCGCCCTGGCCCTGGCCGCCACGCTCACCACCAGCGGCGCCGCCCTCGCCCTGACCCTCGGCCCGGCCTCGGCCGCGCCCGTCAACCTGCTCACCAACGGCGACTTCGAGACCGGCACCCTGGCCGGCTGGACCTGCTCCAACGGATCCGTCGTCACCACCCTGGCGCACGGCGGGAGCCACGCCCTCAGCGGCGCCGCCTCCGGCTCCGACACCGCGCAGTGCCAGCAGTCCGTCACCGTCCTGCCGAACACCACCTACACGCTCTCCGGCTGGGTGCAGGGCAGCTACGTCTACCTCGGCGCCACCGGCACCGGCGTCAACGCCTCCTCCTGGACGCCCGGCGGCACCGGCTGGAACCAGCTGAGCAGCACCTTCACCACCGGAGCCACCACCACCTCCGTCACCGTCTTCACCCACGGCTGGTACGGCACCGGCGCCTACTACGCCGACGACCTCACCCTGACCGGCCCCGCCGGGCCCACTTCCACCTCCACCCCGACGGCCTCGCCGACCGCCTCCTCCAGCCCGACCGCGACGGCCAGCCCCACGGCCTCGACCAGCCCGACGGCTTCGACCAGCCCGACCGCGAGCAGCAGCCCCACCGCCACCGGGAGCCCCACCGCCTCGCCGACCGCGACGGCCACCGCCACCGGCCCGGCCGGGGACGGCCAGGTCACCACGCCCACCGGGGTGACGGTCAGCAAGGTGACCTCCGGCGCCGTGGTGCTGAACTGGCAGCCGTCCACCCTGAACAGCGGGGACGGGCCGATCGCGTACAAGGTGTGGTCCAACGGGCAGCTGGTCGCCACCTCGATGGGCACCGACGTCGCCGTCAGCTCGCTGCTGCCGGGCCGCGCCTACACCTTCAGCGTCCAGGGCTACTCGGGCTCCCACGCCTCCGCGCAGTCCGCGCCCGTCAGCACCACCACGGCCGCCGCCCCGGCCGCGCAGCCCGTCCGCTCGGCGTACTTCGACCAGTGGGGCGTCTACGAGAACGCCTACTACCCGAAGAACGTCGACACCAGCGGCGCGGCGGCCAAGCTGGACGTCGTCCACTACGCCTTCGCCAACATCGACCCGACGAAGTTCACCTGCTTCCAGGCGGTGAAGGCGTCCGACTCCGGCAACGACTCCAACCCCAACGCCGGTGACGGCGCGGGCGACGCGTACGCGGACTACCAGTCCGACTACAACTCCGGCACCAGCGTGGACGGCAGCTCCGACACCTGGGAGCAGCCGCTCAAGGGCAACTTCAACCAGCTGCGCCAGCTGAAGGCCAAGTACCCGAACCTGCGCTTCACCATCTCGATCGGCGGCTGGACGTACTCCAAGTACTTCTCGGACGCGGCCGCCACCGACGCCTCCCGCAAGACCTTCGTCTCCTCCTGTGTCGACATGTTCATCAAGGGGAACCTGCCGACCGGCATCGCCGGTGACGCCGCGGGCGGCAAGGCTTCGGCGGCGGGCATCTTCGACGGCGTGGACCTCGACTGGGAGTACCCGGGCTCGGCCGGCGGCCACGCGGGCAACCACTACTCCGCCGCCGACAAGCAGAACTTCACCCTGCTGCTCAAGGAGTTCCGCACCCAGCTGGACACCCTCGGCTCCACCCAGGGCAAGCGCTACCTGCTGAGCGCCGCCCTGCCCAGCGGCCAGGACAAGATCGCCCAGCTGGAGACCGACAGGATCGGCGCCTACCTGGACTACGCCGACGTGATGTCCTACGACATGCACGGCGCCTGGGACGCCACGGGCCCGACCAACCACCAGGACCCGCTGCACGACAGCCCGGCCGACCCGACCACGCCCATCAAGCCCGGCACCCGGAAGTACAACGTGGACACCACGCTCACCGCGTACACCACGGGCCTGCCCGAGTACGGCATCCCCGGCGGCTTCCCGGCGAACAAGATCGTGCTCGGCATCCCGTTCTACTGGCGCGGCTGGACGGGCGTCCCGGCGGGCTCCGACTTCGGCCTGTACCAGAGCGCGACCGGCCCGACCGCCAAGAAGCCGCTCAGCCAGGAGGCGGGCCTCGCCGCCTGGAAGGAGCTCAACCCGACTGCCGCGCAGACCCATTGGGACCCGGTGACGGAGAGCAGCTGGGTGTACGACGGCACCAACTTCTGGACGGGTGACACCCCGCAGGCCGTCCAGGCGCGCGGGGCCTACGCGAAGGGCAAGGGCCTCGGCGGTCTGTTCGCCTTCTCCCTGGAGAACGACGACGCCTCGGGCACCATGCTCAACTCGATGGACTCGGCGCTTCGCTGACGCCCCGTCAGGCGAAGAGGACGGCCCGCGCGAGGAGTCTCGCGCGGGCCGTCCGTGTCCTCCCCGCTCAACTCTTGAGGTTGCGGTCAACTCTTGAGGTTGCGGTCAACTCTTGAGGTTGAGCGAGGGGAAGAGGTCCACGAAGGGCTGGGTCGTCACCGAGACGCTCCGGGAGAACGGATCGTCGAAGTCCCAGATCATGAACAGCAGGAAGGCGATCAGCGCGCTGAAGCAGCCCGCCAGGATCAACTCCCGTGGTGTGCGCCGGATCTGGAGCGCGAACAGCATGCCGACGGTGATCACGGCCCCGGCGATCAGGCCGAACCAGACGACCCCCGGCATCGTCGGACCGGCGGCCTGGCCGCGCTGGTGGCGGGCGTCGGACGTCTGGCTGATCCGGTCCAGGATCGGCTGGTACGCCTGGGACTCCAGGTCCGAGGCGGGGGCCCGGGTCGCGACCTCGTTCTGGACCTTCTCCAGCAGCTGGTCACCCTTCTCGGAGATCTCACCGTGCTTGGCCATGTAGTCCCACTCGGTGTTCACCACATAGGTGACGTACGCGTCCACGTCGGCGCGGAGCTGGTCGCGGAACTCGGCCGGGTAGACCACCGCGCGGTCGCTCACCTCGCGCAGCGACTGCGCCTCGCGGAACAGGTCGTCCTGGGCCGCGCCGCGCGCCTCCCAGACGCCCGCGATGGCGAGACCGAGGACGATCGCGTAGACCACACCGATCATCATGGTGATGTACTCGATGACGTCCGGCGTCTCGTCGACGTTCTTGACGGCGCCGACCCTGCGGTGCCTCAGCACGACCACCGCCACCACGACGGCACAGGCCGCCGCCATGGCGATGGCCAAGGCCACCCACTCGGACATGGGAACTCCCTTCTCTGGCTTGGCTTGTGAAGAAGACGGTGGGGCGGGGGCGGCCCTCGGGTCGGCATCGCGCCGACGACCGGGGCCGGGCCGCCCCCGGATGTCAGGACTGCGCGGGTCCGGAGCCGGACCCGGACCCGGTACCGCCGCCGTCGCCGCTCGCGCCGCCACGGCCGGAGCCACCGCCACGGGCGCCGCCCCTACCACTGGGGCGTAGGGCCGCCGCCGCGAGGATCGCGGGCACGGTGACCACCAGCATCGTGGTGGTCATCGGGGCGTTGTGGTGGTGCTGCGCCTGGGCCAGCGGCTTCGCCGCCGGGGCGAGGTGCACGGGCCGCACGGACGGGGTCGGCCACAGCGGGCTCGGGCGCACCGGGCTGGGGGCCGGGGGGCTGACGGGGGCCGGAGGTGCCGGGGGTACCGCGGGCGCCGGAGCCGCGGGCGGGGCCGGCGGAGGAGCCGGGGGCGCGGGCGCAGGTGGCGCGGGCGGCACGGGTGCCGGCGGCAGAGGTGCGGGTGCGGGAGGCACAGGGACCGGCGCCGGTACGGGCGGCTGCGGGGGTGCCGGGGACGGCGGCGGCGGGGTGGGCACCGGCGTCGGGCTTGGCGGAGGCGGGGTCGGTGACGGCGTGGGGACGGGCGTCGGCGAGGGCGAGGGCGACGGCGTCCTGGTCGGCGTGGGCGACGGGGTCGGCGAAGGCGTGTGCGTAGGGGTGGGCGTCTTCGTCGGTGTGGGGGTCGGGGTCGGGGTGGGAG
>NZ_JOCF01000076.1 GCF_000720635.1 Streptomyces sp. NRRL WC-3742 | reverse complement strand
GTCAACTATGGTTGACACCTCCCCGTGGCGTCAACCCTGGTTGACAACAAGAAGAGGCGGGGGGGGGGGCGGAGGCCCCCCCCCCCCCCCCCCGGGGGTGTAGCCGATATCAGCTGCAGCCGCTGGTGGAGCCGCAGCCCTCGCAGAGGTAGCAGGAGCCGGCGCGGCGCATCTTGGTGCCGCAGGAGAGGCAGAGGGGGGCGTCGGCGTTGAGGCCGAGCTGGATCTCCATCAGCTCCGTGGAGTTGTGGGCCTGCCGGGGGGCGGGCTTGGGGGCCTCGACGGCGGCCGGGGCCGGGGTCGGGGCGGGCTTGGCGGCGACCGGGGCGGACTGGGCGAGCGACTCGGTGTCGAGCTCCTCGGCCTCCAGCGGCTCGTAGGAGCCCGTCTCCAGGTGGCGCGTGCGCTCCTCGACGGAGTGGATGCCGAGCGCCGAGCGGGTCTCGAAGGGCAGGAAGTCCAGCGCCAGGCGGCGGAAGATGTAGTCGACGATCGACTGCGCCATCCGCACGTCCGGGTCGTCGGTCAGACCGGCAGGCTCGAAGCGCATGTTGGTGAACTTCGAGACGTACGTCTCCAGCGGCACGCCGTACTGGAGGCCGACCGAGACGGCGATGGAGAAGGCGTCCATCATGCCCGCGAGGGTCGAGCCCTGCTTGGACATCTTCAGGAAGACCTCGCCGAGGCCGTCGTCCGGGTAGGAGTTGGCGGTCATGTAGCCCTCGGCGCCACCGACCGTGAAGGAGGTGGTGATGCCGGGACGGCCCTTGGGCAGGCGCTTGCGGACCGGGCGGTACTCGACGACCTTCTCGACCGCGGGGGCCGGGGCCTCCTCGGCCTTGGTCTCGGGCTCCTTCTTCTTGGCGGAGAGCGGCTGGCCGACCTTCGAGTTTTCGCGGTAGATGGCGAGCGCCTTGACGCCCATCTTCCACGCCTCGAAGTAGATCTCCTCGACGTCCTCGACGGTCGCGCCGCCGGGCATGTTGACCGTCTTGGAGATGGCACCGGAGATCCAGGGCTGGATCGCGGCCATCATCCGCACGTGGCCCATCGGCGAGATGGTGCGCTCGCCCATCGCGCAGTCGAACACCTCGTAGTGCTCGGGGTCGAGGCCCGGCGCGTCCACGACGTTGCCGTGCTCGGCGATGTGGGCGACGATCGCCTCGATCCGCTCGTCCTGGTAGCCCAGGCGCTTGAGCGCCCGCGGCACGGTGCCGTTGACGATCTGCATCGAGCCGCCGCCGACGAGCTTCTTGAACTTGACCAGGGCCAGGTCGGGCTCGACGCCGGTGGTGTCGCAGTCCATCATCAGGCCGATGGTGCCGGTCGGGGCGAGCACCGAAGCCTGGGCGTTGCGGAAACCGTTCTGCGCGCCGACGCGCAGCACGTCCTGCCAGGACTTGTTGGCCGCCAGCCAGACCGGGGCGTCCAGCTCGTCGAAGGAGACGGCGTCCAGCGAGGCGTCGGCGTGCTGCTTCATGACGCGCTGGTGCGCGGTCGCGTTGCGGGCGTAGCCGTCGTACGCGCCGACGACGCCGGCGAGTTCGGCGCCGCGGCGGTAGGCGGTGCCGGTCATCAGGGAGGTGATGGCACCGGCCAGGGCGCGGCCGCCCTCGCTGTCGTAGGCGTGGCCGGTGGCCATCAGCAGGGCGCCGAGGTTGGCGTAGCCGATGCCGAGCTGGCGGTAGGCGCGGGTGGTCTCGCCGATCTTCTCGGTGGGGAAGTCGGCGAAGCAGATGGAGATGTCCATCGCGGTGATGACCAGCTCGACGACCTTGGCGAAGCGCTCGGCGTCGAAGGAGTCGTCCTCGCGCAGGAACTTCATCAGGTTGAGCGAGGCGAGGTTGCAGCTGGAGTTGTCCAGGTGCATGTACTCCGAGCACGGGTTGGACGCGTTGATGCGGCCCGACTCCGGGCAGGTGTGCCAGTGGTTGATGGTGGAGTCGTACTGGATTCCGGGGTCGGCACAGGCCCAGGCGGCCTCGGCCATCTTGCGGAACAGCTTCTTGGCGTCGACGGTCTCGATGACCTCGCCGGTCATCCGGGCGCGCAGGCCGAATTCGGTGCCGTTCTCGACGGCGGTCATGAATTCGTCGTTGACGCGGACGGAGTTGTTGGCGTTCTGGTACTGGACGGACGTGATGTCGTCGCCGCCGAGGTCCATGTCGAAGCCCGCGTCGCGCAGGGCGCGGATCTTCTCCTCCTCCTTCACCTTGGTCTCGATGAAGGCTTCGACGTCCGGGTGGTCGACGTCGAGGACGACCATCTTGGCCGCGCGGCGGGTGGCGCCGCCGGACTTGATGGTGCCGGCGGAGGCGTCGGCGCCGCGCATGAAGGAGACCGGGCCGGAGGCGTTGCCGCCGGAGGAGAGAAGTTCCTTGCTGGAGCGGATGCGGGAGAGGTTGAGGCCGGCGCCGGAGCCGCCCTTGAAGATCATGCCCTCTTCCTTGTACCAGTCGAGGATCGACTCCATGGAGTCGTCGACGGACAGGATGAAGCAGGCGCTGACCTGCTGGGGCTGCTTGGTGCCGACGTTGAACCAGACCGGCGAGTTGAAGCTGAACACCTGGTGGAGGAGGGCGTGGGTCAGCTCGTGCTCGAAGACCTCGGCGTCGTCCTTGGTGGCGAAGTAGCCGTGCTTCTCGCCGGCGGCGCGGTAGGTGAGCACCACGCGGTCGATGATCTGCTTGAGGCTCCACTCGCGCTGCGGGGTGCCGACCGCGCCGCGGAAGTACTTGGACGTGACGATGTTGACGGCGTTGACCGACCAGAAGTCGGGGAACTCCACGCCGCGCTGCTCGAAGTTGATCGAGCCGTCGCGCCAGTTGGTCATGACGACGTCGCGCCGCTCCCAGCGGACCTCGTCGTACGGGTGCACGCCAGGAGTGGTGTAGATGCGCCCGATCCTGAGACCGCCCTTGGGGGCCTTGCCGGCGCCCTTGGCCGCGGTCTTGTCGGACTTCGACCCTCGTGCGGAACCGCTCGTGGTGTCTGTCACTTCTCGCTCCTCCTCCTGGGCAAACGCCCGAAGTGCCCTGAAAAGTCCGGGCACCGCTGGTTCGTTCTTCCGGTGTGCGGGCAGCCGGAGCCTCGCCTGCTTGCGCACGGTTTGTGATGTTCTGCGCCCCGGTTTCGGGCGCGCGGGGCCCCGAGGGGCCGTCGTGGTGCGGGGTGGCCCGCGATGGGGCCGGGGCTGCGCCGGTTAGGGCGCGGGGGCGGGGACGGGCACGCAGGTGTCCTCCCCCTCGGAGATCGACCGCTCGGCGCGGAGTTCCGCGATGGCGGCCTCGAAGTCTTCCAGTCCGTCGTACGCCTGGTACACGCTGGCGAAGCGCAGGTAGGCGACCACGTCGAGGTCCTTGAGCGGGCCGAGTATGGCCAGCCCGACGTCGTGGGTGGTCAGCTCCGCGCTGCCGCTGCCGCGCAGGCACTCCTCGACCCGCTGGCCGAGCTGTGCGAGCGCGTCCTCGGTGACAGGGCGGCCCTGGCACGCCTTGCGGACGCCGGTGATCACCTTCTGCCGCGAGAACGGTTCCGTCACGCCGCTGCGCTTGATGACCATCAGCGCGGCCGTCTCCACGGTGGTGAAGCGGCGGCCGCAGTCCGGGCACTGCCGGCGGCGTCGGATGGAGCTGCCGTCCTCGGTGGTCCGGCTGTCGACAACGCGGCTGTCGGAGTGCCGGCAGAAGGGGCAGTGCACCTGAGAGATCCCTCCCTGGCAGGACGTGCGGACCGGTTGAGTCTATGCGATGTGCCCCGGGCCTCGGCAAGCTGATCATGCGCCGCGACCACTACCACTGGGCACGGGGAGGACTGTAGCCACTACATCTAGGTCTTCGGGGGAGGTGGCACCCCTGGCGTGTCGAGTGGAGATTAGACTTCCGAAGTCGACTTCCGGTCGAACACTTAATCGATGTACAACAAAGCCTTGATCGAGTCAGCCAACTCCCGAATAATTCACTCGAACGTGTGTTTGGCGCAACCTTTCGATAGGAGGTGCGTTGGGCTGGAAAAGGGGAGAGGACAGCCGTCGAGAGGGGCCGCCGTGAACACGATCGAGAGCAACACCATCCCGGTGCAGGAACACTCCCAGTTCAAGGTGGGGCAGCGCACCACGAATCCGCAGGGTGTGGACGACAATATGGACCGTAGCGAAGAACACCGCCTCTCCGGAGCGGCCGTCTCCGGCACGGGCCGTGTCCCCGACCAGCCGATCGAGCACTCCCCCGCCATGGACGAGACCCATCATTCCCCCGCCCGCGCCCTACCCGGGCGCCCCCCCGGCATCCGCACGGACGAGGCGGGCCTCACCGAGCGCCAGCGGCGCGTGATCGAGGTCATCCGCGACTCCGTCCAGCGCCGGGGGTACCCGCCGTCCATGCGCGAGATCGGCCAGGCCGTGGGCCTGTCCAGCACCTCCTCCGTCGCCCACCAGCTGATGGCGCTGGAGCGCAAGGGCTTCCTGCGCAGGGACCCGCACCGGCCCCGCGCCTACGAGGTCCGCGGCGTCGAGGTGGCCCGCCCCAACACCGCCGAGACGGCCGGGCGCCCCTCCACCTCGTACGTGCCGCTGGTCGGCCGGATCGCCGCCGGCGGGCCCATCCTCGCCGAGCAGACGGTCGAGGACGTCTTCCCGCTGCCGCGCCAGCTCGTCGGCGAGGGCGAGCTGTTCGCGCTCACCGTGCGTGGGGACTCGATGATCGAGGCCGCCATCTGCGACGGCGACTGGGTCACCGTGCGCCGCCAGCCCGTCGCCGAGAACGGCGACATCGTGGCCGCCATGATCGACGGTGAGGCCACCATCAAGCGCCTCAAGCGCGAGGACGGCCGGATCTGGCTGATGCCGCACAACCCGGCGTACGAGCCGATCAACGGCGACAACGCGACCATCCTGGGCAAGGTCGTCGCCGTCCTGCGCCGCCTCTGACGGGCAGCGCACCGCGCCACCGACAACGGGAAGGGGCTCCGCCGCGGACAACCGCGGGGAGCCCCTCCGTCGTTCCCCGGGAGCTCACGGCTCAGCAGGGGCTCACAGGCTCAGCCCCGCTTCGTCACCGGCCGCACCGGCTCCGCCGAGGCGTCGATGGCCGCCAGCGAGCGCCGCACCTGGTTGCGGTCCGTGGTGTACCAGAACTCGGGCATCGAGGAGCGGAAGAAGCCCCCGTACCGCTTGGTCTCCACCCGGGGGTCGAGCACCGCCACCACGCCACGGTCCTCGGAGGCGCGCACCAGCCGGCCCGCGCCCTGTGCCATCAGCAGCGCCGCGTGCGTGGCCGCGACGGCCATGAAGCCGTTCCCGCCGTGCTGCTCGACGTCCTTCTGCCGGGCGCTCATCAGCGGGTCGTCCGGCCGCGGGAACGGGATGCGGTCCATGACGACCAGCTGGCAGGCCGAACCGGGCACGTCCACGCCCTGCCAGAGCGAGAGCGTGCCGAACAGGCAGGTGGTCGCGTCCGAGGCGAACTCCCGGATCAGCTCGCCGAGGGTGTCCTCGCCCTGGAGCAGGATCCGGTGGTCCAGCCGCTCCCGCATCGCCTCGGCGGCCGCCTGGGCGCCGCGCATGGAGGAGAACAGGCCCAGCGTGCGCCCGCCCGCCGCGCCGATCAGCTCCTCCAACTCGTCGAGCATGTCCGGCCGTTCGGGATCGCGCCCGGGGTCGGCGAGGTGCTTGGCGACGTACAGGATGCCCTGCTTGGGGTACTTGAACGGCGAGCCGACGTCCATGCCCCGCCAGTACGGGACGGCGTCCTCCTCGGCGGAGAGGCCGGGCTCCGGGTTGTCCCCCGGCGTCCGCTCGTCCGGCAGCCGGGCCTCCTTGGGCAGGCCCACCGAGCCGGCCACGCCGTTGAAGTCCCCGCCGAGCTTGAGGGTGGCCGAGGTGAGCACCACCGAGCGCTCCTTGTACAGGCCCTCGCGCAGCAGCCCGGACACGCTCAGCGGCGCGACCCTCAGCGAGGCCGTGCCCAGCCCGTAGCGGTCGCTGCGCTCGATCCAGACCACGTCGTACTCGGAGCCCTCCAACAGCCGGTCCGCCGTCTCGTGCAGCGTCTCCGCCGAGGCCATCGCCTGCTTGCGCACCGCGTCCTCGTCGCTGAGCCCCTTGTCCCTGGTCTCCCCGAGCGAGGTGATCACCTGCCGGGAGGCGTCCCGGATCGCGGTGACGGCGTACGCCAGGTACTCGGGCAGCTCCTCGACCCGGCCGGGCTGGGCGGTCTCCATCAGGCCGTGGTAGTTCTCGGCGGCGGCCTGCAGCGCGTCCACGGCCTTCTCGTTGGCCAGGCGCGCCGCCCGCTTCACGGCCCGGTTGACGGCGCCCACGGTCAGCTCGGCGGTGGCCGCGCCGGTGACGCGGTTGACCAGCTCGTGCGCCTCGTCCACGATCAGCAGCCCGTGCTCGGGCAGCACCGGCGCGCCCTCGATCGCGTCGATCGCCAGCATCGCGTGGTTGGTGACCACGACGTCCGCCAGCTTGGCGCGCTCGCGGGCCTTCTCGGCGAAGCACTCCTGCCCGTACGCGCAGCGGGTGGCGCCCAGGCACTCCTTGGACGTGACGGCCAGCTGCGCCCACGCCTTGTCGGAGACGCCGGGGCTGAGGTCGTCGCGGTCGCCGGTCTCCGTCTCGTCGGCCCAGTCGCGCAGCCGCAGCACGTCCTGCCCGAGCTTGCCGGTGGGGCCGCCGAGCGCGTCCACCGGGTCGAACAGGCCCTCGCCCTCGTCGCTCGGGGTGCCCTCGTTGGCGCGGTGCAGGCACAGGTAGTTGGACCGGCCCTTGAGCATCGCGAACAGCGGGCGCCGGCGCAGCACCGGGTGCAGCGCCTCGACGGTGCGCGGCAGGTCCCGTTCCACGAGCTGGCGTTGGAGCGCCAGGGTGGCGGTGGCGACGACGACGCGGTCGCCGTGGGCCAAGGCCGGCACCAGGTAGGCGAGGGACTTCCCGGTGCCGGTGCCGGCCTGGACGAGCAGGTGCTCGCCGTGGTCGACGGCGTCGGCGACGGCCTCGGCCATCCGGAGCTGGCCGGGGCGTTCCACGCCTCCCACGGCCGCCACCGCGGCGTGCAGCAGGTCGGGGATGTGCGAGCGCGGGACGGCTACGGGCTCTTCGGCCTCGGCGGCCTCGTCGTCGAGCGGTGCCGCGAGCTGGGATTCGGAGTCGTTCGTCATGACACTCCCACCCTACGGGGCAGGGCTGACAATCCGGTCCCGTTGCCCGGAAGGGCGCTGGGCCGGAAGACGCACCTCCACCCCGACCAGGGCGTTGGGCACCGTCCCGTGGCGCGCGGCGTGCGGGCGGGCGGGGCGGTCGTGGTAGCCGTCCAGGAGCAGCCGGTTGCGGTTGAGGCAGAGCCGGTCGATCTCGGGCCGGAAGAGGTCGAAGAGCTCGAAGCGCTCGCCCAGCTCGGGGAAGCGCGCCTGGTGGCCGAGGATCTCGGCGCGCAGCAGCGCCCAGAACTCGGTCTCGGGCAGGCCCGCCTGCGCCTCCAGCAGCGGGGCGAGGTAGCGGAAGACGCCGATGAAGAGCCCGGAGTGGATGAACTGGCACAGGCCCTGGGGGTTCTCCCGCAGCAGCACCTCGGCGACCTCGGCGGGCAGGTCGCGCAGTTCGGGCAGGTCCTGGTCGCTGAGGTTGACGTCGTCCACGAAGTCCTTGACCGCGAGCCTGGCGGGCACGTCCCGCTCGTCGAAGACCACGATCGCGTTCTCCCCGTGCGGGGAGAAGACCAGCCCGTAGCGGTAGAGGAAGTGCAGCAGCGGCGGCAGCATCGCGGAGAAGAGCCGGCCGGTCCACTCGGCGGGGGTGAGGCCGGAGCGGGCGATCAGCTCGGCGGCGAGCGCCCGCCCGTCGGAGCCGGTCTGCAGCAGGGCGGCCAGGGTGCGGGCGCGCTCACCGGGCTCGAGGAAGGGGCCGAGGGGTTCGCGCCAGATCGCGCCGAGCAGTTCCTTGTACTGGTACGGCGCCTCGGGCAGCTCCCGGTAGACCGGGTGGTCGACGGTGACGGAGGCGATCTCGCCGAGGAGGATCACCCGGCACTCGTCGCGCAGGTACGGGTCCTTGTCGCGCAGCCCGTGCAGCCAGGCGGTGACGGCGGGCGCGGCGAGGGTGCGCTCGGTGGGCAGGCCCCGCCAGACCAGGGTGTTGAGGATGGACAGGGGCAGCTTGACGGTGCAGCGCTCGGGGTGGGCGGTGTTGAAGAAGGAGCGGATGGACTGCTGCGGCAGCCGTGGGTCGCCGTCCGTGGGCAGCGGGACGATCTCGCCGGAGGCGATCCAGGGAGCGAACAGCGGCAGGACGGTCTGCTCCCACTGCCAGGGGTGGACGGGCAGCAGCAGGTAGTCCTCGGCGTCGGGGCCGAGCGCGGAGCGCAGTGCGTCCACGTCGTCGAGTTCGCGGGCGTACAGCTGCTCGGGCCGCTCCAGGCCGGGCACGCCCCGGTACTCGGCGAGCCGGCGGTGGACGGCGATCCAGGGCAGCGGGCGGGGACTGCGGGCCTCGGGGGTCCAGCGGGCGGCGTCGCTGCCGGAGAAGCCGATGCGCCCCTTGTTGGGGACGATCCAGGGGTGCCCGCCCTGGCGGCCCTCGATGGCGGGGTGGTCGAGTTCGGCGAGTTCGGCGGCGCTGAGGGCGGTGGCGAGCTGGCGGGCGTCGGCGGTGAGGGTGGCGGCGAGTTCGCGCACGAGGTGGCCCGCGGTCTCGCCGCCGACGCCGAGGGTGGTGCGGGCGTACGGGAGGAAGCGCAGCGGGTCCAGCCCTTCCGGGCGGGTGCAGCGCACCGAGGCCGGGTCGACCTGCCAGCTGCCGTACGCGCCCCGGCGGGCGGTGAACTCGTAGGTGATGTCCGGTAGTTCGAGCCGGTACTCGCCCTCGGCCCGGCCGGGCGCGGGGGTGAGCAGTTCCTCGTAGGCGAACTCTCCGATCATCTTGGCCAGGAGGTCGCGCGCGGCACGGCGCCAGTGTCCGGCGGTGAGGTGGGGTGGCAGGTAGAGCGGGGTGTCAGCGGCCGACGGTTGCGGCACGGGTCAGCTCCTGGGGGCGAGGGATGGAGGCTTGCGGGGTGGGCGCGGGCGGTGCGAAGCCCGTCCAGGCGGTGCGGGTGGGCAGGCGGTGGACGGTGCGCCCGGTGACGGCGTTGAGGATGACGGCGGCCCGGTGGGCGCCGAGCCCGAGGTCGGGGGTGCCGACTCCGTGGGTGTGCAGCTCGGCGTTCTGGACGTAGAGGCCGCCGGTGAGTTCGGGCCGGGTGGCGACGCGGTGGTCGAGGTCGACCCGGTAGCGCCCGGCCTCGTCCCAGTCGACCAGGTGGGCGAGCGGTTCGAGCGCGGCGGGCCGGACGGCCCGGTAGCCGGTGGCGAGCACCACGGCGTCGGTGCGCAGCAGGTGCTCGGCGCCGGAGTCGGTGTGCCGGCAGTGCAGTTCGAGGCCCCCGCAGGGGCCGGGGCGGGCGGCGGTGACGGCGGTGCCGGGGGTGATCTCGACGGGCACGGAGTCGATCGGGCGGCCGATGGTGCGCTCGTAGAGGTGGTCGTGGATCTCGGCGAGGGTCTCGGCACTGGCGGCCTTGTGGAGCTGCCACTGGGCGGTGACGAGGCCGTCGCGCACGGGCGCGGGCAGGCCGTGGAAGTAGCGGGTGTAGTCGGGGGTGAAGTGCTCCAGGCCGAGCTTGGAGTACTCCATGGGGGCGAGCGCCCTGGTCCGGGTGAGCCAGCGCAGCCGGACGCCGTCTCCCTCGTGGCGGCGCAGCAGGTCGAGGAAGACCTCGGCGCCGGACTGGCCGCTGCCGACGACGGTGATGTCGCGGGCGCCGTCGAGGTCGGCGCGGCGGTCGAGGTACTCGGCGGAGTGGAAGGCGCCCGGGTGGCCAGCCAGTTCGGCGAAGGCGTCGGGCCGGACCGGTTCGGTGCCGACGCCGAGGGCGAGGTGGCGGGCGCGGACGGTGGAGCGGCGGCCGGTGGCGGTCTCGGTCAGCTCGGCCCGGTAGTAGGGCTCCTCCCAGTGCAGGGCGGTGACCTCGGTGCCGAAGCGGCAGGTGGGCAGCCCTTCGGCGGCCCAGCGGCAGTACTGGTCGTACTCGCGGCGGGGCAGCTGGAAGCGCTCGGAGAAGTAGAACGGGAACAGCCGGTCCTGCTCGCGCAGGTAGTTGAGGAAGGACCAGCGGCTGGTCGGGTCGACGAGGGAGACGAGGTCGGCGAGGAAGGGCACCTGCATCCGGGCGCCGTCCACCAGCATGCCGTGGTGCCAGCGGAAGTCCGGGCGCCGGTCGCAGAAGAGCGTGCGCAGGCCGGGCACGGGGTCGGCGAGCGCGGCGAGCGAGAGGTTGAACGGGCCGAGGCCGACGCCGAGCAGGTCGTACGGCGGCTGGGCGGGTGCCGGTGTGTCCACGGGAGGCGTCCTAAGAGGGCTGGGCGGATCGGGCGCGGACCATCAGGGCCGCGCGCTTGTCGGGCAGGTCGAGTTCGGCGGTGGCCGTGAATCCGGCCCGCTCGAAGGCGCGGATCGAGCGCCGGTTGCGCAGGTCCGGTTCGGCCACCACCCGTTCGCATGCGGCGACTTGACGCAGGATCAGCGAGGAGAGCGCGGCGAGCAGCATCGCCCCCAGCCCCCGTCCGCGGGCGGTGGCGGGGCCGAGCAGCAGGTGCACCCCGGTGTCGTACGGCCGGGCGGGGTAGTGCCGGGCGAGCGGGTCGAGGTCCGCGCGGTAGACCTCCCAGTAGCTCATCGGCTCGCCGTCGAGCAGCCCGAGGCAGGGCACGCTGTGGGGGGGCAGGCTGTGGGAGGGCACGCCGGCGCAGGGCACGCTGCTGCCGTCCCCGTCGAGTTGGGCACGCAGGTGCGCCTCGGTGACGGCGGGCGGCCCGGCGAGTCGCCAGAACTCGTCCACCTCGGGGTCGTTCATCCAGCCGGCGATCAGCTCGGTGTCCCGGGGCAGGCGTACGGGGCTGAGCCCGAACTCGCCCGCCGGGGTGGGGACGGCGCCCCACCCGGGCAGGTCGCCGATCATCGGGCGTCCGCCAGCGGGTTGGGGATGTCCACGTACACGGACTGGGTGGCGACGGGGCCGACGAGTTCGTCCAGGCCGTTGATCCGGGTGAGCAGGTTCGCCTTGCAGGGCAGGGTGGGCGAGTCCAGCATCAGCGCGGGCAGCGCCGAGCCGGTGGCGGTGGCGCGCGGGCCGGCCAGGAAGCGGCGCAGCCCGGCGAGCAGGACGCCCTCGTCGGCGAGGCCCTGGCTGCCGAAGGCGCCGATCAGGCCGAGCACGTGGTTGATGCCGAGGTAGTAGGCGAAGTGGTGGTCGATGACGGCGTCGGGCAGGAAGGTGTCGCTCTCGGCGCCGAGCCCGGGGAGCCGGGCGGTGAGCCGGTCGGCGGCGCTCTCGCGGTAGTAGTAGCCCTGGTTGTCGCGGTAGCGGCCGCCGAGGGGCCAGCCTTCGGCGTCGAGCAGGACGAGGCTGTTCTGCTGGTGGGCCTCCAGGGCGATGCCGCCGCGTCCGTCGAGCCACAGGACGGGCAGGACGACGGCGTCCAGGTAGCGCAGGAACCATTCGGCGGAGACGGTGCGCAGCGGCCGTCCGGTGCGGGCGGCGAGGGCGCGCAGGGTGTCGCCGAGCCGGGAGGGCACGGTGTCGCCGGTGCCGCGCGGCTGTTCGGCGACGAGCCCGGCGACGCACAGCACCCGGTCGGTGGGGGCGAAGGGCTGGGCGCGCAGCACGGTGTCCAGGCCGCCGGGGTCGCCGAGGTCGGGGTGGTCGACGCCGATCCAGGCCGGGTCGCGGACGATGTCGAAGCCGGGGTGGGCGGCCCGCCACTCGGCGGCGAGGCCGCTCTCCAGCAGCCGGTGCATCTCCAGGCCGCGCAGGAGTTCCTTGCGCAGGTTCTCCCGCCGGGAGTTGGTGATCCGCAGGCCGAGGGAGAGCTTGAGCATCCAGGGGGTGCCGGGCCGGTAGACGGTGCGCACCGAGGAGGTGGGGTGCCAGGGCTCGCCGGCGGGGCCGAGGTCGCGCACCGTCCCGTCGGCGAGCAGCGCGGCGACGGCGGGGCGGTGGGCGAGTTCGCGGGCCTGCCAGGGGTGCAGGGGCAGGGCGGCGGTGCCGGGCGGCAGGGTGAGGGCGTCGCCGAGCAGGGCGGCGGTGAGCCTCTCGGCGCTCTCGGGGACGGCGGAGCCGGAGGCGAGGAGGCCGCGGTCGACGGCGTACCAGTGGACCTGGAAGGAGCCGTGCAGTTCGGGCGAGTAGGCGGCGCTCTGGGCGGGGCCGAGGCCGTCGCGGCTCTTGGGGGTGGGGTGCAGGGGGTGGCCGAGGAGCAGGGCCTGTTCGGCGGCGAGGAAGCGGGAGCGCTCGGGGCCGCCGGGTGCGACGGTGCCTCGGTGGTGGGCGAGGATCTCGGCGGTGCGCACGACGGAGTCGGCGACGCGGGCGGCGAGGTCGGCGACCTGCCCGGGGTCGGGGCGGTCGGCGGCCGCGGCGGCGAGCAGCGCGGCGGCGGTGACGGCGTCGACGGGGGCGTCGGCGCTGCCCGGTCCGGCGCCGAGGGTGGCCGGGCCGAAGCGGTGCCAGCCGGCGGGCGACCAGTGGCGGACGGGCGCGGTGAGCCGGGCGGCGCCGCCGAGGACGTCGATGCGCAGCCGTCCGTCCGGCCCGGGGCGGGCGCCGGTCTCCCGGGTCCAGCAGCGCAACAGGGCTTCCAGGGCGGCCTGTTCGGCGGCGACGGCGGGGTCCGGGTGCAGCAGCGGGTCGGGCCCGAGAGGCCCGTCGGCGGCGGCCGGCGGTACGGGCGGGGCTCCGGTGAGGGCGGCGGTGCTCAAGGCTGCTCCTTGGTGCGCGTGGGGGTGCTGAACGCGCGGGTGGCGGTGCGTGGGCCTGCGTCACCCGCATTCCGTCGCGTCAGGTAAGGGTTACCTATCCATGACGGGTGATCACAAGGACGCCTCACTCGTACGGGTGAAGATCGGTGATAGTCCGCCGACGGCCCCGCGAACCCTGCTGCGGCAACGGAGCGGGCGCGTCCGCGTCACGGATCGGTGCCCCCCGACCGGGTCCGCAACCCGGGGGGCGGCGACCGCCGTCGTGTACGGCGATGGAAGACTCCAGGGCGGCGAAGCGCCGTACCACCGCCCGACCGAGCACAGGGGGAAGTGCACAGATGCCTACGATCCACCGGTCAGCCCTGGCCGCCGCCGTGGTCGCGGGAACGCTGCTCGCCGCGAGCGCCTGCGGGCCGGACGGCCCGGCCGGCGACGACCCTTCCACGGTGGCCGCCCCGCCGCCCGCCTCCGCGAGCGCCTCTCCGGCCGTGATCACCCTGCCGTCCGGTCTGCCGACCAGTCTGCTGGAGGGCCTGCCCAGGACCTGGGACGACCTCAAGAAGTGGAAGCTCGACGACTGGGACAAGTGGGCGTCCAAGCACGTGTTCAACAACCCGGTGGTGAAGGACTTCTGGGACCCGGACAAGATGGGCGACTCCAAGCCCGCCGAGCCGGCCCCGCCCGCGAACAAGCCCGCCCCCGCCACCCCGAAGCCGGCCACCGACGACGGGGTGACGGACCCGGAGCCGCCGATGGTCAAGGCCGTGCCGGTACCCCGCCCGTACACCAAGCAGCCCTCCGGCAAGGTGTTCTTCAGCGCCAAGGGCGGCCGCGGCAACTGCTCGGCGACGGTGATCACCGACCCGCAGCACCCCGGAAGGAGCAACCTGGTCTGGACGGCCGGGCACTGCGTGCACGAGGGCAAGGGCGGCAGCTTCTTCAAGGACCTCGTCTTCGTGCCCGCCTACAACAACTCGGGCGCCTCCAGCGGCGGCAAGCGCGCCCCGCTGTCCGAACTGGCGCCGCTGGGCACCTGGTGGGCCGACCAGGTCACCACCTCGCCTCAGTGGATGGTCGAGGGCGGCGGGGGCGGTGACGCGGCCAACCAGTACGACTTCGCGGTCATGCGGGTGCGCAACCAGAGCGACACCGGCAAGTCCCTGGAGGAGACGGTCGGTTCGGCCGTCCCGGTCTGGTTCGACGCTCCCCGCGACCAGCTCAAGGTGGCGGCCATCGGGTACCCGCTGGTCAAGCCCTTCGACGGCCAGGAGCTGTACCGCTGCGACGGCGGGAAGCCGACCCGGCTCTCCTTCGACGCCAAGCGGCCCACCATGCTCACCATCGGCTGCAACATGACCCAGGGCGCCAGCGGCGGCGGCTGGTTCGCCACCATGCCGGACGGCCGGACGGCCCTGGTCAGCAACACCTCCATCGGCACCCAGGAGCACACCTCGCTCAGCGGCCCGTACCTGGAGGCCGTCGCCGAGCAGGCGTTGGAGTGGATCTCCCACAAGCAGTAGCGCCGCGCAGCAGTGAGGAACCACCACGGGGGACGATCCAGCATGCCCAGGAACACCGGCCGACGGCGCCGGGCCGCGACGGCGGCCGCGCTGCTCGGCGCGCTCGCGCTCACCGCCACGGCCTGCGGGCCGGACGCCGCCCCCGGCACCTCCGAGCCGCCCAGCGCGCTGCCGAGGACGGCGCCGACCAGCCTGGGCGACCTGAGCGGCTGGAAGCTGGAGGACTGGGCGAGGTTCACCGCCGACAGCGCCTTCCGCAACGACGTGGCGCCGGGCTTCTGGACCACCTCCCGGATGGACGCCTCCAGGGCGCGACTGGTGCAGGAGTACTCCCTGACCTCCCCCGCCAAGGGCGAGGTCCAGCGCGACGCCCCGCCCGCCGCCGTCCAGGCCGGGCCGCAGCCGCACCCGTACGACCCGGCCTCCGCCGTGGTCGGCCGGCTGTTCGCGACCACGCCCAGGGGCGACGCCGCCTGCTCCGCCACGGTGGTCTCCGACCCGCTCAACCCGGGCCGCAGCAACCTCGTCTACACCGCCGCCCACTGCCTGCACGAGGGCAGGGGCGGCGGCTGGCTCAGGAACCTGGTCTTCGTCCCCGCCTTCAACCGGGACGGCCGGGCCACCCACGGCAAGCCGTACACCGAGCAGCAGGCGGCCCCCTACGGCCGGTGGACGGCGGTGCGCGCGCTGGTCTCGCCGACCTGGCTGCAGGAGGGCGGCGTCGGCGCGCACGACCAGTACGACTACGGGATCGTCCGCGTCCGCGGCGAGGGCGCCGTCTCCCTGGAGGAGGCCGTCGGCGGCTCGGTGCCGGTCTGGTTCAACGCCCCGCGCGAGCAGATCACCTCCGCCGTCGCGTACGGCTTCCCCGCCGAGAAGCCCTTCGACGGCCTGGAGCTGCAGCGCTGCGACTCCGCCGCGGCCCCGGGCCGGCTCTCCTTCGACCGCACCCGCCCGCCGATGTACGTGATCGGCTGCACCATGACGGGCGGGGCGGACGGCGGCGGCTGGTTCGTCACCAGGGACGGCAAGCCCAACCTGGTCAGCGTCGGCTCCCTGGGCAACCGCAACCCGTCCGCGTACATGGCCGGGCCCTCCCTCCAGGACCAGGCCAAGCAGGCGTTCGACTACTTCACCAAGAACGTGCGCTGACAGCCGGAAGGCCCCGGACGGGATCCCTGGAACTCGGGAACCCGTCCGGGGCCTTCTCGCACTCCGGTCAGCCCTGCAGGGCCACCGTGAAGTACTCCAGCTCCGCGGCCAGCTCGGCCGGCACCTTGGCGTGCACCAGGGTGCCCTCGGCGGTGTGCTCGGTGGCGATCAGCTCGCCCTCCGCGTGCACCCGCGAGACCAGCGCGCCCTGGGTGTAGGGCACGAGGGCCTTGACCTCGACGGCCGGACGCGGCAGCTCGTCGTCGATGAGCTTGAGCAGCTCTTCGATGCCGGCGCCGGTGCGGGCCGACACCACGATGGCGTGCGGCTCGCGGCGCAGCAGCCGCTGGAGGACCTCCGGGTCGGCGGCGTCCGCCTTGTTGATGACCACCAGCTCGGGCACGTTCTGCGCGTCGACCGAGACGATGACCTCGCGGACGGCGGCCAGCTGCGTCTCCGGCTCGGGGTGCGAGCCGTCGACGACGTGCAGGATGAGGTCCGCGTCGGCGACCTCCTCCATGGTCGAGCGGAACGCCTCGACCAGGTGGTGCGGCAGGTGCCGCACGAACCCGACCGTGTCCGCCAGCGTGTAGAGCCGCCCGCTCGGCGTCTGGGCCCGGCGCACGGTCGGGTCCAGGGTCGCGAACAGGGAGTTCTCCACCAGCACGCCGGCCCCGGTGAGCCGGTTGAGCAGGGAGGACTTGCCGGCGTTGGTGTAGCCGGCGATGGCCACGGACGGCACCTGGTGGCGCTTGCGCTCCTGGCGCTTGGTGTCGCGGCCCTTCTTCATGTCGACGATCTCCCGGCGGAGCTTCGCCATCTTCTCGCGGATGCGGCGCCGGTCGGTCTCGATCTTGGTCTCACCGGGACCACGGGTGGCCATGCCGCCGCCGGACGAGCCGGAGCCACCACCACCCATCTGCCGGGACAGCGACTGACCCCAGCCGCGCAGGCGCGGCAGCATGTACTGCATCTGCGCGAGCGAGACCTGTGCCTTGCCCTCACGGGACTTGGCGTGCTGGGCGAAGATGTCCAGGATCAGGGCCGTCCGGTCGACGACCTTGACCTTGACCACGTCTTCCAGGTGGATCAGCTGGCCGGGGGTGAGCTCACCGTCGCAGACCACGGTGTCGGCGCCGCTGGAGGCGACGATGTCGCGCAGCTCCTGCGCCTTGCCGGAGCCGATGTAGGTGGCCGCGTCGGGCTTGTCACGGCGCTGGATGACGCCGTCCAGCACCTCGGAGCCCGCCGTCTCGGCGAGGGCGGCGAGCTCGGCCATCGAGTTCTCCGCCTCCACCAGGGTGCCGTCCGTCCACACGCCGACGAGCACCACGCGCTCCAGGCGCAGCTGGCGGTACTCGACCTCGGTGACGTCTTCGAGCTCGGTGGAGAGGCCGGCGACACGGCGCAGAGCGGCACGCTCGCTGCGGTCGTACTGGTCGCCGTCGTAGTGGTGGCCGAGGTCCTCGTCGATGGCCGCGAGGTCCTCGTCCATGAGGGCTTCCGCCCGCAGACCGTCCAGGCGGCGCGCGGCGTCGGCTTGGTCGCGGGTGTCGAACGTGGAGGTCATTCTGTCCTTAGGCTGCTGGTACGGGTGGCCTTCCGGGGGCCGTCGGTACGGCCCCGTACGGGAGTGTGCCCAGCCGTGGCCCCGGCTACCGTCCGGGTGAGAGGTGAGCTACCCCTGGGGGACGCGGGTTCCCCCGGGCTCCTGTGCCCTGAGAACGCCGCGGACCGGCCGTGAATTCCCCACGATGGTCGCACGTCCGTAGCGGACCGGTCACCCCTTTTTCGCCCCGGGTCGTCCCGTCCCGCCTCCCGCCAGGGCCTGCGGGCGGCTCACGTCGTACACCCCGGAGACCCGCAGCATCGCCCGCATCAGTCCCGGCAGGGCCCCCGGCTCGGGCAGTTCCACGGTGTAGCGGTGGCGCACCCGCAGCTGCTGCGGCGGCTCGACCTCGGCCGAGACGATGCCCACGCCCTCGGCGGAGATCGCCGCCGTGAGGTCGGCGAGCAGCCGGGGCCGGTTGAGCGCCTCGGCGTCCAGGGTGACGCGGTGGCCGGCCACCGGGGCGTCCTGCGGCTTCCAGCGCACCTCCAGCTCGGCCCGGCCGTCCGCCCGCATCCGCTCCCCGGCCGGGCAGCCGGTGCGGTGCACGGCGACGGCGCCGCCGCGGATCGGGTAGCCGGTCACCTGGTCGGGCGGTACGGGCGTGCAGCAGCGCGCCAGCCGTACGGGCGCTCCGGGGCGGCCGGTGACGGTGACGGGTGCGGAGCGGCGCCCGGCGGCGGGCTGCTCCACCGCGGGCTGCTCAACGGCGGCGGAGGCTCCGGAGGGCCCGGTGCGCACCACCGGAGGGCCGGCCGGGTGGTCGGCGAGCCAGCGCTCGATGGCCAGCCGGGCGGCGGGGGTGCGGGCGAACTCCAGCCACTGCGGGGAGGGCCCGGAGGGCTGGGCGCCCCCGGCGGTGGGGGCCTCGGTGAGGACGGCCAGCACGTCGCCGTCGCGCAGCGCGGTGGACAGCGCGGTGAGCCGGCCGTTGACGCGGGCGCCGATACATCGGTGGCCGGTCTCCTCGCCGAGCAGGTAGGCCGCGTCCACACAGGTGGCTCCGGCCCTCAGCTGAAGCGTTTCGCCGCTCTCCGTCACCACGGTGATCTCGCGGTCGCCGGCCAGGTCGGCGGTGAGCGCGGACCAGAAGGCGTCCGGGTCGGGGGTGTCCTGCTGCCACTCCAGCAGCCGGCTGAGCCAGCCGGGCCTGGCCGGGTCGGTGCGGTCCAGCTCGTCGGTGACGGGCGCGGCGGCGGCGGGCGTCGGGTCGCCGAGCGCGACCACCCCGGTCTGGGCGACCTCGTGCATCCGCCGGGTGCGCACCAGCACCTCGACGACGGCCCCGCGCTCCAGTGCCACGGCGGTGTGCAGGGACTGGTAGAGGTTGAACTTGGGCGCGGCGACGAAGTCCTTGAACTCCCCGGGCAGCGGCGTCCAGCAGGTGTGCAGCTCACCGAGCACGGCGTAGCAGTCGGCGTTCTCCTCGACGACGACCAGCAGCCGCCCGAAGTCGGCGGGCTGCGGGCCCTGCGGCCGCCCGTCGCGGCCGGGCGCGGCGGACCGCCTGAGCAGCACCCGGTGCAGCGAGACGCAGTGCCGGGGCCGGACGGTGACCTCGGAGGCGATGCCCGCCTCGGCCAGCTGCCGGGCGAGCTGCCGGGCGAAGGGTTCCAGCAGGGCGTCCGGCTCGTCCTCGTGACCGGCCATCAGGGCGCGGGTGCGGGCGTGCTCCTCGGGGTGCAGGGTGGCGAAGACGATGTCCTCCAGCTCTGCCTTGAGCACCTGGATGCCGAGCCGCTCGGCCAGCGGGATCAGTACGTCCCGGGTGACCTTGGCGATCCGCACCTGGCTGGCCGGCTTCATGTGCCGGATGGTGCGCATGTTGTGCAGCCGGTCGGCGAGCTTGATCACCATGACCCGGACGTCGTCGCCGGTGGCGACGAGCATCTTGCGGAAGGTCTCGGCCTCGGCGGCGGCGCCGAAGTCGACCTTCTCCAGCTTCGTCACCCCGTCGACCAGATAGGCGACTTCGGGGCCGAACCCGGCGCTCACCTGGTCGAGCGTCAACTCGGTGTCCTCGACGGTGTCGTGGAGCAGCGAGGCGACCAAGGTGGTCGTCCCGGCGCCGAGTTGGGCCAGGATCATGGTGACGGCCAGCGGGTGGGTGATGTACGGCTCGCCGCTCTTGCGCTTCTGGCCGCGGTGGCTGGCCTCGGCCAGCCGGTAGGCGCGGGCGAGCAGCGCGAGGTCGGCCTGCGGGTGGTGCTCGCGGTGGACGCGCACCAGTGGTTCGAGCGCGTCCGGCACGGGCTGGCGGCCGGTGGCGAGCAGGGCGGCCCGGCCGGCCCTTCCCAGGGCGGCCAGGCCCAGCTCTCCGAGGGGCCGTCGGGCCCCGGCTTGCCGTGCGGTCGTCGGCTGCCCCGTAAGGGACTGCCCGGCTTCGATGGTCATCGGCACCTCCGGCAGCTCGCCGGGCGCTGCCCCTCGTGGGGGCCGGTCGTGTCACCCCTCCCCCGAGGGGTGATCACCCGGTGGTCCATGCTACCGAGCAGAACACGTTCCGCGTCGCCCTGCTTCCCCTCCGCGACCGGTATCACCCGAACGGGGGGATTCGTCACCGATCGAAGTGGGCAAAACGGGCCGTCAGCCCTTGGTGACCGACTCCCACCAGCGCTCGTCCAGCCGCCCCTCGGCCACGATCACGGCCGGGCCCGTCATCTCCACGAGCCCGTCCGGGTGCTCGGTGATGACCAGCCGGCCGCCGGGCAGGTCCACGGTGTACGAGGCGGCCTCCCCGGTCACGGCCGGGTCCGCGCCGTCCCGGCGGATGGCCGCCACGGCGACGGCGCAGGCGCCCGTCCCGCAGGAGAGGGTCTCGCCGGAGCCGCGCTCGTGCACCCGCATGGCGACGTGACGCGGGCCCCGGTCCACCACGAACTCGACGTTGACGCCCTCGGGGTAGGCGCCCTCGGGGCTGGTGAGCGGCGCGTCGTACAGGTTGCCCGCGTGGTCCAGGCTCTCGACGAAGGCGACGGCGTGCGGGTTGCCCATGTTGACGTTCAGGGCCGGCCAGCGGTGCTCGCCCACGGCCACCTCGATGCCGTCCGAGCCGCCCGGCAGCCGGGCGTGGCCCATGCCGACGGTGACGTCGCCGGGGGTGCCGTCCGGCCCGTCCTCGGCGATCCGGGCGGTGCGCACCCCGGCGCGGGTGGCGATCGCCAGCTCCCCGGGCTCGGCCAGGCCCGCCTCGATCAGGAACCGGGCGAAGACCCGCACGCCGTTGCCGCACATCTCGGCGATGCTGCCGTCCGCGTTGCGGTAGTCCATGAACCACTCGGCCCGGTCGGCCTGGTCCTTCGCGGCCGGGTCGTTGGCCGCCCGCACCACGCGCAGCAGCCCGTCCGCCCCGATCCCGGCCCGCCGGTCGCACAGCGCGGCGACGGCCTGCGGCCCGAGGTCGAGCAGCCCGTCCGGGTCCGGGACGATCACGAAGTCGTTCTGGGTGCCGTGCCCCTTGAAGAAGGGGAGACCCGCCTGCGGGAAGGAGCCGGACTGCGGAAAGGAGGATGCGCTCACCCTCCCGATAGTACTGACGCTCCCGGCCCCCTACCGGAGGTAGGCCACCCGCCAGACGGCGAGCACCGAGGCGGCCAGCGCGACGAGGGTGTAGACCACGATCGCCTTCCACCCCGCCCGCTGCCCCGAGCCGCGGCGCGGCAGGCCCGGCCACTTGTAGCCGGCGTGCCGGGCGGCCATCGCGCCCCAGCCGACCGAGGCGGCGGTGAGCAGCAGCCCGAGCATCCCGACCATGGTGGCGCGCGCCCCGGCCGAGCCGAAGGCGAGCGGGAAGGCGAACATCAGGGAGCCGAGGATGCCGAGCAGCGCGATCGGCAGGATCTGCCACCAGCGCAGGCGGCGGCGCGGCCGGATCTCCCGCTCGTGCACGGCGGCGTTCGGCGGGGTGCGGGTGTCCAGGGCGGGCACCGCGGTCGCGTACGAGGTGGGCACTTCGAGGCCCGTCAGCACGGGGAGATCGCCCATGGTCGACTCGTCGAACTCCTCCGCCGCGGCGGTGACGCTCCCGCGCTGGCCGGGTTCGGGGCCGGTACCCGTCGACACACGGCCTCCCCTGACAGTTCGACACGAGCGGACTCGCGGCCTGGCCCGGTCGGCCCGCCCGGGCCGACCCCTACGGCATCGATGATGGCATGTCCAGAGGTGCGGCCCGGTCCGGATCGGGGTCGTCGGGTGATCCGTGGCCATCACGTGATCGGGCCGTGACCCCCGGTTCGTCCTGCACGGTCGGCTGCGCGCGCAGGTGCACCGCCGAATTGGCCGAAACCCGTGTCAGACGGCCGGAACTTCCTGACGGCCAATCAGTTCGAGGGAACGTTCCAGCAGCTCGACGGGGTCGGTGCCGGCCGGGCGGGAGAGCCAGGTGATCCGGTCGTCGCGGCGGAACCAGGACTCCTGGCGGCGCGCGAACCGCTTGGTGGCCCGTACGGTTTCGGCCCTCGCCTCCTCCTCGGTGCACTCCCCGGCGAAGTGCGCCAGCACCTGCTGGTAGCCGAGCGCCCGGGAGGCGGTCCGCCCCTCCCGCAGGCCGACCTCCTCCAGCGCCCGCACCTCGTCCAGCAGCCCGGCCTCCCACATCCGGTCCACGCGCAGCGTGATCCGCTCGTCCAGTTCGGGGCGCGGCACGGCGACGCCGATCTGCACCGCCTCGTACACGGCGGTGTTGCTCGGCAGGTTGGCGGTGAACGGCTGCCCGGTGATCTCCATGACCTCCAGCGCCCGCACGATCCGCCGCCCGTTGCTCGTCAGGATCGCCTCCCCGGCCGCCGGGTCCAGCTCGGCCAGCCGCCGGTGCAACGCGTACGGGCCGACCTGCTCCAGCTCGGCCTCCAGCCGGGCCCGCACGGCCGGGTCGGTGCCGGGGAACTCCATCTCGTCGATCGCCGCCCGCACGTACAGCCCGGAGCCGCCGACCAGGACGGGCGTGCGCCCGGCGGCGAGCAGCCGGTCGATCTCGGCGCGGGCCAGCCGCTGGTACTCGGCGACACTGGCGGCCTCGGTGACGTCCCAGACGTCCAGCAGGTGGTGCGGCACTCCCCCGCGCTCGGCCGTGGTGAGCTTGGCGGTGCCGATGTCCATGCCCCGGTAGAGCTGCATCGAGTCGGTGTTGATCACCTCGCCGTCGAGACTGCGGGCGAGGGCGACGGCCAGGTCGGACTTTCCGGCGGCGGTCGCGCCGACGATGCTGATCACACGGGAGCTGCTCACCGCTCCAGTCTCCCAAAACCGGCCCGGCACCGGAGACCGGGCTGCCGCCGGGCCCGACCTGCGCGACGATATGACTGTCTCCTCCACTGCGCCGCCGGGCCTCCTTTGCGAACTCTTTGCCCGTCCCGGACGTTGTGCAGGAAGACAGCCGAGGAAGGGTGAGATCGCCATGGGTCTGATGGACAACCTCAAGGGCAAGGCCGAGGAGCTCAAGGAGAAGGCCAGCGAGCTCGCGGGCAAGCACCACGAGCAGATCGACAGCATGGTCGACAAGGCCGGCGGCGCGATCGACAAGGCGACCAAGGGCAAGTACAGCGACAAGATCGAGCACGGCGCCAGCAAGGCCAAGGGCGCGGTGGACGACTTCGCCCACAAGCCCGAGCCCGGGCAGCCCGGCGGCGAGGGCCCGACCCCGCCGCAGCCCTGACCTGCGAAGACCCCCAGGACGCCCAGGGTCTCCAGGACGCTTAGGACGCCTGGGACCAGGACGCCACGAGGTACCCGACGCCGTACGGCGCGTCCTGGTAACCGAGCCGGGCCGTGAGGCCGGCGCCCTGCGCGGCGCCGGCCAGGACCTGCCAGGGTGCCCGGCCCTCGGCCTTGAGCTCGGCGGCCAGGGCGGCGTCCAGCGCGGCCAGGGCCGCCACGTCGGCCGAGCCCAGCGCGGCGGCCAGGGCGGCGTCGAAGCCCTCGGCCCGCTCGTCCAGGTACCCGGGCGCCTTCAGCGTGCGGCAGGCGCTGCCGTCGCCCATCACCAGCAGGCCCACCCGGTCGGCGAGCCCGGCCAGGCCCTGGCCGAGGCCCAGCATCCGGTCGGCGGGGGCGTCCGCGGGCACCGCACAGGCGTGCGTCGGCAGGTCCACCCCGGCGCGTTCCAGCAGCCACGCGCCCACGGTCAGCGAGGGCGCCAGCTCCGGCCCCTCGACCCGCCCGCCCGGCAGCTTGGCGACCAGCGGCACCCCGTACCGCTGGAACGACCCGGCCCCGCCCTCGGTCCACACCTCGGCCTCCGGCCCGGCGCCGACCACCACGAGCAGCTCGGGCCCCGCCGCGACCAGCGCCGCCAGCGCCTCGTCACAGGCGGCGCGCAGCTCGTCCAGCTCCGGCGCCGCACCGGCGGCGACCTCGGGGACGAGCAGCGGCGGACAGGGGCACACGGCGGCGGCTACCAGCATGTGGATCACTCTATCCGGGAAGCCGAACGGCCCGGCAGGAGTGGAAACTCCTGTCGGGCCGCCCGGAACAGCGGTCAGTCCCCGCAGCAGGCCCCGCCCGCCGGAGCGGCCAGCGGCAGCTCGGCCGGAACGCCGAGCTTCGGCAGCCCGAGCATCACCCCGGCCGGCTTGGCCGCCGGCTGCGCCTGCCGCTTCTCCCAGGCGTCGCCCGCCCGGGTGCGGCGCACCGCGAGCGCCGGGCCCTCGGCGAGCAGGTGGTGCGGGGCGGCGTAGGTGATCTCGACGGTCACGATGTCGCCCGGCCGCACCGGCTCCTCCGGCTTCGTGCTGTGCTCGTCGTTCACCCCTCGAAGCCTCGGGTTGAAGTGCACCAGCCGGTTGTCGGGCGCGCGCCCGGAGAGCCGCTGCGTCCGGTCGTCCTTCTTGCCCTCGCCCTCGGCGACCAGGACCTCCAGCGTCCGGCCGACCTGCTTCTTGTTCTCGTCCCAGGAGATCTCCTCCTGGAGCGCGATCAGCCGGTCGTAGCGGGCCTGGACGACTTCCTTGGGCACCTGGTCCTCCATCTCGGCCGCCGGGGTCCCGGGCCGCTTGGAGTACTGGAAGGTGAAGGCGTTGGTGAAGCGGGCCTCGCGGACGGTGTGCATCGTCTCCTCGAAGTCCTCCTCGGTCTCGCCGGGGAAGCCGACGATGATGTCGGTGGAGATCGCGGCGTCCGGCATCGCCTCGCGGACCTTGCGGATGATCCCGAGGAAACGCTCCTGCCGGTACGAGCGGCGCATCGCCTTCAGCACGCGGTCGGAGCCGGACTGCAGCGGCATGTGCAGCTGGTGCATCACGTTCGGGGTCTCGGCCATCGCGGCGATCACGTCGTCGGTGAAGTCGCGCGGGTGCGGCGAGGTGAAGCGGATGCGCTCCAGGCCCTCGATCTGCCCGGCGGCGCGCAGCAGCTTGGAGAAGGCTTCGCGGTCGCCCAGGTCGGAGCCGTACGCGTTGACGTTCTGGCCGAGCAGGGTCACCTCGATGACGCCCTCGGCGACGAGCGCCTCGACCTCGGCGAGAACGTCGCCGGGGCGGCGGTCCTCCTCCTTGCCGCGCAGGGCGGGGACGATGCAGAAGGTGCAGGTGTTGTTGCAGCCGACCGAGATGGCGACCCAGGCGGCGTAGGCGGATTCGCGGCGGGTCGGCAGGGTGGAGGGGAAGGTCTCCAGCGACTCCAGGATCTCGACCTGGGCCTTGCGCTCGACCGCGGCCCGCTCCAGCAGGGCCGGCAGGTGGCCGATGTTGTGGGTGCCGAACACCACGTCGACCCAGGGGGCCCGCGCGACGATGCTCTCGCGGTCCTTCTGCGCCAGGCAGCCGCCGACGGCGATCTGCATGCCCTTGTTGCGGGTCTTGGCCGGCGCGAGCTGCCCGAGGTTGCCGTACAGCTTGTTGTCGGCGTTCTCCCGCACCGCGCAGGTGTTGAACACCACCAGGTCCGGGTCGCCCTCGGCACCGGCCTTGACGTAGCCCGCCTCCTCGAGCAGGCCGGACAGCCGCTCGGAGTCGTGGACGTTCATCTGGCAGCCGTGCGTGACGACCTTGTAGCTCTTCAATCCGCTCTCACCGCTCACCAGACCAGGGTACGGGCACCCGCGAAGCGGTTTTCCCGGCCCGTCGCACAAGCGCTCCCCCTCCCGTTCGGCGGAAGTGCCTGGCAGTATCCCTGCATGGCCCCCACCCTCCCGTCCCGTCTCGGCGCCGCCGCCCGCACGGCCGCGCGCAGCCGGCTGTGGCGGACGGTGCTGGTCATGGCCCTGCTGCTGGCCGGCCTGGGCGGCTGGTACCTGTCGGCCGGCGGGTCCCCGCGCGGCCCCCGCGGCGAGGTCCGCTTCGCCACCGGGGTGCCCAGCGGCGTCTACGACCGGTACGGGCAGATGCTCCAGGAGCACGTCACCCGGGCGATGCCGGGGGTGAGACTGGCCCTGGACGGCACCGCGGGCTCGGTCGAGAACCTGGAGCGGGTGATCAGCGGCAAGGACGACTTCGCGATCGCCACCGCCGACGCCGTGGCCGACTACCAGGGCCCGGACAAGGGCAAGCTGCGGGCCATCGCCCGGCTGTACGACGACTACCTGCAGCTGATCGTCCCGGCCGACTCCGCCGTGCACCGCACGGCCGACCTCAAGGGCAAGCGGGTCGGGGTGGGCCTGCGCCAGTCCGGGGTGAACCTGGTGACCAAGCGGCTGCTGGCGGCGGCCGGGCTGGACCCGGACCGCGACATAACGCCGGCGCCCACCGGGATCGTCGAGGCCGCGCAGAAGCTGCGCGACGGCGAACTGGACGCGTTCTTCTGGTCCGGGGGCCTGCCGACCAGTGCCCTCACCGACCTCTCCGCCCGCATGGCGATCAGGGTCGTGCCGCTGAGCGACCTCGCCGAGGCCCTGCACCGGGCCGAGGGCGGCGGCACCGACGCCTACCGCGCGGCCACCATGCCCAAGGGCACCTACCCGGACGCCCAGCCCTCGGACGCCGTCGCCACCGTGGCCGTGCCCAACCTGCTGATCACCAGGGCCGACGTCGGCGACGACCTGGTCGAGGGCATGACCAAGGCCGTGATCGACAGCCGCGACCAGATCGGCTCCAAGGTCCATGCCGCCCAGCTCGTCGACCTGCGCACCGCCGTCTACACCGACCCGCTCCCCCTGCACACCGGCGCGTCCCGCTACTACCGGTCCGTGAAGCCCTAGAAGCCCTGGGAGCCCTGGGAGCCCTGGGCCTGGCAGCCCTCGGAGCCCTAGCGTGCCTCCGGCCGGGGCACCGTCAGCGTCACGGCCAGCCCGGTCGGCTTGACCGGGGCGAAGGAGAGCGAGCCGCCGCCGGCCGTCAGCAGGGTGCGGGCGATGGACAGGCCCAGCCCCGAGCCATCCACGTTCTGGTGGCGCGGGCTGCGCCAGAACCGGTCGCCGGCCCGGGTCAGCTCGTCCTCGGTGAGGCCCGGCCCGGCGTCGCTGACCGTCACCGCGACCTCGCCGCGGCGCACCGCGACCCGCAGCCGCACCTGGCTGCCGGGCGGGCTGAACTTGAGCGCGTTGTCGAGGACGGCGTCCAGCGCGGAGCCGAAGCCGATCGGGTCGGCCATGCCGACGGCCAGCGCCGGGCCGTCCCAGCGCAGTTCCAGGCCGCGCTGATCGGCCACCGGCCGCCAGGCGTCCGCGCGGGCCAGGGCGAGCTGGGCGAGGTCGGTCTGCTCGGGCTCGGGCCGGGAGTGCTCGGCGGTGGCCAGGCCGAGCAGGTCGTCCAGCACCCGGGCCAGCCGCACGCCCTCCTCCCGTACGCCGCCGAGCTCCTCCTCGTGGCCCTCGGGCAGTTCCAGGCCGAGCAGCTCGACGCGCAGCAGCAGGGCGGCCAGGGGGTTGCGCAGCTGGTGCGAGGCGTCCGCGACGAACGCCTTCTGCTGGTCCATGGCGAGCACCACGTGGTCCGCCATCTCGTTGAACGACCGTGCCAGCCGCTGGAGTTCGGGCGGCCCTCCGCCGGGGGCGACGCGGGCGTTCATCCGGCCGGTGGCGATGTCGTGGGTGGCCCGGTCCAGGGTGCGCACCGGGCGCAGCACCCACTCGGTGAGCCGGACGGCCAGCAGCACGGCGACGATCATCGCGGCCGCCTCGCCTCCCGCGATCACCAGCCACTGGTGGAGGACCCGGGTGCGCAGCGCCCCGGTCGGGGACTCGCTGAGCACCACCGCGACCACGTCGCCGTCGCGCACCACCGGGGTGGCCACGGTGATCGTGCGGTCCGGGGTCCACGGCCAGACCTGCGGCGGGTTGTGGCTGCGCCGCCCGTCCAGCGCCTCCTGGAATGCCTGGGCGCCCCAGCCGCCGGCGGGCACCCGCCACTCGCCGGGGGCGACGGAGATCGGCGAGCCGTCGCGCTGGAAGATGCCCAGGCGCACGCCGTACAGGTCGAAGTAGCGGCGGACCTCGGCGTCGATCGCGTGCTTGCGGCTGAGGTCACCGGGGGCGGCCTCGGTCTCGCCCTTGCGGGCGGCGTCCACGGAGACGGCGCCCGAGGTGGGCAGGTCCTGGGCGAAGCGGGCGGCGTCGTCGAGCCGGTCGACGACCACCCGGGACTGCTCGGCCGCCGCCACCGCCGCCGCCAGCGGCAGGCCCAGGGCGGCCAGCACGCACAGCATGAGGGCGATCAGAATGCCGAGCAGGCGGGTGCGCACGTGCGGTCAGTGCTCCGGGGGCTGCTGCCCGGCGGCGGGCGCCGGGGACTCGGGGATCAGCCGGTAGCCGACGCCGCGCACGGCCTCGACGAGCCCGGGCAGCGCCAGCTTGTTGCGCAGCGAGCCGATGTGCACCTCCAGGGTGCGCCCGTTGCCCTCCCAGCCGCTGCGCCAGACCTCGCTGAAGATCTGCTCGCGCCGGTAGACCACGCCGGGGCTCTGCGCGAGCAGGGCCAGCAGGTCGAACTCCTTGCGGGTGAGCGGCACGTCGCGGCCGTCGACGCTGACCCGGCGGCGTTCCCGGTCGATGCGGATGCCGCGCGACTCCAGCGGGCCGCGCTGCTGCGGCACGGCGTCGAGCGCGGGCACCGAGGCGGCGGAGGGGCCGGCTCCGCGGCGGGCGACCGCGTGGATGCGGGCGAGGAGCTCGCCCATGTCGTACGGCTTGGTGACGTAGTCGTCGGCGCCCAGGTTGAGCCCGTGGATGCGGGAGCGGATGTCGGCGCGGGCGGTGACCATGATCACGGGCACGCCGCTGCCGGCCCTGATCCGGCTGCACACCTCGAAGCCGTCCCGGTCGGGCAGCCCGAGGTCGAGCAGCACCACCCGGTACGGGTCGTTGCCGTCGGGCACCAGCGCGTCGAGCGCCTCGTGCCCGCTGCGCGCGTGCCGGACCTGGAAGCCGTGCCGCCCGAGCACCGCGACCAGTGCGGCGGCCACGCGTTCGTCGTCCTCGACGAGCAGCAGTCGCATTCCGTTCTCCTCCTCTCCCCACGAGATCTTCCGTGATCTTCCGTGATCGGCCGAGACCAGCCGTGATCACTGGACCGTTCGGTCGGTCCCGGCCCTGCGCAGTATGAGCCAGAGGACGGCCCGACGCCAGGCACGGCCGCGCACCGGACCCGTGGGGAGCGGTGAGCTCCGGTGCGGCCGCCCGCTGTGACATGCCCGATCGGCGGCCTCACGAACGACGCGCGCAGGCCATGTGGCCGTTTCGTGATCCTCAAGTTCCGCTCAGATCGGCTGACTGGGCACAGTCACGCCTCCTAAGGTCGGCCCACCGGGGGCTGCGGCTCCGCCGGTCGCGGCCCCCGATCCACGTACCACCATTGCCACCCAAGGGAGTTGAGGCTTTCCTGGTGGCATGACCGACTTTGAGGGAGCAGGCGCGATGACCGAGAGCCCCATCGAGGACTCCACCCCCGCGGCCCGCCCCCTGGTCGTGATGGACAACGTCAACAAGCACTACGGCGCACTGCACGTGCTCCAGGACATCAACCTGGAGATCACCCAGGGCGAGGTCGTGGTGCTGATCGGTCCGTCCGGGTCGGGCAAGTCCACGCTCTGCCGGACGATCAACCGGCTGGAGACGATCGACTCCGGCCGCATCTCCATCGACGGCAGCCCGCTGCCCGAGGAGGGCCGGGAACTGGCCCGCCTGCGCACCGAGGTGGGCATGGTGTTCCAGAGCTTCAACCTCTTCGCGCACAAGACCGTGCTGGAGAACGTCGTCATCGGCCAGGTCAAGGTGCGCAAGGTCGCCAGGGCCGCGGCCGTGAAGACGGCGCGGGAGCTGCTGGAGCGCGTCGGCGTCGGCGCGCAGGCGGACAAGTACCCGGCCCAGCTCTCCGGCGGCCAGCAGCAGCGCGTGGCGATCGCCCGGGCGCTGGCGATGAAGCCCAAGGTCATGCTCTTCGACGAGCCGACCTCGGCGCTCGACCCGGAGATGGTCAACGAGGTGCTGGAGGTCATGCGCCAGCTGGCCGCCGACGGCATGACGATGGTCGTCGTCACCCACGAGATGGGCTTCGCCCGCTCCGCCGCCAACCGGGTCCTGTTCATGGCCGACGGGAAGATCGTCGAGCAGAACACCCCGGACGCCTTCTTCACCGCGCCGCGTTCCGACCGTGCGAAGGACTTCCTCTCGAAGATCCTCCACCACTGACGCTTCGAGCCCCTGCGGAGCCGGCCCGGCAACGAGGCCGGCCCCGCCCGCGCACAACCCCCAGACGTCAGAGCCCGGTTGACGCCGTGGCCCGGCCCCAGGAGAACGACCCTCATGAAGGCTTCCCGCACCCTCGCCGTCGCGCTCTGCGCCGTCGCGCTCACCGCCACCGCCGCCTGCGGCAAGGACGGCACCCCCGGCGCCTCCGACAACGCGGCCTCGGCCAGCAACGCCCCCAAGGCGCCGAGCTACGCCGTCAAGACCGACGTCAAGATCGACTCCCCGGCCCTCGCCGAGGCGAAGAAGCGCGGCCAGCTGATCATCGGCGCCAAGGCCGACCAGCCCTTCCTCGGCTTCGAGGAGCCCGGCAGCGGCGACCGCAGCGGCTTCGACATCGAGATCGCCAAGATGATCGCCGCGGACCTCGGCTTCACCCCGCAGCAGATCAAGTGGTCGACCCTGGTCTCCTCGCAGCGCGAGCCGGCCATCTCCAAGGGCCAGATCGACTTCTACGTCGGCACCTACAGCATCAACGACGAGCGCAAGAAGACGGTCTCCTTCGCGGGCCCGTACTACATCGCCGGCCAGGACCTGCTGGTGAAGGCCGACAACACCTCGATCACCGGCCCGGACAGCATCGCGGGCAAGAACATCTGCACCGCCACCGGCTCGACCTCGATCAAGAACATCCAGAAGTACAACGCCAAGGTCACCCAGTTCGACACCTACTCGGCCTGCGTGGACAAGCTGACGACCGGTGAGGTCGACGCCGTCACCACGGACGACGCGATCCTCAAGGGCTACGCCTCCAAGTTCAAGGGCCAGCTCAAGGTCGTCGGCAAGCCGTTCACCGAGGAGAAGTACGGCGTCGGTCTGAACAAGGACGACAAGAACCTGCGCGACGCGATCAACGACGCCATCAAGGCCCACCAGGACAACGGCGACTGGAAGAAGGCGTACGACGCGACGCTCGGCCTCTCCGGCTCCCCGGCGCCGGCCACCCTGCCGACCATCGACCGTTACTGATCCACCGCACGTTCCGACAATCTCCTGAGAGGAGGGCCGCCGAATGGGTTTCCTGTTCGAGGACGACAACTTCTCGTTGTTCCGCGACGGCTTCCTGCAGACGATCGAGCTGAGCGCGCTCAGCGCGCTGCTCGCCCTGCTGCTGGGCACCCTGCTGGCGGCCTTCCGAGTCTCCCCCGTCCCGATCCTGCGCGGATTCGGGACCGCCTGGGTCACGGTCTTCCGCAACACCCCGCTGACCATCCTGTTCTTCGCCGCGGTCTTCGGCCTGCCCAGGCTCGGCGCGAGCCTGAGCTACCTGACCCTCGCCACGCTGGCGCTCGGCGGGTACACCGCCTCGTTCGTCTGCGAGGTGATCCGCTCGGGCATCAACACCGTGCCGCTGGGCCAGGCCGAGGCCGCCCGGAGCCTGGGGATGGGCTTCGGCCAGACCCTCTTCCACATCGTGCTGCCGCAGGCCGGTCGCACCGTCCTGGGCCCGATGAGCAGCGTGTTCATCGCCCTGCCGAGGAACTCCGCGATCGCCGGCGCCTTCAGCGTCAGCGAGCTGTACAGCGCCCAGCAGGCGTTCTCCGAGAAGGGCTACTCGATCTTCGCGATCTTCTTCTGGGTGGCCTGCGCCTACCTGCTCATCAGCGCCACGATCGCTTCGCTGTTCCGCTTCCTGGAATCCCGACTGGCGGTGGCCCGATGAGTCTCCTCAACCGCTCCGCGACCGCGAGTGTCCTCTACGACGCCCCCGGTCCCCGGGCCCGCGCCCGCTACCGGGTGTTCGGGATCGTCTCGCTGCTCGCCATCGCCGGGCTGATCTGGTTCGCCGTCGCCACCCTGGCCGACAAGAACCAGTTCGACCCGGACCTCTGGGACGTCTTCCAGTACACCAACATCCAGCAGCGGATCGTGGACGGCCTGCTGTCCACCCTGAAGGCGTTCGGCCTGGCCGCGCTGTTCTCGCTCGCCCTGGGCGCCCTGCTGGCCGCCGGCCAGCTCTCCGACCACAAGCCGGTCCGCTGGGCCTGCACCGCCGTCGTCCAGTTCTTCCGGGCGATGCCCCTGCTGATCCTGATCGTCGCGCTCTACTACGCGTTCTTCGCCAAGGAGCCGATGTGGGCGCTGGTGCTCGGCCTCACCCTCTACAACGGGTCGGTCCAGGCCGAGATCATCCGCAGTGGCGTCAACGCCGTGCCCCGCGGCCAGGGTGAGGCGGCATACGCCCTCGGCATGCGCAAGACCCAGGTCATGACCTTCATCCTGGTGCCGCAGGCCGTCCGCTCGATGCTGCCCTCGATGATCGGCCAGCTGGTCGTCACCCTCAAGGACACCTCGCTCGGCTTCATCATCACGTACCACGAGCTGCTGTTCGTGGGGAAGGCGATCGCCAGCCAGCCGCTGTACGCGGCCTTCCCCTACATCCCCGTGGTCCTGGTGATCGGCCCGATCTACATCGCGATGTGCCTGCTGCTGACCGCGCTCGCCAACTGGATCGAGAGCCGCGGGCGCCGCGGCGCGAACCGGCGCACTTCGACTGCTGCTTGACGGACACGCAGGTGATCTGTTGCATTGCTCTTCGTGACACCTCCCGGGAGCATCCACGCGGCATATGCGGCAGCGGTAACTGACGCCGGCCGATCGGCCGGTTCGTGCCCGGAGGTTCCCTCATGGACCCGGTGATCGTGGTCGGGGCCGGACCGGTCGGTCTGGCCCTGGCCCTCGCCCTGGCCCGGCACGAGGTGCCGACCGTCATTCTCGACGAGGGCTCCGGGCTCTGCCCCGAGGGCCCCCGCAGCGTCGTCCTCGGCGCCGACTCCACCGCGTTCCTGACCCGCATCGGCTACCCCCGGGCGGTCTCCGACTCTGCGCTGTGGGACTCCTTCTCCATCTGGCGCCGCCGCCAGGAGACGCTGCGGATCGACCTCACCGACTCCCCCACCTTCCACCTGCCGCAGCACCGCCTCCAGCGGGGCCTGCGCGACGCACTCACCGCCACCCCGCTGATCCGGCTCGTCCCGCTGCACCGGGTCGTCGAGCTCGAACAGGACCGCGACGGCGTCAGCGTCCGCACCACCGGCACCCGGGACGGCGCGAGCACCTGGTGGCGCGGCAGCCACCTGGTGGGCTGCGACGGCGCCAGATCCGCCGTCCGCAAGCTGCTCAAGATCCGCTTCCCCGGCCGCCCGGCCGTCGACCGCAACGCCGTCGCCACCGTCCGCGTCGACCTGCCCTTCGACGGCGCCCGGCTGCACCGCGAACCCCCGTGGCGCGGCGACCGCGAAGCCTCCGCCCGCCCCCTGCCCGACGGCGTCTGGCGCCTCGACTGGCGCCTGCCCCCCGGCCGCCCCGACCCCGCCGAACAGGTCGACCCGCACGCCACCTGGCCCGGCATCGTCACCGGCGACACCCTGCTCACCCGGGTCACCTCCACCCTCACCGGCTGGTGCGGCGGCGACCTCCCCCGCTACGAGCTGCTCGCCGCCGCCGACCACACCGCCCAGCAGCGCCTCGCCGCCCGCTTCCGGGTCGGCCGCTGCTTCCTCGCCGGCGACGCCGCCCACCTGCACGGCGCCCTCGGCATGCAGAACCTCGCGGACGGGCTGCGCGACGCCGACAACCTCGCCTGGCGGCTCTCCCTGGCCTGGCACCTGCACAGCGGCGGCCCCCAGCCCGGCGGCTCCCTGCTGGACGGGTACGAGGCCGAGCGCCGCGGCGCGGTCGGCGCCCGGCTGCGCGCCGTCGACCAGTCGATGCCGCTGCTGCGCCCCCTGCGCGGCTGGGCGCAGACCCGCCGTTCGCTGCTCGTCGGCGGCTTCCGCAAGCACGCCCCGCTGCTGGCCGACGGCCAGCTGGGCACCGGCCGCTTCGGCGGCGCCCCCGCCTACCCGGCCGCACCCTCCGGCGTGCCGAGCCGCGTCCCGGTGCAGCGCGGGGCCCGCGGCACCACCTCGCTCAGCGAGCTGCTGCCCGCCACCGCCCCCGGGGTCCTCGTCCCGGACCTGCCGGTGCTCGCCGCGGACGGCACCCCGGACCACCTCCACGCCCGGCTCGGCGCCACCTTCCTGCTGCTGCTGGTCGCCCCCGGCACCGCCGTCTGGTCCTCCGAGCACTGGCTGAGCGCCGGCCTGATGCCCCGCCTCGCCGAGGTCGCCGCCGCGCTGCCCGTACCGGCCGAGGTCCTGGTCACCGAGGAGTACCCGGAGGCGGGCCCCCACACCGTCCTGCTGATCCGCCCCGACGGCCACCTGGTCGGCGCCACCCAGGGCGCCGCCGCCGACGACCTGCTGGCACTCGCCGACGGCGCCCGCGGCGGCCCGGCCCCGCTCACCACGGCGCCCGAGCCCACCCCCGAGCCCATCGCCCAACCGGTCGAATAGCCGGGTCGTCGGACTGTCGGGTAGACGAGTAGTCGAATGACCGGAGGCCGGGCCCGTCGGGCCCGGCCTCCGGTCCTACTCCCGCCCCTCGTCCTCCAGCGCCTCCCGCACCACCCGGAACGCCAGGCCCTCCGAGTAGCCGCGCCGCGCCAGCACCCCGACCAGCCGCCGCATCCGGACCTGCGTCTCCAGCCCCCGGGTGCTCCGCAGCCTGCGCTCGACCAGCGCCCTGGCGGCCTCCGTCTCGTCGTCGTAGTCGAGATGGGCCACGGCCCGCTCGACCAGCTCCGCGTCCACGCCCTTGGTGCGCAGCTCCTGCGCCAGCGCCCGCCGGGACAGCCCCCGTACGGCGTGCCGGGACTCGACCCACGCGGCGGCGAAGGCCGCGTCGTCGATCAGCCCGACCTCCTCCAGCCGGGTCAGCACCCCGTCGGCGACGTTCTCCGGGATCTCCTTCTTGCGCAGGGCGTCCGCGAGCTGCTTGCGGCTCTTGGCGGAGCCCGTCAGCAGCCGCAGGCAGATGTCCCTCGCCCGGGACTCCGGATCCTCCGGCTCCTCGGCCCGCTTCCGGGCCGTACGGCCCTCGCCGCGTTCCTCCCCCGAGCGCGAGCGCCGGCGCCGGCCCTCCATCGGGGCGGCCGCACCCCCGTGACCGGCCGCCCCCTCCGCCACGTCCTCCGCCTGTTCGGCGTGCTCGGCCGCCAAGGCCGAGCGCCTCCGACGCCGCCCGGTGGGCAGCTCGGAGGCGGTGACCAGGCCGAGTTCCTCGACCGTCACCTCCGCCGGGCCCGGCCCGGGCGCCGGACCGGGCTCCTCCGCCACCGCGGCGAACCAGTCCGGCGGCCCGTACTCGTCCTCGGCGCCCGCCGTGTCGTGCTTCCTCAACGGCTCAGCCCTTGGCTGCCGCCGTCTTCTTCGCCGCGGCCGTCTTGGTGGCGGTCGCGGTGATCGGCTTCGCGGCACCGTCGACGGCGGCGACCTCCGGCGCGGCAGCCTCGGCGGCCGGCTCCTCCACCTTCGGGCCGATGCCGAGCTTGCTCTTGATCTTCCGCTCGATCTCGTCGGCGAGCTGCGGGTTGTCCCGCAGGAAGTTGCGGGCGTTCTCCTTGCCCTGGCCCAGCTGGTCGCCCTCGTACGTGTACCAGGCGCCCGACTTGCGGATGAAGCCGTGCTCGACGCCCATGTCGATCAGGCCGCCCTCGCGGCTGATGCCCACGCCGTAGAGGATGTCGAACTCGGCCTGCTTGAACGGCGCGGCGACCTTGTTCTTGACCACCTTGACGCGGGTGCGGTTACCGACCGCCTCCGTGCCGTCCTTCAGCGTCTCGATGCGGCGGATGTCCAGACGGACCGAGGCGTAGAACTTCAGCGCCCGGCCACCCGTCGTGGTCTCCGGCGAACCGAACATCACGCCGATCTTCTCGCGCAGCTGGTTGATGAAGATGGCGGTGGTGTTCGACTGGTTCAGCGCACCGGCGATCTTGCGCAGCGCCTGGCTCATCAGACGGGCCTGCAGACCGACGTGCGAGTCACCCATCTCACCCTCGATCTCGGCGCGCGGCACGAGCGCCGCGACCGAGTCGATGATCACCAGGTCGATCGCGCCGGAGCGGATCAGCATGTCGGTGATCTCCAGGGCCTGCTCACCCGTGTCCGGCTGGCTGACCAGCAGGGCGTCGGTGTCCACGCCCAGCTTCTTGGCGTACTCGGGGTCGAGCGCGTGCTCCGCGTCGACGAAGGCGACCGTGCCGCCGGCCTTCTGGGCGTTGGCGGCCAGGTGCAGCGTCAGCGTGGTCTTACCGGAGGACTCGGGGCCGTAGATCTCGACCACGCGGCCTCGCGGAATGCCGCCGACACCGAGGGCGACGTCCAGCGCGGTGGACCCGGTGGAGATCACCTCGACCGGCTCGTTCGCCCTCTCGCCGAGGCGCATCACCGAGCCCTTGCCGAATTGCCGTTCGATCTGGGCGAGTGCGGCCTCTAGGGCCTTCTCCTTGTCCGTACCTGCCATGACCTTTTCCCTCGGGTTCTGTGCTGTGCGCTTCATCGTCCTCGACGCTAGCGCGTCCCACTGACAAACGAGCCCCACCCGCCTCAGCCTGTGGAAAACTCCTCGCCGGAGAGTACAAAGAACATCTGTTCGATTCAAGCATCACCCGAACGCCACGCGCCCCGACCACGCGCCCCGACCACTCCCCCTGACCACTCCCCCCGACTACTCCCCCCGCTCCCCGTCCCCGCCCACCATCCGCCGCAGCCGCCGGCTCGCCTCCCGCCGCAGCGCCCGCCGGGCCCGCCGCTGCTCGCCGCGGTCGATCCGCGGGTCGCTGGCCACCTCGTACCGCTTCACGTACGTCCCCACGAACCCCTGCAGCGTCGCCGCCGCCGGGATCGCGATCAGCGCCCCCACCGCCCCCAGCAGCGCGGCCCCCGCGATGACCGCCCCGAACGCCACCGCCGGGTGCACGTCCATCGTCCTGGCGGTGATCCTCGGGTGCAGCAGGTAGTTCTCGATCTGCTGGTACACCACCGTGAACAGCAGCACCCACAGCGCGTCCACCGGCTCCACCGTGAGCGCCACCAGCACCGGCAGCGCCCCCGCCAGGTACGTCCCGATCGTCGGCACGAACTGCGACATGACGCCCACCCAGATCGCCAGCGCCGCCGCGTACGGCAGGTCGATCAGCGCGAACATCACCCAGTGCCCGGCCGCCGACACCACCGCCAGCACCGCCCGCGAGTACAGGTACCCGCCGGTCTTCGCCAGCGCGATCTCCCAGGCCCGCAGCACCTCCGCCTGCTTGGCCGGCGGCAGCATCGAGCACACGGTCCGCCGCACCCGCGGCCCGTCGGCCGTGAAGTAGAAGGTGAACAGGCCGACCGTGAACGCCTGGAACAGCCCGCCGATCAGCGTCGACGACAGCCCCCACACGTTGTCGGCCGCCTGCTGGGCGTAGTTCTCGATCGCCCCGGAGTCCTTGAGCAGCTTCTTCTGCAGCTCGCCCATCGACACGTCCTGATGGAACGTCCTGTTGATCCACCCGATCAGGTTGTCGACCAGGTGCGGCAGGTCCCCCGCGATCTTCGCCACCTGATCGACCAGCAGCGTCCCCAGCGCCGCCAGGAACCCGGCCACCGCCACACCGACCGCGATGAACACCAGGCACGTCCCGACGCCCCGCCGCACCCCCCGCGCCGCCATCCGGTCCACCGCCGGCTCCAGCGCCAGCGACAGGAAGAACGCCACCAGCAGCATCACGAACAGGTCGGTCAGCTGCAGGAACGCCCAACTGGCCAGTTGGAACACCCCGAACAGCACCAGTGCCAGCACCATCGCCCGGGGCAGCCATCGCGGCATCCCACCGCCCCGCAGCGCCCCCGCGCGGCCCCCGCGCTCCTCGCCGGCAGCCTCGGCCGGCCCTTCCCGCTCTTCCGTACTACTCGTCACCCGAACAGTCTGGCGCAACCCCCGTCAGCGCAACGGCCCCGAAACCCCCTGGGTCTCGCACACCACCCGCCACACGTCCTTGGCCTCCCACCCCGCCTCCAGCGCCTGCCGGACCGTGCGCCCCCCGAGCTCGCTCATCACGTGATCGCTCGCGAACGACTCCGCGTACCCCTCGCCGAAGTGCGCGTACATCCGTCGCCAGAACTCCGTCAGCCTCATCCCCCCAGTATCCCGAACCCCACTCCCGCCACCTGCCCTCAGCGGGGCAGGACCACCAGCCCCGCCCCGAAGTACCGCCGGTCCCCGCACCCGTAGGGCCCCGCCGAGCACCCCGCCGAGGCCGCCTCCGCCAGCGCCCCCGCCAGCCGGTCCGCCCCGTACTCCGGATGGCCGGCCGCCACCACCGCCACCGCCCCGGACACGTGCGCGGCCGCCATCGACGTCCCCGCCAGCGCCGCGTACTGCCCGCCCGGCCAGTCCGAGACGATCGCCCCCCGGGGTCCCCCGTCCGGATCACCCCCGGGGGCCGCCAGCGACACGTGCCCCCGCCCGAAGTTCGAGTACCCCGACGGGCGCCCGTCCCGGTTCACGGCCGTCACCGTCACCACCCCCGGCAGCTCCCCGGGCAGCCGGATGCACTCCGCCCCCAGGTACCGCGTCCGCGCCGCCCCCGACACCCGGTCGTTGGGGCTCCGCTCGTCCGTCCGCCCCGCCCCCAGGTCCTGCCCGTCGTTCCCCGCCGAGGCGACCACCACCGCCCCCTTGCGCCGCGCGTAGTCGACCGCCCGCCCGACCGCCGCGGTGATCGCCGCCTGGTCCGCGTCCTGCGGGCAGTTGTACTTCCACGGGTCGGCGAAGTAGCTGTTGTTGACGGCCCTGGCCCCGTGGTCGGCCGCCCACAGCATCCCGCAGACGATGTTCTCCGCGTAGTACTGCCCGAGCGGCCCCAGCAGCCGTACGGCGCCGATCCGCACGCCCGGCGCCACCCCGCTGACGCCCCGTCCGTCCCCCGCCGCCCCGACGATCCCCGCCACGTGCGTCCCGTGCCCGCTCTCCCCCACGCCCGGATCGGGCCGCCAGGCCCCGGTGCGGGCGTCCGGCCGGCCGTCCGCGCAGGACGCCGACGCCTTGGGGTCGACGGCCGCCCGCAGATCCGGATGGGTGTCGTCCACCCCCGAGTCCAGCACCGCCACCAGCACCTTCCGCAGCGCCTCCACCGACGCGCCCCCGGCCCGCACCGCCGGCCCCGTGGCGCCGCCGCCCCACACGCTCACCGCGCCCACCATCGCCAGGTTCCACCCGTCCCCCTGCGCGGGATCGGGCACCACCGGCGTCACCCCCTCGTCCCGCGCATCGGCACTGGCCCCCGCGGCGAAGTCCCCGGCCCCCGCGACCCCCCGCGGCGGCCCCACCACCGGCGCCGTCCGCGTGGCCCCGACCGCCGCGATCCCCGGCCGCCCCCGCAGCTTCTCCGCGAAGTCCCCGGTCGCGTACGCCAGCACCGCCCCGATCTGCGGATACTCCTGGACGACCTGCCCGCCCGCCGCCTTGCTCTCGGCCCCCGCCAGGGCGGCCCCCGCCGCGTCCACCCGCTCCCCGAGCACCAGGTAGCTGAGGTACGCCCGCCCGGGCCCCGACACGTACGGAACGGCGCCGCCCAGCACCAGCGCGGTGAGCAGCATCGCCAGCAACGCCCGCGCGGGCCCCTTCACACGGCGGCGTATGCGCCTGCCGGACGGGTGCGCCTGCGGCATCGCACGGTCTCCGCTCGTCGATCCAGTGAGGTCCCGGCCACGGATTGGTCACATGCCCGAATCATCACCATATGAGCAGATCATCCAACTCGCTCCCCCGGCTACACCCGGCCGGCGCCCACCCCACTTGTCGGCCCCACCCGGCACCATGGGGGCATGGCGCCCCACACC
>NZ_JOCF01000075.1 GCF_000720635.1 Streptomyces sp. NRRL WC-3742 | reverse complement strand
ACCCCACCCCACCCCACCCCACCCCACCCAAATACGCTGGGGGCCTGGCCGTTTCCGGCCAGGCCCCCAGCGTATGCAGAAAATCCAGAGAATAACATCTCCGGAAAACGTGGCCTTCAGTCAGGAAATTGATCCAGAATCGACGGCGGCCCCGGCCAAATTGGCCGGGGCCGCCGAAACGATAAGCGATATGATCCGAATCGACCGGCCTGAGCACTTCTCAGGCCGGTCACCCTGCGGCCGTCAGGCGTCCCATGAAGTCACGGTGGGCGCTGACCACTCTGCGGCCGTCGCTGCGAGATCATCCGGAAGCAGGGCGACCAGCAAGGCCCTTCCGTCAGCAACGGCCTTCAACGCGGCTTCCTGAGCCTCGTCCTTGGTGTCGAACATGCCATCACCCACGGTCTCGTTGTGGGGTGGTTCGCCAACCTCCCCGACCCACTGCGACGCCCCCGGCCATACCCGAACATGGGTGAGCCGGGAAGGCTCCGGAAGCCCGATAACACCCCGAGCTGCGGCTTCCTTGATCACGTCTTCGATCGTCATGTCTGGGCTCTCCTCATCTCGGCCAGTGCGGCGTCCAGTCGCGCGGAGCGGACCACAGTGGAAAGGTCGGTAGCTGTGTGGGCATAGTGCTCGGCTTCTTCCCGCGCGCCCTGGCGATAGAGCACTGTTGCCAGTTGGGCGGTATCGATCGCCTTCGAGCGAGCACGGTTGGAGGTCTGGGAGTCCGCGGCTCGGCGGAGGCGGGACACCAGGTCGGAGACAGGTCTCCCCTTGACCGTCGCGAGCAGGTAGAGGGCGTGTCCGGTCTCGCCGTGCAGCTTGTGCTCGGTGAAGTACCACATCCAGCGCGGCTCGCTACGGAGATCACTGACGCGGCTGTAGATCGACTCCGCGAGAGCGATCTGCCGCATCACCTCGGGTTCGTCGCCCTGGATCGCGTACGCCTGGGCCTTGACCGCCGCGATCATTGCAAGCGCCGACAAGGGCACGTTGCCCATGGCCATGTCTGCCAGGGCAACTGCCTCTCCGGACCTACGCTCGGCGATCTCCTGGCGGGCGAGACCGGTTGCAACATGGCACAGCAGTCCGTCGTCCCCGGCTTCCTGGGCCGCCCTAAGGCCGAGCCCGAAGGTGCTTCGTGCGGGAGCGCTCTGGCCCGCATCGAACGCCGACCACGCTGCGAGGTCAGCGAGATTGGCGATCTGGCCGCACAGCCGATCTCGAACACGCGGTCCCATCGACGACTTGGTGAGGTCGACAGCGCTTCGCAGTTCACCGAAGGCCAGATGACGAGTGGCAAGACCTCCGCTTCGCCGGTCCCACTCCTCCAGAGCGAACGTTCGCTCTGCGATGTCGTCAACGTCCTTCATCCCAAGGGTAGATGGGGATGGCATCACGTCAGGCAGGATCGAGGCCAGGGAGACGGACAAGAAGTCACGGCGCTTCGACTCACCCACCTCCTCACGGTCCCGCCGGGTCCGTTTCGGGAACAGTCCCAGCTCTGCGTTCGTGGCCACGCCGAAGACGCCGCGCAGGGCATCACGGACATCCGCGTCGGGCCAGCGGATCACGTCACGTTCTAATCGGCTGATCACATTGGCGTCAATCGCCGACTCACGGCCGGTCGCGGCCTTGATCCGGCCGTTCACCCGGCTCGCGACCTCGCCTTGGGTCCACTCTCGCCCGAGGCGAAGCCTTCGTAGAGCGTCGTTGGTCATCTGAGGCCCGTCTCTGCGGTGCCGTCGGTAAGGGCCAGACAGCCTAGTGAACTGCCTAGCGTCTGCCTACAGGATCGCCCTGTCCCTACCCGGCCCGCAGGCGTTTGATGGTTCTCAGTCGCCCGGGGTGATCGGCCGGTTACGCCGGTGCTGTCGGGAAGGCCCCCGGGCGACGCCAGTGCAGCTCGAACCCGTGCCTCGGTCAGGCCGGGTCCTCCTCTCGCAACTCCCTACGGCCGGAGGCCGTATGCCTGTCGACGACCACCCGGCCACATTGATGAGCCCGACCGGCACCGCCTCGTTGCCGGTGCCGCAGGAATGGGATGTCGAACCGGAGCCGGCGGCCGTGCCGCCCTCTCGTCGTCTGATCCGCAGGATCGCAGAAGCATGGCGGGTGCCCATGTCGGACGCTGCCCTGCGAGATGTGGAGTTGTGCGCCAGCGAGTTGTTGGCCAACGCCATCGAGCACACCCGCGCCCAGTGCCGGGTCACGGTCCGGTGGACCGGAGAACGGCTGCGGGTGGAGGTCACCGATTCGAGCCCGACCCTTCCGGACCGGGAGGCCGCGCAGGACACCGTCACAGGTGGCCGTGGACTGCTCCTGATCGAGGGGCTCGCGCATTCCTGGGGCTCACACCCCAACGGCCCGGGAAAGACCGTGTGGTTCGAGTGCGCGGCTGACCAGTCGATCATGGGCGCCCGCCGCCTGGCAGTCCTCCTGCGCGCCGCCAACGACCGGACCACGGGTCACCCGAGGCGTTCGGCGTAACCCCGAGGCACTCGCCCCCCGGGATGGCCGAGGGGCGAGTGCCGCAATACACAACCCGCGAATCGACCGAGGAACGGAGTTCGCATGGACACACCCCGAGGATCCTTCATCACCCTCGACGGCCTCAGCGCCAGCGGGAAGACCACCGTCGCCCCGCTGGTCGCGGCCCTCGTCAACGGCGTCCACCTCACGCACGACGCCTTGCCGGCGTTCCCCCGCATGCGCGCGGAGGTGGATGCCACCGGCATCCTGCCCGCCCGGTTTCACTGGTGGCTGATGGCGAACCACATCACCTCGGCGACGGCCCGAGAACTCACGGGGAGCGGGCGAACCGTGGTGGTCGAGTCCTACTTCCCGCGCACCATCGCCACACACAGGGCCATGGGGCACGAGTGGGCCCAGGAGTACCCGCACGGGGCCTTCATCCCGAATGTGCCGATCCTGCTGGAGGTCGACGAGCGGGTTCGCCAAGAGCGGATCCGTCGGCGAGCCGAGCGCGGGACGCTGAGCTCCTGGCACCAGCGGGAGGAGCCCAACACAGCCGAGAGCTCCCGCGTCTACAGAGCCTTCGGCCTTCTCCGTGTGGACGGCACCGGCCGCACGCCTGAGGAGGTGGCCCACGCCATCGCCGATATCGTTCGCTCGCGCGTCCCGCACAGCATCGAGGAAGGCAACATTCAATGACCGCAACTGAGTTCGAAGCAAAGATCCTCAACGTCGAGCCGGAGAAGATCCGAGCGCTGCTGACCGAGGCAGGGGCCGAGCACGTAGCCGACCGCTTCCAGCGCCGCTACGTCTACGACATCCCCGATCGGCCCGGCTCCTGGATCCGCCTCCGTGACATCGGCACCAGCGTCACGCTGTGCGTCAAGGAGATCCACTCCGACGCGATCGACGGCGTGACCGAAACGGAGACGACCGTCGACGACTTCGACACCATGAACGTGCTCCTCGGCAAGCTCGGCTACCAGCCGAAGGCGTACCAGGAGAACCGCCGCTCCTCCTGGACCCTCGGCGGCGCGGCCATCGAGATCGACGAATGGCCGCTGATCCCCCCGTACCTGGAGATCGAGGGGGACAACGCCGATCACGTCCACGCAACGGCAGCCGTGCTCGGCCTTCCCCGGGCCGAGCTGACGAGCGAGAACACGACCAAGGTCTACCGCCGATACGGGATCGACATCGAGGCGATCCCCCGGCTCATCTTCGAGTGACAGGAGACAAGCCTTGCCCACAACCAAACCACCGGCGACCCGGGTAGTCCGGGACAGGACCATCCGCATCAAGGTGATCGACGACTGCGGGTTGGCCTGCACGTTCTGCCACAACGAGGGAACCCCGGTCACCGCCGACAACCGGGGCCGTACGCTGCTGCCCTTCGCCACGGGCCCCGGCAGGACCGGACGCGTGTCGATCTACAGCGAGACGAACGGCGTCAACTTCCTCGCCGCGAGGATGGCCCCGGACATCTCCTTCCGGCGCGCGGTGCGAACCGTGACGAAGGCGTTCAGCGCCGACGAGGTCCACCTCACCGGAGGGGAACCCACTCTCCACACCGAGGTCTCCGTGCTGGTATCGACGCTCACCGCAATGGGCCTCAGCGTCGGAATGACCAGCAACGGCGAGCGCGGCCGACAGGTCATGCGGGACTGCTCAACAGCGGGCCTCAACCGAGTCAACGTCTCCGTCTTCGGCACCACCGCGGAAGAACTCCAGGCTGTCCAGTCCCAGCGCTTCACGTCCAGGGGTCTGGCCGAGGCGAAGATCCGCGCTGCCGAGCAGACCGTCCGCGCCGCCGTCTCCAACGGCGTGAGAGCCTCCGTGAACATCGTCGTTCCCGGCATGGCCCACGTGAACCGGGTCGTCAACCTGGTCGAGTCGTACGGCCAGTTCGCGGACGTGCGGATGCTCACCAGCATCCAGGACGGCGCGGAGTCGACTGCGGCGATCTCCGCAGTACTCGACCGGGTCGGCGCGGAGCCAGTGCTTCGGACGTTCACCGCTGGCACCTCCGACGAACGCACCCTCTACCGGGCACTCGGCAGCAGGGCTGTCTACGTCAAGCGACTGCTGCCCGTGCGCCTCCCGGAAACCTGTACGTCGTGCCGGTTCAACAATGACACGGACTGCCAGGAGGGCTACTACGGCATCCGCCTGTACCTCACCGACCGGGGCGAATACATGGTCGGCGTCTGCATCCAGCGGATGGACCTCTGCGTCCCCGTGGCTGAGCTGCCGAAGAGCGGGATCGTAGAAGAGGTGCAGGCATTCAAGGATGCCGAAGTCCGGCGGCTGACCAGTCAGTACGGCGCCGCTGCCTGAGCGGCGGCGCACCCACCGTCACAGAGACCGTGGTCAGCGGACTTTCCGAATGGTTCGCACTCCGTGTAGTGGCTGTGCTACTTTCCGCATCAACAGAACATGGAAGACCCCGGCGGTGGTGGAACACCCCGGGGTCCGGCACAGGAGCTGACACTCCCAATGCAGATTCATCGTAGCGCTCACGCGCGCTGTTTCACCGTACTTCCGAACAGCCTCCTCCAGGACCGTCGCCTCAGCTACACCGCTCGCGGCCTCCTCGCCGATCTCCTCTCCCGCCCCGACGGCTGGCGCGAGGACGGGCGACACATGGCCGACAGCAGCACGCAGGGGCGCGGCGCGATCCGTCGGGCGCTCAACGAACTCAAGGAAGCCGGGTACTACCTGGTCGAGACGGTTCGGATGCCCAACGGCACACTTCGTACCGAAGTGCAGGTATACGACACTCCGCAGCGCCCGGCGCCACCGAGTGACCGCACTTCGGGCCCCGGTGAGCCCGAGACCGGCCTCCGTGACAGTCTTCTGGTAAAGAACCCGGGAGAAGTACCCACCCTCCCGGCCCAGTTGACGCGAGCGGACGAGCAGACCCGCAGGGCGGTGGCCGCGCTCTTCCGCGCGATCCGGCCCGAACCCCGGCTGCGCCTCGGCGAGGCCGAGGCGCAGCAGCTGGCACCGCTCGTGGTCCAGTGGCTGGAACGCGGCAGCACGGCAACCGATTTGGCCAATGCCCTGCTCTCCGGCCTGCCCTCACCATTGCACTCCCCGGTGGCGATCCTGCGCGACCGGCTCCGACGCAAGATGCCGCCCGTGCAGGCTGCGCCGCCACCCTCGTACGCGGAGTGCGCCACGTGCCACGATCCGGTGCCCCAACCGGGCATCTGCCGCCCGTGCGCGGGCCTCGGCGCCAGAACCGTCACGGTCGGTGGTGGCGCCGCCACCACAGCGGGCGGTGTCGCGCGTGCGCGCGCGGCGCTACGCGGGCACGGGCTCACCACCGCCGCAGTCATGCGGTTCGGGCTGTCAGGCGGTGCACTTCAGGGTGCGGTTGGCCACGGCGAGGGTGGTGACCTTGCCGTCGGTCACGACGAACTCGTAGTTCCAGCCCTGCTGGCCCTCGACGGGGAGGGTGAAGCTGCCGTACTTGTCCTTCACCAGGCCCTTGGAGCCGTAGGCCGCCTGGACGGCGTCGGTGGTGGAGCCGACGCCGATGCCCTCGGCGGTCTTCGCGTCGGACGGGGCGACGAGTTCGCGCAGGCCGGAGGTGGCGAAGGAGACGCGGCCGCTGGTGGCGAACGCCTTGTTCCTGGTCTCGCGGGCGGTCAGCATGTCGACGCTGGACTGGGCGGCGTCGGCCATCAGCTTGGCGTCGGCGGCGGAGTTCTGGGCCGAGCCCGCGGCCTGGGCGGCGATGGCCGCAGAGTCGGCGGCGGAGGCGTTCGGCGGCAGGGTGGGCGCCGGGGCGGGCTTCTTGGCCGCCGCCGCGTCCGCCTTCCCGTTGAGGTCCTTGAACTTGGCCTCGGTGGCGGCCTCGGCGTCCATCCGCGCCTTGTCCGGCGCGGGGCCGCCCTTGTAGACGAAGTCGGTGCAGCCGTCCATCAGCGAGACCGGCGCGGTCTCCAGGGTGCCCCCGGCCAGGGCCGCGTCCTTGGTGATGCCCGGCTTCAGGCCCCGGCAGCCCGCGGCGCCGAACGCCTCCGGGCCCTTGCTGGTGGCCGCCGCCGAGGCCGCTGCCGGAGCCGCGTCGTCCTTCTTCTTGTCGGACGAGCAGGCCCCCGCCCCGGCGACGACCAGCGCCACCATCATGCTCGCAGCGACCACGCGAACCGATCTGCGGTTCATCTTCATCTCAAGGCCCCCCTTGTCGAATTCGATCATTCTATCCAAGGCACGAGAGAGGCCCGCACCCGGTTTCCCAGGTGCGGGCCCCACCGAGGGCACTGCCGGGTGTCAGCGCATCGAACCCGTGCGCAGCAGCGTGCGGATGACCCGCATCGCGACCGACAGGCTGGACAGCTCGTAGTTGTCCGAACCCCTTATGTCGTCGAGGGTGCTCTTCGCCCTGTTCAGGAGGGTGGAGTTGAGATCCGCCCAGGCGCTGTAGCGCTCCTCCGGGGTGGCGCCCTCGGAGCCGCAGGCCAGGATGTCGGCGGTCAGCGCCGCGTGCGCCGCGAAGAGGTCCTCGCGGATGGCGGCCCGGGCCATCGACGACCAGCGGTCGGTGCGGGGCAGGTCGATGATGCGGTCGAGCAGGTGCGAGATCTGCAGGCGGTCGCCCAGGTCGTAGTACAGCTCGGCGACGTCGGCGACGTCCTTGCCCGAGCGGTCCGCGACCTCGGTGATGTCCAGCGTCGGGAAGGTGGAGGACAGGCCCGCGATCCGGACGGCCAGCTCCTCCGGCACCCCGGCGCCGGCGAGGTCGCCGTACACCTTCTCGTACCAGGCCAGGTCCTCGCCGCGCAGCGGCTTGGGCAGCGAGCCCCAGACCTGGTTGACCCGGTCGTGGAAGAACTCGATGGTGCCGGCGATGTCGAGCGGCTGGCGGCGGTTGTTGAGCATCCACCGGGTGGCGCGCTCGACGAGGCGCCGCGAGTGCAGCCGCATCTTGGTCTGGACGCGCGCCGGGACCTTGTTGTCCAGGCCCTCGATCTGCGCCCAGATCTCCTCCAGGCCGAAGACGGCCCGCGCCGCGGTGTGCGTCCGGGCGATCTCCTCGTAGGTGGCGCCGGTCTCCTCCTTCAGGCGGAAGGCGAAGGTGCAGCCACCGCGGTTGATCGTGTCGTTGACGATCAGCGTGGTGATGATCTCGCGGCGCAGCGCGTGGTTGTCGATCGCGTCGGCGAACCTCGTCCGCAGCGCGCTGGGGAAGTACTCGTGCAGCGCGGTGCGGAAGTACGGGTCGTCGGGCAGGTCGGTGGCGAGCAGCTCGTCGGCCAGGATGATCTTGGTGTAGGCGAGCAGCACGGACATCTCGGGCTGGGAGAGCCCGCGGCCGCTCTGCTGGCGCTCACGGATCTGGCGCTCGGTGGGCAGGAACTCCAGGCCGCGGTCGAGGCGGCCGGCCGCCTCGAAGCGGTTGATCATCCGGGCGTGGACGTTGACCATGCTGTGCGCCTGGGCGACGGCGTTGGCCAGGACGACGTTCTGCGCGTAGTTGTTGCGCAGCACCAGGCGGCCGACCTCGTCGGTCATCTCGGCGAGCAGGGTGTTGCGCTGCTTGACCGTCATGTCGCCCTCGGCGACGACCTGGTTGAGCAGGATCTTGATGTTGACCTCGTGGTCCGAGGTGTCCACACCGGCCGAGTTGTCGATGGCGTCGGTGTTGATCCAGCCGCCGCTGCCCTCGGGGCCGCCCACGGCCGCGTACTCGATGCGGCCCAGCTGGGTGCAGCCGAGGTTGCCGCCCTCGCCGACGACGCGGGCGCGGACCTGGTCGCCGTTGACGCGGATGGCGTCGTTGGCCTTGTCGCCGACCTCGGCGTTGGTCTCGGTCGACGCCTTGACGTAGGTGCCGATGCCGCCGTTCCAGAACAGGTCGACGGGCGACTGGAGGATGGCCTTCATCAGCTCGGCCGGGGTGAGGCGGGCCTCCGTGATGCCCAGCACGGCCCGGACCTGCGCGCTGACCTGGATCGACTTCGCCGAGCGGGGGAAGACCCCGCCGCCGGCCGAGATCAACGACTTGTCGTAGTCGTCCCAGGAGCTGCGCGGCAGCTCGAACAGGCGGCGGCGCTCGGCGTAGGAGACGGCCGCGTCCGGGTTCGGGTCGAGGAAGATGTGGCGGTGGTCGAAGGCGGCGACCAGGCGGATGTGCTCGCTGAGCAGCATGCCGTTGCCGAAGACGTCACCGGACATGTCGCCGATGCCGACGACGGTGAAGTCCTCGCTCTGGGTGTCGACGCCGAGCTCGCGGAAGTTGCGCTTGACCGACTCCCAGGCGCCGCGGGCGGTGATGCCCATGCCCTTGTGGTCGTAGCCGGCCGAGCCGCCGGAGGCGAAGGCGTCGCCCAGCCAGAAGCCGTACGACTCCGCGACGCCGTTGGCGATGTCGGAGAAGGTCGCGGTGCCCTTGTCGGCGGCGACGACCAGGTAGGTGTCGTCCTCGTCGTGGCGGACCACGTCGGCGGGGTGGACGACCTCGCCGGCCACCAGGTTGTCGGTGATGTCCAGCAGCGCCGAGATGAACGTCTTGTACGAGGAGACGCCCTCGGCCAGCCAGGCGTCGCGGTCCACCGACGGGTCCGGCAGCTGCTTGGCGACGAAGCCGCCCTTGGCGCCGACCGGCACGATGACGGTGTTCTTGACCATCTGGGCCTTGACCAGGCCGAGGATCTCGGTACGGAAGTCCTCGCGCCGGTCGGACCAGCGCAGACCGCCGCGGGCGACCTTGCCGAAGCGCAGGTGCACGCCCTCGACCTGCGGCGAGTACACCCAGATCTCGAAGGCCGGGCGCGGGGCCGGCAGGTCCGGGATGGCCTGCGGGTCGAACTTCATCGACACGTAGGAGTGCCACGCGCCGGAGCCGTCGTGCTGGAAGAAGTTGGTCCGCAGGGTGGCCTTGATGAGGTGCAGGAAGGAGCGCAGGATGCGGTCCTCGTCCAGCGAGGCGACCTCGTCGAGCGCGCCGGACAGCTCCTCCAGGATGCCCTCGGTCAGCTCGTCGGCGCCCAGGCGGTGGCTCGGGCTGAGCCGGGCCTCGAACAGGTTGACCAGCAGCCGGGTGGTGTGGGTGTTGTTGCGGAGCGCGTCCTCCATGTAGTCCTGGGAGAACGTGGAGCCCGCCTGGCGCAGGTACTTGGCGTACGCGCGCAGCACCGTCGCCTGGCGCCAGGTCAGCCCGGCGGTGAGGACCAGCTCGTTGAAGCCGTCGTTCTCGGCCTTGCCGGTCCAGGTGGCGGCGAAGGTCTCCTGGAAGCGCTCGCGGGCCTCGTCGGGGAGGTCGGTGGCCTCGCGCAGCCTCAGGCCGAAGTCGTACACCCACGCGGTGGTGCCGTCCGAGCGGCGCAGCGCGTACGGGTGCTCGTCCAGCACCTCGACGCCCAGGCGCTGCAGCACGGGCAGGACCTCGGTGAGCGAGATCGGGCCGCCGACGCGGTAGATCTTGAAGCGGCGCTCGTCGTCGCCCGCGCCGACCGGCTGGTACAGGTTCAGGCGGAAGTCGCCCTCGCCGTGCAGCGACTCGATCTGCTTGATGTCGGCGACGGCGGTGCGCGGCGGGAAGTCGGCGCGGTAGCCGTCGGGGAAGGCGTTGCCGTACTTGTGGCCGAGCTCGGCGGCCTTCTCCTCGCCCAGCTCGATGTGCAGCTGGTCGTGGAAGCCGTCCATCCAGAACCGGGCGGCCTCGGCCAGGCGGTTCTCGATCCGCTCGATGTCGCTGTCGGTGAGCTGCGGCAGCGCGGTGCCGGGGGCGACGCGGACGACGAAGTGCAGACGGGTCAGCACCGACTCGGTGGCGTACACCGTGTAGTCGATGGTGGCGCCGTTCAGCTCCTCCTTGAGGATGTCCGTGATCAGCAGCCGGATGCGCGTGGTGTAGCGGTCGCGCGGCAGGTAGATGAACGCGGAGAAGTAGCGCCCGTACTCGTCCTGGCGCAGGAAGAGGCGCAGCTTACGGCGTTCCTGCAGGTAGAGGACGCTGGTGGCGATGGAGAGCAGCTCGGAGGCCGGGGTCTGGAAGATCTCGTCCCGGGGGAAGGTCTCCATGATCTGCAGCAGGTCGCGGCCGTCGTGGCTCTCGCTGGAGAAGCCGGAGCCGTCCAGTACCTCCTGCACCTTGCGGCGCACCACCGGGATGCGGGTGACGGACTCGGTGTACGCGGCGGAGGAGAACAGGCCGAGGAAGCGGCGCTCGCCGATCGGCTCGCCGGCGGCGTTGAACTTCTTCACGCCGACGTAGTCGAGGTAGGCGGGGCGGTGCACGGTGGAGCGGCTGTTGGCCTTGGTGAGGACGAGCAGCTTCTTCTCGTGCGCCTTGGCGCGCACCGGCGCGGAGAGCCGGCCGAACGCCTCGGAGACGGGGTGGTGGGCGCTGTCGTGGCTGTGCGGGTCGGAGCGCAGGATGCCCAGGCCCGTGCCGGCGACGGCCTTGAGGACCTCTTCGCCCTCGTGCTCGACGAGGTCGTACTCGCGGTAGCCGAGGAAGGTGAAGTGGTCGTCGGCGAGCCAGCGCATCAGCTCCCAGGCTTCGCCGACCTCCTGCTCGGGCAGGGCGGCGGGGGGCTCCTCGGCCAGCTCGTCGGCCAGGCGCAGCGCGCTGTCGCGCATCTTGCCCCAGTCCTCGACGACCTCGCGGACGTCACCGAGGACGCGGCGCAGGCTGGTCTCGATGGTGCGCAGGTCCTCGCGGTCCGTCTCGCGGTCGATCTCGATGTGCATCCACGACTCGACGGTCGCGTCGGCGGGCCACTCGGTGCCGGCGGCCTTGCTGCGGGAGCAGGCGTCGATGTCGAGGATCTCCAGCAGCTTGCCGGTGATGTCACGGCGGACGAGCAGCTGCGGGTGGATCACGATGTGGATCGCGCGGTCCTGGCGGGACAGCTCGTTGGTGACGGAGTCGACCAGGAAGGGCATGTCGTCGGTGACGACCTCGACCACGGTGTGGCCGCAGGACCAGCCGTTCTCCTCGACCGAGGGGGTGTGGACCCGCACCTCGGCGGTGCCCTGGGGGCGCTTGAGGCCCAGGCGGTAGTGGGAGGCGGCCGCGCCGTACACGTCGACCGGGTCGCGGTCGACCAGGTCCTCGGGCGCGGTGTGCAGGTAGTAGTGGTGCAGGTACGCGGTCAGAGCACCGTTGCTCAGACCCTCCCCCGGCGCCGCTCCCCCCACCTGGCTGTTCTCAGCGGCTGCGGCTGCCTTCTTGAGCAGTTCGGCCTTGGCTGCGTCCAGCTTGGTCTGCATGACTTCTTGGCTCCTGTCGCGCGCCGTTGCGTGACTCGGTGGTGTGTGGATGAACACCGACGGGTCTATCGCAATCCTGCCGCACCATCCGACTGAAAGGGGCTCATGGCACGCATGAAACGCCCTCACAGTGGGTAGGACGATTCGTCCTGCGAAAGCCACCCGACGACGCCAGCCAGCCTAACCGGATCAATCGAAGGTGCACAGGTACAGGTAGGCACAAAGGTGCAGGATGTCCGGGCCGTCCTGGACACCATGTCCAAACCGGAGGCTGATGTTCGCTTTTAGCCCATATGGGGGTAACCGGATGTGGTCGGCGGGACGAAGGTCTCCTTGATCGCCCGCGCCGAGGTCCAGCGCAGCAGGTTCTGCGCGGCGCCCGCCTTGTCGTTGGTCCCGGAGGCCCGGGAGCCGCCGAAGGGCTGCTGGCCGACGACGGCCCCGGTGGGCTTGTCGTTGATGTAGAAGTTGCCCGCGGTGAACCGCAGCTCCTCCACGGCCTGGGCGATGGCGTAACGATCCTGCGCGATCACCGAGCCGGTCAGCCCGTACGGGGCGCCCGAGTCGACGCGGCCCAGCACGTCCTCCCAGCGGGAGTCCTCGTAGACGTGGATCGCGAGGATCGGGCCGAAGTACTCGGTGCGGAAGATCTCGCCCCGGTGGTCGGAGGAGACCAGGACGGTCGGGCGGACGAACCAGCCGATCGCGTCGTCGTACTGGCCCCCGGCCGCCAGCTCGACCGTCGGGTCCGCCTTCGCCCGGTCGATCGCCGTGCGGATCCTCTCGAAGGCCCGCTTGTCGATCAGGGCGCCCATGAAGTTCGACAGGTCGGTGACGTCGCCCACCGTCAGGGCGTCGACCTCGGCGAGGAACTCGTCCTTGATCCGCTGCCAGAGGCTGCGCGGCAGGTAGGCGCGGGAGAGCGCCGAGCACTTCTGGCCCTGGTACTCGAAGGCGCCGCGCACCAGGGCCGTCCTGAGGATGTCCGGGTCCGCCGAGCGGTGGGCCAGCAGGAAGTCCTTGCCGCCGGTCTCGCCGACGATCCTCGGGTAGGTGCGGTAGCCGCCGATGTTGGCGCCGATGGTCTGCCAGAGCGACTGGAAGGTGGCGGTGGAGCCGGTGAAGTGCAGCCCGGCCAGCGCCGGATCGGCCAGCGCCACCGGGGAGACCTGGAGGCCGTCGCCGGTCACCAGGTTGATCACCCCGGGCGGCAGGCCCGCCGCCTCCAGCAGCCGCATCAGGTGGTACGCGGCCAGCGTCTGGGTCGGCGCGGGCTTCCAGACCACGGTGTTGCCCATCAGCGCGGGGGCGGTGGGCAGGTTCCCCGCGATCGCCGTGAAGTTGAACGGGGTGACCGCGTAGACGAAGCCCTCCAGCGGGCGGTGGTCCACGCGGTTCCAGACACCGGGCGAGGAGATCGGCTGCTCGGCCATGATCCGCCGGGCGAAGTGGACGTTGAAGCGCCAGAAGTCGATCAGCTCGCAGGCGGAGTCGATCTCGGCCTGCTGGGCCGTCTTGGACTGGCCGAGCATCGTGGCCGCGTTCAGCGTCTCCCGCCACGGACCGGCCAGCAGCTCGGCCGCCCGCAGGAACACCGCCGCCCGGTCGTCGAAGGAGAGCGAGCGCCACTGCCGCCCGGCCGCCAGCGCCGCGTCCACCGCCGCCCGGGCGTCCTCCCGGGTGGCGTTGCCCAGCACGCCCAGCCGGGCGGCGTGGTGGTGCGGCTGGACGACGTCGATCCGCTCGCCCCCGCCGAAGCGCTGCTCGCCGCCGATCGTCATCGGCAGCGGCACCCGCTCGGCCGCCAGCTCGTCCAGGCGCCGCACCAGCCGGGCCCGCTCGGGGGTGTTCGGCGCGTACGTGAGGACCGGCTCGTTGAGCGGCGTCGGCACCTCGGTGACTGCGTCGATGGGCATGACGGCTCCGTCCTGGCGGCTGGTGGGTCACCGTCCAGCCTGACCAGGCAGGGCGCGATCCGCCCGTTCAGACACGCGGGCGGCGGACGTGGTGCCCGCCACGTATCCGATCAGCCGATCAGCCGGTGAGCCGGTGAGCCGATCAGCCGGTGAGCCGCCCGGCCAGCTCCACGGCCTCGGCCAGGCTGTCCACCACCGGGACGCCGATCGGCTCCAGCTTCTCCCTGGTGTGCGAGCCGCCCGTGTACAGCACCGCGTGGGCGCCGGCCGCCAGCGCCGCCAGGGCGTCGTCCGCGGCATCGCCGATCAGGACCGTACGGGCGGGGTCCACCCGCTCGCCGAGCCCGGCCAGGTGCCGGACCAGCGACTCCGCCTTCTTCCCGCCCGCCGGCCCGCTGCGGCCGTCCACCCGCAGGAAGCGGCCGGTCAGCCCGAAGGCGTCGACCAGCGGCACCAGCTTCTCGTGCTCGTACATCGACAGCAGCGACTGGCTGTTGCCCGCCGACTCCCAGCCGTCCAGCAGCTCCCGCACGCCCTCGGTCAGGTCGCAGGCGGGGCTGAGCTGGCGGTAGCGCTCGTGGAAGGCGACGTCCAGGCCCCGCCACTCCTCCTCGGAGGGCATCCGGCCGAGCAGCCGCTCGTAGAAGCGGGGGATCGGGATCTCGTACCGCTCCCGGTACTCCTGCATGGACATCGGGCCGACGCCGATGGTCGCGAACGCGGCGTTGCTCGCCCCGAGCACCGCCTCCATGTCGTGGAAGAGCGTGCCGTTCCAGTCCCAAACGATGTGAGTGCGCACGAGGTCATACGTTAAACGGCGCGGCCGACACCCGGGTAGGGCGGGCGTCACTGCTGGAAGGGGCTCAGCTCCCAGGAGTTCGCGCCGATCGGGTAGTGGTACTGCGTCCGGCCCTTGAGCGCGCTGGTGCGGAACGGCCTGCCGTCGCCGAGGCCGACGGACACCGTGCCCTTCCGGTCACCGCTGGACCACTCCAGCTCCAGGTACCAGCTGACGTCGTGGGCGTCGGTCTCGGCGTTGACCTCGATGACCTCCGGGTCCCGTTCGCTCACCTTGAGCGGCAGTCCGCTCCTGCCCGCGGAGACGACCGGACGGGGGCGGGCCGCGTCCAGGTCGAGGTCGTACGACTGGACGCCGACCCCGCCGCCGCAGCCCTCCCCCACGGCGTAGGCGTTCCAGGTCAGCGGGGCCGCGATCCGGGCGATGCGGACGTTGAGGGCGGTCAGCACCACGGTCTCGCTGCCGGTGCCCTGCACCGTGAGCTTGATGGACTGGTACTTGGCGGGGACCGCCCCGAGCTCGGAGGCCCAGCCGGGGACGTCCAGCACCTCGGGCGGGCGGGGGACCTGCGACGGCGGGCGGTCGACGAGGAACCGGTCGCACTCGGAGTCCCAGCCGGACGGGCGGACGGAGACGGTGATCGGGGCGCTCTCACCCCGGTCGGCGGCGGGCGACGTGGCGCCGGGGGACGGGGGCGCAGCCGTGGCGGGAGCGCGCTCGGGGGCACCGGTCCTGCGATCGACGGCGACGGCTCCGACGGCGGCGAGCACCGCGGCGGCGGCGACGGCCGCAAGGACGCCCCGGCGCACGCGCCGCCGCTTCGGCGCGGCGGAGGTGCGCACGGCCGGCAGCTCCTCCGGTTGTGCCACCGCCTCGGCTTCCGGCTCCGGTGCCGCGGGCGGCTCCGGTTCCGCGGGCGCGGACGCCTGCCGGCTCCCCCGCGCCGCGTCGGCGGCGACCCACAACCGGTAGAGCTCGGCGTGCTCCTCCGGCGTCGCCCGGCACAGCCGCGCGAAGCGCTCCAGCGGGGTGAACTCCACCGGCACCGCATCGCCCTTGCAGTAGCGGTGCAGGGCCGACGTACTCACGTGCAGCCGCTTCGCCAGCGCGCCGTAACTGAGCCCCGACCGACTCTTCAGCTCCTGGAGCAGCCGCGCGACCGCGTCCGCCCCCGTCGATTCCCCGATCCCCTCCGGCACCGGTCCTCCCCCCGCTCGTGCCCCCGTCCCAGCGCCCCGCCGAGGCGTCCCAGGAAGGTTACGTCTCCCCAGTTCAACCACGGTAGGGGCGTCCCCGCATCCCCGATGCCCGGCCCACCGTTGCGGCCGGGACGAACCGGCTCGGAAGCTGACGCCGAACACCGAGAGGGAGCAAACCTGTGAGCACTGTACGGACGGCCCCGGCCGCGATTCGCACCAACGACCGTCTCCGCCGCGGTGCGGTGGCACTGGCGATGGGCGGGGTCCTGCTGATGTCCGCGGCCTGCGGCGACGACAAGGACAAGGCCCCCGAGGCCGCACCCGCCACCGCCGCGACAGCCGCCACCGACGCGCCCGGCGGGGACGCCACCGCGGCGACGCCGAAGACCTCGGCCGCGGTGCTGAACGTGGAGCCGAAGGACGGGTCCCAGGCGGTCGCACCGACCGCGCTCCAGGTGTCCGTCTCCCAGGGCAAGCTCACCGCCGTCGCCGTGACCGACAAGAACGGCAAGCCCGTCCAGGGCTCGATCACCCCGGACGGCAGCGGCTGGAAGCCCTCCGCCGCGCTCGCCCCCGGCACGGCGTACACGGTGAACGCCCAGGCGAAGGACGCCGCCGGTCTGGTCTCCGCGATCACCAGCGCCTTCACCACGGCGGCGGCCGGCAAGCAGGTGTCCACCAACGACAACGTCGCCGACGGCCAGACCTACGGCGTGGGCATGATCGTCAAGGTGGACTTCAGCAGCAAGGTCGTGAACAAGGACGCCGTCGCCAAGGCCATCACCTTCGAGACGGACAACGGCACCGAGGTGAAGGGCCACTGGTTCGGCGACAACCGGCTCGACTTCCGCCCGGCGGACTACTGGAAGCCGAACACCAAGGTCACCATCCACTACCGGCTGAAGAACGTCGAGGTCGCCCCCGGCGTCTGGGGCGACGTCGACAAGGACGAACCGTTCACCATCGGCCGCTCCCAGATCACCACCGCGGACTCCGCCAAGCACCAGATCACGATCGAGCGGGACGGCAAGTCCACCACCGTGCCGGCCACCCTCGGCGACGCCCAGCACCCCTCCTGGGGCGGAACCATGGTCATCATGTCCAAGGAGCCCATCACCCACATGGACTCCCAGACCGTCGGCCTGGGCAAGGAGTACAACATCCCCGACGTCCCCCACGCGATGCGGCTGACGCGGAGCGGCACCTACCTCCACGGAAACTACTGGTACAAGGGGGACCCGTTCGGCACCGAGAACACCAGCCACGGCTGCATCGCCCTCAAGGACGTGGAGGGCGGCCGCGACACCTCCCCCGCGGGGTCGTTCTACAACAGCTCGATGATCGGCGACGTCGTCAAGATCGTGAACACCAAGGAGAAGACCGTCGCCCCCGACAACGGCCTCGGCGGCTGGAACCTCACCTGGGCCCAGTGGTAGCAGCCGCCGGTAGGGCGGCGGCGGGGCGGACCGCGGGTCGTCACCCCAGGAGCGCGGGGATCTCCTGGGTCGCGAACCAGAGCAGGTCGTGGTCCTCGGCGCCGTCCACGGTGAACTGGGCGTCCTGGTCGCCCGCGTCGGCGGCGGCCACGGCCGCCACCGCGGCCGAGACGTCCTCGACCACCTCGGCGTCGGCGACGTCGGCGTGCACGGAGGCCGCCTTCGCCAGCTTCACGGGCCCGGCCAGCACCACCCGGCCGAGCGACGCCTGGTCCTGGTACTCGTCGCCGGGGAAGGGGCGCACGGCCGAGTCGGCCACGTCCAGCGCCACCACGACGCGGCGGCGCGGGGCGTCCGCGTCGGCCGCGAGCAGCCGCAGCGAGGACTGCGCGGCCCGGTTCAGCGCCGCGTACTCCAGCTCCTCCAGGTCGTCGCTGACGTACCACTCGCGCAGCGCCGGCGTCACGGCGTAGGCCGCCGACTCGTCCAGGGCGCCGCCCTGGTACGCCGCCGCCAGGCCGTTCAGGGTGGTGGGCACGTACACGCGCATCGGTGGCACTCTCCGGTCTCGTCCAGCGGCACTGCTACTCAGCGGCCCCAGAATAAGGGCTGTGATCACCTACCGGGCCGCCCGCAGCATCTCGCGGGTGGTCCGCAGGGCGCTCTCCAGCACCTCGCCCCGGCGGACCGGGTCCATCATGTTGGGGCCCATGACCGCCAGATCGGCCGGTGTCGGGGCGAGCAGCCGCACCCGTACGCCCTCGGCGCGCAGCAGCGCGGCCTCGCGCAGCAGCTGCCGGGTGACGGAGCGGCGGTAGCGGCTGACCAGCTGCGCCAGCACCCCGCGCGGGCGGTCCCGCTCGCGCCACTCGCGCAGCGCGGCCAGGGTGCCGCGCTCGCCGGTTCCGGGCCTCGGGGCCAGGCGCAGGGCCATCGGGGCGAGGACGTACACCTCCTCCAGGCCCCGGCCGAGCAGCAGGTCGGCGTTGGTGGCGGACCAGCAGCCGCCGTCCACGTACGCCGAGCCGTTCAGCCGCACCGGCGCGAACCAGCCGGGGATCGCGCAGGAGGCCGTCACCGCCTCGGCGGCGGAGGCGGCCGGGGCGTCCGGATCGCCGAAGACCACCCGGTGGCCGGTGCGGTAGTCCACGGCGGCCACCCGTAGCGGCGCCGCACCGCCCGTGGGCAGGGCCGCCGGGCCGAGCAGGCCCCGCACCAGCTCGCCGACCGGCGCCAGGGAGCCGCGCCCGTGCGGCGCCACCGCCGAGACCATCGTCAGCAGCGGGTACTCCCCCGGGTGCCGCACGGCCTCGCGCAGCAGCCCGGGCGAGCCGATCCCGGCCCGGGGGCGGGGCGGCAGCGCGCCGCCGACCGCCGTGTCGTAGTCGAAGTCCACCCCGGCCAGCGGGCCCTCGGTGATCGGCAGGCCCCGCTGGTGGTCGCGCAGCTGCTCGGGGCGCACCCCGGCGGTCAGCAGCGCGGCGAGGATCGAGCCGGCCGAGGTGCCCAGCAGCAGGTCCGCCTCGCCCGGCGGGCGGCCGACGGCCTCCTCGACGGCGCAGAGTGCGCCGACCGTCCAGGCCGCGCCGAGCATCCCTCCGCCGCCGAGGACCAGGGCCTGCCGGGGCGATCTTGCCGGATCAGCGCGCGGCGTCGGGCGCCCGTCCGGGCGTGCGGCCGGGCCGCCCTCGTACTGGACGTACTTGGGCGGTTCGGCCGTACGTTCAGGCGGGATGATCCGGCGTCGCGTGCCCGGCAAGATCGCCCCGGCAGGGCCTGGGGCCTGCCGGGGCGGGCCGGCCGACGGCGGGGCGTCTCCCGCCACCGCCGGGGCCGGCGTCGCCGCCACCCGTGTCGTCATTCCGGCCGCCCGTCCTCGTGCCGCGCCCCCGGTCAGGCTCCGATCGTGCGCACCCTCGCTGGCCCGGCGCAACGGGACGGGCCTGCCGGGGGCCACCCGGTCCGCCGAACCCGGCGTCCCCTTTCCGGGCCGTACGGCCCGCGCGGGCCCGTCAACCGCGTGCCGAGCGGGCGGGCGCCCGGCCGGGCGCCGCACCTGTCAATTCGCCCGGATAGGTGAACTTGGCGCGGATTCCCCCGGGCTCGAAAAGGCATTGCCGCCTCGTACGGACGCCCTCCAGCCTGAACCTCGTCCGTACCCGCACCGCCCTGCACCGCCCTGCACCGACCGCCCCAGGAGCCCCCGTGACCGCCCGCCTCAACCGCCTCGCCGCCCACCCGCACCGCCAGCCGCGCCCCTCCGACTGCGACCGGGCCGGGCGACGCCCCCTGCACCCCCGCGCCGCCTGCGCGGCCGCCGTCGCCACCCCGCCCGACGACCAGGACGCCCGCGCGCTGGCCGCCCGCTTCGCCCACCAGCTCGTCGAGGTGCTCACCGGCGTCCGCCCCTCGGGCCAGCTGATGCGGCACACCACCCTGGACGGCTACGGGCAGCTCGCCTCGCTCGTCCGCGTCGGGGCGCTGCGCCGCGGCGGTGCGGCCGACCGGCCCCGGCTCGGGCCGGTGCACGACCGCTCGCCCTCACCAGGCGCCGTGGAGGCGTGCGTACGGGTCGACCTCGGCCGGCGCCACCACATGGTCGCCTTCCGCCTGGAGCGCCGCGGCCCCGCCGGGCAGTGGCGGTGCACCGCCGTGGAGGCCCGGTGAGCGCGCTGCGGACACGCCCCCGGTACGAGACGGCGCAGGGCGCCGTCCCCGTGGGGGAACGGCGCCCTGTACGGCGTCCTGCGGGCCCTGGGGCCCGGGGCTCAGCCCTTGCGGCGGCGGCCCTTGGCGGACCGGGCGGCCTTGCGGCGCTCGGCGCGGGTCAGCCCGTCGCCCTCGTCCTCCGGAGCCAGGTCGTCGAAGTCGCCCTCGACCACACCGCCGCCGACCTCCACCGAGGGGGCGGTGTAGTGCAGCCGCTTCGGCTTCGGGGCCTCCAGGCCCTTGGCCTTGATCTCCGGGCGGGCGGCCGCGGCGTCCTTCTCCAGCTTGTCGAGCACCACCTCGGCGTCCTCGACCGGGACCTCCTGGACCTGCTGCTCGACCGAGATCTCCACGTTGAACAGGTAGGCGACGGACTCCTCCTTGATGCCCTCCATCATCGCGGTGAACATGTCGAAGCCCTCGCGCTGGTACTCGACCAGCGGGTCGCGCTGCGCCATCGCGCGCAGGCCGATGCCCTCCTGGAGGTAGTCCATCTCGTAGAGGTGCTCGCGCCAGCGGCGGTCCAGCACGGCCAGCACCACGCGGCGCTCCAGCTCGCGCAGGATCTCCTCGCCGAGCTGGTCCTCGCGGGCGCCGTACTGCGCCTGGATGTCCTCCTGGAGGACCTTGATCAGGTACTCGGGGGTCAGGCCGGACGGGCCGCCGACCTCCTCCTCCAGCTCCGCCAGGTCCAGGGAGACCGGGTAGAGCTGCTTGAGCGCCGTCCAGAGCTTGTCGAGGTCCCAGTCGTCCTCGAAGCCCTCGCCGGTCGCGGCCCGGACGTACGCCTCGACGGTGTCGTCCATGAAGTGGGTGATCTGCTCCTGCAGGTCCTCACCCTCCAGGACGCGGCGGCGCTCGCCGTAGATGACCTCGCGCTGGCGGTTGAGCACCTCGTCGTACTTCAGGACGTTCTTGCGGATCTCGAAGTTCTGCTGCTCGACCTGGGTCTGCGCGGAGGCGATCGCGCGGGTGACCATCTTGGACTCGATCGGCACGTCCTCGGGCACGTTGGCCATCGAGAGCACGCGCTCGACCATGCCGGCCTTGAACAGGCGCATCAGGTCGTCGCCCAGCGACAGGTAGAAGCGGGACTCGCCCGGGTCGCCCTGACGGCCGGAGCGGCCGCGCAGCTGGTTGTCGATCCGGCGGGACTCGTGCCGCTCGGTGCCGAGGACGTAGAGGCCACCGGCCTCCTTGACCTCGTCCTGCTCGGCCTTGACCGCGGCCTTGGCCTTCTCCAGCGCCTCGGGGAGGGCGGCCACGTACTCGTCCGGGTTGTCCGTCTCGGTCAGCCCGCGCTGCGCCAGCTCGGCGGCGGCCAGGTGGTCGGGGTTGCCGCCGAGCATGATGTCGGTGCCACGGCCGGCCATGTTGGTGGCGACGGTGACGGCGCCCTTGCGGCCGGCCTGCGCGACGATCTGCGCCTCGCGCTCGTGGTGCTTGGCGTTCAGCACCTCGTGCGGGATACCGCGCTTGCGCAGCTCCTGCGACAGGTACTCGGACTTCTCGACCGACACGGTGCCGACCAGCACCGGCTGGCCCTTCTCGTGCTTCTCGGCGATGTCCTCGACGACGGCGGCGAACTTGGCCGGCTCCGACTTGTAGATCAGGTCGGGCTGGTCGATGCGCAGCGGGTCCTTGTTGGTCGGGATCGGCACGACGCCGAGCTTGTAGATCTGGTGGAACTCGGCGGCCTCGGTGGTGCCGGTACCGGTCATGCCCGCGAGCTTGTCGTACAGGCGGAAGAAGTTCTGCAGGGTGATGGTGGCCAGGGTCTGGTTCTCGTTCTGGACCTCCACCCCCTCCTTGGCCTCGATCGCCTGGTGCATGCCCTCGTTGTAGCGGCGGCCGGCCAGGATACGGCCGGTGTGCTCGTCGACGATCATGACTTCGCCGTTCATGACGACGTAGTCCTTGTCCGCCTTGTAGAGCTCCTTCGCCTTGATGGCGTTGTTGAGGAAGCCGACCAGCGGGGTGTTCACCGACTCGTAGAGGTTGTCGATGCCGAGGTAGTCCTCGACCCGGGTGACGCCCTCCTCCAGGATGCCGACGGTGCGCTTCTTCTCGTCGACCTCGTAGTCGCGGTCGATCTTCAGGCGCAGCACCAGCTTGGCGAAGTCGGCGTACCACTTGGTCGCCTGGTCGGCCGGGCCGGAGATGATCAGCGGGGTACGGGCCTCGTCGATGAGGATCGAGTCGACCTCGTCGACGACCGCGAAGTTGTGGCCGCGCTGGACGAGTTCCTCCTGCGACCAGGCCATGTTGTCGCGCAGGTAGTCGAAGCCGAACTCGTTGTTGGTGCCGTACGTGATGTCCATCCCGTACTGGCGCTTGCGCTCGGCGGGCGTCATGTTGGCCAGGATCACGCCGACCTCGAGGCCGAGGAAGCGGTGCACCCGGCCCATCCACTCCGAGTCGCGCTCGGCGAGGTAGTCGTTGACGGTGATCAGGTGCACGCCCTTGCCCGTCAGGGCGTTGAGGTACGCGGGCAGGGTGCCGACCAGCGTCTTGCCCTCGCCGGTGCGCATCTCGGCGACGTAGCCGTGGTGCAGGGCCGCGCCGCCCATGAGCTGGACGTCGTAGTGGCGCTGGCCGAGCACGCGCTTGGCCGCCTCGCGCACGGTCGCGAAAGCCTCGGGGAGGATGTCGTCCAGCGACTCGCCGTCCGAGAGCCGCTGCTTGTACTCGTCGGTCAGCGCGCGCAGCTCGGCGTCGGTGAGGTTGACGAAGTCCTCTTCGATGGAGTTGACCTGGGCAGCAATCCGCTGCAGCTTGCGAAGGATCTTGCCTTCGCCGGCGCGCAGGATCTTGTCGAAGACGGACACTTGAGCGGGCTCCTTGCCTGTATTGGCACTGGACGACTGCACGGGGGGTCCACCCCACCGCACGGGCCATCGTATGCGAGGAGTCCAATGCCTCGGGAGGTGCGTCAGCACGCTATTCCCGTGTCACCCGCGCGAGCACATGACCCGATAGCCCCGCTCACCGGGGCAAAACGGTCGGCGGGGAGAGGAGTTGGACGGATAACCGGATGACCGTCTTCCCCGTTCGGCGAAATAATCCGCTCATGGAAGCACTCCCCACCGAACCCGCCCCCTCGCCCGTCACCCTCACCACCGAGCGACTCGTCCTCCGCGCCCCCCGCGAGGAGGACATCGACGCGATCTTCGCGGCCTGCCAGGACACGGAGATCCAGCACTGGACGGTCGTCCCCGTCCCGTACCGGCGCGAGGACGCCGAGTTCTTCGTCCGCAAACTCGCGGTCGACGGCTGGCGCACCGGGGACAACCGGATCTGGGGCGTGTACGAGCGCGGCACCGGCGCCCTGGTCGGCGCCCAGGGCATCGTGCTGCGCGCCGACGACCGGGGCGCCGGCGAGATCGGCTGGTGGGCCGTGAAGGAGTTCCGCGGCCGGGGCTACACCACCGAGGCCGCGCGCGCCGTCGCCGAGTACGGCCTGCGCGAGGGCGGCCTGCGCCGCCTGCAGTGGCTCGCCTACGTCGGCAACGAGGGCTCCCGCGCAGTGGCCGAGAAGGTCGGCTTCCGTTTCGAGGGCACCATGCGCGCGTACGCGGAGCAGCGCGGCGTCTTCCACGACTCCTGGGTCGCCTCGATGCTCCCCGCCGACCTGGAGGACTGACCGGCCCGCTGTCGGTGCCCCCGGCTACGCTCCCCGGCATGACCGCCGCAGCCCCCGCGCCCGTGACCGTCCTGTCCGCCGACGACGCCCGCCGGATCGCCCTGCGGGCCCAGGGCCTGATGGGCGCGCCGGACCGCCGCTCCGGAGTGCGCGGGGTGCTGCGGCACCTGGGCGCCGTCCAGTTGGACACCATCTCCGTCCTGGCCCGCTCGCACGAGCTGGTGCCCTACGCCCGGCTCGGCGCGGTCGGCCGCCCGGCCGTCGAGGCCGCGTACTGGGGCGCGGGCACGAGCTTCGAGTACTGGTCGCACGCGGCCTGCATCCTGCCCGTCGAGGAGTGGCCGCTGTTCGCCTTCCGGCGCCGCCGCTACCGCGACCGCGGCCGGGTGTGGAACCACCAGGTCACGCCCGAGACCTACCGGCACGTGCTCGACAAGCTGCGCGCCGAGGGCCCGTTGACCTCCACCGAACTGGGCGGCGCCAAAAAAACCAGCGAGTGGTGGGACTGGTCCGACACCAAGATCGCCGTCGAACGGGCGCTGGCCTTCGGCGACGTGGTCTGCACCGACCGCCGCAGCTGGAAGCGCGTCTACGCCCTGGCCGAACAGGCCATCCCGGAGGCCCTGTTCGGCCAGGAGCCCGGGGACGCGGACTGCGTGCGCACCCTGGTCGCCCAGGCCGGCGCCGCGCTCGGCGTCGCCACCCGGGCCGACCTCCAGGACTACCACCGGCTGCGCGCCGAGGAGTTGGACGCGGTGCTCGCCGACAGCGGCCTCGTCCCGGTCGAGGTGGCCGGCTGGGGCCCGGACGGCGCCACCGCCCCGGCCTGGGCCGACCCGGCCGCGCTGGCCACCGCCCCGCGCGGGCGCCACCGCACCACGCTGCTCTCGCCGTTCGACTCGCTGGTCTGGGACCGCCCCCGCACCGAGCGGATCTTCGGCATGACGCACCGGCTGGAGGCGTACACGCCCAAGGACAAGCGGGTGCACGGCTACTTCGCGATGCCCCTGCTGGCCGGCGGCAGGCTGGTCGGCCGGGTCGACCCGGCCCGGGAGGGGCGCACCCTGGTCGCCCGTCAGGTCTCGCTGGTCGACGGCCGCGGCGACGCGAGCGGCGCCCGGCACGTGGAGGCGCTGGCCACGGCCCTGCGCGAGGCCGCCTCCTGGGTCGGCTGCGACGCGGTGCGGGCCGAGACGCTGCACGACGAGCGGCTGCGCCCGGCCCTGGAGAAGCTGCTCGCCGACTGACCGGGGCCGCCCGCGAGGCGGGCCGGGCGGCCCGCCTCACCCTATTTCGAGGATCTTCTCCCGCATCGCGTACACCACGGCCTCCATCCTGGAGTGCAGTTGGAGCTTCTCCAGGATGTTGCGCACGTGGTTCTTCACGGTGTTCTCGCTGATGAACAGCTCCTTGGCGATCTCCCGGTTGTTCATCCCGGTCGCCACCAGCTTGAGCACCTCCAGCTCCCGGTCGGTGAGCCGGGGCGCCGGCACCAGGTCCCGGTCGTCGGAGCGGCGCTGGATCATCGACTTGAACTCGGTGAGCAGCTTGGAGGCCATCGACGGGCTGATCTGCGACTGCCCGTCCGCGACCGCCCGGATCGCGGTGGCGACCTCGTCGGTGGAGATCTCCTTGAGCAGGTAGCCGGTGGCCCCCGCCTTGATCGCCTCGTAGAGGTCGGCCTCCTCGTCGCTTATCGTCAGCATGATGATCTTGGTGCTCGGCGCCACGTCCTTGATCGCCGTGCACGCCTCGATCCCGCTGCGACGCGGCATCCGGACGTCCATCAGGATGATGTCCGGCAGCAGGTCGGCGGCCTTCAGTACGGCCTCGGCCCCGTCCCCGGCCTCGCCGACGACCTTGATGTCCGGCTCCTCGGCGAGCACGATCTCCAGCCCGCGGCGGAACAGCGCGTGGTCGTCCACGACCAGCACACGGATCGGCTCACCCCGGCGCGGCGCGTACGCGGGCTCTTCCTCCGGCCCCGGCGGTAGCCCGGCGACCGGCCCCGCAGCGGGCCCCAGCCCGAAGTGATCCCCCATCCGCTCCTCCCCCTTCGCGGGTCGACGTGCGCCAATCATTCCACGCCCCGCCGTGGCCCCGGTCACCCTCCGGCGCCGATCGGCCCGCTCGGGTGACCTCCCGCGCACCGCGCCGCCAAACTGCCCGCCGTGACCGGCCCCTGGGACGCCGGTGACCCCGGCGGCCGCAGCCGCCGGGGTCACCACCTCCGACACCGTTCGGGGCGGTCAGTCCTCGTCGTCGAACCGACCGATCGCGCCGCCCGCACCGCTGGCCACACCGGCCGCCATGTCAGGCTGCACGTGGATCACACCGTAGTGGTAGCCGTGCCGGCGGTAGACGACGCTCGGCAGGCCGCTGTCCTTCTCCACGAAGAGGTAGAAGTCGTGTCCGACCAGCTCCATCTCGTACAGCGCCTGGTCCAGCGCCATCGGAGCGGCCGAGTGGCTCTTCTCGCGGACCACCAGGGGGCCGTCGCCCTCCACTTCCAGCGATCCCATCATGGTCTTGCGCACGGCCCCGTTGGTCTCCTCCGACACCGCCGGTTCCGGCAGCGCGGCGGCCAGGGACGCGGTCGCCTCGGCGACGCTGATCGGGGTGCGGCCGTTGCCGCCCTTGTGCACCCGACGCCGGTCGGCGGACTTGCGCAGCTGCGCGTCGAGCTTCGCCGAGGCCAGGTCGAGCGCCGCGTACGGGTCGGCGGCGGCGGCTTCGGCACGGATCACCGGGCCACGGGTACGGAGAGTGATCTCCACCCGGTCGGACCGGTCGGCCTGACGCGGGTTGTGCTCCTTGGACACCTCGACGTCGAGGCTGATCACCTTGCCGTCGAACTTCTGGACCTTCTCCAGCTTCTCGGCCACGTGCTCGCGGAACCTCTTGGGCACCTCGGTCTTGCGGCCCTTGACGACGATGTCCACGCAGAACTCCGATCCCTCGTGCTGACGCCGATCCGGGTGCTACCGGATCGGGCTGAGACCCAGCTGGACCAGCCCGTCCACTGCCGGCCCCCCGCCCCACCGGAACCGGTGGAAGCGACTGGCCCTCACCTCACTTCCTCCCCACCAGGGACGGTTGAAACCCCCTGGAGCCTTATCGAACACCTCGCACGGGTTTTTCGCCTCCCCAGCCGGGCACGGGAAGGACAGGCCGGAGGCACGGACGGGCCGGTCAAGCCGGCGCCCCCTGTTTACCCTCCTGCGAGTGAAGCATGAGTGAATACCTGGACAACACCCCCCGTACGGCGCATTCTGTGCTCACTCTCCGTGCCGCCGTCGGGAGCACCCGTGCCCACCACCCCCACTCCTACGCCCAGCCCCTCGTGGCCCGCCCGAGGGCCGCTCGGCCACGCCCTGGCCGGGCTGCTGGACGTGCTGCTCCCCGCGGACTGCGCCGGCTGCGGCGCCGAGCGCACCCAGCTGTGCCCGTCCTGCCGCCACACCCTGGCCACCGCCCGCCCGGCCCCCACCCTGCTGCCCTGGGCCCACGCCGCCGCCCCCTACACCGACCCCGTCCGCCAGCTGCTGCTCGCCCACAAGGAGCGCGGCGCCCTGCGGCTGGCCACCCCGCTCGGCGAGGCGCTGGGACGGGCGGTGCGCTCGGCGCTCGGGCCGCAGGGCGAACGGGCGCCGCTGGTGCTCGTCCCGATGCCCTCGGCCCGCTCCGCGGTGCGCGCCCGCGGCCACGACTCCACACTGCGCCTGGCCGGGGCCGCCGCCCGCTCGCTGCGCCGCTCCGGACTGGACGCCCGGGCCTCCTCGCTGCTGCGCCACGCCCGTCCGGTCGCCGACCAGGCCGGGCTCAGCGCGGCCGAGCGGCGCCGCAACCTGCACGGCGCGCTCACCGTGCTGCCGCGAGCCCGCGCCGCGCTGAGCGGCCGTCACCCGGTGCTGGTCGACGACCTGGTGACGACCGGGGCGAGCCTCGCCGAGGCCGCCCGGGCACTGGCCGACGCGGGCCTGCCCGCCCGGGCCGCCGCCACCGTCGCGGCCACGTCCGGGCACCCGGCGCAGCCCGCAGGGGTGACGGCCGGTCAGCCCGCGTAGAAGTAGGAGCTCACCTTGTCCGGCATCTGCACTTCCCGCCACTGGTTGCTGACCAGCCGGTAGACCTTGCCCTCCGTCACCGCGAGCACCGGCTGCGCCGCGGCCAGCACGCTCCCCCGGGACTCGGAGGCGGAGATGGCCAGCCACCCGGGGCCGCTCTGCAGCGGGGTGTCACTGCTCTGCGAACCGTCGGTGCTGATGTAGTACAGCTGCTGGATGCGGTCGCCCTCCTTGCCGAGGACGAGCAGCTGGTCGGCCTCCGCCCAGGACACCGAGGCGACGTCGGTCAGCAGCGGCGCCACCCGGCGCAGCCCGACGATCCTCGCGGTCGGCGCCTCCGTGGTGCCGCTGTGCATCACCAGGCCGAACAGCAGGGAGCGGGTGCCCGTGCCGGTGTTGCGGACGACCAGGGCGACGCGGGCGCCGTCCGCGGAGATCTTGAGCGCCTGCACGCTCTGCCCGTCCAGCCCCTCCACCGGCACGGTGTAGGTCTTGTTGCCCCGGACCATGACCACCCGCCCCGACTGGGCGCGGTCCACCACCCACAGGTCGCCGCGGCCGTCCCAGCTGGGCGAGGCCAGGGCGTTGTCCTTGTCCCCGGCCTTCGCCGCGGAGGTGAGCACCGGCTCGGGCATGGCGGTGGCACCGGCCGCCAGCGGCACCGAGAAGAGCTGGTGGGCGTCCCCGCTGAGCGCGGCGGCGCGGGAGCCGTCCCGGGCCACGGCGACGGTGCTCAGCGGCGTGCCGCCGGGCTGCGCCTTGCCGAGCGGGCCGGGCACCGGGTCGCCGCTGTGCTGGTCGTCGGTGACCATCAGGACGCCGTTGTCGGCGCGCTGGTAGTACTTGGACACCCCGGCCGGGGTGCCAGCGTCGGCGCGGCCGGTCGTGCAGGCGCCGCGCCTGCCCTTGAGCTCCACCCGCTCGACCTGACCCTTGACCTGGTCGGCGAGGGTGTAGAAGAGCTGGGTGGCCATCCGGCGGCAGGAGGTCTCGTCGCCGGCGTCGACATCGAGCTGCACATGGGCGAGGTGGCTGTCGTCCACCGACACCTTGACGCCGCCGACCTCGCGCGGGAACTCCGTCCGGGCGACCGGCGCGAGCCAGTCCGAGGGGCCGACGACCAGCGCCTTGGCGGCGGCGGTCAGCGGGTCCGTCCGGCGCCGCAGGTAGATCGGGTCGGCGATCAGCACCTCCTTGGCGCCGCCGGCGACGAAGGCGGACGGGTCGGGGGCGGCGTAGAAGTAGCGGTCGACCTGGCGGTAGCTGTTGCGGAAGTTGGTCTCGTTCATGATCACGCCGGGCGCGAGCTTGTCGATCCGCCACTCGTTGTCCTTGCCCCGGACGAAGGTGAAGTCCGAGGTGAGGCTCTTGTGGCCGTCGCTGAGCCTGAACGAGTGCTTGGCGTCGACGGTGGCGATCTCCGTCCCGTGCACGGACAGCGAGGCGACCGACTCGGTGTCCGTGACGGCCTGCGTGAGCGGGGCGTCCAGGTTGTCGGCGACCTGGATCCCGGCGTCCGGGTTCCAGCCGGCGGCGGCGCTCTCGGTCAGGTACTGCCGGGCGACGTCGTAGCCCTCGTCGGCGGTGACCGCGTCCAGGAACCCGGTCAGCAGGTCGCGCGGCTTGGCGCCCTTGGCGGGGCCCAGCGGGTAGACCCTGGCCTGCAGCAGGTTCTTGTCGGCCGAGCCCTGGGAGAGCTCGACCCTGGAGATGCCGCCGGAGTCGGGCATGGCCGCGCAGCCGCCCGCCAGCAGGGCGACGAGCACCGTGCCGGCCGTGGCCGCCACCCGCGACTCAGTCCAGCTCGTCCTTCGCACGTTGCGACCCCTCCAGGTCAATCCCACCCGTCACGTCCGGCTCCGCCGTCCGCTGTGCCACCGACGGCCGTCCCGGCGTCGGGTCCACCATGACCTGGGCGCCGGTGGCACCGTACCCGGCCCCTGCCGTCCGTACGTCCGAGGGGTCCGTGCGCGGACCCTCCGGCATCCGTTGCCGGCCCAGGCCGGGGCCGATGTCCAGCACCCCGCCGAGCCCGCTGCCGAGCCCGCCGCCGTTGCCCTCGGGCGTGTCGGCCTGCTCCTCGGCCACGGTCAGCGCGGTCGCGCCGGCCGGGGCGATGGCCCGCCGGTAGGGCGCGCCGTACGTGCCGAGGCCCCGGTTGTTGCGGGAGTCCTCCGGCTCCAGGCGGAACGGCGCCCGGCTGATCTCGCCGCCGCGGGTGCGGGGCAGGGTCAGCCGGAAGTGCGAGCCGCCGCCGGGCTCGCCCCACGCCTGGAGCCAGCCGCCGTGCAGGTGCGCGTCCTCGACGGCGATGGACAGGCCCAGGCCCGTGCCGCCGGTGGTCCGCACCCGGGACGGGTCGGCCCGCCAGAAGCGGTGGAACACCCGGGACGCCTCGCCCGGCTTGAGGCCGATGCCGTAGTCGCGCACGCCGACAGCGACCGCGCCGTCCTGCGAGCCCAGCCGGACGACCACGTCGCGGCCCTCGCCGTGCTCCAGCGCGTTGACCACCAGGTTGCGCAGGATGCGCTCGATCCGACGGGAGTCCACCTCGGCCAGCACCGGCTCGCCGTCGCCGCGGATCACCACGGCGCTGCCCTTGGCCTCGGCGAGCGGCTCGGCGGACTCGACGACCCGGGTGACGATCTCGCGCAGGTCGACGGGCTCGGCGTCCAGGATCGCGGCGCCGGCGTCGAAGCGGCTGATCTCGAGCAGGTCGGCGAGCAGCGACTCGAAGCGGTCCAGCTGGCCCTGGAGCAGCTCCGCCGAGCGGGCCGCCATCGGGTCGAGGTCCTCGCGGCTGTCGTAGATGAGGTCGGCGGCCATCCGCACGGTGGTCAGCGGGGTGCGCAGCTCGTGCGAGACGTCCGAGACGAAGCGCCGCTGCACCCGGGAGAGCTCCTCCAGCTGGCGGATCTGCGCCTGGAGGGCGTTGGCCATCCGGTTGAAGGACTCGCCGAGGCGGGCGATGTCGTCCGTCCCGGTCACCTTCATCCGCTCCTCCAGGTGCCCGTCCGCGAGGCGCTCGGAGATGCCGGCGGCCATCCGCACCGGGGTGACGACCTGGCGCACCACGACCCAGGCGATCCCGCCCATGAGGATCACCACGAACACGCCGGCGGTCGCCAGGGTGCCCATGATCAGGTTGAGGGTGTCGGTCTCCTGGCCGAAGGAGAAGACGTAGAACATCTGGTAGCTGGCGCCGGAGGGCCCGTAGAACTGCATGCCCAGGGCGAGGCCCGGCTCGGTGCTGCCGCCCGCGCGGTGGATCCGGGTCGGCTGGTCGAACATCTGGCCCGGCTCCAGGCGCACCCGGTCGCGCAGGGTGTCCGGGACGCTGGAGGGCAGGATGTCGCCGGTGTAGCGGGGCGCGAAGCCGGTGTCCGGCAGGACGGCGCCGCTGCCCGGGGCCATCGCGATCACCGAGTACACCGTCTGCCCGCTCGCGGCCAGGTCGTTGACCCTGCGCAGCAGCCAGGTGCCGGTGTCCTCGACCGTCTGGTCGGCGGTGCCGCGCAGCTTCTGGTCCTTGGCCTCGTCGATCTTCTTGGCCTCGGCCTGGAAGCCGATCCTGGCCTGCTCCCGGGCGGCGCCCATCTTGGTGTCGAGCAGGCCGTTGCGCACCTGCGCCACGACGACCACGCCGAGCACCAGGACCACCGCGATCGACAGCAGCAGCGAGACGGCGACCACGCGCAGCTGGATCGAGCGGCGGTACAGCGCCGAGGCCCGGCGCACCGGGCGGCGCAGCTGACGGCTGAGCAGCCCGAACACCCCGCGCGGCCCTCGCCGCCGGGTGGTCGAACTGAGCACGTCCCCGCGCACCGCCCCGTCGGTCGAGGAACCCGACGGGGTGTCGTCAGCCAGGTCCGTCACGTCAGCTGGGCCCGGCCTTGTAGCCGACGCCACGCACGGTCACGACGATCTCGGGGCGCTCCGGGTCCTTCTCGATCTTGGAGCGCAGGCGCTGGACGTGCACGTTGACCAGCCGGGTGTCGGCGGCGTGCCGGTAGCCCCAGACCTGCTCCAGCAGCACCTCGCGGGTGAACACCTGCCAGGGCTTGCGGGCGAGGGCGACCAGCAGGTCGAACTCCAGCGGCGTCAGCGGGATGCCCCGGCCGTCGCGCTTGACCGAGTGGCCGGCCACGTCGATCACCAGATCGCCGATGGTCAGCTGCTCCGGCGTCGGCTCCTCGGCGCGGCGCAGCCGGGCCCGCACCCGCGCCACCAGTTCCTTGGGCTTGAACGGCTTGGTGACGTAGTCGTCCGCACCGGACTCCAGGCCCACCACGACATCGACCGTGTCGGTCTTCGCGGTCAGCATGACGATCGGAATACCGGACTCCGCCCGGATCTGGCGGCACACGTCGATGCCGTCCCGACCGGGCAGCATCAGGTCGAGCAGGACCAGATCGGGCTTGGTCTCCCGGAACGCCGCTAGCGCCCTGTCCCCATCCGCGACGAAAAACGGCTCAAAACCCTCACCACGCAACACGATGCCGAGCATCTCGGCCAGTGCGGAGTCGTCATCTACGACGAGGACGCGTCCCTTCATGCGTCCATCTTCTCATTACCGGATTGTGACCTGCCGCACAGCAGTGCCATTGCTCCACAACGGCCAACTCCGAGGCCCGCGGATTTCGGCCATACCGGGCGATTCCACCCGGTCGGGACGCCTTCGAACAGCCCGCCGCCCGCTCCGCGAGGTCCTCCGAGCCCGCCGAGACGATCATCGGGCCGGATACCCGTGGGGCCCGTCACAGCCCCATGGCACGATGGGCGCTGCGCGCGGGCGGAACACCGCCCACGAGCGCACCCGAACAGCCCCTCCGAGGAGCAGTGATGACCGACACCCCGGGCTGGGCCTCGCCCGGCTCGTCCGAGCCGCCCCGCGACGGCGTCCGGCCCACGGCCGACGCACCCGCAACCGTGCCCGGGCCGTCGGCGCCGCCCCAGACCACCCCGCAGGCCCCCGGCTGGAACGCCCAGCACGGACAGCAGGCCCCGTACGGCCGGCCCGGCTGGGGACAGCCCGGCGGCCACGGCCCGTACGGCCAGGAGCAGCACAGCCCCCGGCCCGGCGTCATCCCGCTGCGCCCGCTCGGCGTCGGCGAACTGCTCGACGGCGCCGTCACCACCGTCCGCCGGCACTGGCGCACCACCCTGTCCCTCGCCCTCGGCATCGCCGTGATCGAGCAGGCCGGGCGCGTCGGCGTCCGACTGCTGATCGACGGCAAGACCGGCAGCGGCACGCAGATGGCGCAGTTCGCCGCGAGCATCCCGCTGGCGGTGCTGCTCAACGCGCTCGCCACCGCGCTGCTCACCATCGTCGTCAGCCGCGCCGTCCTCGGCCGCCCGGTGACCGTCGGGGACGCCTGGCGCGAGGCCCGCCCCCGGCTCCCGCAGCTGATCGGCGTCACCCTGCTCACCACCCTGATGTCCGGCGGCGTGCTCGTCCTCGGCTTCCTGCCCCTGGCCCTGTACGAGGGCTCGGGCGGCGTCACCGCCCTGCTCTTCCTGCTCGGCCTCGCCTCCGCGCCCGTCGCCCTGTGGCTCTGGGTCCGCTACAGCCTGGCCGCCCCGGCGCTGATGCTGGAGAAGCAGGGCGTCTCGGCCGCCCTCTCCCGCTCCGCCCGCCTGGTGCGCGGCTCCTGGTGGCGCGTCCTGGGCATCAGCCTGCTCGCCTACGTGATGTCGCTGGTCTTCGCCATGATCATCGCGATGCCGTTCACCGTCGCCGGCATGGCCCTCGGCTTCCTCGACCTGCACCGCCAGATGTCCTTCGACGGCACGGTCAACCAGAGCACCGCGGTCCTGGTCATCAGCGCCATCTCCGGGATCATCTCCTCCACCCTCACCATCCCGTTCCTGGGCACCCTCGGCGTCCTGATCTACGTCGACCAGCGCATCCGCCGCGAAGCCCTGGACATCGAACTCGCCCGCGCCGCCGGCCTGCCCGAGTACGGCGGCACCGGCTGGGGCGACCAGCCCCCCACGGGAGTCTGAGCCGGATGGCCACCTGGGGGGACGGGCTGCTCCTGGCGAGCGGCGCACCGGTCACGCTCCCGCGCGATCCGGCACGCGACGCCGCCCGCGAGGAACTGCTCAACGCGAAGTACCACCAGAACGACCCGTCGGTCGTCGAACGGGCCCTGGACTGGATCAACGACCACATCACCAGCGCCCTCGACAGCATCGGCAGCAGCGGCGGCGCCTCCGGAACCACGGGCCTGGTGTTCTTCGTGATCGTCGCCCTGCTGATCGGCGCCGCGCTCTGGTGGCGCCTCGGCGCCCCCGGCCGGGCCGCCCGCACCACCCCCGAGGTCTTCGGCGCCGAAGGCCCCCGCACCGCCGACCAGCACCGCGCCGAGGCCGCCGCCCACGCCGCCGCCGGCCGCTGGGACGAAGCCGTCCTCGAGCAGATGCGCGCCCTCGTCCGCTCCCTGGAGGAGCGCACCCTCCTCGACGGCCGCCCCGGCCGCACCGCCGACGAGGCCGCCGCCGAAGCCGGCCGCTCCCTGCCCGAACACGCCGAGGCCCTCACCGCCGCCGCCCGCACCTTCGACGACGTCGCCTACGGCGACCGCACCGCCGACCGGGCCGCGTACGAGCTCCTGCACGACCTCGACCGGAAGCTGGAACGGACCCGGCCGACCCACGCCACCACCGCGGGAGAGGCCGCATGACGACCACCGCCCCCGCCCCGGCCCCGGACGCCGAGCGGCCCACCGGCCCCGCCCCGACCAGCCTCACCCTCACCGGACGCGCCCTGCTGCGCCGCGCCCGCTGGTACCTGGCCTTCCTCGCCGTCGTCCTGGTCGGCGCCGTCACCGTCGTCTCCATCGGCGACGACCGCCAGTACCCGCAGATCGACCCGCGCTCCTACGAACGCGACGGCGCCCACGCCGCGTACGCGGTGCTCGAACAGCAGGGCGTGAAGGTCTCCACCACCACCGAGCCCATCACCGTCACGGGCGGCAAGGACACCCTCGTCCTGCCCCAGCCCGACCTCGTCCCGCCCGCCCAGCTGCACTCCATCGCCGCGGCCGGGCACACCCGGCTGGTGCTCATCGCCCCCGGCGCCGCGGCCCTCGACATCCTGGCCCCCGGCATCCGGATGTCCGACGAGCGCGGCGACCTCGCCTACGCCCGGGTCGCCGACAGCACCCCCCGGTGCAACCTGCCGGAGGCCGTCCGCGCCGGCGACGCCGAGATGGGCGGCATGCTCTACACCAGCGGCAGCCGCGGCGAGGGCTGCTACAAGCGCGGCTACGGCTACGCCCTCGTCCGCCTCCCGCTCGACAACGGCGACCGCGACGTGATCGTCCTCGGCAGCGGCGTCCTCCTGCAGAACGGCGAACTCCCCGTCGTCGGCAACGCCTCGCTCGCCCTCGGCCTGCTCGGCTCCCAGCCCAACCTCGCCTGGCACCTGCCCGACTACAGCCTCCCGGCCCCCGCGGGCACCCACGACAAGACCCTCACCGACTACTTCCCCAAGGGCTGGAACTGGGCCTTCCTCCAGCTCTTCGTCGCCGCCCTCCTGGCCGCCCTCTGGCGCGGCCGCCGCCTCGGGCCCGTCGTCAGCGAGGACCTGCCCGTGGTCGTCCGCGCCGCCGAGACCACCGAAGGCCGCGCCCGGCTCTACCGGCGCGCCAAGGCCCACGGCCGCGCCGCCGAAGCCCTGCGCCGCGCCGCCGCCCACCGCCTCGCCCCCGCCCTCGGCGTCCCGCTCCGGGCCGGGGCACCCGACCCCGACGCACTCTGCGCGGCGATCAGCGACCGCCGCCCCGAGCAGCCCCCCGGGGACGTCCGGGCCCTGCTGTACGGCCCGCCCCCCATCGACGACGCCGCACTGCTGCGACTCGCCGACGACCTCGACGCCCTCGAAAGGCAGGTACGGAACCCGTGACCGACCAGGCAACCGCCCAGCTCCGCTCCGTCCCCGGCACGGACACCGCCGCCGCTCCCGCCGCTCCCACCGCCCCCGGCACGGCCGACGACCCGCGCGCCGCGCTCACCGCCCTGCGCGCCGAGATCGGCAAGGCCGTCGTCGGCCAGGACGCCGCCGTCACGGGCCTCGTCGTCGCCCTGCTCTGCGGCGGCCACGTGCTGCTCGAGGGCGTCCCCGGCGTCGCCAAGACGCTGATGGTCCGCACCCTCTCCAAGGCGCTCAGCCTGGAGACCAAGCGCATCCAGTTCACCCCCGACCTGATGCCCGGCGACGTCACCGGCTCGCTCGTCTACGACGCCCGCACCGCCGAGTTCTCCTTCCAGCCCGGCCCGGTCTTCACCAACCTGCTGCTGGCCGACGAGATCAACCGCACCCCGCCCAAGACCCAGGCCGCCCTGCTGGAGGCCATGGAGGAGCGGCAGGTCACCGTGGACGGCGAGCCGCGCGCCCTGCCCCTCCCCTTCCTCGTCGCCGCGACACAGAACCCGGTCGAGTACGAGGGCACCTACCCGCTGCCCGAGGCCCAGCTGGACCGCTTCCTGCTCAAGCTGATCCTGCCGCTGCCCGACCGCGACCAGGAGTTCCAGGTCCTCGCCCGGCACGCCTCCGGCTTCGACCCCCGCGACCTCGACGCCGCCGGCGTGCGCCCCGTCGCCGGGCCCGAGCACCTGGCCGCCGCCCGCGCGCAGGTCTCCAAGCTGACCGTCGCCCCCGAGGTCCTCGCCTACATCGTCGACCTCTGCCGGGCCACCCGTCAGTCCCCGTCGCTGTCCATCGGCGTCTCCCCGCGCGGCGCCACCGCCCTGCTCGCCGCCTCGCGCGCCTGGGCCTGGCTCGCCGGCCGCGACTACGTCACCCCGGACGACGTCAAGGCGCTCGCCCTGCCCACCCTGCGCCACCGCGTCGCGCTGCGCGCCGAGGCCGAGATGGAAGGCGTCACCGCCGACTCCGTCATCCAGGCCGTCCTCGCGCAGACGCCGGCGCCCCGCTGACCTCCCCGGCCGGTTGATCCCCTCCCCTTCCTGGGTCCCTCACCGAGTCCCTTCCTGAGTCCCTGCCTGAGTCCAAAAGGAGCGCACCCGCATGGCCCTCACCGGGCGAACCGCCCTGCTCGCCGCGCTCGGCGCGCTCGTCGTGGGCCTGCTCCTGCCGTCCTGGACCGGGATCGGCCTCGTCACCGGCGCGGTACTGATCGGCGTCATCGTCGACCTGGTGCTCGCCGCGCCCGTCCGCACCCTGCGGCTCGGGCGCGGCGGCGACACCGCCGTCCGCCTCGGTGAACCCGCCTCGGTCGAACTGACCGTCACCAACCCCTCCGGGCGCCTGCTGCGCGGCCGCGTCCGCGACGCCTGGGCCCCCTCCGCCTGGCGGCCCGGCACCGACCGCGCCAACTCCCGGCACACCCTGGACGTCCCCGGCGGAGAACGGCGCCGGGCGATCACCCTCCTCACCCCGACCCGCCGCGGCGACCACCACGCCCAGAAGGTGACGATCCGCTCCCTCGGCCCCCTCGGCCTCGCAGGCCGCCAGGGCTCCCACCTCCTGCCCTGGACGGTCCGCGCGCTGCCGCCCTTCACGAGCCGCAAGCACCTGCCCTCCCGGCTCGCCCGGCTGCGCGAACTCGACGGCCGCACCTCGCTGCTGACCCGCGGCCAGGGCACCGAGTTCGACTCCCTGCGCGAGTACCTGCCCGGCGACGACGTCCGCTCCATCGACTGGCGCGCCAGCGCCCGCCGCAACACCGTCGCCGTCCGCACCTGGCGCCCCGAACGCGACCGGCACATCCTCATCGTCCTCGACACCGGCCGCACCTCCGCCGGCCGCGTCGGCGACGCCCCCCGCCTCGACGCCGCCCTCGACGCCGCCCTGCTGCTCGCCGCCCTCGCCACCCGCGCCGGCGACCGCGTCGACCTGCTCGCCCACGACACCCGCAAGCGCATCTCCGTCGCCGGCACCTCCCCCGGCGAGATCCTGCCCGCCTTCACCAACGCGATGGCCCTGCTGGAACCCGCCCTCCACGAGACCGACATGCGCTCGCTCGTCTCCACCTCGCTCAAGATGGCGCCGCACCGCTCGCTGGTCGTCCTGCTCACGGGCCTCGACGCCGCCCCCGTCGAGGACGGCCTGCGGCCCCTGCTGCCGCTGCTGACCAAGCGCCACGAGGTCGTCATCGCCTCCGTCGCCGACCCCCAGCTGGACGTCATGGCCGCCGGCCGCGGCACCCTCGAGGCCGTCTACGGCGCCGCCGCCGCCGAACAGACCCGCGCCGACCGCCGCGCCACCGCCGACCGGCTCTCCCGCCACGGCGTCACCGTCCTCGACGCCCCGCCCGCCCAGATCGCCCCGGCACTCGCGGACGCCTACCTGGCGCTCAAGGCCGCCGGTCGGCTCTGAGCCGGGCCGTCTCCGAACCGGCTTCGCCCGGCTGCCTCCGGATCAGGCGTCACGGCGGGCGTTGAGCCGGGCCGCCTGGCGCGTCAGATGGTCGCGCTCGGCAAGGTTGGACGCCCGGCGGGCCGCCTCGGCGTACAGCCGGGCCGCCACCGCCAAGTCCCCGTCACGCTCGTGGAGGTACGCCGCGGCGGCCGCGTACCGGGGCAGCGCCTCGTCCAGTTCCCCCAGTGCCGCCAGGCCGGCCCGCGGCCCGTCCGCCTCACCGACCGCCACCGCGCGGTTCAGCCGCACCACCGGACTGTCCGTCAGCCGCACCAACTCGTCGTACCACTCGACGATCTGCACCCAGTCGGTCTCCCCTGCGGTGGGCGCGTCGGCGTGCAGCGCCGCGATGGCCGCCTGGGCCTGGAACTCGCCCAGCCGGTCCCGGGCCAGGGCCGCCTGCAGGACCCCGACGCCCTCCGCGATCAGCCCGGTGTCCCAGCGACGCCGGTCCTGCTCCGCGAGCGGCACCAGGCTGCCGTCGGGCCCGGTCCGGCCGGCCCGCCGGGCGTGGTGCAGCAGCATCAGTGCCAACAGCCCCGCCACCTCGGGGTGGTCGATCGCCGCCGCCAGCTGCCGGGTCAGCCGGATCGCCTCGGCGGCGAGGTCGACGTCCCCGGAGTAGCCCTCGTTGAACACCAGGTAGAGCACCCGCAGCACGGTGGCGACGTCGCCCGGCTGATCGAGGCGGACCGCCGAGACGGTCCGCTTGGCCCGGCTGATCCGCTGCGCCATGGTCGCCTCGGGCACCAGGTAGGCCCGGGCGATCTGCCGGGTGGTCAGCCCGCCGAGCGCTCGCAGGGTGAGCGCGACCGCGGACGACGGCGTCAACGACGGGTGGGCGCACAGGAAGTAGAGCTGCAGGGTGTCGTCCACCGAAGCCGCCGGGCCGGGCGCCGGCTCCTGGTCGACTGTGTCCTCCCGGATGCGCCGGGCGCTGTCCGCCCTGGTCGCGTCGAGGAACTTCCGCCAGGCGACGGTGACCAGCCAGCCCTTCGGATCCCGTGGCGGATCGCTCCCCCAGACGCGGACCGCCTCGACCAGCGCCTCCTGCATGGCGTCCTCGGCCGCCGCGAAGTCGGCTCCGCGGCGGACGAGGACACCCAGCACACTCGGGGTGAGGCTCCGGATCAGGGCCTCGTTCATCGGGGAGGTCACTCCGTGATGGTCGGCGGCATGGCCAGGAACGGCCGCAGCTCCAGCCACTCGTGGATCGGCTTGCCACCGGCCCCCGGGGCGGCCGACAGCTCCCCGGCCAGTTCGACGGCGCGCTCGTAGCTGTCGACGTCGATCACCATCCAGCCCGCGATGAGGTCCTTGGTCTCGGCGAACGGACCGTCGGTGACCGGCGGACGACCCTCGCCGTCGTACCGGACCCACGTCCCCTCGGGCGCGACCGCCTGACCGTCGACGAACTCGCCGGTCTGCTCCAGCCGGGCCGCGAAGTCCTGCATGTACTTGATGTGCGCCGTGACCTCCTCCGGCGTCCACTGGTCCATCGGCGCGCAGTTGACCGCAGCCGGGGCGCCTCGGTAGTGCTTGAGCAGCAGGTACTTGGCCATCGTGCTTCTCCTTCGGAGCTCGTGCGACCCATTGTGGCCGCGCTCACCCCTGGGACGGAGCCGGCCACGGGTTCTCGACACGACCGGCCAAGATTTTTTCGGGCGCCCCGGAGACACGAACCCTCGGGAAACGCAAAGAACCCCCATCCGGATTCCGGATGGGGGTTCTTCACAATGATTGTTCGGCGGCGTCCTACTCTCCCACAGGGTCCCCCCTGCAGTACCATCGGCGCTACGAGGCTTAGCTTCCGG
>NZ_JOCF01000074.1 GCF_000720635.1 Streptomyces sp. NRRL WC-3742 | reverse complement strand
CCACGCGGGTCTCGCCCTCCCCGTAGACCTTGTTCAGGCCGGTCGCGCGGGCGGCCGCCCGACCGGTACGGACGGCGGTTGCGGTCGACGTGGTCACGGGGTGCTCCTCGATGGCTCGCGGTTGTTGCTTCCATCGTCTGTGGACGATCATGGAATCTCGTCGCTCCGCCGAACGGTTGGAGCGACCACCGCTGGGCGTACACCGGGCCGGGGGTCTCCTCCTGCGGTATGACCTCACCCCTGAGGCGGCGGTGTGGCCGGAATGGATGCTCTCGGTGGCCGAATCGCCGGACTGTTCGTCAGATGGCAAGGAAACATGACAACTTCCCTGGCTGGGAACATGCGAAAGGACGATCCGGGCGACTAGGCTCTGGGGGTGGTTCGCCGGACGCCCGGATGGTGGAACGCAGACACGGGCAGCTTAAAACTGCTTGGCCGCGAGGCCGTGCCGGTTCGAGTCCGGCTCCGGGCACAAATTGTTCCATAGCCGTTGACCAGGGGGAACGGCCCGAAGCCCCCGGGAGCGCCGTCCCGTTGTGGGAGCACCGCGGGAGCGCCGGCGGCTCACGCGCGGCCGGCCGCGCGCTGGGTGCGGCGGGCGAGGGAGTCGACGACGACGGCGGCGAGCAGCACCGCGCCGGTGATCATGAACTGGATCGCGTTGCTCAGGCCCTCGATGTTCATCCCGGACTGGATCGAGCCGATCACCAGTGCGCCGAGCAGTGCCGACCAGGTCTTGCCGCGCCCGCCGAACAGGCTGGTGCCGCCGATGACGGCGGCCGCGATGGAGTTCATCAGCAGGTTGCCGCCGCCGGAGGTCTGACTGGCGGACTGGATCTGCGCGGCCAGGAAGAGGCCGCCGACCGCCGCCATGGTGGAGCAGACGCTGAAGACGCTGATCCTGATCCAGGCCACGTCGATACCGGCCCGGCGGGCGCCCTCGATGTTGCCGCCGAGCGCGAACACCTTGCGGCCGTACGTGGTGCGGCGCAGCACGAAGTCCAGCACCACGATGAAGATCAGGAAGATCAGCAGCGCCAGAGGCAGCCCCTTGTACTGGTTGAGGGTGTAGGCGGCGAGGAAGGCGATGACCGCCAGGACGACCGTGCGCACCACGATGTCGGTCATCGGCCGGTACGGCACACCGGCCGCGCGGCGCCGGGAGGCGTCGACGAGCGAGGCGACCAGGAACAGCGCGACGCCGACCACCGCCGCGCCGTAGGCGGCGGCCTGCTGGCCGTAGATGGTGGTGTAGAGCCTGGAGACGATGTCCTTGCCGGAGAGGTTGACGGTGCCGGTGGCGCCGAGCACCTGCAGCATCAGGCCGTTCCAGCCGAGGTTGCCGGCGAGGGTGACGACGAAGGCCGGGACGCCGACCTTGGCGAAGAACAGGCCGTGGATGACGCCGACGGCGGCGCCGCTCGCCAGGGCGACGAGCAGCGCGAGCCACTGGTTGACCCCGCTGTTGACGTTCAGGACGGCGAACAGGGCCGCGCACAGGCCGCTGACGTAGGCGACCGACAGGTCGATCTCGCCGAGCAGCAGCACGAACACGACGCCGAGCGCGATCATGCCGGTGCCGACGATCTGCTGGGAGAGGTTGGACAGGTTCTGGGCGGACAGGAAGCTGCTGTTGAGGGTGCCGAACACCACCCAGATGATGATCAGGGCCACCACCACCGGCAGCGAGCCGAGTTCACCGCTGCCGACGCGGCGGCGGAACTCGGCCAGGTAGCCCTTGATGCCCTCCTGGCGGACGATCAGCCGGGGGTCGACCGCGGGGGTGGCCTCGGGGGCCACCGGGACGGGGGCGTTGACGCCGCCGGTGGGCATGGAGTCCTCGGGCAGCGGGATGTGGTGGCGCTCGGGTTCGCCGCCGGGGGTGCTCCCCGGAATGTGGTCGCTCACTCGGAACCCTCCTGGCCCCTGGCCCTGCGGCGGGTCACGGCGTTGTCCGTGGCGCCGGTGATGGCCGAGATGATCTCTTCCTGGTTGGTGTGGCGCTTGTCGAAGACCCCGTTGTTGCGGCCGAGCCGCAGCACCGCGACGGTGTCGGCGACGGCCATCACGTCCGCCATGTTGTGGCTGATGAGGATCACGCCGTGGTCCTGCTCGCGCAGCCGCTCGACCAGGTCGAGCACCTGGGCGGTCTGCTCGACGCCGAGGGCGGCGGTCGGCTCGTCCAGCATCACGACCTTGGGCGAGCCGATCAGCGCGCGGGCGATCGCGACCACCTGGCGCTGGCCGCCGGACAGCGAGGCGACCGGGATCCGTACGCTGGGGATGCGGATGGAGAGGGTGTCCAGCAGCCCCCGGGAGCGCTTCTCCATGGCGACCTCGTCGAGGATGCCCAGGCGGCGGATCTCGCGGCCGAGGAAGAGGTTCCCGACCACGTCGAGGTTGTCGCAGAGCGCGAGGTCCTGGTAGACGGTGGCGATGCCCAACTGCTGGGCGTCCTGCGGGCGGTGGATGGACACCGGCCTGCCCTGCCACTCGATGACGCCGTCGTCGGGCTGGTGCACTCCGGCGATCGCCTTGACCAGGGTGGACTTTCCGGCGCCGTTGTCGCCGACCAGGGCCACCACCTCGCCGGTGCGTACCTCCAGTTCGATGTCGGTGAGCGCCTGGACGGCGCCGAACCGTTTGGAGACCCCGCGCAGGGCGAGTACGGTCTCACCTGCCACAGTGACCAACTCCCTTGCCCCGCCTCCCTCGTGGAGGCGGGGCGTGTTCGGCTTCGGAGGTCCGCCTGCTACTGGAGGCCGGCGGTCTTGCAGGCGGCGGCGTAGTCCGCCGTGCAGATCTGGTCGACGGTGTAGAAGCCGTCGGCGACCACGGTGTCCTTGACCTTGTCCTTGGTGACGACGATCGGGGTGAGCAGGTTGGCGGGCACCTTGTTGCCGCTGCCGTTGGTCACCGTGGTCGGCACGAGGGCGGAGTCCAGCGGCTTCCCGGAGGCGAGGCCGACCGCGATCTGGGCGGCTGCCTCGGTCTCCGGCTTGAGCGGCTTGTAGACGGTCATGGTCTGGGTGCCCACGACGATCCGCTGGATCCCGTCGAGCTGGGCGTCCTGGCCGGTGAGCGGGACGGCGAGGCCGGCCGCCTTCAGCGCGGTCGCGACACCGGCGGCCATGCCGTCGTTGGCCGAGTAGGCGCCGACCACGTTGGCCGCGCCGATCGCGGTGATCGCGGCGGCGGCCTCCTGGTTGGCCGTGTTCGGGTCCCACTGCGGGGTGTCGAACTCCTTGCCGATCTTCAGCTTGCCGTCGATCGCGCTGTGCGCGCCGGCCTTGAAGTCGGCCGCGTTGGGGTCGGTGGGCGAGCCGTTGATCATGAAGATCTCGCCCGCGCCGGCCTTGTCCCCGACCGCCGCCACCAGGGCCTGGCCCTGCAGCTCGCCGACCTTGTGGTTGTCGAAGGACACGTACGCGTCCACCGGGCCCTGGGCGAGCCGGTCGTAGGCGAGCACCTTGACGCCGGCGTCGTGGGCCTTCTGGACGGAGGACTGGATCGCCTTGGAGTCCACCGCGTCCAGGATCAGCACCTTGTCGCCCTTGGTGAGCGCGGTGTCCACCTGGGTCTGCTGCAGCGTCGCGTCCTGGTTGGCGTTGTAGTAGTCGATCTGTGCCTGCGGCGCCAGCTCCTTGATCTTCTTCTCGATCAGCGGGCGGTCGAACTGCTCGTAGCGGGTGGTCTTGGTCTCCGGCAGCAGCAGGCCGATCCGGACGGCTCCCACCGCGGCACCGCCGCTGGCGTTCGCGCTGCCGGAGGAACTGCCGCCGGAGGACTGCTTGGCGCTGCCGCAGGACGCGGCGCCCAGGCCGAGGGACACGACGGCGGTGACCGCGAGGACGCGGCGGAGCCCGATGCTCATGAAGATGCCTCTCCGGTTGAGTCCACCCCCACGCCTCCGAGTCTGGGAAGCTCCGGCCGCCGCGACGATCCAGGTGCGCCGAACGGGTTGCGGATTCGCCCGGGTGCCACCCGGCCGGTCTCGGGTGACGCGGCGCCCGGGGAGCCGGGTGACATTCGCCGGGAGCCGTTCACCGAATCCTCCTCGCGGAGTATCCCGGTATTTTTGCCAAGCCATTACCCTGATACACGGGCGGTGCAGTGCCGCCACGGAGGGAATGAGCAATGAGAAGCAGTAACCCGGTCTTCTCGCGGGAGGGGTCCTTCACCCGCGACTCCGGCTACGCGGGGTTCGGCGCGAACCAGCAGGCCGGGGCGCCGTACGGCCACAACCCCTACGCGGGCACGCAGTACGCCCAGCCGGCACCGGGCCAGGGCCCGATGACGGACGAGCAGCTGTACCAGATGTACAACGGTCCGACGGCCGGTCCGGGGGCCACCGGGCGGATGACCCTCGACGACGTGGTCGCCCGTACCGCGATGTCGCTGCTGGTCCTGGTCGCCAGCGGCGCGGCGGCCTGGCTGCTGCTGCCGTACAAGAACTTCGGCTTCGCGGTCGGCGCCTCGCTGATCGCGCTGGTCGTCGGTCTGGTCATCCAGTTCAAGTCGAAGATCAGCCCGACCCTGGTGCTGGTCTACGCGGCGCTGGAGGGCGTGTTCCTCGGGGCCCTGACGCACTTCCTGAACGTCCTGTACGAGGGCATCGCCGTCCAGGCGGTCCTGGGTACGGCGCTGGTGTTCGGCGCGATGCTGGTCGCCTTCAAGAGCGGCAGGTTCCGGGTCAGCGCGAAGGCTGCCCGGATCGGCGTGGCCGTCGGCCTGGCCTTCTCCGTCCTGCTGCTGATCAACTGCGTCGCCTGGGCGTTCGGCGGCGGCCTCAACACCTGGGGCGGCCCGCTGGGCGTCGGCATCGGTCTCGTCGGCATCGGCATCGGCGCGTTCTTCCTCGCGATGGACTTCACCGAGATCGAGCACGCCATCGCCCAGGGCGTCCCGCAGGAGGAGTCCTGGCGCGCCGCGTTCGGGCTCACCCTGTCGCTGGTCTGGATCTACATCGAGATGCTGCGCCTGATCGCCTCCCTGCGCGGCGACGACTAGTCGCACCCGCACCCCGCATCTCGCATCCTGCATCTCGCACTGCCGCCGGGCCCCGGAGCACACCGCTCCGGGGCCCGGCGGCGTTGCGGCCGGGGCCGGTTAGGCTCTCGGCATGCATGACGTACAGCCGTTGGTCGAAGCCGTCGAGGCGCTGTCGGACCGTTTCCGTTCGCTGCCGCAGAGCAAGCTGCTGGGCGCGGTGCCCGGGTACGCCTCGCGGGCGGCGGCAGGGCTGGCGCTGGCACGGGAGTTGGCCGGGGCGGCGCTGGCGGCGGAGGGGGAGCCGGCGCGGGAGGTGCCCGACGCCGGGGTGTTCGCGGTGGGGGACCAACTGGCCGTCGCCGGGCACGATCTGGCGGCCGCGCTGGCGGCCCTGCCCGAAGGGCCGGAAGCCGCAGGGGTGTTGGAGGGGGCGCTGGCCTCCGTGCGTGCGACGGCGGCGCTCTGCGGTTGACCGGGCCCGTGCACGCGGAAGGCCGGTCGAGTCGGTAACCCCGAGGACTCGGCCGGCCTTCGATCGTTCGTCGGCTGCTGTCAGATGCTGGCGACCACCCGGTCCGCCAGGACGTAGACGGCCTCCTCGTCGGTGGAGAAGGTCAGGGAGTACGAGCCGGAGAAGCGCGAGCCGCCGAGCAGCCGGACGTGCTCACCGGCGCGGACGGCGTCGATCAGCCGGTACGCGGCCTCGCGGTCGCCGGGGGCGACGCACAGGGTGGTGCCGTCCGCGAAGGCGTAGACGTCCAGGGTGCCGAGCGGGCCCGGGCGGACGTCGATCAGCGCGACGGCCTCCTCGGCGAGGGCGGCGAGGCGGGTGTCGGTCCACTCGCGCGAGGGCGCCTGGCTCGGGACGAAGTCGGGGTGCGAGGGGTGGCGGCGCGGGTCGGGTGCGGGGACCGGGGCCTCCTCGACGATCGGGTCGGCGTCCAGCAGTCCGGCCTCCAGGCCCGTGGCCAGCAGGTCGGCCTCGCGGCGGGCGCGGGCGTCCGTGGTGCTCTCCGCGGCCGGGTGGCCGGGGCGCAGCGGAACGCCGCCCTCGGGGCCGGGCTCGACGGGGCCGCCGTCGCCGTCGCCGATCAGGTCCTCCAGCGCGGAGCGCAGCGCCTCGCCGAACTCCGGGTCCATCGTCCCGGCGTTGTCGGCGGCCTCCTGCGGGCCGGTGGGGCGGGGGAAGAAGAGGGGCCACTCGTCGGTGCCGGTGAAGGCGCCGCCGGTGTAGGGGGAGTCGAACAGCGGCGCGTCCTCGGCCGCGCGGGCCTCCTGCTCGGCCCAGAACGCCCGGGCCTCGGTGATCTCCCGCTCGCGGTCGGCGGCGAGCGCCTCGGCGACGGCCCGGCGTATCGCGGCCTCGTCGACGGGTGCGGGCACGGCCGGGGCCGCGGCGTGTGCGTCCAGCCGGCGGGAGAGGCCCCGGAGGTGGAGCAGCACGGCGGTCGACACGGCGATGAGGATCAGCAGCAGGATGGCGTAGACGGCGCTCACGGAACGTACTCCTAGCGAGGAGTGGATCGGGGTTACGTCTCCACACTGCCGCATGTGGGGCTGTTACCGCAGTGGCGAATGTCTACTTTGTCCGTGACTTTCGCTCTTGTCCCCAAATTGTTAGGTACTGCCGTTCTACGCAGTGCAGTTGATCCGCTCCGCAGTGTCGACTTCCGGGCCGGTTTCGAGCGGAAAGAGGGCCGGATCGACCTCTCGGTGTGATCCGGCCCTCAATTACGCTGCGTCACTCCAAATGGGTGGTCCAGACCTCCTGGAGTTGCGGAACACCCGGGTGTGGTGTCAGCTCAGGCGCTCGATGACCATTGCCATGCCCTGGCCGCCGCCGACGCACATGGTCTCCAGACCGAACTGCTTGTCGTGCCACTGCAGGGAGTTGATCAGCGTGGTGGTGATGCGGGCGCCGGTCATGCCGAAGGGGTGGCCGACGGCGATCCCGCCGCCGTTGACGTTCAGCCGGTCCAGGTCGATGCCGAGGTCGCGGTAGGAGGGGATCACCTGGGCGGCGAACGCCTCGTTGATCTCGACCAGGTCGATGTCCCCGATGGACAGGCCGGCCCGCCGCAGCGCCTGCTTGGACGCCTCGACCGGGCCGTAGCCCATGATCTCGGGGGAGAGGGCGCTGACACCGGTGGAGACCACCCGGGCGAGCGGGGTGATGCCCAGCTCGCGGGCCTTGGTGTCGGACATGACGACCAGCGCCGCGGCGCCGTCGTTCAGCGGGCAGCAGTTACCGGCGGTCACGGTGCCGTCCGGACGGAAGACCGGCTTGAGGCCCGAGACGCCCTCCAGGGTGACGCCGGCGCGCGGCCCGTCGTCCGTGCTGACCACGGTGCCGTCCGGGGTCGTGACCGGGGTGATCTCGCGCTCCCAGAAGCCCGCCTTGATGGCCGCCTCGGCGAGGTTCTGCGAGCGCACGCCGAACTCGTCCTGCTCGGCGCGGGTGATGCCCTTGAGCGCGGCGAGGTTCTCGGCGGTCTGGCCCATCGCGATGTAGGCGTCCGGCAGCAGGCCGTCCTCGCGCGGGTCGTGCCACTCCCCGCCGCCCTCCTCGGCGCGCTTCTTCGTACGGGCCTGGGCCTCGTCGAAGAGCGGGTTCATGGTGCCCGGCATGCCGTCCGAGGTGCCGTGGATGCTGCGCGAGACGGTCTCGACACCGGCGGAGATGAAGACGTCGCCCTCGCCGGCCTTGATCGCGTGCAGCGCCATGCGCGTGGTCTGCAGCGAGGAGGAGCAGTAGCGGGTGACGGTGGCGCCGGGCAGGTAGTCCATGCCCATCTGGACGGCCACGATGCGGGCCAGGTTGTGGCCCTGCTCGCCGCCGGGCAGGCCGCAGCCGAGCATCAGGTCGTCGATCTCGCGCGGGTCCAGCTGCGGGACCTTGGCGAGGGCGGCCTGGATGATGTGGGCGGTCAGGTCGTCGGGGCGGACGTCCTTGAGCGAGCCCTTGAAGGCCCGGCCGATCGGCGAACGGGTGGCGCTGACGATGACGGCTTCGGGCATGACGGGCTCCTCGCTGGGTGACGGCGGACCTGACGTCCGGGAGGAAAGTTACCGTCTGGTAGATCAGGCGTCACCCGTACCGGCGTGTGAGCTGGCCGACGTGTTGCCGGGCAGGTCCGGAACCTTCTGCGGGGCGGCTCCCGGCCCGGGCGCGCCGATCCGCAGCCGGTGGCGCAGCAGGGCCCAGCGCCGGCCCGCGCCCTCCGCCTCCACGGCGGCGACCTCCGTGCCCGAGCGCCCCGCGGCCGCCGCGGCCGCCACCTCGACCGGCAGCACCGCCCCGACCGGGACGGGCGCGGCCGGGGGCTCCTCCTCCGGCCACAGGCCCAGGGCCGCGCAGACCGAGGGCAGCACGGCCATCGCGGCGGTCGCGTAGCCCTGGGCGGAGGGGTGGTAGCGGTCGGCCGCGAACATCTCCGGCCGGGCGGCGAACTCCGGGCCGAGCAGCGAGCCGAGCGAGACGGTCCGCCCGCCCGCCTCGACCACGGCGATGGTCTGGGCGGCGGCCAGCTGCCGGCTCAGCCGCCGGGCCACCCAGCGCAGCGGCGGGCGCACCGGCTTGATCGTCCCGAGGTCCGGGCAGGTGCCGACCACCACCTGGCAGCCGTTGGCGCGCAGCGCCGCGACGGCCTCGCCGAGGTGGCGTACGGCCAGCTGCGCCGGGCTGTGCCGGGTGACGTCGTTGGCGCCGATCATGATCACCGCGACGTCCGGGTGGTGCGGCAGGGCCTGCTCCAGCTGGCCGGACAGGTCGGCGGAGCGGCCGCCGGAGCGGGCCACGTTGACCAGCCGTACGGGCCGCTCGGCCACCGAGGCCAGGCCCGCGGCCAGCAGGGCCCCCGGGGTCTCGCGGCCGCGCAGGACGCCCAGGCCCGCGCCGGTGGAGTCCCCGAGGACGGCCAGGACGAGCGGCGGCTGCACCCCGGTCCGCTCCCCGGCACGTCCCACGGCCGGGCCGTCGGCGAACGCCTCGCCGTAGACGCCGTCCGCCTTGGGCGGGGTCGTCTCCAGGACGCCGATGGCCTGGACGGCGAGCCTGCTCTCGGTCAGCAGCACGCCGACCAGGCCCACGCCCAGCAGGCCGAGCCCGCCGCCGCCGTACGCGGCCGCGGTGGCGATCCGGCGGGCCACCCGGGCCCGTGAGTCCTGTGCGCCTGGCATCCGCTGCCCCCTTCACGTCCTCGTGGAGCCCCTCCGGGGCCACGGCAGTGCCTGTAACAGCGCTCTTACCCGCCCGGGGCTCAGGAGTACCGGCGGGGCTCCGCCATTGGGTGGAGCGCGGGTGGAGCGGGTGGCCACGCCAGGGCGCGTCTCGCGGGCCCGGCGAGATCCGCAGGACACGCCCTAGGCTTTGCCGTACCGAATGCACTCGCATGCCCACACAACGGGAGGACCCTCCGTGCGGTACCACAACTCGATCATCGACCTGGTCGGCAACACGCCGCTGGTCAAGCTGAACAAGGTCACCGAGGGCATCAGCGCGACAGTGCTGGCGAAGGTCGAGTACTTCAACCCCGGCGGCTCGGTGAAGGACCGCATCGCGGTGCGCATGATCGAGGCCGCCGAAGCCTCGGGCGCCCTCAAGCCCGGCGGCACGATCGTGGAGCCGACCTCCGGCAACACCGGCGTCGGCCTGGCGATCGTGGCCCAGCAGAAGGGCTACAAGTGCATCTTCGTGTGCCCGGACAAGGTCTCCACCGACAAGATCAACACCCTGCGCGCGTACGGCGCCGAGGTGGTCGTCTGCCCGACCGCCGTCGCCCCGGAGCACCCGGACTCGTACTACAACGTCTCCGACCGGCTCGTCCGGGAGACCCCGAACGCCTGGAAGCCGGACCAGTACTCCAACCCGGACAACCCGGCCTCGCACTACCACTCCACCGGCCCGGAGCTGTGGGAGCAGACCGAGGGGAAGATCACCCACTTCGTCGCGGGCGTGGGTACCGGCGGCACCATCTCCGGCACCGGCAACTACCTGAAGGAGGCGTCCGGCGGCAAGGTCAAGGTCGTCGGCGCCGACCCGGAGGGCTCGGTGTACTCGGGCGGCACCGGCCGTCCGTACCTGGTCGAGGGCGTCGGTGAGGACTTCTGGCCGACCGCCTACGACCGCAGCGTCGCGGACGAGATCGTCGCCGTCTCCGACAAGGACTCCTTCCAGATGACCCGCCGCCTGGCCAAGGAGGAGGGCCTGCTGGTCGGCGGCTCCTGCGGCATGGCCGTGGTGGCCGCGCTGGAGGTCGCCAAGAAGCTCGGGCCGGACGACGTCGTCGTCGTGCTGCTGCCGGACGGCGGCCGCGGCTACCTGTCGAAGATCTTCAACGACGACTGGATGGCCGACTACGGCTTCCTGCCCTCCTCCACCGACGAGGCCCACATCGGCGAGGTGCTGGCCCGCAAGGAGAGCATCGAGCAGGGCGGCGTGCCGCAGTTCGTCCACATGCACCCGGGCGAGACGGTCGCCGAGGCCGTGCGCGTGCTGCGCGAGTACGGCGTCTCGCAGATGCCGGTGGTCTCGCCGGGCGCCGGGCACCCGGACATCATGGCCGGCGAGGTGATCGGCTCGGTGGTGGAGAAGCTGCTGCTGGAGGGCATCTTCGCCAAGGAGATCGAGCTCACCGACACCCTGGACAAGGTGATGTCCAAGCCGCTGCCGGTGGTCGGCTCGGGCGAGACCGTCACCAACCTGATGACGGTGCTGGAGAAGGCCGACGCGGCCGTCGTCCTCGTCGAGGGCAAGCCGCAGGGCATCGTCACCCGCCAGGACCTGCTGGGCTTCCTGACCGGGCGCTCCGCGCACTGATCCCTGCGCCGATCCCCGCGGTGATCCCCGCGCTGATCCGGCGTCACCGGGCGGATCGGCGCCAGGCGGTACACCGGCGTCACGTGTCCGCATCACCGGGTTAACAAGGCTCGGGCAAGGTAGTGCAGGTCGGCGGCGAGTTCGCCGAGCGAGACGGTGGCGACCGTCCGGGAGCGGCTCCCCGGCGGACGCGCGCCGGCTCCGGAATCGGCGGGCGGTCCTGACCCGGCCGCCGGTCCGAATGCTGCGGGAGACGCCGTCGTCCCGCCCCTGTCCGGCCCGTCCGGATCGACAGGGTGCGGTGGCTCCCGTGGCCACCAGCGCGCCGCACGGCGCGTCTCCGCGGCTCCCGGGTGGGGGAGCCCGAGCGGAGAGACGGCAGGGCCGGTCCCTCTCCGAGGGGCCGGCCCTTCCCGTACGCTCGCACGCATGACCAGCACTGAAACGACCGACCAGGACGCCCCGCGCTACGTCCGGGTCAAGATCGAACTCATCGCGGAGATCACCGACGAGGGCGCGCTCAAGGCGGCGGCCCTCCAGCAGGTGGCCGGGGACGAGTACCTCGACGACGAGGAGCGGGAGCAGTCCGTCGAGGCCATCGAGGTGGACCCGTCCGGCTCGCTCGCCCACTTCATCGACCCGGTCGCCCTGCTCGGCGACGTCCCCGGCGTCGAACTCGCCTCGGCGACCTGGGAGTCGGCCCGGACCGAGTTCGACCCGGACGACGAGCAGTGGGACGAGTACCAGGTGGACGAGGCCGCCGAGTAGCGACCCCGTCGTCACCGCCCGTGAACGCCCGGTCTGTTCGTCGCAGGCCGGGCGTTTTGTCCCTGTTGGGGCGGAAGTTGGGTCATCTCATACGATCGCTTACGCTTCGGTCATGGAACCGTGAACGGACGAATCGCGTTTCTGTATCCGTAAATGGTCCGATGATCGACGGGAGCGCGACGTGACGGCACGGGACGGCCAGCGGCGGACGGCCGGAGGCAACTGGAGCCGGCGCGGCGTGCTCGCCGGGCTGATCGGTGCCCCGGTCCTGCTCCTCGCGGCCTGCAACGACAACGGCGACTCCGGCAACGGCTCGGGCGGCGGCAACGGCACCCCCGGGACGGGCGGCGGCGGCGCGAGCACCACCCCCAGGACCTCGACCGCCGTGATCACCGTCACCCCCGCGGACGGCGCCTCGGCCGCGAGCTTCAGCGAGCCCGTCAAGGTCGTCGTGACCAACGGCACCCTGGGCACCGTCAAGGTCGTCGACACCACCGGCAAGGAACTGGCGGGCCAGCTCTCCGCCGACAACACCTCCTGGACCTCCGCCACCGCCCCGGCCAGCGGCACCAAGTACACCGTCACGGCGACGGCCCAGGACAAGGACAAGCTGGAGGCGGACGCCAACGCCGTCTTCACCACGGCCACTCCCGCCAACACCTTCGTCGGCTACTTCACGCCCGAGGACGGCTCGGTCGTGGGCGTCGGCATGCCGGTCTCGATCAACTTCAGCAAGCCGGTCACCGACAAGAAGGCCGTGCAGGAGGCGATCACCGTGACCGCCGAGCCGGGCGTCGAGATCGTCGGGCACTGGTTCTCCAGCACCCGGCTCGACTTCCGCCCGCAGGAGTACTGGGCCAAGGGCACCAAGGTCACCCTCAAGCTGCGGCTCAAGGACGTCCAGGGGGCCAAGGGCGTCTTCGGCACCCAGTCCAAGGACGTGACCTTCACCATCGGCCGCGCCCAGACCAGCGTCGCCGACCTCGCCACCAAGAAGCTCACCGTCACCACGGACGGGGCGGTCAGCGCCGTCTACAAGATCTCCGGCGGGTCCCCCGAGCACACCACCTGGGGCGGCAAGATGGTCATCTCCGAGCAGTACACCCAGACCCGGATGAACTCGCAGACCGTCAACCTCGGCAGCGAGTACGACATCGCCGACGTGCCGCACGCCCAGCGCCTGACCACCTCGGGCACCTTCATCCACGGCAACTACTGGGGCTCGCCGTCGATCTTCGGCAGCCAGAACACCAGCCACGGCTGCGTCGGACTGCAGGACGCCAAGGGCGCGCAGGACAGCGGCACGGACGGCTACAAGTTCTACAAGTCCTCGATGATCGGGGACGTGGTCGAGGTCGTGAACTCCGGGGACAAGACCGTCGCCCCCGACAACGGCCTGAACGGCTGGAACCTCGGCTGGGCCGACTGGAAGGCCGGCAGCGCGGTCTGAGCCCGCTCAGGCCGTAGCTCCTCGGCCTCGGCCCCTGAGCTCCTCGGCCCCTCGACTCCTTCGCTCACCGCTTGGCGTAGTCGGCGAAGCCCTGCCAGTCGACGATCACGCAGGCGTCGTCGCCCAGGACCCAGGCGTCGTGCCCGGGCGGGCAGACCATGAAGTCGCCGGGGCCGTAGTCGGCCTGCTGGCCGTCGTCCATGACGACCTTCATCCGGCCGGAGACCACGTACCCGGCGTGGGCGGCCTGGCAGCTGTCGGTCTTGGCGATCGGCTTGATGTGCTTGGACCACTGCCAGCCCGGCTCGAACACGGCCCGGCCCACCGGGCCCGCGTCCAGGTTGACCAGGCGCAGTTCCCCCTTGCCGTCCTCGAAGGGACGGACCTCCTCCGGGTCGTCGAAGTTCCGCTGGTAGAGACCGGACATGGCGCACTCCTCTCCCGCGATCCCCCGTGATCCCCCGTGGTCTCCTGCGAGGACGGCCCGGCCGCCGGGCGGGGCAGCCGGGCCGACCTGCAGGCCCTTCCAGTCTGCGCCCGCGACCGGGGGCCGTCACTTTGAGTGGCGGGAGCGGGAAGGCCGGGGGAGGCTCAGCCCTCGGTGCGGGCCACGCCGATCGGGCAGGAGGCGCCCGTGCCGCCCAGACCGCAGTAGCCGCCCGGGTTCTTGGCGTCCGAGAGGTACTGCTGGTGGTACGGCTCCGCCGGGTAGAACGGGCCGGCCGGGGCGATCTCGGTGGTGATCGATCCGTGCCCGAGCGCGGTCAGGGCGGGCTGGAAGGCGTCCCGGGTGGCCTCGGCGGCGGACGCCTGGGCGGGGGAGTGGGTGTAGACGGCCGAGCGGTACTGGGTGCCGACGTCGTTGCCCTGGCGGTTGCCCTGCGTCGGGTCGTGGGCCTCCCAGAACGTCTTCAGCAGCCGCTCGTACGGGACCACGGCCGGGTCGAAGACCACCCGGACCGCCTCGGTGTGCCCGGTCTGCCCGCTGCACACCTCCTCGTACGTCGGGTTCGGGGTGTGGCCGCCCTGGTAGCCGACCAGCGTCGTCCAGACGCCGGGCAGGCGCCAGAACGTGCGCTCGGCGCCCCAGAAGCAGCCCAGCCCGAAGTCGGCCACCTCCAGGCCCTGCGGGTAGGGGCCGGTCAGCGGGTGGCCGAGGACGGTGTGCGGCTCGGTGAGGGCGAAGGCGGGCGCCTCCCGGCCGGGCAGCGCCTGGTCGGCGGGGACGAGCGAGGTCTTGTGGCGGTTGAACAGCACGGCCTGCTCCAGCGGGTCGGGGAAGGTGGCTGAAGGTGGAACGCGTACGGCCGCCCCGGGATTCCGGGAGCGGCCGACGGCGTCAGGTCCCACCTGCGGGTTCACAACTGTTCCCGGTTCGTGCGGGCGGGACGGCATTCGCCGACTAGGCTCGTGTCCATGACCGAGCACCAGCTTCCTCAGGGCTTCGAGACCCTCGCCATCCACGCGGGTCAGGAAGCAGACCCCCAGACCGGGGCCGTCGTGACGCCGATCTACCAGGTGTCCACCTACAAGCAGGACGGGGTGGGCGGACTGCGCGGCGGCTACGAGTACAGCCGCAGCGCCAACCCCACCCGCACCGCGCTCGAGGAGTGCCTCGCGGCGCTGGAGGGCGGCGCCCGCGGCCTCGCTTTCGCCTCCGGCCTGGCCGCCGAGGACACCCTGCTGCGGACCATCCTCAAGCCGGGCGACCACATCGTGATCCCCAACGACGCCTACGGCGGCACCTTCCGGCTCTTCGCCAAGGTGCTGACCCGCTGGGGCGTCGAGTTCTCCGTCGCCAACACCCAGGACCTGGACGACGTCCGCGCCGCGCTGCGCCCCAACAGCCGCGCGGTGTGGGTCGAGACCCCGTCCAACCCGCTGCTGGGCATCACCGACCTGACCGCCCTCGCCGAGGTCGCGCACGGCGCCGGCGCGCTGCTGGTCGTCGACAACACCTTCGCCAGCCCGTACCTGCAGCAGCCGATCGCGCTCGGCGCGGACGCCGTCGTGCACTCCACCACCAAGTACATGGGCGGCCACTCGGACGTGGTCGGCGGTGCGCTGGTGCTGGCCGAGGCGGGCCTGGGCGAGGAGGTCGCGTACCACCAGAACGCGATGGGCGCCGTCTCCGGGCCGTTCGACGCCTGGCTCGTGCTGCGCGGCATCAAGACGCTGGGCGTGCGCATGGACCGGCACAGCTCCAACGCCGAGAAGGTCGCCGAGCTGCTGGCGGCTCACCCCAAGGTGAGCCAGGTGCTCTACCCGGGCCTGCCCACGCACCCCGGGCACGACATCGCCGCCAAGCAGATGAAGGCGTTCGGCGGCATGGTGTCCTTCCGCGTCGCCGGCGGCGAGGAGGCGGCCGTCGAGGTCTGCAACCGCGCGCAGCTGTTCACCCTGGGCGAGTCCCTGGGCGGCGTCGAGTCGCTGATCGAGCACCCGGGCCGGATGACCCACGCCTCGGTGGCCGGTTCCGCCCTGGAGGTCCCGGCGGACCTGGTGCGCGTCTCGGTCGGCATCGAGTCGATCGACGACCTGCTCGCCGACCTCACCCAGGCCCTCGGCTGAGCCGAAAGACACGGCCTAAGGGTTCTGACCGCCCTGCTGGTCCGCACTGTACGACTCCATCGCGAGGTTGAAGCGGGCCAGCAGGGAGCAGAACGCGTGCTGCTCCTCGGGCGGCCAGTCCGCCACCAGGCGGCGGGCCAACTCGGCCCGGCCGTCGCGGACTTCGGCCAGTTGGCCGCAGCCGTGGGGGGTCAGCGCCAGCCGTACGGCGCGGCGGTCGGCCGGGTCCTGCACCCGGCCGACCAGCCCGGAGGCGACCAGCGGGGCCATCTGACGGGTCACCGTGGAGGAGTCCACGCCGAGGGCGTCGGCCAGGGCCTTGATGTTCGCCGGGCCGTGCCGGTCGAGGCGGTCGAGCAGCAGGTAGGCGGCCCGGTCCAGCGCGGCGACGCCGCCGCCCGAGGTGCGGACCTGTTCCATCCGGCGTGCGAACAGCGCCAGCTGGTACTGGAGTTGGGTGTGCACGGGTTCGGTGCGGTCGGTGGCCTGGGGCGAGGTCGTCGTCATCGCGGCTCACGATCGTCGTGCGGTGAGGGAGGCTCAGGACCAGCAGCGTACGCGGGCCGGGCGGGCCCGGGAACCCGGCAGCACCGGTCGCGTTTGCGGAGCCTGTCCGGCGGATCGTGCCGGGCCCTTGATCCGGCAATATCCGCCGGACAGGCTCCAGGGCGGCTCCGTGGGTGCGTCCTACGCTTGCGCCATGCACACCTGGCCGATCACCCTCGACGACGTCCGCGGAGCCCAGAAGATGCTCGCCGGGGTCGCCCGGCAGACCCCGATGGAGGGCAGCCGGTACCTGTCCCGGCTGGTCGGCGCGCCCGTCCACCTCAAGTGCGAGAACCTCCAGCGCACCGGCTCCTTCAAGCTGCGCGGCGCCTACGTGCGGATCGCGGGCCTCAGCCCCGTGCAGCGGGCCGGCGGGGTGGTGGCCGCGAGCGCGGGCAACCACGCGCAGGGCGTGGCGCTGGCGGCCTCGCTGCTGGGGGTGCGCTCGACGGTGTTCATGCCCGTCGCGGCCCCGCTGCCCAAGGTCGCGGCCACCCGGGAGTACGGCGCGGAGGTGCGGCTGCACGGCGCCAACGTCGACGAGGCGCTGCAGGCCGCGCGGCGCTACGCGGACGCGACGGGCGCGGTGTTCATCCACCCCTTCGACCACTGGGACGTGGTGACCGGCCAGGCGACCGTGGGCCTGGAGATCCTGGAGCAGTGCCCCGAGGTGCGAACCGTCCTGGTCGGCGTGGGCGGCGGCGGGCTGCTCGCCGGGATCGCGGCGGCCGTCAAGCCGCTGCGGCCGGACGTACGGGTGATCGGCGTGCAGGCGGCGGGCGCGGCCGCGTACCCGCCCTCGCTGGCGGCCGGGCGGCCGGTGTCGCTGGAGTCCTTCGCCACGATGGCGGACGGGATCATGGTCGGGCGCCCCGGGGACATCCCGTTCGAGGTGGTCAACACCCTCGCGGACGGCATCCGCACCGTCTCCGAGGACGCGCTCTCCCGGGCCCTGCTGCTCGGCCTGGAGCGGCTCAAGCTGGTGGTCGAGCCGGCGGGCGCGGCGCCGATCGCGGCGCTGCTGGAGCAGCCGGAGTCCTTCGAGGGACCGGTGGTGGCGGTGCTCTCCGGCGGCAACATCGACCCGCAGCTGATGCAGCGGGTGCTGCGGCACGGGCTGGCGGCGGCCGGGCGGTACCTGTCGCTGCGGGTGCGCCTGGCGGACAAGCCCGGCGCGCTGGCGGACCTGCTGGGGGTGCTGACGCGGGTGGACGCCAACGTGCTGGACGTGGCGCACGTGCGGATCGACCCGCGGCTGGGGCTGACCGAGGTCGAGGTGGACCTGCACCTGGAGACCAAGGGGCCCGAGCACTGCGCGGCTGTGACCGGCGAACTGCGGGAGGCGGGGTACGTGGTCTCGAGCTGAAAGCCGTTCCGCTCGTATCTCCCTTGACGCGATGTATCGCGAGTTGCCACACTCGCGATACATCGCGTTCTGTGTCCGGCGGGTGAGAACCGAGTCGCCCGCATGCCCGCAAACGGGGCAGAGTGGGACAGATCGCTCCATATGTCCGATGAGATGAGGCAGGTCATGGCGCCAGCCATCCAAGCCGAGAATCTGGTGAAGACCTTCGGCGACGTACGAGCCCTGGACGGCGTCAGCCTGGACGTCCCCGAGGGCACGGTGCTCGGGCTGCTCGGCCCGAACGGAGCCGGGAAGACCACCACCGTGCGCGTCCTCACCACCCTGCTGCGCCCAGACTCCGGCCGCGCGGTGGTCGCCGGGGTCGACGTCCTCAAGCACCCCAACCAGGTCCGCAGCCTGATCGGCCTCTCCGGCCAGTACGCGGCCGTCGACGAGTACCTGACGGGCTTCGAGAACCTCACCATGGTCGGCGAGCTCTACCAGATGAGCACCCGGGCGGCGAAGGCCCGCGCACTGGAACTGCTGGAGTGGTTCAACCTCACCGAGGCCAAGGACCGCACCGCCAAGACGTACTCCGGCGGCATGCGCCGGCGCCTCGACCTCGCCGCCGCACTGGTCGTCCGCCCGCCCGTGATGTTCCTCGACGAGCCGACCACGGGCCTCGACCCGCGCAACCGGCTGGCGCTGTGGGAGGTCATCGAGACCCTCGTCGAGCAGGGCACCACGCTGCTGCTCACCACCCAGTACCTGGAGGAGGCCGACCGGCTCGCCCACGACATCGCCGTGGTCGACCACGGCAAGGTGATCGCCCGGGGCACCGCCGACCACCTCAAGGCGCAGATCGGCGGCGAGCGGATCGAGGTCGTGGTGCACGAGCCCGGCATGATCGCCGACGCGGTCGCCGCCCTCGGCGGGTACGCGCTGGGCGAGCCCGCCGTCGAGAGGAACACCCGCCGCATCACCGTCCCGGTCAGCGGCGGCGCCCGGGTGCTCGCCGCCGCCATCCGCGAACTGGACGCGCGCGGCGTCGAGATCGACGACATCGGGCTTCGCCGGCCCACCCTGGACGACGTCTTCCTCACCCTCACCGGCCACCTCGCCGAGACGGCCGAGGAGGAGAACGGCGCCGGGGCCGACGGCAAGGGCGCCCGCCGCGGCCGGCAGGCCCCCGACGAAGACGGCGGCGGCGGCGACGGCGGCGGACCGGACGAGCAGCAGGCCGTCACGGCCGGAAAGGAGCGCTGAGATGAGCGTCGGGACCGGCACCTCCACCGCGCACGCCATCGGCGGGGCCATGCCCGCCCCGCGTCAGGGCGCGGCCGCCATGGCGCACGACTCCTGGGTCGTGGCGAAGCGCAACCTGCGCCGGATGACCCGCATCCCCGAGATCGTGATCTTCGGGCTGATGCAGCCGGTCATGTTCGTGCTGCTGTTCTCCTACGTGATGGGCGGGGCGATCCGGATTCCCGGGGCGAGCTCCAGCTCCCACACCTACATCCAGTTCCTGATGGCCGGCATCTTCGCCCAGACCGTCACCTTCGCCGTCGCGGGCGCCTCGGCCGGCATCGCCGAGGACATGACCAAGGGCCTGGTCGACCGGTTCCGCTCGCTGCCGATGGCGCGCTCGGCGGTGCTGGCCGGGCGCACCCTGGCCGACCTGTGCCAGACGGCGTTCACCCTCGTCGTGCTGGCGCTGGTGGCCCTGCTGGTCGGCTGGCGCATCCACGACGGGGTACCCAAGGCGCTCGGCGCCTTCGGGCTGCTGCTCCTGCTCGGCTACGCCTTCTCCTGGATCGGCGCGCTGATCGGGCTGTCGGTGCGCAGCCCCGAGGCGGCCACCTCGGCGGGGCTGATCTGGCTGTTCCCGCTGACCTTCGTGTCCAACGCGTTCGTGCCGGTCAGCTCGATGCCGGGCTGGCTGCAGGCCGTGGCCTACTGGAACCCGTTCAGCGCCACCGTCCAGGCGTGCCGGGAGCTGTTCGGCAACCAGGTCGGTCCGGCGGACAGCGCCTGGCCGATGCAGCACGCGGTGCTGGTGTCGGTGCTGTGGTCGGTGGTGATCACGGCGGTGTTCTCCTGGCTGTCGGTGCGCAAGTACCGCTCGGCTGCGGGCTGAACCGGCCCGCAGGACGTACGTATGAGGGCGGCCGCCGAGTCACGTGACTCGGCGGCCGCCCTCATACGTACGTCCTCGGGGGTCGATCAGCCGGCGTGCGGCACGACCTTGACGATCTTCACCATGGCCGGCTTGCCGTTGGGCAGGTCGTAGGTGGCCTCGTCGCCGATCTTCTTGCCGTCGATCGCGCGGCCCAGCGGGGACTGCGGCGAGTAGACGTCCAGCGTGTCGGAGCCGGCGACCTCGCGGGAGGCGAGCAGGAACTCCATCAGGTCGTCCTCGTCGCCGTCGAAGGCGACCGTGACGACCATGCCCGGCGCGACGACGCCCGAGTCGGCCGGGGCCTCGCCGACCTTGGCGCGCTCCAGGAGCTGGGTCAGCTGGCGGATGCGCAGCTCGGTCTTGCCCTGCTCCTCCTTCGCGGCGTGGTAGCCGGCGTTCTCCTTGAGGTCGCCCTCCTCACGAGCCGCCTCGATCTTCTCGGCGATCTCGATGCGCCAGGGTCCGGTCAGATGGTCCAGCTCGGCCTTGAGCTGGTCGTAGCCGGCCTGAGTGAGCCAGGTCACGTTCTCACTGGTCTGGGTCACAGGTGCTCCTCGTAGGTGCTGGGGGCTGTGCTGAGGGTGTGAGTCGTCAGCAAGGGTCGACGATGATTTCGGTCTCAACTACAAAGCAACGCCCGCTCCCGTACCATCCGGTGCGGAAGGGGCGAAACCACGAGCCTAACAAGTCCTGCCGACAAGCGGGAGAGTCGTTGGCGCGGCGTTGACGGTGGCGTTACGCCACGGTGTACGGGAACCGGGTACGGGACGAAGTACGGATGCCCGCTCCCCGGATCGAATATGCGCCCTACTTGGCGGGTGTGCAGCCCAGCAGCTCGGCGGTGGTGCCCCGGGCGGTGGTGCGCAGGGTCACCGTCGCCTCGTACGTCTTCCCGGCCGCCGGGACGGGGAAGTCGGCCACCCCGACCACCGCGTGGTCGTCGCCCTGCGAGCGCACCGTGCAGCTGCCGGCCTGGCCCTCGCCCTTGCGCACGGTCAGGTGCAGCTGGACCTCGGAGTCGGAGAGCACCTGGAACGTCGGCACCGAGCCGTTGATCTTCGACTCCCGCAGCAGGTAGGAGCCGCCCATCCACGCGATCAGGCCCAGGCCCAGCACGCCGCACACCGCGCCGACCACCTTGAGCCGACGGTCGGAGTCGCCGTCGCCGCGCCTGCCGTAGCGGCCCTCGGGCAGCCGCGCGGTGGTGGTGTCTGCGGTCATCGGACGCCGTCCTCTCCTGGATGAGGGGCCGCGCGGGTGGTGCGGGGGAATGCGACGGTCCTCCAGTCCGTCACTATAGGAGGGGCACGCCCGTAGCCGGTCCGGCGGGGGCGGGGTCCGGCCGCGTCGGCGAGGTCCGAACGCGCCCGGTCCCGCGGTGGCGGAGCCCCGAACCGAGCGGTTCGTACGGTGGGCAGTCCGGTCTTCGCGGAACGCCCGACGATGTGGAAGGAACGCAAGGCGTTGACTGAGCAGTTGCGACTGATGGCGGTGCACGCCCACCCGGACGACGAGTCCAGCAAGGGCGCGGCCACCATGGCCATGTACGTCGACCAGGGTGTGGACGTACTCGTGGCCACCTGCACGGGGGGTGAGCGCGGGTCGGTTCTCAACCCCAAGCTCCAGGGGGACCCGTACGTCGAGGAGAACATCCACGAGGTCCGGCGCAAGGAGATGGACGAGGCGCGTGCCATCCTCGGCGTCGGCCAGGCATGGCTCGGATTCGTGGACTCCGGCCTGCCCGAGGGGGACCCGCTCCCCCCGCTTCCCGAGGGCTGCTTCGCCCTCCAGGACGTCAAGGAGGCCGCCGAGCCCCTGGTCCGGCTGATCCGCGAGTTCAAGCCGCAGGTCATCACGACCTACGACGAGAACGGCGGCTACCCGCACCCGGACCACATCATGACCCACAAGATCACCATGCTGGCCTTCGACGCCGCCGGTGACCCGGACGCCTACCCGGAGGCCGGCGAACCCTGGCAGCCGCTGAAGCTCTACTACAACCACGGCTTCCCGATGGGCCGCATCCGCGCCCTGCACCAGTACCTCACCGACAACGGCCACGACTCCCCGTACGGCGAGTGGATCGCCGGGTGGGAGAAGAGCGGCCGCAAGGAGCGCGAGATCACCACCCAGGTGCGCTGCGACGACTGGTTCGAGACCCGCGACCGCGCGCTCATCGCCCACGCCACCCAGATCGACCCCGACGGCCCGTGGTTCCGCGTGCCGCTGGACGTCCAGCGCGAGGTCTGGCCCACCGAGGACTACGAGCTCGCCCGTACCCTGATCGATGTGGACCTCCCGGAGGACGACCTGTTCGCCGGACTGCGCACCCCCGCCCAGGCGGCCTCGGCCGCGGGCGACACGCGCGACTGAACCACCCCCCGACGGCCCGGCTCCCCGTGAGCCGGGCCACCATAGAGATATGAGCGCCCCCGTGAACCTCGTCCACCTCGCCGCCGACCTCGCCGTCGACGACGCCAAGGTCACCCCCGGTCTCCTCGGCTTCGTCGTCTTCGCCGCCCTCGGCGTGGCCACCTGGTTCCTGGCCAAGTCGATGAACCGCCAGTTCAAGAAGGTCGACTTCACGGAGGAGCCCGAAGCTCCCAAGGAGTGAGTCACCGCCCCCGCCCCGGCCCCGATGGGCCAGGATGGGGGCATGCCGAACCGTCTCGCGGACGCGACCTCGCCCTACCTGCTGCAGCACGCCGACAACCCGGTCGACTGGTGGCCCTGGGAGGCCGACGCCTTCGAGGAGGCCCGCCGCCGCGGCGTACCCGTTCTGCTGTCGGTCGGTTACGCCGCGTGTCACTGGTGTCATGTCATGGCCCACGAATCGTTCGAGAACGAAGGGCTCGCCGGGTACCTCAACGAGCGGTTCGTCGCCGTCAAGGTGGACCGCGAGGAGCGGCCCGACGTCGACGCCGTGTACATGGAGGCCGTGCAGGCCGCCACCGGGCAGGGCGGGTGGCCGATGACGGTGTTCCTCACGCCCGACAAGGAGCCGTTCTACTTCGGCACGTACTTCCCGCCGGAGCCCCGGCACGGGATGCCCTCCTTCCGGCAGGTGCTGGAAGGCGTGGACGCCGCCTGGCGGGAGCGGCGCGAGGAGGTCGGCGAGGTCGCCGCGCGGATCAGGGCCGACCTGGCCGAGCGGGCCGGCGTCTACGCGGCGGGCGCGCACCGGCCGCCCGGCGAGGCCGACCTGCACCAGGCGCTCGTCACCCTCAGCCGCGAGTTCGACCAGCGGGGCGGCGGCTTCGGCGGAGCGCCCAAGTTCCCGCCGGCCATGGTCATCGAGTTCCTGCTGCGCCACCACGCCAGGACCGGCTCCGAGGCGGCACTGGAGATGGCGGCGCGCACCGGCGAGGCGATGGCCCGCGGGGGCCTGCACGACCAGCTCGGCGGCGGCTTCGCCCGCTACTCGGTGGACGCCGCCTGGGTGGTGCCGCACTTCGAGAAGATGCTGTACGACAACGCGCTCCTGCTGCGCGCCTACCTGCACCTGTGGCGCTCCACCGGCTCCGAGCTCGCACGCCGGGTCGCCCTCTCCACCGCGGACTTCCTGCTGCGCGAACTGCGCACCCCCGAAGGCGCGTTCGCCTCCGCACTGGACGCCGACAGCCTCGACGAGGAGACCGGCGCCTCCGCCGAAGGCGCGTACTACGTCTGGGAACCCGGCCAACTCGTCGACCTCCTCGGGCCCGCCGACGCCGCCACCGCCGCCCGGCTGTTCACCGTGACCGCCGAGGGCACCTTCGAACACGGCACCTCGGTCCTCCAACTCCTCGCCGAACCCGAGGACTTCACAGAGTTCGAGGAGATCCGGGGGCGGATGCTGGAGGCCCGCGCCACCCGGCCCGCACCCGCCCGGGACGACAAGGTCGTCGCCGCCTGGAACGGCCTCGCCATCGCCGCCCTCGCCGAGACCGGCGCCCTGCTGGAACGCCCCGACCTCGTCGAGGCCGCCGAACGCGCCGCCGACCTGCTCCTCGCCGTCCACCTCACCCCCGACGGGCGGCTCCTGCGCACCTCCCGCGACGGCAGGCCCGGCGCCAACGCCGGCGTCCTCGAGGACTACGCCGACACCGCCGAGGGCTTCCTCGCCCTGTACGCCGTCACCGGCTCGCCCGAGTGGCTCCAACTCGCCGGCGGACTCCTCGACACCGTGCTCAAGCACTTCACCGACGAGACCTCCGGCGCGCTCTACGACACCGCCGACGACGCCGAGGAACTCATCCGCCGCCCGCAGGACCCGACCGACAACGCCACCCCCTCCGGCTGGACCGCCGCCGCCGGGGCACTGCTCGGCTATGCCGCGTACACCGGCTCCGAGCGCCACCGCACCGCCGCCGAACGCGCCCTCGGCGTCGTCGGCGCCCTCGCCGCCCGGGCACCCCGCTTCATCGGCTGGGGCCTCGCCGTCGCCGAGGCCCTGATCGACGGGCCGCGCGAGATCGCCGTCGTCGGACCGGACGGCGACCCGGCCCGCGCCGCACTGCGCCGGGCGGCGCTGCTCGCCACGGCCCCCGGGGCCGTCCTCGCGGTCGGGACCCCGGCCGACGGGGAGGTGCCGCTGCTGGCCGACCGGCCGCTCGTCGACGGGGCCTCCGCCGCGTACGTCTGCCGGCACTTCGCCTGCGACCGACCGACCACCGACCCGGCGGAGCTGGGGGCGCGGCTCGGGGTGGTCGTCGCGTAAATATGTGTTGGCGGAGGTCGTCCGAGGCGGTGAGGATGGGCCATGACTTGGACACTCTCCACCTCCCTCGACGACTTCCGCGCCGAAGCCGGAGCCTTCCTCGCCGCCCGGCCCGCCGAGAACACCGTGCTGCTCACCATCAGCCACCGGCTCGCCGTGGCCGGCCTCGAAATCTTCGGCGAGCCGCCCGTGTTCGGCTGGTGGCGCCCCGAGGTGGACGGACCGGTCGAGGCCGCCTTCCTCCAGACACCGCCCTTCGCCCCACGGCTCTCGTCCATGACGGAGGCGGCCGCCGCCGACCTCGCCACCCGACTGGCCGCCGCCGGGCCCGGGTTCACCGAACTGACCGGAGTCGGCGGCGGCGCCGCGGCCGTCCGCGCCTTCGCCGACGCCTGGACCGCCGCCACCGGCACCACCCGGACCGTCCGCGTCGAGGAACGGCTCTACCGGCTCGGCCGCCTGACCGACCCCACGCACCCGCCCACCGGCCGCCACCGCCTCGCCGCCCCGGCCGACCGCGACCTCGCCATCCGCTGGTACGCGGAGTTCCTGGCCGAGGTCGACGTCCCGCCGATGGACATCCCCAAGGCCGTCGACGACCGCATCGCCGGCGGCGGCCTCCACCTCTGGGAGGACGACGGCACGCCCGTCGCCCTCGCCGGCGCCAGCCCGATCCTCGCCGGCATGTCCCGCATCGGCCCCGTCTACACCCCCGCCCCCCTCCGCGGCCGCGGCTACGCCACCGCCGCCACCGCCGCAGCCTCCGCCCACGTCCTCACCCAGGGCGCCCAGGAGGTGCTCCTCTACACCGACCTGGCCAACCCGACCAGCAACTCCATCTACCAGCAGATCGGCTACCTGCCGGTGGAGGACTGCCTGGTCGTCGACTTCACGGCGCCGTAAGGGAGTTACGCGTCGCTCTCGAGCGGCTTGCCGCCGATGAGCTTCGTCTTGAAAGGGTCGGGGACGGTGACGGTGGGCGTGGGCGGCATCGGAAGCGTGTCGCCGCGCTGGTAGTTGTCGGCGCAGTTGATCAGGTTGCCGCCCACGCCCTTCATGTCGTTCGCGAGCCGGTCGAGCAACTTCTTCCACGCGGCACCGCAGTTCTGCAGAGGAGCCGCACTCTGCCAGCCGGCCAGGCTCGCGACCGCCCCCGTGGTCGGCTCGGCCAGCTTCGCCGTCTCGTCCGGGATCCTCCCGCCGACCGTCACCGCGTTGTTCCCGGCCGCCTTCAAGTCGTCCGGCTTGGCCATGAACCCGGTCTCGCCCGCCATCGATCTCCTCCTTGGCCTGTTCGCGTCGGATGTGGACGCTACGGTAGCGGCAGGCAGCAAGGAGATTGACGGACAGTCAGGATCTATGGGGGGTGGGGGCAGGTGGATCTGGCGAGTCTGAAGAACGCCGACCTGGCGCATCTGATCACTGCGGCGGACGCCTACGACGCGCTGCACAGGGCGTTCACCCAGCACGTCGAGGACTGGAGGAAGGGCACCGCCCTCCCGGTGCGCGACCTCTACTGGACGGGCGAGGCGGCCCGGGCCGCCGCTCCGATCATCTACGCCACCAGCAAGAAGCTGCACGGGGCCGATCTGGAGATGACGGCCATCGGCAAGAACCTGCGCGACTACGCCGACCTCTTCGCGCTGGCCCAGTCGAAGCTCCGGAAGGCGCTCGACGACGCGGCGGCCAAGGGCTTCTCCGTGGGTGACTCCGGTGCGGTGTCCTGGCTGCCGTCGACGAGCGCGTACACGGCCCCGGGCTGGGAGGACAAGCAGCGGGCGGCGGCCGAGGAGATCAACAAGCGGATCGTCGCCGCACTCACCGAGGCGACGGAGGCAGACCGGCAACTGGCGGCGCTGCTCACCACCTACACCAAGCACGCCGACACCGGGAACGGCCTGGGCATCGCCGCCGAGATGGACCTGGCGGCGGCGAACGCCACGGGCCACGAGCCCTGGAAGAAGGACATGCCGGAGGAGAAGGCGACCCCGACGGAGGTCAACGCCTGGTGGAGGAGCCTGGACCCGCAGGGGCAGGAGTGGTTCCGGAAGCAGCACGCGGACGCGATCCGGAATCTGGACGGCATTCCGGCGCAGGAGCGGGACCAGCTGAACCGGACGTATCTGAACTCCCGTCTCAATCAGCTCTGGGACGAGGGGAAGAAGGAATCGGAGGAGTACAAGAGGCTCCGGGCGATCCAACTGCGGCTCGAGGACAACCGGGCGAACCCGGCCACTCAGCCGCTCGCGTACCTGCTCGGCGTCAGCACCGAGGGCAACGGGCGGGCGGTCATCTCCTTCGGCAACCCCGACACCGCCACGGACGTCTCCGCCTACGTCCCCGGGATCACCTCCACCCCCTATTCGCTGGGCCCGAAGGGGGAGCCGTACCAACCCGGCACCAACGAGTCGGAGAACACGCTGAACCTGTGGCGCGAGGCGGACCGCAGGAAGAAGCCCGGCGGCTCGGTCGCGTCCGTCGTCTGGCTGGGCTACGACGCCCCCGACGCCGACCCGACGGCGGCCTCCGGCGAAGCGGCGGCCAAGGGCGCCCCCGACTACGCGAGGTTCCTCACCGGGCTGCGGGCGAGCCACGAAGGCGGCGCGCCGCCGCACATCACCTCCATCGGGCACAGCTACGGGTCGCTCGTGACGGGCCTCGCCACGAGGCTCACGGTCCACGATCCGTCCTACGCGCCGCCGGACGACGTGGTCTTCCTCGGCAGCCCGGGCGTCGGCACGCACAAGGCGTCCGACCTGAAGATGCCAGGCCATGTGTGGGTCGGCGCGGCGGCGGACGACCCGGTGACCCATCTGCCCTCGTACGACGACCTGAGGAACGCCACGACCTTCGGGACCGCCGTCGCGGTGGCCCAGCACCTGGCCTTCGACCCGGACGGGACCTGGTACGGGACGGACCCGGCCAGCAGGACCTTCGGGGCCACCCGCTTCTCCGTCGACGACTGGAGTGCGGCGGCCAGCCCCATGTACGGCGCGCACACCAAGTACCTCACCCCGGAGAACGGCGGCCCCTCGCTGGGCAACATCGCCGCGGTGGTCACCGGACACGGCGGCGACGTCCAGCGGGTGGACCGCAGGTGAGGGTGCGTCTGCCGGTGGTCGTGCCGGCGGTGGCCGTGATGTGCGTGATCGCCGTGGTGGTGCTGTACGAGAACAGCTACTTCTTCGCCGGGATGGGGGACCGGGCGAAGGTGCGGTTCAGCGCCGGCCAGGCGCGGGAGCGGATCGACGGCGCCCTTCGGGCGACCGTGGACGGGATATCGCCTCTGCTGACGTACGCGTCCGGTAACTACCAGGTGGCTCGGGACCCTGACCTCTACGACGGCGAGCACAGCGTGCGCTCCTCCGTATCGGGCGGGATGTACGCGGCGACCAGGATCTCTCCCGCCAAGCTGCCGCAGTTGATGGACCAGGTCGCCCTGACCTGGAACGGCCGGGGGTGCCACGTGACGGACAGGCACGAGCCGGGCGACAGGACCGGGTTTCCGGTGGGCTTCGGATGCCTGGACGGCGACGGGATGCTCCTGACGCTCCACGCGGACGAGAGGCTGGGCACGTACCTGGTCTGGTTCGTCGCGGATCTGGGCGACGTGCGGTACCGGCCGGGCGTGCCCGAGCCGCCGCTCGGCCTGCCCGCGACGACCTACGACGCCGACACCCACCGCTCGGTGACGATCGCCGTCGACGACCCGTACTGGTCGGCCTGAGCCGGCTACTCCCAGTCCCAGCCGATGCCCAGGAGGCAGGGGCGCAGGGCGGTGGCGACGAGGTGGACGCAGTGGTGGCCGTCGAGGGTCAACTCCTCAGTTTCGTAGGGGGGTTCGCCGGGGGAGCGGAGGGCGAAGCGGTGGCAGCGGACGGGCAGGGCGGTGGGGTGGAAGGTGACCTGGAGGACGTACTGGGCGGCGCCGGAGTTGAAGCCGCGGACGTACTCGCAGCTGGGGTCGGGGGCGGGGGAGTCGTCGAAGCCGTAGCCGAGGAGGTGGGTGTCGCCGGCGCGGAGGCGGCGGTCGAGGAGGAGTTCGGCGGCGAGGAGGTGGTTGGCCTGGTCGCGGCGGATGCGGCCGGGGCGGCAGTTCTCCTCGGCGCGGACGCCGACGCGGGTGATGTCGCTGCCCGGGTCGCCCTGGTAGAGGGCGAGGTAGCGGTCGATGCCGTCGCGGTGGGCGCGGAGGGCGTGTTGGGAGTCGCGGCGGGTGAGGCGGCGGTCGGGGCCGATGCGGATGCGTTCGATGTGGGTGAGGGTGTGCAGGCCCGTGTCGCGGGGGCCGGAGAGGGCGGCGAGCAGGTCGTCGACGGCGGTGGCGGGGGCGATGAGGTCGCGGTAGGGGCGTACGGGCGGGCCGGCGGGGGCGGTGTCGGCGGTGCGGCGGGGGCCGAGGAGCCGGGTGAGGGAGTGCGGGGGCAGTTCGAGGACGTCCTCGAGGGCGGCGACGGCCCGCAGGGATTCGGGGCGTTCGGGGCGGCGGTGCCCCTGCTGCCAGTAACTGAGGCTGGTGAGGCCGACGTTGACGCCGCGCAGGGCGAGGTGGCGGCGCAGGCGGTGGAGGGCGAGGCCGCGGGTGGTGATGGCTGTGCGCAGGGCGAGGTGGAAGGGGCCGGTGCGCAGGGCGGCGGCGAGGTCGGCGGGGTCGCTGCGGCGGATGGCTGCCTCCTGGCGCGGAGCGGGGGACGCGGGCGTTCCGGGTTTTGACCGTGAATATTCACATCAGGGCGGTGGTTTGTCACCGGTCCCGGCGCTCCACGCGGGGGTTTTCCGGGCGGTGTTCACACCTGTGGCCGCTCGTTCACACCCGAACTTCGGTGCCTCCGAGGCCCGTTGACCACCTCGCGAGGGCGGCGCGATGCTCGTGGCGCGATCCGGACCGCACCCCCACGATCCCGGACCGCACCCCCACACCCCCACATCGCACCTCGCTCCGCTGGTGCAAGGAGGCATCCCCCATGCCAGTTCCACTTCCGCGGATTCCGCGGATACGGCCGCGCCGCGCGGTCGCCCTGCTCACCCTGGGCGTCCTGGGCCCGGCTCTCACCGCCGCCGTCTGCACCCCCGCCGTCGCCGCGCCCGCGACCGCCGCCGCTCCGGCGCACGTGCGCCAGGCCGCCGCGCCGGGCAGCACGGCCGACCTGGCCGGCACGTACAAGAAGCTCAACATCAGCATGCAGCAGCAACAGCAGACCAACTGGTGCTGGGCGGCGAGCGGCAACACGATCGCCACCTGGTTCGGCTACAACTACAGCCAGAACCAGTTCTGCAACGCCGCCTTCGGCCGCTCGGTCGACTCCTCCTGCCCCAACAGCCAGGCATCGCTGGCCGATGTGCAGAACGGCCTGGACTGGGTGGGCATCGCCCCGGGCTCGTACGTCAGCGGCTACCTGCGCTACGCCACCGTCCAGGCCGAGGTGGACGCGAACCGCCCGATCGAGACCCGCATCCAGTGGAGCTCGGGCGGCGGGCACATGCACGTCGTGTACGGGTACGACACCGGCAACAACTGGGTCTACTGGGGCGACCCGTGGCCGTCCAACTACCGCTACAACTGGGGCGACTACTGGTACTACGTCAACAACAGCACGTTCTCCTGGACCCACTCCCTCTACCGGATCGGCGCGTGAGGTGGCGACCATGACCGACTCCCAGCGCATCCTCCGGGCCGCCGCGGCCGCCCTGCTCACCGCCGGTCTCGGCCTGGCGGTGGCGGCCCCCGCCGCGCACGCCGACCAGCCCGCCGGAGCCCCGGCGCCCGTGCCCGCCGCCGAGCTGGCGCAGGCGCGGGGAGCCGTCCAGGACCCTGCCGTCCTGGACCAGGTGGGCCACTTCTTCGCCCGCAAGGGCGTCCCGCCGACGCAGCAACTCACCATCGGCGCGGCCGAGGAGGCGAGCGCGGCCAGTGCCTCCGCGCCCCGCCTGGCCGGGGACACCGTGCCGGTCTACACCCTGGACGCGGGCTTCGTCGCGGGCACCCCGGGCGCGCCGGTGGCCAAGGCGGAGTTCACCGCGAGCAAGGTGGTCGGGGCGGACGGGCAGAGCGCCTCGGTCTGGACCGTCCGCCAGGGCGGCGCCTGGCGGGTGGTGAACATCGCCTCCGGCGGCGACGAGAGCGACTACGCGGCGAAGGCGGCGAGCGGCGGCGGTACGGCCTTCCGCGAACCGCAGATCAACGCCTGGTACGTGCTGCGCGACGGGCGGGTGCTGCCGCTGGACGACGAGGCCCGGCGCTCGGTCGGCGCGGGCGGGGTGTCGCTGACGGCGTACCAGAAGCTGGTGCACCAGCGGTACGGCGACAAGCTGCCCGGCTCGGCGTACGACCGGGCCGGCGAGGGCGGCGGGTACGACGTCGCCCGGGCGGCAGAGGCGGACACGCGGGCGGGCGGAGGCTCGCCGCTCCCGGCCGTGACGGCGGCCGCGGCGCTGGGCGTCACCGCTCTGGCGGGCACGGGCGCGGTGCTGCGGCGGCGCCGCACCGCCCGCTGACTCAGCAACGCGGCGGCGGGGCCCTCGCCCGGGGGCCCCGCCGCTCCCGTCACAGCCCCGCGAACGCGCTGGTCAGCAGCTCGAAGGCCCGGTCGACGAGGTCGGTGATGTCCTCCCGCCCGTCGCTCTCCGCCCACCGCATCACCGCCTCGGTGGTGGCGGCGCCGAGGACGGCGGCGGCGACGCGCATGTCGTACGTCGGCTCCTCGACGCCCGCCCGCCTGGTGAGCACGGCGAGGAACAGCTGCTGCGGGCTGTCGTTCGCCCGGTGCAGCCCGGCGCGCAGCGAGGGCACCTCGTGGACCAGCCGCATCCGGGCGAACAGTTCCTCCCGGTCGTGTTCGCGCAGGTGCCGGATCATGCCGAGCAGCGCCGCCCGGCAGGACTCCAGGAAGGGCTCGCCGGCCGGGCGCTGGAGTACGGCGGCGAGGATCGCCGGGTCGTACTCGTCGGTGAGGACGAGGTCCTCCTTGGTGGCGAAGTACCGGAAGAAGGTGGAGGGGGAGACCTCGGCGGCGGCGGCGATCTGTTCGACGGTGGTGCTGTCGAAGCCCTGGGCGGAGAAGAGCCGGTACGCCTCGCGGCGGATGGTCTGGCGGGTCTTGAGCTTCTTGCGCTCGCGCAGCGACAGCGGCGCCTCCAGCATGGCCTGGACCTCGTCGGTCGGGGCGTCCGGGAGGGCCGCGGTCGGCTGCTCGGTAGTCATGCCCTTGATTATCGGCGATCCGCCGCGGCGGCTGGAGCCCCCGCGGCGGGCATCCGGGCCGCGACCAGGAGCGCGGAGAGCACCGCGAGCACCCCGGCGACGAGCAGTACCAGCCCCATGCCGTGGACGTACGCCGCGTGCGCGGAGGTGCTGAGCGCGGGCTGTCCGGTGGTACGGGCGAGGGCGTCGGCGGCGACCACCGAGCCGCCGGCCCGGTGTGCGGCGTCGGCGGCCAGTCCGCCGGTGTCGAGCGCGCCCCGGTAGGCCCCGGCCAGCAGGCTGCCGAAGGCGGCGATGCCGATGGCGCCGCCGACCTGGCGCAGGGTCTGGAGCAGACCGGAGCCGACGCCGGCGCGGGCGGGCGGCAGGGTGACCAGGGCGGTGGCCTGGGCGGTGATCAGGGACAGGCCCATGCCGAAGCCGAGGACGACCAGCCAGATCACGGTGCGCCCGTAGCCGTCCGAGGCGCCGGTGCGGCTGCCGAACAGCAGGGCGGCGCCGAGCATGGCCAGGCCCGCGGTGATGACCGTACGGGCGCCGATCCGGTCGACGAGCCGGTCGGTGAGCCTGGCGGCGACCAGCAGGCCGAGCATCATCGGCATGAGCCGCAGTCCGGAGCCGAGCGCGTCGGTGCCCAGCACGCTCTGGAAGTAGAGGGGCAGGACGAAGAAGGCGCCGAAGAGGACGAGCGATATCAGGGTGGCGGCGACGGCGGACCAGCGGAAGGTCGGGTCGGCGAGCAGGCCGAGGTCGAGCATCGGGTCGTCCTGGCGGCGGCTGCGCAGCACGAGGGCGGTGAGCGCGAGCACCGAGCCGATGAGGGTGGCGAGCACCAGCGGGTCGCCCCAGCCGCGGTCGGCGCCCTCGATGATCCCGTAGGTGAGGGCGCTGAGGCCGCCCGCGGCGAGGAGGGTGGCGAGCGGGTCGATCCTGGGTGCGGCGGGGTTGCGGGTCTCCGGCAGCAGCAGGAGGCAGGCGAGGATGCCGACGGCGGTCAGCGGGACGTTGACGGCGAAGACCGAGCCCCACCAGAAGTGCTGGAGCAGGAGGCCGCCGATGAGGGGGCCGAGCGGGGCTCCGGCGGCGAGCGCGGCGGCCAGGACCGCGGTGGCGCGGCGCTGTTCGGCGGCGGGGAAGAGCCCGGGGATGACGGCCAGGGCCATCGGCATGACGAGGGCGCCGGCCAGGCCCATCGCGGCCCGGGCGGCGACGAGGGTGCCGGGGGAGTCGGCGAGCATGCCGATCACGGAGGCGAGCCCGAACAGGGCGAGGCCCACGGTGAGGGTGAGGCGGCGGCCGAAGCGGTCGCCGAGCAGTCCTGCGGGGAGCATCGCGGCGGCGAAGACGACGGTGTAGGCGTCGACGATCCACTGTTGCTGCCCGGTGCCGGCGTGCAGGTCCGCGGCGAGGGTGGGCAGGGCGACGTTCATGATCGTCATGTCGAAGCCGATCACCAGGGCGCTCAGGGCGACGGCGACCAGGGCGAGCCGGCGGCGCGGGTTCGCGGTGGGGGCGGCGGTGTCCTCGGCGGTGGCGGACACGGGCGGTGCGGTGGACATGGGTGACCTCCGGCGGGCCTCGGCGGGCTCCGTGGCGGGGCCCTTGGTGAGAGTCTCTGTCAAATGACAGTAACTCTCAAATGATTGTGACCGCCACGTGAATATGAGTGACCGCACGGCTGCGGAGTGTGATGTGTCCTGGAAGTGCTGCTTCCGCACACGGAATTGACGCAACGTTGATCTGTCGTTCGCCGCCCCGGGGCAGCCGCGAGTGACTGTCGGTAGATACCATGTGGCAATCGGTCAGTGCTGGCCGACGCGTGCCGAGAGCGGAGAAGGGGTGGGGCGGCAGGAGCCGACCACGAGCCCGGCGCCGGGAGAGGGGAAGCCGAAGTGGCCGACGACGGGAACGACGGGCGGGCGAGTGCCCAGGTGTGGAGCGGGGTGGTGGTCGTGGCCTCCGCGCTGGCCGTGGTCGCGGCCTATCTGATCAACGGCGCCCTGCTGGTCCTGACGGTCGCGGGCGTCGAGGTGCTGCTCGTCATGGTCCACGTGGCCCGCCGCTGGAGGGCGCTGCACCGGTCGCCCTCGCCCTCGCCCGCCGGGCACCGCCCGTCCCGGGGCATCCCCGATGCCGCGCACTGCGAGCGCTGCCGCCGGGCCCGCGAGGCGCTGGACGCCCGGCAGGCGCGCGGTCGCACCGCGTCGGCCGGGCGGCGGCCCGTGGCGGAGGCGGTGCTCCCCGAGGTCGGAGCGGACCTGCCGGGCATCGACGGTCCCGGCGTGGCCGAGCAGCTTCCGTACCCGCGCAGGTCGCCGGGCCGGGCTCCGTACGAGCGGCCCTGGACGGCGGAACGGGCGGCCGCCAGGTCCGTGGACCGTGCGACCGCCCGTCACAACGCGCCGGGTTCAGCCGGCCGTGCTGTACGCCACCAGTGAGACGCCGACGTACTGGACGATGAAGGCGCCGAGGGTGAAGGCGTGGAACACCTCGTGGAAGCCGAACCAGCGCGGTGAGGGGTTGGGCCGCTTGAGCCCGTACACCACGCCGCCGATGCTGTAGAGGACTCCGCCGACGATCATCAGCACCAGGACGGCGACGCCGCCGGTGCGCAGGAAGTCCGGCAGGAAGAAGACGGCGGCCCAGCCCAGCGCCAGGTAGACCGGGGTGTAGAGCCAGCGTGGCGCGCCGACCCAGAACACCCGGAAGGCGATCCCGGCGAGCGCCCCGCCCCAGGCGACCCAGAGCAGCACCTGCTGGTCGGCGCCCTTGAGCAGCAGCATCGTGAACGGCGTGTAGGTGCCCGCGATGATCAGGAAGATGTTCGCGTGGTCGAGCCGGCGCAGCACGGCGTCACCGCGCGGGCCCCAGTTGAAGCGGTGGTACACCGCGCTGACCCCGAACAACAGCCAGGCGCTGACCGAGTAGATCGCGCACGCGATCTTGGCGGGCGTGGAGTCGGCCAGGCAGATCAGGACGATCCCGGCGGCCACTGTCGCGGGGAACATTCCGGCGTGCAGCCAGCCCCGCCACTTCGGCTTGGCCTCGGTGGGCGCACTCTCCGAGAGCGCAGCAGCAGTCATGCGCAGCATGCTACCCGCTACCTACGCATCCGTAGGTTACTGATGCGTACGGAAGTGACGATCGCCACTCTTGGACGTTTTGGAGTATTCGAGGCCATGTTCGAAGCCTCCTGGACCGGCCGCCGAGGCCCTGTTACTGGCCAGTAATCATACTGACTGTAGTAAAAGATGCGTCAATTTCGCCTCGCCGCCCCAATCGGGCCCGAACCCCGGAGCTACGCTGCAAGCACCCTCAGACCCCCGCTACGCCGTCTCCTCGCCGAGATGGCGTGAAGGAGCGATCGTGTCGTACGAGATCTCTGCTCTCAGCGCCTCCGCGCCCACCCGCCACAAGCAGCTGCTTGCCTGGGTGAGTGAGATCGCCGAGCTCACCAAGCCGGACCGCATCGAGTGGTGCGACGGCTCCGACGAGGAGTACCAGCGCCTCGCGGACCTTCTGGTGGCTCAGGGCACCTTCAAGAAGCTGAACGAGGAGAAGCGCCCCAACTCCTACTACGCCGCCTCGGACCCGACGGACGTGGCGCGCGTGGAGGACCGCACCTACATCTGCTCCGAGCAGGAGAAGGACGCCGGCCCGACCAACAACTGGAAGGCCCCCGCCGAGATGCGGGAGCTGTTCCAGGGCGAGAAGGGCCTGTTCCGCGGCTCGATGAAGGGCCGCACGATGTACGTCGTGCCCTTCTCGATGGGCCCGGTCGGCTCCCCGCTGGCCGCCTACGGCGTCGAGATCACCGACTCCGCCTACGTCGCCGTCTCCATGCGCGTCATGACCCGCATGGGACAGGCCGTCCTGGACCAGCTCGGCGAGGACGGCGACTTCGTCAAGGCCGTGCACACCGTCGGCGCCCCGCTGGCCGAGGGCCAGGCGGACGTGGCGTGGCCGTGCAACACCACCAAGTACATCTCGCACTTCCCGGAGACCAAGGAGATCTGGTCCTTCGGCTCGGGCTACGGCGGCAACGCCCTGCTCGGCAAGAAGTGCTACGCGCTGCGCATCGCCTCGACCATGGCCCGCGACGAGGGCTGGCTGGCCGAGCACATGCTCATCCTCAAGCTCACCCCGCCGGCCGGCGGCGAGCCCAAGTACGTCACCGCCGCCTTCCCCTCGGCCTGCGGCAAGACCAACCTGGCCATGCTCCAGCCCACCATCGAGGGCTGGAAGGTCGAGACGATCGGCGACGACATCGCCTGGATGCGCTTCGGCGCCGACGGCCGCCTCTACGCCATCAACCCCGAGGCCGGCTTCTTCGGCGTCGCCCCCGGCACCGGCGTGGACACCAACGCCAACGCCATCGACACCCTGCACAGCAACACGGTGTTCACCAACGTCGCCCTCACCGACGACGGCGACGTGTGGTGGGAGGGCCTCACCGAGGAGCCCCCGGCGCACCTCACCGACTGGCGCGGCAACGACTGGACCCCCGAGTCCGGCACCCCGGCCGCCCACCCGAACGCCCGCTTCGCCGTCCCGGCCGCGCAGTGCCCGACCATCGCCCCGGAGTGGGAGGACCCGGCGGGCGTGCCGATCTCGGCGATCCTGTTCGGCGGCCGCCGCGCCACCGCCGTCCCGCTGGTGACGGAGTCCTTCGACTGGCAGCACGGCGTCTTCCTCGGCGCCAACATCGCCTCCGAGAAGACCGCCGCCGCCGAGGGCACCGTGGGCGAGCTGCGCCGCGACCCGTTCGCGATGCTGCCGTTCTGCGGCTACAACATGGGCGACTACTTCGCCCACTGGCTCAAGGTCGGCGCCGAGGCGGACGCCGCCAAGCTGCCGAAGATCTACTACGTCAACTGGTTCCGCAAGAACGCCGAGGGCAAGTTCGTCTGGCCCGGCTACGGCGAGAACAGCCGCGTGCTCAAGTGGATCGTCGAGCGCCTGCAGGGCACCGGCGAGGGCGTGGAGACCCCGATCGGCGTGCTGCCCACCGTCGAGGGCTTCGACCTCGGCGACCTGGAACTGTCCAAGGAGGACCTCGACCTGCTCTTCACCGTGGACGCCGACATCTGGCGCCAGGAGGCCGCGCTCGTGCCGGCCCACCTGGAGCTGTTCGGCGAGCACACCCCGAAGGAGCTGTGGGACGAGTACCGGAACCTCGTCGCGCGTCTGGGCTGAGCCTGAGCCTCGGACGAGACACAGGCGGACGCGCGGCACGAACCGCGCGCCCGCCGAGCGACAGGACGGCCGGAGTTCCGCCGGGCGGTCTTTCCCCGACCAAGGAGACCGCACGGCCCGGGACTCCGGCCGTAGTGTTACTACGGATGTAGTGGCACTACGCATGTAGTGCCACTACCGGAGTAGTGCCGCCGCGGCTACGGCTGCGGCTACGGCTGCGCGTAGCCGCCGAGGAAGTCGCCGATGCGGGTGACGGCGTCGGTGATCTCCTCGGGGCGGGGGAGGGTGACCAGGCGGAAGTGGTCGGGTTCGGGCCAGTTGAAGCCGGTGCCCTGGACGAGCAGGATGCGCTGGGAGCGCAGGAGGTCAAGGACCATCTGGGCGTCGTCCTTGATCTTGTGGACCTTCGGGTCGAGCCGGGGGAAGGCGTAGAGCGCGCCCTTGGGCTTGACGCAGCTGACGCCGGGGATCTGGTTGAGCAGCTCGTAGGCGGCGTCGCGGGAGGCGAGGAGGCGGCCGCCGGGCAGCAGCAGGTCCTTGATCGACTGGCGTCCGCCGAGTGCGGCGGCCACCGCGTGCTGGGCGGGCATGTTGGCGCACAGGCGCATCGAGGCGAGCACGGTGAGGCCCTCGATGTAGCTGCGGGCGCGGCTGCGGTCGCCGGAGAGCACCATCCAGCCGGAGCGGAAGCCCGCGACGCGGTACGCCTTGGAGAGTCCGTTGAAGGTGACGCAGAAGAGGTCGGGCGCCAGGGTGGCCAGCGGGACGTGCACGGCGTCGTCGTAGAGGATCTTGTCGTAGATCTCGTCGGCGTAGACGACCAGTTGGTGGCGGCGGGCGATCTCGGCCAGGCCCTCCAGCACCTCGCGCGGGTAGACCGCGCCGGTGGGGTTGTTGGGGTTGATCACGACCAGGGCCCTGGTCCGGTCGGTGATCCTGGCCTCGATGTCGGCGAGGTCCGGGTACCACTCGGACTGCTCGTCGCAGCGGTAGTGCACGGCGGTGCCGCCGGCCAGGGAGACGGAGGCCGTCCACAGCGGGTAGTCCGGAGCCGGGACGAGTACCTCGTCGCCGTCGTCCAGCAGTGCGGTCATGGCCAGCTGGATCAGTTCGGAGACGCCGTTGCCGAGGAAGACGTCGTCGACGCTCAGCCCGTGCAGGCCCCGCTCCTCGTAGTGCATGACGATGGCGCGCCGCGCGGAGAGCAGGCCCTTGGAGTCGCCGTAGCCGTGTGCGTTGGCGAGGTTGCGCAGGATGTCCTGCAGGATCTCCGGGGGCGCCTCGAAGCCGAAGGTGGCCGGGTTTCCGGTGTTGAGCTTGAGGATGCGGTGGCCCTGCTCCTCCAGCCGCATCGCCTCGTCGAGTACCGGGCCGCGGATGTCGTAGCAGACGTTGGCGAGCTTGCTGGACTGAATGACCTGCATGTCCGCCTACTTTAGGGGTACAAACGGTCCGCTCGGCGGGTCTCGGAAGGGGGGCTTCCGAGGGCTCGAACAGCCCCTCCGGGGCGGCCTTGGATCGACAGGCGGGGGCGTCGGGCGGCCTTCCAAACCGGCCGCAGGATGTCCGGAATGCTCGCGTATGCGAGGAGCACTGCCGCCCTCCCGTGGAGAAGGAGACGCACGGCACATGGCCCGGCACCCCTGCCGGCACGGCAGGATGTGGCCGACAGCCGGGTGGAGGAGGGGTGCGTCCGTGGTGACGGTCGTGGTCGTGGCGGTGTTGGTCGCTCTCCTGGCGGCCCCGGGGCAGCGCGCCCTGGTCGCCAGGTTCGCCGTGCCGGAGGGCGAACCCTGGTGCAGGGCCTGCCCGTCCTGCGGGCGGGGCTTCCGGCTGCTGCCGCCGACCGGGCGGTGCCCGCACTGCCGGGAGCGCCTCGGTTCCGGCCCCTGGTCGGTGGAGGCGGCGGCCGTGGCGGTGGCCGTCGCGGTGGCGTACGCGGCACACCGCCTGCCGGCCATGGCGCCGGCGCTGGGCTGGGCCGCCGCCGTCGGCGTGGTGCTCGGCGTCGTCGACGCCCGGGTGCGGAGGCTGCCCTACCGGCTGACCGTGCCGCTGATCGCCGGGGTGGCCGCCGCACTGGTCCTGGCGGCGGTGGCCGAGGGCCGGCCGGAGGCACTGCCGCGCTGCCTGCTGGTCGCGCTGGCGGTCGGCGCCGTGCTTGAACTCGCCGTCTGGCTGGGCGCGTTGGGCCCCGGAGACTCCCCGCTCGGCTTCGCCCTGGGCGGGCTGCTCGGCTGGTACGGCTGGTCGGCGGCGCTGAGCGGGCTGTTCGCCGCGGGGGTGCTCGCCGGCCTGTGGGCCGTCGTCCGGGCCGCCGCCGCGCTCGCCCGCCGCCGCCCGGTGCGCGGACTCCACCTCCCGGTGGGCCCCGCCGTACCGGGTGGGGTACGGCGGGCCCTGCCGCCGGCGCGCAGGCCCCACCCTCAAGGAGCGGCGCGCCGGGGGGAGTTGGGCTCAGGGGTGGAACCTCACGGCATCTTGTGCACGAAGGGGCCGACCGTGGTGGAGAACGCGTTGCCGTTGTTGGCGTCCCAGTTGGTGGACCAGGTCATCGCGCCCCGGATGGTGGGCCACTTGGCCGGCGGCACGAAGGTGCCGCAGTTGTTGCCGGTGGCCAGGCAGTCCAGCGCGTTGTTCACCACGGTCGGCGAGACGTAGCCGCCGCCGGCCGCCCGCGAGGAGGCGGGGACGCCGATGCCGACCTGGTCGGGCCGCAGGCCGCCCTGGATGTGGGTGCAGACCTGCGAGGTGATGAAGTCGATGGTGCCCTGGTTGTAGACCTTGCCGTCGCAGCCGTTCATGCCGCCCGAGTTGTAGAACTGGGTGTTGACGACGGTCAGGATGTCCTTGGTGTTCAGCGCCAGCTGGAAGTACGCGCCCGCGGTGCTGTACATCCCGATGGTCTCCGGGGCCATCGTCAGGATGAAGCCCGGGCCGACCTTGGCCTGGAGGGCGTGCAGCGCGTTGCCGAGCGGACCGGCCTGGACGCCGTTCTCCAGGTCGACGTCGACGCCGTCGAAGCCGTAGTCCTTGATGATCCCGTAGGCGCTGTTGGCGAAGTTGTTGCCGGCCGTCGCGTCGCCCACCGTGATGGCGCCGTTCTGGCCGCCGATGGAGAGGACGACCTTCTTGCCGGCGGCCTGCTTGGCCTTGATGTCGGCGCGGAACTGCGCGTCGGTGTAGCCGCCGAGCGCCTTGGACAGGCCCGGGTCCAGGGTGAAGCTGATCGCGCCGGTCTGCGTGGGCACCGCGTCGGCGAAGGAGACCGCGATGATGTCGTACGCGCTCTGCACGTCGCTCAGGCGCTGCGCGGTCGAGCCGTTGTCGAAGTTCTGCCAGTAGCCGGTGATCGCGTGGGCGGGCAGGCCCGTGACCGGCGGGGTGGTGCCGGTCGGGGTGGCGGTCGGCGTGGCCGTGGGGGTCGGGGTCGCCGTCGGGGTGGCGGTCGCCGTGGGAGTGGGCGTCGCGGTCTGCGTGGGCGTGGCGGTGGCGGTCGGGGTGGCGGTCGGGGACGGCGTGGAGGTGCCGCCGGGGCCGATCAGCTGGACGTCGTCGGCCACGTACGCGCTCTGCCCGTACCAGCCGTGCAGGTAGACGGTCACGCTGGTGGTGTTCGCGCCGGTGGTGAAGCTGGTGGAGAGCTGGTTCCAGCTGTTCTGGTTCGACCAGGTCGACGGGTCGGTGCCGCCGGTGCCGCGGGCGCCGAGGTAGACGTACGGGCCCTGCACCCAGGAGCTCAGCGTGTAGCTGGAGTTGGGCAGGACGCTGATGGTCTGGGTGCACTCGCCGGTGTCGCCCGCGCCGGGGGTGGCCTGCAGCGCGCCGGTGCCGGAGTGGACCGGGGAGGAGACGGCGGCCGCGGCACCGGTGCAGGACCAGCCGCTCAGGCCGTTCTCGAACCCGCCGTTGGAGGCCAGGTTGCCGACGGCCGCGCTGGCGCCGCCGGCGAAGAGGGCGAGGCCGCCGCCGGCGATGGCGAGGGCGGTGGCACCGGCCGCGACGGCCGGGAGGGGGCTGCGCCGGCGCTTGTGGGCAGGCTGGTTCGGCGTACGGGCCATGGGGTGACGCTCCTGGGGGAGGAGCGGCCGCTGCGGTGGGGGGCGCGGCGGCCGCGTGTGGGGGAGGGCGTTGCGTCTGGAGTGAGCCGGTGAGGCGAGCGGGGGTCGCTGCGTCCTGGGTCACAAGCTGGACTAGACCATTGCCGGTCGTCAAGCATTGGACGAACGGTTTACGGATTACTTAAGGAATCGGAGACCGTTCCGTGTTCATGGCGCAAACGCCCTCCGGAGCCCCGCGACACGCCGCGCGACACGCGCCGCGGCAGGCCCCCGCCACACCCCCGACACGCCTGCCGGGACAGACTCCGTACAGGACCGTGACCAGACCGCTACCTGCGGCTTTACCGGGTGCCTGCCCACCGGAGTAGGCTGCGCCGGGGGCTGAGACGCACCACCTGAACGAAGCACGGAGGGGCCGGGAACCATGGGTCTGCGCGATGTCGCCGAACGGACGCCGGGGCTGCGCACCCTGCTGGACGGGATGTACGGGCTCTACGGCCGCCGCGTCGAGGTGCACCTCGCGCGCACCCCGCACCACATCGGCGTGATCCTGGACGGCAACCGCCGCTGGGCGAAGGCGACCGGCGGCTCCACCGCCTACGGCCACCAGCGCGGCGCCGACAAGATCACCGAGTTCCTCGGCTGGTGCGACGAGACCCACGTCAAGGTCGTCACCCTCTGGATGCTCTCCACCGACAACCTCGACCGCCCGGCCGACGAGCTCGTCCCGCTGCTCGGCATCATCGAGGAGGCCGTCACGGGCCTGGCCGCCGCCCGCCGCTGGCGGGTCAACCCGGTCGGCGCCCTGGACCTGCTGCCCGAGCACACCGCCGGCGTCCTCAAGCGCGCGGCCGAGCAGACCGCCGGGATCGACGGCATCACCGTCAACGTCGCCGTCGGCTACGGCGGCCGGCACGAGATCGCCGACGCCGTCCGCTCGCTGCTCCAGGAGCAGGCCGGCCGCGGCACCTCGATCGAACAGCTGGCCGAGGTCCTGACCGTCGAGCACATCTCCGAGCACCTCTACACCCGCGACCAGCCCGACCCGGACCTCATCATCCGCACCTCGGGCGAGCAGAGGCTGTCCGGATTCCTGCTCTGGCAGAGCGCCCACAGCGAGTTCTACTTCTGCGAGGCGTACTGGCCGGCCTTCCGCAAGGTGGACTTCCTGCGGGCCCTGCGCGCGTACGAACAGCGTCAGCGCCGAATGGGTCTCTGACCCCCGACGGGGGTCCGACAGGGGTCCGTTGGCGGGCCCGCCCGCCGAATGACCGCCGTAGGGCTGGCCTACCCGAGCCCCTCGCGAGGCCAAACGTTCACCGGCAATGATCCGTCAGTTCGCCGGGGGCGCGAATGCACCGCCGCTCGCCTGGGAATACTCCCTTCCAGACCGGCCTCGAGGCCACCGGGGCAGCGGGGGCCGGCATGCCGCGGATGACGCAGGGTCATCCGCTCTGGAGGCCACGTGGTCAGTTCCAAGAGCCGCCGGACACCAGACCGGCGCACGTACGTTCTCGACACCAGCGTGCTCCTGGCGGACCCTCTCGCCATGACCCGCTTCGAGGAGCACGAGGTCGTGCTCCCCGTGGTGGTGGTCACCGAGCTGGAGGACAAGCGACACCACCCGGAGCTGGGGTACTTCGCCCGGCAGGCGCTGCGCCTGCTCGACGACTACCGCATCCGCTTCGGCCGGCTCGACGAGCCGATCCCGGTGGGGGAGCTGGGCGGCACGATCCGCGTCGAGCTCAACCACTCCGACCTGTCGATACTGCCGGCCGGTTACCGCGCCGGTGGAGGTGAGGCCGACGCCCGCATCCTGGCCGTCGCCCGCAACCTGCAGGCCGAGGGCTACGACGTCACGGTGGTCTCCAAGGACCTCCCGCTGCGGATCAAGGCCAGCTCGGTGGGCCTGCTCGCCGAGGAGTACCGGGCCGAGTTGGCGATCACCTCGGGCTGGACGGGCATGTCCGAGCTGCACGTCCCGGCGGACCAGGTGGACGCGCTGTTCGGTGCCGGTCACGACGCCTCGGTGGACATCGACGGCGCCGGCGAACTGCCCGTCCACACGGGCCTGGTGCTCACCTCGGAGCGCGGCCGGGCGCTGGGCCGGGTCACCGGTGACGGGCGGGTGCGGCTGGTGCGGGGGGAGCGCGAGGCGTTCGGGCTGCGGGGACGCAGCGCCGAGCAGAGGGTCGCGCTGGACCTCCTGCTGGACCCGGAGATCGGCATCGTCTCGATGGGCGGCCGGGCCGGCACCGGGAAGTCGGCGCTGGCGCTGTGCGCGGGCCTGGAAGCGGTCCTGGAGCGGGGCCAGCACCGCAAGGTGATGGTCTTCCGGCCGCTGTACGCGGTGGGCGGGCAGGAACTGGGCTACCTCCCGGGCAGCGAGGCGGAGAAGATGGGCCCCTGGGCCCAGGCGGTGTTCGACACCCTCTCCGCGGTGACCACGCCGGACGTGATCGAGGAGGTCATCTCCCGCGGGATGCTGGAGGTGCTGCCGCTCACCCACATCCGCGGGCGCTCGCTGCACGACGCCTTCGTGATCGTGGACGAGGCGCAGTCGCTGGAACGCAACGTCCTGCTGACGGTGCTGTCCCGGATCGGCCAGAACTCGCGGGTGGTGCTCACCCACGACGTGGCGCAGCGGGACAACCTTCGGGTGGGCCGGTACGACGGCGTGGTGGCGGTGGTGGAGAAGTTGAAGGGGCATCCGCTCTTCGCTCACATCACGCTCACGCGCTCGGAGCGTTCGCCGATCGCGGCGCTGGTCACGGAGATGCTGGAGGACATCCAGCCGTGATCCGCCCCTGATCGGGGCATAGTCGGACAATACGGTCAACTGGCCGCGCGGGGCCCGCTTCTGAGGGAGCGGGCCCCGCTTCCCGTGCGCCTGTGACGTCACGGTGAATGTGACATGCGCCACGCGGGCGGGAATTGCGTCGACACCGTCGCTTGCGGCATGGTGAGGGTTCTGTCAGGCCCCGCGTACGGCGCGGCAGGGCCTCCGAGTATCGGGGGTCAGGCCCCGGATGGTCCGCCAACTCCGGTCGGTGGACACACAATTGAAGACCGATGGGCCGTACGCCGCCCGATCCAAACGCTCGGTCGCCTCATCTCGACCGGACGCCGGGCCAGCACCTCCCGTGACCAGAGCACCGTGCGGAGGTCCGTGTTCAGGGGCATCTTGCGCCCGTACGGTCACGCGTGGGCGATGCTGGAAGGAATCCATGTGACTCGGATCTCGGTCCGGGGAGTCGCTGTGGCCTCTGCCACCGCCGTCACCGCAGTCGGTGCCGTCGTGGGCATGGCCTCGGGCAGCGAGGGCAAGACCACGCAGACGGTCGACGTCGCCGGCGCGACCCTGCTTGCCGAAGTCCCCTCTGGCGCCCAGGCGCAGACCATCAGCGACAACATCGGTCAGCAGGCGACCGCCCAGCAGGCTTCCGCCGACGCCGCCGTCAAGGCCGCCGCCGAGCAGAAGGCCGCCGAGGAGGCCGCGCGCCAGAAGGCCGCCGCGGACGCCCAGGCGAAGGCCGCTGCCCAGGCGAAGGCCGACGCCGACGCCAAGGCCGCGGACGACGCCCGCAAGGCCGAGGCCGCCAACCGGTCCAAGGCCCGGTCGGCGCTGACCGCCACCGACAGCGCGCCCCCGGTCTCGGTCAGCCCGGGTTCCGTCCAGGACATCGCCCGCCAGATCGTCGGCGACGACGCCCAGTTCCAGTGCTTCAGCAACATCGTGAAGCGCGAGAGCGGCTGGGACTACACCGCGACGAACAAGGGCTCCGGCGCGTACGGCCTGGTCCAGGCGCTGCCCGGCTCCAAGATGGCCTCCGCCGGTGCCGACTGGCGCACCAACCCCGCCACCCAGATCAAGTGGGGCCTCGGCTACATGAACAGCCGCTACGGCAGCCCCTGCGGCGCCTGGTCGTTCTGGCAGAGCCACAGCTGGTACTAAGGAGCCCCCGCTCTTTCCGACGGCCCCCGGCCGACCCGTCCGCGTGACGGGCCGACCGGGGGCCGTCGCCGTTCCGGCTGCCGCCGGTCCCCGAGGGGTGCGGACGCGGCGCGCGGGGAGGGGTCCTGGTGCTCCCCGCGCGGCCGGTCCGCCGGCGGTTGGCTCTCGATCCGCTGCCGGTAGGGCTCCCCGTTCGGAGTCCTCCCCGGAGGTTTCCGTCCGAAACGGTTGGAACATAGGTATTTGTCCACTTTTTTCGAATGAGTGGATCGAGTCGAACGCGCTGTGGGGCGGACCGGCCGCCCCCACGCCCGGTAGCGTCATCCCTGACGGCCGTGGCGGGACCCACGGCGTCCCGCCGTGGGCGGGAGGGAGCGGCAGGGAAGCGGTGGGCACGAGGATGGCGCGGGGCGGAAAGGCTTTCAAGGCCGTGGCCAAGGGCATGGCCGTGGTCGCGAGCGCGGCCGCCGTGATCGAACGGCGCCGGCGCGCCGCGATGGCGGCCGAACCGCACGAACTCGCCGCCGCCGACGCGGCCGGAACGGCGGCGGAACCGCACATCGACCAGGCCCCCTCGGCCTCTCCTGCGCTCTCGGCCTCCTCGGTCTCCTCAGCATCCGGGGCCGTCGCGGTGCCGCAGCCCGCGCCGGCCGCGCCCGCGCCGCTGCCCGCCGTGCCGACGGCGGGGGCGGCCGCGGCGCCCAGGCCCGTCGCCGTGGCCACCGCGCCGCCCGCGCAGGCCACCCTCGGGCGCGAGTACCACCCGGGCCGGCCGGCGACCCCCGCCGAGGCGGTGCCCTGGGGGTTGCGGGTGGCCGCCGAGTCGACCTGGCGGCTGCTGCTGCTCGGCGCCGCGCTCTACGTCGTCTTCTACGTCGTCGACATGCTGCGGCTGGTCGCGCTGTCGATGCTGGCCTCCCTGCTGATCACCGCGCTGCTGGAGCCCTCGGTCTCCTGGCTGCGCCGGCGCGGGGTGCCGCGCGCCCTGGCGGCGGGCGGGGTGTTCCTGAGCGGTCTGGCCGGGATCGGGCTGGTCGGCTGGTTCGTCGTCTGGCAGGTGACGGACAACGTGGGCACCGTCACCACCAAGGTGAAGACCGGTGTCGACCAGATGCGGGACTGGCTGATCGACGGGCCGTTCCACCTGACCCACCAGCAGATCACCGACTTCGCCAACCAGATCACCGGGGCGATCACCACCAACACGGATCAGCTCACCTCGGTCTCCATCACCGGGGCGCAGATCGCCGTCGAGGTGCTGACCGCGCTGATGATGACCTTCTTCACCACCTTCTTCTTCCTCTACGACGGCGCGAAGATCTGGAACTGGGCGCTGCGCTGCCTGCCCCGCCAGTCCCGCTTCGCGATGGCCGGGGCCGGGCCGAAGGCGTGGGCGACGCTCACCGCGTACGTGCGCGGGACGGTCTGCGTGGCCTTCATCGACGCGGTCTGCATCGGCGTCGGCGTGGACGCGCTGGGCGTGCCGCTGGCGATGCCGATGGCCGTGATCATCTTCCTGGGCGCCTTCGTGCCGCTGGTCGGCGCCCTGGTCACCGGCACCGTCGCGGTGCTGATCGCGCTGGTCACCCAGGGGCCGTGGACGGCGTTGATGGTGCTGGTGGTGCTGATCGTGGTGATGCAGGTGGAGAGCCACATCCTGCAGCCGCTGATCCTCGGACGGGCCGTGCGGGTGCACCCGCTGGGCGTGGTGCTGGGCGTCGCGGCCGGCGGCATCGTCGGCGGGATCGGGGGCGCGGTGGTCGCCGTCCCGCTGATCGCGGTGACCAACACCGTGATCGGCCACCTGCGGCGGCGCAACGAGGCCGGGCAGGCCGTCTTCACCGCGCTGGAGGCCGCCCGGGAGGCCGCCGAGCGCACCGCCGCGGCCCCGCAGCCCCAGCCCGAGGAGCACCACGAGCCCGTGAAGCACCACGAGCCCGTGAAGCACCATGAACCCGAGAGGCACCCGGAGCCGCATCCGCACCCTCAGGTGCAGCCCGCGACGGAGTAGCCGGCGACGGAGCAGTCGGCACGGTACGGCGAAGGGCCCCGCCCGGACGTGGTGTCCGGGCGGGGCCCTTCGCGCGTGGACCGCGGGGTGGTGCGGGTGCGTCAGGCGTCGATGGAGGCCAGCGCGGCCTCGGAGTCGAGGACGCTCGCCACGGCCTGCAGCACGGAGGCGATCTTGACCGACGCCTGGACGACCTCGCGGTCGACCCCGGCCTTGCGCAGCACGGCCTCGTGGGAGTCGAGGCACTGGCCGCAGCCGTTGATGGCCGAGACGGCGAAGCACCACAGCTCGAAGTCGATCTTCTCGACGCCCGGGGTGCCGATGATGTTCATCCGCAGACCGGCCCGCATCGTGCTGTACTCCTTGTCGGAGAGCAGGTGCAGCGTCCGGTAGTAGACGTTGTTCATCCCCATGATCGCGGCCGCGCCCTTGGCGGCGGTGTACGCCTCCGGGGAGAGGTTGGCCTTGGCCTCGGGCTCCAGCTCGCGGAGCAGGCCGGGGCTGCGGGTGGCCATCGCGCAGGAGAGCACGGTGCCCCAGAGCTGCTGGGCGGGGAGGTCGGAGTTGCCGATGACCGAGCCCAGGTTGAGCTTGAGGTCCTTGGCGTAGTCCGGGAGGGCGGCCTTCAGGTCGTCGAGGGCCATGGGTCAGCCGGCCAGCAGGGACTCGGCGTCGAGGGTGTCCTCGCCCTTGTTCCAGTTGCAGGGGCACAGCTCGTCGGTCTGCAGGGCGTCCAGCACCCGCAGGACCTCCTTGGGGTTACGGCCGACGGAGCCGGCGGTCACCATGACGAACTGGATCTCGTTGTTCGGGTCGACGATGAACACGGCGCGCTGGGCGGTGCCGTCCTCGTTCTCGACGCCGCAGTCGCGCATCAGGTCGTGCTTGATGTCGGCCAGCATCGGGAAGGGCAGGTCGCGCAGGTCCTTGTGGTCCTTGCGCCAGGCGTGGTGCACGAACTCGGAGTCGCCGGAGACGCCGAGGATCTGGGCGTCGCGGTCGGCGAACTCGTCGTTCAGCTTGCCGAACGCGGCGATCTCGGTCGGGCAGACGAAGGTGAAGTCCATCGGCCAGAAGAAGACGACCTTCCACTTGCCCTCGTAGGACTTGTGGTTGATGTCGGCGAAGGCGCTCGCGGCATCCAGGTCGACACAAGCCTTGAGGTCGAACTCGGGGAACTTGTCACCGATCGTGAGCACGTGCGCTTCTCCTGAGGTGAGACTGAGGGAAATTTGTCCGGATTCCGGACGCGTTCCACATTTCCACATCGTGGACTGATCAGGGAAATCGCTACCCTGGATGTGTCTGATCGGAGGTTGTTATCAGTACCGAATCGTCCACGTCGCGCCCGGGCGCCCGCAGGGGCTCCGCGGCCAAACACGACGGGCCTGTGGCGAGCGCCACAGTCCGCTCCCCGCGCACGCCCACCGTCGCCCAGCTGCGGGCCTTCGTCGCCGTCGCCGAGCACCGGCACTTCCGGGAGGCCGCCGCGGCCACCGGGACCAGCCAGCCCGCGCTGTCGGGGGCCGTCGCCGCCCTGGAGGAGTCGCTCGGGGCGCAGCTCATCGAGCGTACGACGCGCAAGGTGATCGTCACCCCTCTGGGGGAGCGCGTGCGCGTTCACGCGCGCCGGGTGCTGGCCTCGCTGCAGGCGCTCACCGAGGAGGTCGAGGCCGCCCGCCGGCCGTTCACCGGGCCGCTGCACCTGGGTGTCATCCCGACGGTGGCGCCCTACCTGCTGCCCACCGTGCTGCGGCTGGTCCGCGACCGCTTCAAGGAACTGGAGCTGCACGTCCACGAGGAGCGCACCCCCTCGCTGCTCGAGGGCCTGGCCTCCGGGCGACTCGACGTGCTGCTGCTCGCGCTGCCGGCCGGCGGCAGCTCGCCGACCCGGGACATCCCGCTGTTCGACGAGGACTTCGTGCTGGTCACCCCGCCCGGGCACCCGCTGGCCGGGCGGATCGACGTGCCGCGCGACGTGCTGCTCGACCTGGAGGTGCTGCTGCTCGAGGAGGGGCACTGCCTGCGCGACCAGGCGCTGGACATCTGCCGCGAGGTGGGCGCCGACCCGGGGGGCTCCACCACCCGGGCGGCGGGGCTGTCCACGCTCGTCCAGCTCGTCGCCGGGGGGCTCGGGGTGACGCTGCTCCCGGCCACCGCGCTGGACGTCGAGGCGGGGCGCACCGACCGGCTGGCCGCCGTGCGCTTCGCCGGCCCGGCGCCGGGCCGGCGGATCGGGCTGGCCACCCGGCCGGGGTCGGCGCGCAGCGCCGAGTACGAGTGGTTCGCTGCGGCGCTGCGGGAGGTGCTGGCGGAGCTGCCGGTGCGGATCGTCAGCTGACGGGGTGCGGCCGGCCGACCGCGGGCTCGCCCAGGCAGAGTCCGACGGTCGTGGCGACGAGCAGTTCCAGTCCGCGCAGGGTCTCGGGGTCCGGCTCGTCGTCGGTGCTGCGCAGTGTGAGGTGGCGGGCGGTCAGGCCGTCGAAGCCGCTGAGGAAGTGGACGGCGATCAGGTTCGCGGGGAGTGCCAGGGTCAGGCCGTGGGCCTCGGCCAGCGCGGTGAGCATCTCGGTGGCGGTGCCCTCGATCTCGCGCTGGAAGCCCTGCATGATCTCCTTCACGTCCGCGTCGCGCATCGCCAGCGCGCCGAACTCGCTCAGCAGCATGCAGTGCCCGTCCGCGCAGGTGGCGGCCTCCCAGATGGCGTGGACGAGGGTACTGACCTGCTCGCCGAAGGTGCCGTCGCCGGGGGAGGAGGCGCGCACCGCGCCCATGAAGTCGGCGGTGACCTGCTCGACGACGGCCCGGTAGAGGTCCTTCTTGGTGCCGAAGGTGTAGTGCACCGTCGCCTGGGCCACGCCGAGTTCGGCCGCGATGGCCCGAGTGCTGGCGGCCGTGACCCCCACGCGGGTCATCAACTCGATGGCGGCCTGGACCAGCTGTGGGCGGCGTTCGGAGGCGGGGACGTGTGCCATGGCGCCAGGGTATCGCCATGGTCGACCAACTGCGTCAAACGATCCTGTCGGCCGATTGGGTCGCTCAACTTTGTCACTCGACAAAGTTGAGCGTACGGTGGTTGACCGAGACCAGCGCCAGGCGTCCGCCTGCCCGAGGAACGAGCCGCGAGAGGTCACCCATGGCCACGTACCTGTACCGATTGGGCCGCTACTGCTTCCGGCGGAGGCGGGCCGTCCTGGCCGTCTGGATCGCCGTGCTCATCGCCGTCGGCGCTGCCGCGGGGGCCTTCGCCGACAAGCCCAGCACCGAGTTCAAGGTGCCCGGCACCGAGGCCCAGGCCACCCTGGACAGGATCACCGGCGCCTTCCCGGAGCAGGGCCACGGCTCCGCCCGCGTCGTCTTCGCCGCCCCTGCGGCCGCAGGAGCCACCGCCCCCGAGGCGGGCAAGGCCGTCAAGGAAGCGGTCGGCAGGATCGCGGCCGTCCCGGGCGTGGCCGCCGTGCCCGACCCGTACGCCACCGGCGCGATCTCGCCGGACGGCCGGGTCGTCATCGCCCTGGTCTCCTTCGACCACAAGCTCGCCGACGTCACCGACCGGCAGCGCGAGGCCGTCAAGGCCGCCGCCGAACCCGCGAAGGCCGCCGGGCTGGACGTCGCCTACGGCGGCGACGTCTACCAGGAGATGGCCAAGGTCGAGGGCGGCAGCGAGTCGATCGGCCTGCTGGTCGCCGGGGTCGTGCTGGTGATCACCCTGGGCAGCCTGGTCGCCGCCGGGCTGCCGCTGCTGACCGCGCTGATCGGCGTCGCAGTGGCGATGGCCGGCCTGCTCGCGCTCACCGGCCCGTTCGAGATCATCACCACCGCACCGGTGCTCGCCCTGATGGTCGGCCTCGCCGTCGGCATCGACTACGCGCTGTTCATCCTCTTCCGGCACCGCCGCCACCTGCACGAGGGCCTGGAGCCCGAGGAGGCCGCCGCCCGCGCCACCGCGACCGCCGGCAGCGCCGTCGTCTTCGCCGGGCTCACCGTGGTCGTCGCGCTCGCCGGGCTCGCCGTCGCCGGCGTCCCCTTCCTGACCGTGATGGGCCTGGCCTCCTCCGGGGCCGTCGTCGTCGCCGTCCTGATCGCGATCACCCTGCTGCCCGCAGTCCTCGGCTTCGCCGGGCGCTCCCTCGACAGGCTGCCGGTCTGGAAGCGGGCGCTGACCACCGGCGGCGGGACCACCATGGGCGAGCGCTGGGCCCGCTTCGTGGTCCGCCGCCCGCTGCCCGTCCTGCTCATCGGCCTCGCCGGGCTGGGCACGCTCGCCGTGCCCGCCGCCAGCCTGAACCTCGGCCTGCCGGGCGCCGGCTCCCAGGCCACCAGTACGGACGCCCGCAAGGCGTACGACCTGATCAGCGACAGCTTCGGGCCCGGCTTCAACGCCCCGCTGGTCGTCGTCGTGAACACCCACGGCCACGGGCAGCCCGAGCAGGCCGTCCAGGGCGTCGCGGCCGAGCTCCAGGCCCTGCCCGGCGTGAAGACGCTGCTGCCGCCCGCCGTCGACCGGGCCAGCGGCACCGCCCTGGTGACCGTCATCCCGCAGACCGGCCCCGACCACGCCGACACCAAGGCGCTCGTCAACGAGATCCGCGACCGGCGCGCCGCGCTCGAGACCTCCACCGGCGCCGAGATCGCCGTCACCGGCACCACGGCCGCCAACATCGACGTCTCCACCAAGCTCGGCCAGGCCCTGCCGCCGTTCCTCGCGGTCATCGTCGGCATCGCGGTGGTGCTCCTGGGCATCGCCTTCCGCTCGGTGCTCGTCCCGCTCAAGGCCGTGGCCGGCTTCCTGCTCAGCATCACCGCCTCGCTCGGCGCCGTCGTCGCCGTCTACCAGTGGGGCTGGCTCGACGGGATCATCGACGTGCCCAAGGTCGGGCCGGTGGTCAGCTTCGTGCCGATCCTGCTGATCGGCGTGCTGTTCGGGCTCGCCATGGACTACGAACTGTTCCTGGTCTCCGGCATGAAGGAGCAGTACGTCCACGGCGCCACCCCGCGCGAGGCGGTCGTCGGCGGTGTGCGGGGCGGCGCCCGGGTGGTGACGGCGGCCGCGCTGATCATGGTCTCGGTGTTCGGCGCCTTCGTCCTCGGCCACGACCCGATCGTCCAGCCGATCGGCTTCGCCCTGGCGATCGGCGTGCTGGTGGACGCCTTCGTGGTGCGGATGGCCCTGGTACCGGCCGCCATGGCCCTGTTCGGCAGGGCCGCCTGGTGGTTCCCCGAGCGGCTGGAGAAGGTCGTTCCGCGCGTCGACATGGAGGGCGAGCAGCTGATCGCCGAACTGGAGGCGCAGCAGCGGCCCGTGACGAAGGAACCCGCCGGGGTGTGACGTTCCGCCGGTCCTGGGGAGCCCTGTTCCGACAGACCCTAGGACCGGCTCTGCGTCGGCAGCCGCTGCTCGAACCAGACCACCTTGCCCGTGCCCAGCCTGGTCGCACCCCAGCGCTCCGCGCACCGGGCCACTATCTGCAGCCCGCGCCCGCGCTCGTCCTCCGGGCCGGTGCGGCGCGGGCGCGGCAGCAGCGGGCTGTCGTCCCCGACCTCGCAGCGCAGCCGGGTGGTGCGCACCAGGCTCAGGGTGACGGGCCGGGTCGCGTGCTGGACGGCGTTGGTCACCAGCTCGCTGACCATCAACTCGGTGGCCTCGCTCAGCTCCTCCAGCCCCCAGCGGCGCAGCGTGTGCGCGGCCAGCCGGCGGGCCCGGCCCGGCGTCTCGTTGCGCGGCTGCAGGTACCAGTGGGCGACGTCCCCGGCCGGGATGCCGTCGAAGCAGGCGCCCAACAGCGCGATGTCGTCGCCCCGGTCGCCCGGCGGCAGGATGCGCAGGGCCTCCTGGCACAGCTGCTCGGGCGAGCGCCAGCGGGCGCTCTCGATCCGGGCGCGCAGCAGCTCCAGTCCGTCGCTGAGCGGGCGGCTGCGGGTCTCCACCAGGCCGTCCGTGAACAGCAGCAGCGCCGAACCGGGCGGCGCGGCCAGCTCCACCGAGTTGAAGTCCACCCCGCCGACGCCGATCGGCGCCCCCGAGTCCAGCTCCACCAACTCGGCCGTGCCGTCCGGGCGGACGAGTACCGGCGGGACGTGCCCGGCGTTGGCCAGTACCAGCCGGTTGGCGATCGGGTCGTACACCGCGTACACGCAGGTTGCCAGGTGCTGCTCTCGGCCGAGCCGCTGCGCCTGCTCGTCCAGGTGGTAGAGCACCTCGTGCGGCGGTAGGTCGAGGGCGGCCAACGTCTGGGCGCTGGTGCGCAGTTGGCCCATGATGGCGGCCGAGGTGAGGGAGTGCCCCATCACGTCCCCGACGATCAGGGCGACGCGGTTGCCGGGCAGCGGCACGGCGTCGTACCAGTCGCCGCCGACCTGCGCGCCGCGCTCGCCGGGCAGGTAGCGCTGGGCGAGCCGGACACCGTGCGGCTGCGGCAGGCGCAACGGCAGCATGCTGCGCTGGAGTTCGTTGGCGATCTCCCACTCGCGCGCGTACCGCAGCGCGGTGTCCACGGCCAGTCCGGCCTGGGTCGCCAGCAGGGCGGCCGTCGCGATGTCGGCCGCGTCGAACGCCGGACGGCCGGTGCGTTCGGGCGGCCGGCGTATCAGCACCAGCAGCCCGAGGACGGCCTTGCGGCCGCGCAGCGGCAGGGCGATCACGGAGGTGCCGGGGGCCAGCCGGGCCGGGCCGCGGGTGCCGTACAGCTCGCGCAGCAGGGCGGTGGCGCGCTCGTCCCCCGGGGTGCCGAGGACGGCGGCCTCGGCGGGGCGGCGGCTCAGCAGGGCGTGCGCGAGCGCGCCGCCGCGGGTCACCGGGGTGGCGGGGCCGTCGTCGGCGGAGGAGCGGGAGCCGTACCGGTGGCGGTTGCGGTCGTCCGGGCTGTTGCGCCGGCCGCGGCGGCCGATCCGGGTGCCTGCGCTGTGGTGGATGCGCAGCTCGTCCGGAAAGCCGGGCTCGCGCTCGACGTTGGGCAGCGGGTCGCGCAGGTGGATCACGGCGGCGTCGGCGAGCGTCGGCACCAGCACCCGGCCGATGTTGCGCAGGGTCGCGGCCAGGTCGAGGGCGGTGTTGATCCGGCGGGTGGCGGAGTCGAGGTAGGCGAGGCGGTCCGCCATCCCGGGAAGGGCCGCCGCACGTCGGGGCGCTTCGGCGCGGGGCGTCGCCGGGGCCGGGAGACGACGACGCGGGCCCGGGACGGCGGGCGGCTGCTCCGCCTCGGTCTTGAGCTGGTCGCGCACGGCTGCCTGTCCTGGAATCGGTGTGGTCGATGGGTCGTCGTTCAGTGGTGCTCTTGGTGCCCTCTTTTGGTGCCCTTTTACCGTGCTCGCCCTGGTCAGCCGACGCGTCGACAGCACAGGAACAGCTGTTCCTCCGGCGGCAGCGCGGTACTGGCCGGAGCGTACGGATGCCCCGAGCACTCCTCGACGGCGAAACCTGCGGCAACCAGAACCCGCTCCAAATCCTCCCTCAGATAACCACTGATCCGCAGCTCTCTGCCAAGGAACGGAAGCGGAACGTGATCCAAGTCCGTTTCCACCGTGCCGAGCGCCAGCAGCCCGCCCGGCCGCAGCAGGCTCCGCAGCCTGGTCAGGACGGCCGGGATGTCGTCCTGCGGCAGCATGATCAATGAGAAGAACGCGGTGACGGCGGAGAATGTCTCAACGCCCGCAGGACCGAGTCCGGGGAGGTTCCAGGCGCGGGCGGCGCGCTCGGTGGCCAGATCGTAGAGGTCGATCCGATGGAATGAGGGCGGGTGCGGGCCGGGGTGGTGTGCGGCCCGGGCGAGCGCGAGCATCCCGTCCGAGAGGTCCACACCGGTCACCCGCAGCCCGCCGGCCGTCAGCTGCCGGACCGTCGGGTCCCCGCTGCCGCACCCGACGTCCAGGACCCTGGCGCCGGGCTCCAGCTCCTCCAGGAGGCGGCGCCCGCAGGCCAGTTGCCCGTTCTTGGCGGGGAACGCCTCGCCGTACCCGGTGCCGATCGAGTCGAACTCGGCGGCCTGCAGGGCCCGGGCCGCCCGGCGGCGGTGCTCGTCGGCCTCCTCGCCCCCGCCCACGGGGAACGCGTCTGATATCCGTCCGGTCGTCACGATGAGAGGCACCCTTCCACCCGTGGCCTCCGCCCGCACCGGCCCCGCCGGGGTGTTGCCGACAGACACTCGTGTGTGCACTTGGCATCCGAGAATAAGCGTGATCACCGGGCGATGGGGTCCCTTTCCGGCCAACTCGTCATGGTTGGGCCGATGCGCGCGGTCTTGCGGAAGCACATCGGTACGGCCAGGGTGGTGCACTCGGCTCCGCACGCCGCCTGGCGCGCCGGGCTGGCGGTTCCGACCTGCGGTTTTACGTACTCCGCAGGCTGACAATAGGACGTTTATCGAACGTCAATCGCCGAGGTGCAGAGTAGAACCCAGCGCCGGGGAAGCGTTGAGGGCGCTCCCGCAGCCGGGGGGCTGCGGGAGCGCCGTGACGCGAAACGGGGGAGGCGCTCCGTCGGGGGACGGAGACCTCACGGCGCGGGGGGAGATGAAGGAGGCTCGGTGTGCTGCCGGGAGATGAGATCCGCCACGGGCGAGGACTCAGGCACACCGAGCCGCGTGAAGATCGCGTGGGCCTCGGAGAGGCACGCGAGACCACGGGCCGGCTGGGCGAGGGCGAGTAGCGCCTCGCCGAGTGCGGCGTTGGCGAGGCCCTGGCAGTAGGCGGAGTCGAGTTCCTGTCCGATCGCCAGGGAATCACCCGCCGCCTCGGCCGCCTCGGCGTGCTGGTCCGCAGCGAGCAGCGCGGATGCCAGGCGGGCGAGGGTGTAGCCCTCCCAGAGCGGGTTCTGATGGGACTTGTACAGCTGGTGAGCCTCTTGGAGGTGGGGAACTGCCTCGGCGCCGGGGAGCACCACGCCCAACTGGTAGAGCGTCTGGGCGAGCAGTGGGCCGTCCCTGGACTCGCGGGCGGCGGCGACACCGTCGCTGGCGGACTTGATCGCCGTGTCGATCATGCCCAGACGGTGCTGGACCCGCGCGATGTTGCCGATCAGCCGGGCCTCGCCGATCGACGTGCCGATCTGCCGGTTGATGGAGAGGGCCTGTTCGAGGAACGGCAGGGCTTCGGTCGGGCGGTTCCCGACGCTCAGCATGATGCCCAGGGTGTTGGCCGTGGCCAGCAGCATGATGGTCGGCTCGTCCGGCGCCTGGTGGTGGAGGCTGCGGCGCAACGACTGCTCGGCCCCAGGGAAGTCGCTGGTGACGGACTGGAGGGTGCCGAGGGCGAAGTACGCGCGCGCGAGTACCGGCGAGTCCCCGCGGAGTTCCGCGTCACGGTTGATGGTCTCCAGGACCCGGCTCACCCGGGGGCCGCGGGTCGGGTCCGGGTCGATGCTGAACATCAGGTTCAACAGGTCGATGGCAGGGCGTTGCAGGGCGCCGGAGCCGTGTGCGGCCGCTTCGACGGAACTCAGCAGCAGGGAGCCCTCGGTGCGGAGCCAGTCCCGTGCGGCGCCGCTGGTCGGCAGGCCGATGCCCGGGGAGACGGGCGTGGTAAGCAGTTCCGGCAGTGTTCCGTTCGGTTCGATGACCTCGGCGGCGTTTCGCATGGTCGGGACCAGCAGGTCGAACAGCCGGTGGACCGCCTCACTCTGGGCTTCGGCGTCGCCGCTCCGTTCGTTCTGCCGCTGGGCGTAGAGGCGGAGCAGGTCGTGGTACCGGTAGCGGCCGGGGGAGAAGCACTCCAGCATGTTCGCCTCGACCAGTGCCTCGGCGAGGTCTTCGGCGGTGTCCTCGTCCGTTCCGAGCAACGCGGCCGCGGCGGGCAACGGGATGTCCGGCGAGTCGATCAGGGCGAGAAACCGAAAGGCACGGGCCTCCGATTCCGAGAGCTGCCCGTAACCGAGCCCGATGGTGGTCTCCACCGCGAGGTTGCCGAGTTGGAGTTCGTCCAGCCGTCGCCGCTGATCGGCTAACCGTCTGGCCAGGTCGGAAACGCTCCAGCGGGGGCGACTGGCCAGTCGGGCGGCGGCGATACGGACGGCCAGCGGCAGGAAGCCGCACGCGGTGACGACGGTCAGGGCCGCCTCCGGTTCGGCCTTGACCCGTTGCTCGCCGACGATGGCCGAGAAGAGCGCCAACGCCTCGTCCGAAGTCAGCTCCTCGACGTCGAAGAGCTGTGCGCCGGGTATGCCGGCAAGCCGGGACCGGCTGGTCGCGAGGACCGCCGAGCCGGAGACCCCGGGGATGAGCGGTCGGATCTGATCGGCGTCGTGCGCGTTGTCGAGCAGGATGAGCATGCGCCGGTTGGCGAGCAGCGAGCGGTAGAGGGCGGAGCGCTGTTCGAGCGAGTCCGGGTTCTCGGTGACGCCCAGCGCATGGAGGAAGTCGCCCAGGACGGCCACCGGGTCGGCCGGAGAGGCGCCGGCGCCGCGAAGGTCGACGTAGAGCTGGCCGTCCGGGAACACGGCTCGCACCCGGTGGGCGACGTGCACAGCGAGGGTGGTCTTGCCGACGCCGCCGATTCCGGCCAGCGAAGTCACCACGACGGCCTGGCCGGTGGCGCCCATCAGGATCTCGGAGAGATCGTCCACCAGGTTGGATCGCCCACTGAAGTCCGAAATATCGGCGGGGAGTTGAGCCGGTGCCGGAGGAGCGGCCGGGCCGTCCTCGCGGGGTGCGGAGGCGGTCGCGGCCGGCAGAACCAGCGTCGGGTCCGCAGCGAGGATGCGGTTGTGCATCGTGGACAGGCCGGCGCCCGGCTCGACCCCGAGTTCCTCGATGAGCAGCTTGCGGGTGTCGGTGTAGACGCCGAGCGCCTCGGCCTGGCGCCCGCACCGGTACAACGCGAGCATCAGGAGTTCGCGCAGTCGCTCGCGGAGCGGGTGCTCGGCTGTCAGGTTGTTGAGCTCGCCGACGATCTCGGCATGCAGGCCGATGTCCAGGGCTGTGGAACAGAGTTCCTCGGAGGCGGCCACCCGGCGTTCGGCGAGCCTCAGTCGCTGGGCATCGGCGTAGGTGCCGGGGATGCCGATCAGTGGCGGGCCGCTGAACAGGTCCAGTGCCTGGGTCAGCAGTCGGTGTGCCTCGTGATGGTCGCCCGAGGCGCGGGCGGCCGCGGCCTCGGCGGTGAGACGTTCGAAGACCGTCAGGTCGAGGGCGTGGCCGGGGATGCGCAGGGCGTAGCCGTCCGCGACGGAGACCAGGAGTTCGGCGGGTTTGCGCATCTCGCGGCTGGGCTCGATGACGGCGCGCAGACGGGAGACGTACGTGCGGAGCGCGGCCACGGCCTGGGTCGGCGGGCGGTCGCCCCAGAGCCCGTCGACCAGGTCCTGGGTGGTGACCGGGCGGCCGGAATGCAGGAGGAGGGCGGCCAGAACGGCTTGCTGCTGGGGGGTGCCGAGGGTGAGGGGTTTGCCGTCCAACCAGGCTTGGACCGGGCCCAGGACTTGGAAGCGCAGCGCAGGCGTCGGCGGCGTCTCCCGAAACTCCATGAAGTCCCCCGATGGCCTGTGGTGTCGATTATGCGGAGGGCGTTCGGCGGTCCCGCCGTGGTGCCTCAGCCTAGGCGGGCGCCCGACTTGATCGATCGGCACCGCAAGCCGGGCGATGTTTATCGGACATTTAATCAACCCTACGATACTGTCCGCGCGCCCGTGCCAAGCAGGTCGGGCCGAACACAATTGATGACCGAAAGGCGGCCGCCCAATGGCCAACGACCAGAGCGCGACCCAGGTGCCGTCGACGCCTCAGAACGGGACGAAGACCGAGGCTCCTGCTACCGCTGTGGAGGCGGGCAAGGCTGTCGAGGGCGCGGTGGCCGCGGCCTCGAACCCGACCGAGTACACCGCGCCGACTGCCGACCGGAAGGCGGCGCTCGAGAACGATCTGTTCGGCGACGAGGCCGACCACGTGGTGGAGCCGGCCAAGCCGGCCGCCGACGAGCCGGGCAAGAAGTACGGGCCCCAGGATGTCATCGCCGGTCACCCGTAAGTCGGCCGGCCGTCCTGCATCCCGTGCCGCGGGGGCGCGGGATGTGTCCGCATTGTCTTGGAGCGGCGCCTCGATCGCCCATAGATCGAATGCATGTTCGATGCCAGGGTTGATCGGTTGAGCTGGAGGGGGGACCTATGAGCAAGCTCCGTCGAATTGCCGTGGTTGCGGTGTCGACCGCCGTTGTAGCTGCCGGCTACATGGTGACCGCAGTGGGGGCCTTCGCCGACACCATTGCCGGCCACCCGTAAGTCGGCTGCCCCGCCGCCCCTGTGACCACTCCGGTTGCGGGGGCGGCGTGCGTTTCGGGTGGGTCAATTCCGGGGGGATGCTGACCGGGTGGCCGATTTGTGCTCGCGGTGCACGCAAGGTGACCGTGGTTATCCGTAACGTACCCGGCGGTGCGCGGGTGGCGTTCCGGAATTCCGGATTCAGCCCGGGGGGTGGGAAAGCCCGAAATGAAGCAGTTCGCGTGGATCCTGCCGCGAATTCAGGGCAGCTGATCGCATTCGGCTGAATCGCGGGGTTCCGGCTCGGCGGCGGGGGAGATGTGGTTCGGTTCGGCGGTCCATTCGCGGCCGCCGCCCCGGGGGCGGAGGTAGTGCTCGCCGCCGAGGGTGTCCATGTAGATGCCGGTGCGACCGGTTCTGCGGTCGTGGACGAGTTCGCCTGCCCGGGGCCGGTAGGCCGGGGTGCTGCGCTGCCGGATGTTCACCGCACTGCTCCTCGCTGTGGTGGGCGACTGGCCAGCATCTCTAGAGAAGCTAATATCTCTAGAGATGTCAACGGTTGTCGTATCTCCTTACCGGCAGCCGGGGGCGCGCCTACGATTCATCCGTGGCAGAGGGAGCGGCGATGAACGGCAGCAGTGGCGAGAAACAGCCCAAGTACCAGCGGATCGCCGACTCGCTCAAGGCGGCCATCGACGCCGGCCGCTACCGCGCGGGGGACCGCCTGCCCGGTGAGAACGACCTCATGGACGAGTACGGCGTGGCCCGGATGACCGCCCGTCAGGCGCTCGGCGTCCTGCAGAGCGAGGGCATCGCGGAGGCCCGCCGCGGGGCGGGGGTGTTCGTCCGGGACTTCCGGCCGCTGCGGCGGCGGGGCATCCAGCGGCTGGCGCAGGGCCAGTGGGGGTCGGGCCGGTCGATATGGTCGGCGGACATCGACAACCGCACCCTGGTGGTGGACCAGGTGTCCGTCACCGAGCAGGGCGCGCCCGAGCACGTGGCGCGGGTGCTCGGGACCGACCCGGGGGTGCCGATGTGCGTACGGCACCGCCGCTTCGTCCTGGACGGCAAGCCGGTGCTGCTCTCCACCTCGTACCTGCCCGCCCTCCTGGTCGCGGGGACGGCCATCACCCGCGAGGACACCGGCCCCGGCGGCACCTACGCCCGGCTCGCGGAGATCGGCGCGAAGCCCGTCCACTTCCGCGAGGAGGTGCGCTCCCGCATGCCCAGCGCCGAGGAGTCCTCCCGCCTCGACCTCACCGCCGGCACCCCCGTCATCCTCATCTGCCGCACCGCCTTCGCCGACGAGGGCCAGGTCGTCGAACTCAACGAGATGATCCTCGACGCCGCCTCCTACGTCCTCGAGTACGACTTCGACGCCTGAGCACCGTGACGGATGCCACCGGAGCTACTGGTAGTGGTAGCGGGCCTTGAGGATCACCACCTGCTTCTCGTCGGCCCGGTAGACCAGCCTGTGCTCGTCGTCGATCCTGCGTGACCAGTAGCCGGCCAGGTCGCCCTTGAGTGGCTCGGGCTTGCCGATGCCACCGAACGGGTCGCGCTGGATCTCGCCGATCAGGCGGGTGATCCGCTGGGCCATTCTCCGGTTCGAGCCGAGCCAGAACAGGAGGTCTTCCCAGGCGTGCGGGTCGAAGTGGACGCTCCTCACACCTCACCCGCCAGGGCTTCCAGCTCCTCCATGGTCCTGCTGGCGCCGAGGTCGCCCGCCTTGTCGCGGGCGACGGCCTCCATGAGTCGCTGGGCGTTGGCGGGGGAGCGCAGGAGGTAGATCGTCTCCTGCCAGGAGTCGTAGTCCTCGGCGGACATGAGGACCGCGTCGCCGCTCTTCGAGGTGATTCTTATCGGGGCGTGGTCGTCGTTGACCTTCTTGATCAACGGGAACAGTTGGGTGCGTGCCTCGCTCGCGCTGATCGCCATCGATGTGCCTCCGTCGTCCGCTCGGGTTTCCTGTACGTCGATGGTACGGGTTTCCGGTACGAGAGGCCATGAGAAAACCGCCCCGGTCGCGCTGGGGGCGACCGGGGCGGTGACGTGTGCGCCGGGGTTACTCCTTGGAGCGGACGCGGAGGTTGGTGATGAGGGGGCCCTCGGTGGTCTCGCGGAAGAAGTCGTTGCCCTTGTCGTCGACGACGATGAAGGCGGGGAAGTCCTCGACCTCGATGCGCCAGACGGCCTCCATGCCGAGTTCGGCGTACTCCAGGACCTCGACCTTCTTGATGCAGTCCTGGGCGAGGCGGGCGGCGGGGCCGCCGATGGAGCCGAGGTAGAAGCCGCCGTGGGTGGCGCAGGCGTCGGTGACCTGCTTGCTGCGGTTGCCCTTGGCGAGCATGACCATGGAGCCGCCGGCGGCCTGGAACTGGTCGACGTAGGAGTCCATGCGGCCGGCGGTGGTGGGGCCGAAGGAGCCGGAGGCGTAGCCCTCGGGGGTCTTGGCGGGGCCGGCGTAGTAGACCGGGTGGTCCTGGAGGTACTTGGGCATGCCCTCGCCGGCGTCCAGGCGCTCCTTGATCTTGGCGTGGGCGATGTCGCGGGCGACGACCAGGGTGCCGGTGAGGGAGAGGCGGGTCTTGACCGGGTACCTGGAGAGCTCGGCGCGGATCGCGGACATCGGCTGGTCGAGGTCGACGCGCACCACGTCGTCGTCCAGGTGCTCGTCGGTGGTGTCCGGCAGGTACTTCGCCGGGTCGGTCTCCAGCTGCTCCAGGAAGACGCCCTCGGCGGTGATCTTGCCGAGCGCCTGGCGGTCGGCGGAGCAGGAGACGGCCATGGCGACGGGCAGCGAGGCGCCGTGGCGGGGCAGGCGGACGACGCGCACGTCGTGGCAGAAGTACTTGCCGCCGAACTGGGCGCCGATGCCGATCTTCTGGGTGAGCTCGGTGACCTTGGCCTCCAGCTCCAGGTCCCGGAAGCCGTGGCCGGTCTTCGCGTCGCCCGAGGTCGGCAGGTTGTCCAGGTAGTGCGCGGAGGCGTACTTGGCGGTCTTGAGCGCGAACTCGGCGCTGGTGCCGCCGATCACGATGGCCAGGTGGTACGGCGGGCAGGCCGCGGTGCCCAGGGAGCGGATCTTCTGCTCCAGGAACGAGAGCATGCTCGCCTCGTTCAGGATGGCCTTGGTCTCCTGGTACAGGTACGACTTGTTGGCGGAGCCGCCGCCCTTGGCCATGAAGAGGAACTTGTACGCGTCGCCGTCGGTGGCGTACAGCTCGATCTGGGCCGGCAGGTTGTTGCCCGTGTTCTTCTCGTCCCACATGGTCACGGGGGCCATCTGGGAGTAGCGCAGGTTGAGCTTGGTGTACGCGTCGTAGACGCCGCGCGCGATCGAAGCCTCGTCCGCGCCGGAGGTCAGCACGTTCTGGCCGCGCTTGCCCATGACGATCGCCGTGCCGGTGTCCTGGCACATGGGCAGGATGCCGCCGGCGGAGATGTTGACGTTCTTGAGCAGGTCGAGCGCCACGAAGCGGTCGTTGGGGCTGGCCTCCGGGTCGTCCAGGATGCGGCGCAGCTGGGCGAGGTGGGCGGGGCGCAGGTAGTGCGAGATGTCGTGCATCGCCTCGGCGGTGAGCAGGCGCAGCGCCTCGGGCTCGACCTGGAGGAAGGTGCGGCCGCCGGCCTCGAAGGTGGAGACGCCTTCGGAGGTGAGCTTGCGGTACGGGGTCGGGTCAGCGCCCAGGGGGAGCAGGTCGCTGTACTCGAAGTCTGGCGTGGGAGCCATGGGGGCGGTCCTTAGGTGTCCAGGTGGTCCGGCTGCGTCGGCGAAGCACCATCCAGGGTAGGACCCGCGCCCGGCGCCTTCGCGGACGGGGCACCGGGCGTGACCGGGCTCACTCGGGCTGGAGTGCGACCCACTAGGCTGGTGCCGTGGACAACTCGCCGCCGCAGGACGACCCGGGGCAGCCGCCGGTGCCGGCGCCCGTACCGATGACCAAGCCCGAGCACACTCCCGAACCCAGGCCCGTCCGTGAGCCGGAACCGGCCCGCAGGCCCGTGGATCACACTCCGGTCGCGCACGCGGAGATGCGCGTCTCGGACTCCGACCGCGAGCGCGTCGCGGAACTGCTGCGCGACGCGTACGCCGAGGGCCGGCTGGACGCCGAGGAGCACGCGGAGCGGATCGAGGCCGCGTACTCCGCCAAGACCTTCGGCGAACTCGTCCCGCTCACGCGGGACCTGCCGACCCACCGCCCGATCTCCTTCGAGAAGCCGCCGCTGGAGATCCCGCGCCCGGCTCCGGCCCCGGCGGCCCCGCAACTGCCGCCCGCGCGCCAGGAGTCGCCGTCGATGGTGGCGGTGTTCGGCGGGGCCTCGCGCCGGGGCCGCTGGCGGGTGGGCTCGCACCTGCGGGCGTTCGCGGCCTTCGGCGGGGTGGACATCGACCTCACGGACGCCGTGTTCGAGTCGCCCGAGGTGGAGATCGAGGTGACGGCCCTGTTCGGCGGGGTCGAGATCCGGGTGCCGGAGAACGTCAGCCTGCACGGCGGCGGGGTCGGCATCTTCGGTGGTTTCGACGTCAAGGAGCAGACCGCGGCCGATCCGTACGCGCCGGTGGTGCGGGTCAAGGGCATTGCGGTGTTCGGCGGTTGTGACGCCAAGCCGCGCCGCGGCAAGAAGGTCAGGGAGTGGGTGCGCAAGCAACTCGACTCCGAGTGACGGGCGTTGCCGCTGGCGGGTGTCGGGTCGGGGATCAACTCCCGGGTCGGCACCCGTCGTTGCGTCGAGTGCACTCCGTAGCCGATTGCGTGCAGTGTGCATGAATCGGGGCCGGGCGGGGTAGGTCCCCCCGCACATCGCTTCTTGTACGGCTGTGCACCGGAGGCGGCCCAGCGGCCGGTTCGGGGCTGGACAGCGGGGGCTCGCAGCCGGGCAGGAGAGCGAGGTTCCCCCGTGTCCGAGAGCCTCGTCAGGAGTACGGCCGTGCTGCATCCGATCGAGTCCCGCACCACCTCGCCCGTCCTCGCCGCGCAGGTGCTGGAGCGCCCCCCGGCGCCCCGGCCGCAGGCGCAGCCGCCGGTCGGCCCGGCGAGCGGGTCACCCGCGGGGGAGGACAACCCCTGGCACACCGGTGCGGCCTGCCGCAGGGACGAGGTGGGGCTGTTCTTCGCGCCGTCCAAGGAGCCCACGGCGGCCCGGCTGTCGCGCGAGGAGCAGGCCAAGCGGGTCTGTGCGCGCTGCCCGGTGCTGCTGGAGTGCCGGGAGCACGCGCTGGCCCAGCCGGAGCCGTACGGCGTCTGGGGCGGGCTGACGGCCGCCGAGCGGCGCGTGGTGCTGGCCCGCCGTCGTCGGAGGGACGCGGAGCTGCGGGAGGCGGCCCGGGTGGCGGCCGCGGGACGGCGCCGGATAGCCGGTTGAGACTCACGGGGGCGGCCGGGGGCGGCGGACGCACCGCGGCCCCGGCGGAGGGGGGATTCCGCCGGGGCCGCGAGGGGTGTCGCCGGGTGCCTCAGTTGGCGCGGTCGAAGTCGATCGCGCTGTAGGCGCGCAGCTTCGACAGCTTGTGCACCGAGTTGATCTCGCGGATGGTGCCGCTCTTGGAGCGCATCACCAGCGAGCTGGTGGTGGCGGTCTCCGAGCGGTAGTGCACGCCGCGCAGCAACTCGCCGTCGGTGATGCCGGTGGCGACGAAGAACACGTTCTCGCCGCTGACCAGGTCGTCGGTGGTGAGCACCCGGTCGAGGTCGTGCCCGGCGTCGAGGGCCTTCCGGCGCTCGGCGTCGTCCTTGGGCCACAGACGGCCCTGGATGACTCCGCCCATGCACTTCATCGCGCAGGCGGCGATGATGCCCTCGGGGGTGCCGCCGATGCCCATCAGCAGGTCGACGCCGGTGCCCTCGCGGGCGGCCATGATGGCGCCGGCGACGTCGCCGTCGGAGATGAACTTGATCCGGGCGCCCGCCTCGCGGATCTCCCGGACCAGGCCGTCGTGGCGCGGGCGGTCGAGGACGACGACGGTGACGTCCTCGACGGCGCTGCCCTTGGCCTTGGCGACCCGGCGGATGTTGACGGCCGCGGGGGCGGTGATGTCGACGAACTCGGCGGCCTCGGGGCCGGCGACCAGCTTGTCCATGTAGAACACGGCGCTGGGGTCGAACATGGTGCCGCGGTCGGCGACGGCCAGGACGGCCACCGCGTTGTTCATGCCCTTGGCGGTCAGCGTGGTGCCGTCCACCGGGTCGACCGCGACGTCGCACTCGGCGCCGGTGCCGTCGCCGACCCGCTCGCCGTTGTAGAGCATCGGGGCTTCGTCCTTCTCGCCCTCCCCGATGACGACGACGCCGTTCATCGAGACGGTCGAGACCAGGGTGCGCATCGCCTTGACGGCCGCGCCGTCCGCGCCGTTCTTGTCGCCACGGCCGACCCACCGGCCGGCGGCCATGGCCGCGGCCTCGGTGACCCGGACGAGTTCGAGCGCGAGGTTCCGGTCGGGAGCCTCGGGCGCGACCTCGAGGGAGCTGGGAAGGTGGTTCGGGTACTGCGTGGTCATCGTCGTTACCTCTCTGTACGCGACGGCCAGTGAGCGCCCGACTACTGCCTGGTCGAACGCCGTGGTGAGGGTCCTGCGATCGTATCTGCCCACGAATGGCCTGTCTGTGGCGCGGGTCCCCCTCGGCCTCCGGAACACCCCGGTTCGTCCCGCTTCACCCGTACGTGGGCACCCCTGGTGGAGGGCCCGGCGTGTGGATGAGTCACCATGTGGGGGTGGCTGGAGAGAGCAAGGGCATGAGGGGCCGGCAGACCGTACGGGACATGGTCCTGTCGATGCTGGCCGTCGGTGTCGTCGTCGGGACCGGGTACCTGTTCCTGCCGCACGACGCGAAGGGCGACGGGGTGCGGGTGGTCTCGTACACGGTGGAGGCGAGCACGGCCAAGCGCGCCGCGCCGTACCCGGTGCTCGCCCCGCAGGGGCTGTCGGACAAGTGGCGGGCCACCTCCGTCAGCTACCGGGCGGCCGCGCTGGGCGAGGGCAAGGGCAATGCCTGGCACCTGGGCTTCGTGACGCCCTCGGGCCAGTACGCGGCGATCGAGCAGAGCGACCTGCCGCGCGAGGCGATGGTCGCCGACAAGGTCGCCGGGGGGAAGCCGGACGGCACCTCCGAGGTGGCCGGGCGTACCTGGGACCGGGTGCAGGGCGACAAGGCCCGCGCACTGACCGTGCAGAACGGCGGCGGCACCACGCTGCTCACCGGCACCGCCTCGTACAAGGAGCTGGCCGAGCTGGCGCAGTCGCTGAAGTAGGACTCGTGCGGAAGGGCCCCGCACCGGACGAATCCGGTGCGGGGCCCTTCCGTGTGCGCGGGGTGCGTCAGACGGTGGTGACGACCTGGTCGTACTCCAGGCGCGGGGAGCGCGGGAACCAGGCGTCCTCGCCCGGCTTGCCGATGTTGACGACGGCCAGCACCGAGTGGTCGCCCTCGCCGAAGAACTCCTTGTTGATGCCCTCGGCGTCGAAGCCGGTCATCGGGCCGGCGGCCAGGCCGGCGGCGCGGACGCCGATGATGAAGTAGGCGGCCTGCAGGGCGCCGTTCAGCGCGGCCGAGCCCTCACGGACGGCGCGGTCCGAGAAGAAGACGTCCTTGGCCTGCGGGAAGTGCGGGAACTGGGTCGGCAGCTCCTCGTGGAACTCGTTGTCCGCGGCCAGGATGGCGACCAGCGGGGCGGCGGCGGTCTTGGCCTTGTTGCCGTCCGAGAGGTGCTGGACGAGGCGCTCGCGGCCCTCGGTCGAGCGGACCAGGACGACGCGCAGCGGCTGCTGGTTGAAGGCGGTCGGGCCGTACTTCACGAGGTCGTAGATCGCCTGGACCTGCTCCTCGGAGACGGGCTCGTCGGTGAAGGTGTTCGCGGTGCGGGCCTCGCGGAACAGCAGGTCCTGAGCGGCGGCGTCGAGTACCAGGGCGTCGGTGGTCATGCTTCTGCACCTCAAGCTGGAGGGGGTTCGTCGGTGTGACCGGCCGCGGCCGATCGCTTCCTCCAACATAGGTGAAGATTCAACGATTCCCCAAGCCGTTGTGACGCCCGTCACATCCGGCCGGAATCCTCGCCCTCCTCGGCCGCCAGCGCGGCGTCCAGCCGGGCCCGGGCGCCGTCCAGCCACCGCTGGCACACCTTCGCCAACTGCTCGCCACGCTCCCACAGGGCGAGGGACTCCTCAAGGGAGATTCCGCCGTTCTCCAGCTGCCGGACGACGTCCAGCAGCGCGTCCCGGGCGTGCTCGTAGCCCAGCGCGTCGTCCGCGCTCGGCGCCGCCGGGGCGGCCTGCTCCTGCTGCTGCTCTGCCATGCCCGAAAGCCTAGGGGCTGGAGCCGACAACCCGGGGGCCCGCCGCCGGGTGCCGGGTCTCCACCGGTTCTTGAGCGGTTCTCCAGTGATCCCTTAGCAATCCTCCGGTGATCCTCTAGCGATCCTCGACCGTCACGCCGAAGCCGCCGCCCGACACCCGGGCGTGCAGCCCCTCCCCGGCCTCGACCTGCGACGGGTCCGTCACCACCGTGCCGTCCGCCCGCTGCAGCACCGCGTAGCCGCGCTCCAGGGTGGCCGCCGGGGACAGCGCCACCACCCGGGCCAGGGTGTGCCCGAGGTCGCTCTGCGCGTGGTCCAGCCGATGCCTCAGGGTGCGCCGGGCCCGCTCCAGCAGGGCCTCGACCTCCTGCCCGCGCCCGTCCAGCATCCGGTGCGGCGCGGCCAGCGCCGGGCGGCTGCGCACGCCGTCCAGCCCGTGCTGCTCCCGCTCGACCCGCGCCAGCACGTGCCGGCGGGCGCGGTCGCGCAGCTGGCGGACCTTGGCCAGCTCCTCGCCGACGTCCGGGACCACCCGTTTGGCGGCATCGGTCGGCGTGGAGGCGCGCAGGTCGGCGACGAAGTCCAGCAGCGGCTGGTCCGGCTCGTGCCCGATCGCACTGACCACCGGCGTACGGGCGGCCGCGACCAGGCGCACCAGCGACTCGTCCGAGAACGGCAGCAGGTCCTCCACGCTGCCGCCGCCCCGGGCCACGACGATCACGTCCACCTCGGGGTGCTCGTCCAGCTCCCGGACGGCCTCGCTCACCCGCTCCACCGCGCTGACGCCCTGCACGGGCACGTTGCGCACCTCGAAGCGCACCGCCGGCCAGCGCCGCCGGGCGTTCTCCAGGACGTCCCGCTCGGCCGCCGAACCGCGCCCGGTGACCAGCCCGACGCACTGCGGCAGGAACGGCAGCGGCTTCTTGCGCTCCGCCGCGAACAGCCCCTCCGAGGCCAGCTTGCGCTTCAACTGCTCCAGCCTGGCCAGCAGTTCACCCAGGCCCACCGGCCGGATCTCCGAGGCCCGCAACGACAGCTGCCCACGCGCCGCGTACCACTCCGGCTTGGCGTGCACGACGACCCGCGCGCCCTCCTGCACCACGTCCGCGACCTGGTCGAAGACCGAGCGGAAGCAGGTGACGGTGAGCGAGACGTCCGCCTGCGGGTCACGCAGGGTCAGGAACACCACGCCCGCCCCCGGCCGGCGGCTGAGCTGGGTGATCTGACCCTCCACCCACACCGCGCCGAGCTTGTCGATCCAGCCGCCGATCAGCGCGGAGACCTTGCCGACCGGGAGCGGCGCTTCGGGGGAGCTGGAGTTGGCCATGCGTACGAGGCTAGCGGCGCTCGCCGACACCGGGCCGACAGGAGCGTCAGCGTTGCCCGCCGACACCGGGAAGAGGAGCGTCAGCGTTGCCCGCCGACAGGCACGCCTCCCTGGACGCCGAGCACCACCAGCCCCGCCGCCAGCCAGATCAGGCCCACGAGCTGCGCCGTCGTCGACGCCTCGTAGACCACGGCCGCGATCACCACGATCCCCAGGAGCGGCACGACCAGGTGCGCCAGCCACCGCCGGGAGCCGTGCCGCAGGGCGTACCAGCCGACCACGGAGGCGTGCAGCAGCGCGAAGGCCGTCAGCGCGCCCACGTTCACCACCGAGGTCAGCTGGTCGAGCCCGTCGTCCCGGCTGGCCGCCCAGACCGCCGCCGCCATGGTGATCACCGCGGCCGCGAGCAGCGCCCGGCGCGGCACCGCGCTCGACGGGTCCACCGAGCCGAGGGCCCGCGGCAGCCGCCCGTCCCGGCCCATCGCGAAGACCAGCCGCCCGGCCGCCGCTTGCCCGGCCAGCGCCGCGAAGGCCGCGCCGATCGCCTTGCCGGCCGCGACCAGTACGTGCAGCCAGTGCCCGACACCGCTCTCGACGGTGTCGTAGAAGGCCGAGCCCTGCGCGGCCGGGTCGGCGGCCAGCTGCTGCGGGGAGGCCGGCTCCAGCAGCGCCGCCAGGTACGTCTGGGCGACGAACAGCACCCCGGCCAGCGCCAGGCACCACAGCACCGCCCGCGCCACCGCCGCCGAGGCGCCGACCGCCTCCTCGACGAAGGTCGCGATGGCGTCGAAGCCCAGGTAGGAGAGCACGGCCACGGACACCGCCGAGACCACCGCCATCAGCGAGAAGTCCCCGACCGCCGTGAACGGGGTGTCCCAGCCGCGCCGGGCGCCGTCCTGGACGAGCACCACCACGGCCGCCGCCACGAACACCGCCAGCACCGCGATCTCCATCGCGAGCACCGCGAAGCCGACCGCCGCAGCCGTGCGCACCCCGACCAGGTTGAGCGCGGTGGTCACCACCACCGCCAGCGCCGTCCACACCCAGCGCGAGACACCGGGCACCAGCGAGTGCAGGGCGATCCCCGAGAAGAGGTAGGCGACGGCGGGGATGAGCAGGTAGTCGAGCATCGCCATCCACCCGGCGATGAACCCGGGTCCCTCGCCCAGCCCGGCCCGGGCGTAGGCGAACACCGAGCCGGTCTGCGGCACCGCGCGCACCATCTGGGCGTACGAGAAGGCGGTGAAGCCCATGGCCACCGTCGCCGCCAGGTACACCGAGGCGACGGCGCCGTGGCTCTTGGCGTCCAGGACGCCGAAGACGCCGACCGGGGCCATCGGGGCGATGAACAGCAGCCCGTAGACCATCAGGTCGCGTACGCCCAGGCTGCGGCGCAGCCCGCCCGGCTGTTCCGGCTCGATCACAGTGCTCATAGGCACCAGATTCGATCACCTGTGACCGTTTCCGCCCGGAAAGCTCCGCCAAGCGATGTCGGGTGGCAGCCTCCGGCCGTACGGGCGGGTGCGCACCGCCGCCGCCCGTACGATGGAGCCATGTCCAACACCGCGCAGCGCCGTGTCCTGCTCGCCGCCCCCCGGGGCTACTGCGCGGGCGTCGACCGCGCCGTGATCGCCGTGGAGAAGGCCCTGGAGCAGTACGGGGCGCCCATCTACGTCCGTAAGCAGATCGTCCACAACAAGTACGTGGTGCAGACCCTGGAGAAGAAGGGCGCGATCTTCGTCGACGAGACGGAGGAGGTGCCCGAGGGCTCGATCGTGGTGTTCTCCGCGCACGGCGTCGCGCCGTCCGTCCACGACGAGGCCGAGGCCGGCAAGCTCGCCACCATCGACGCCACCTGCCCCCTGGTCACCAAGGTGCACAAGGAGGCCGTCCGCTTCGCCGACGAGGGCTACGACATCCTGCTGGTGGGCCACGAGGGCCACGAGGAGGTCATCGGCACCATGGGCGAGGCCCCGGACCGCATCCACCTGGTGGACGGCGCCGAGGACGTGGCGAAGGTGAAGGTCCGGGACGAGTCCAAGGTCGTCTGGCTCTCCCAGACCACCCTGTCGGTGGACGAGACCATGGCCACCGTCGGCGAGCTCAAGCAGCGCTTCCCCGCGCTGGTCAGCCCGCCCAGCGACGACATCTGCTACGCCACCCAGAACCGCCAGGTCGCCGTCAAGCAGCTGGCCGAGGAGACCGACCTACTGATCGTGGTCGGCTCCAGGAACTCCTCCAACTCCGTGCGCCTGGTCGAGGTCGGCCTGGAGTACGGCGCCAAGGCGGCCCATCTGGTGGACTTCGCCGACGAGATCCAGGAGGAGTGGCTGGAGGGCGTCACCACCGTCGGCCTGACCAGCGGCGCCTCGGTGCCGGAGATCCTCGTCGAGGGCGTGCTGGAGTTCCTGGCCGCGCGCGGCTACGACACCGTCGAGACGGTCAAGACCGCCGAGGAGCACCTGATCTTCTCGCTGCCCAAGGAGCTGCGCCGCGACCTGCGCGCCGAGGCGGCGGGCAAGCTCTGACCTTCGCGACCTTCGCGACCTTCGTGACCTTCGCATGGACGGCCCGGCTCCCCGCTCCCGGGGGCCGGGCCTTCTGCTGTGCGGGCGCTTTCGTCCTCTCGTAGGTTTGGTGCACAGGCTGTGGACAGGCGGTCCACACCCGGACGGCGGAGGGCGGACGCGATGACGGCGGTATTCGGTGTGGACATCGGCGGGTCGGGCATCAAGGGGGCCCCGGTCGACCTCGCCCGGGGCGCCCTCACCCAGGAGCGCCACAAGGTGCTCACCCCGCAGCCGTCCGCCCCCGAAGCCGTGGTCGAGGCCGTCCGCGAGGTCGTGCGCCACTTCGACCACCAGGGCCCGGTCGGCCTCACCTTCCCCGGCGTGGTCGTCGACGGCCGCACGAGGACGGCGGCCAACGTCGACAAGGGCTGGATCGGCCTGGACGCGGCGGGCCTGTTCCGCGAGGCCCTCGACCTGCCCGCCGTCGTCCTCAACGACGCGGACGCCGCCGGGATCGCCGAGACCGCGCACGGCGCCGGGCGCGGCGAGCGGGGCGTCGTCCTGGTGCTCACCTTCGGTACGGGCATCGGCAGCGCGCTCTTCGTGGACGGTGTGCTGGTGCCCAACACCGAGCTGGGCCACCTCGAACTGCGCGGCAAGGACGCCGAGCGCCGGGCCTCCTCGGCCGCCAAGGAGCGGCACGACCTGAACTGGGAGCAGTGGGCCGAGCGGGTCGACGAGTACCTGGACCTGGTGGAGGGGCTGTTCTCGCCGCAGCTGATCGTGATCGGCGGCGGGGTGAGCCGCAAGCACGAGAGGTTCCTGCCGCTGCTGCGCGAGCGCGAGGCGCGGGTGGTGCCGGCCGAGCTGCGCAACGACGCGGGCATCGTCGGGGCCGCCATGGCGGCGGCCCGGGCGGCGTGAGCTGTCCCCTCGGTACTCGGCAGGCTCGGGTGCTCAGCGGGAGCGGTGGATGCGGCGCTGGGCGATGAAGCGGGCCAGCACGATCAGCGCCGCCAGCCCCGTGCCGGAGAACAGCCAGCCGGCCCGCAGCGCCAGCCCCGTCGCCAGCGCCACCACCTGGGCGGTGACGCCCGGGGACTTGACCGGCGCGAGCGCCAGCATGGCGACGGCGAAGGCGATCGGCCCGCTGATCGGCGCGGCCAGCAGGTCGGCGTAGCGGACGCGGACGGCCAGCTGGAAGCAGACCACCAGGTACCCGAGGCCGAACAGCCAGCCCAGGCCGCCGAACAGCAGCCGGTCCACGCCCGCCACGGCGAGCGTGGCCAGCACGGCGACCACGCCGGTGCCGATCGCCGTCAGCCGGGTCGGGCGGCCGGTGCGCCGCCGCCCGTACAGCGGGGCGTCGCCGCGCCGCAGCGGCAGGCGCAGCCGCAGCCGGGGTACGGACGGGCGGGCGGCGGGCTGGCCGGCCACCGGGCGCAGCCGGGAGGGGCGGGCGGCGGGGGCTCCGTCGGTCTCGGGAGCCCGGCCGGGCCCGGGCACGGCGGCACCGGCCGCGCGGTTCGGCGGCCGGCGTCTTGGCCCTGGCGTCTGGGTACGGATGCTCTGCTCCACTCGCCCAACGTACGGTCCGATCATCGCCACACTGTGTAATGGACCGTTCAGGTCTTGTCCCGTGTCTCCGGATGGCGTAGTCCTATGATCGTCGATTGATCATCGGGCGGGTAGCCGACTCGCTCGGCCGATCCGACGCAGCACGATCATCTGACGATGTGCCACGGGGGCCCGCCATGACCGACGAGTTCAGCTTCGTCCGACTCGACCACGTCCAGCTGGACATCCCGGCCGGCGCCGAGGACGAGTGCCGCGCGTTCTGGAACGGCGTCCTCGGCATGGACGAACTGCCCAAGCCCCCGGTGCTCGCGGCCCGCGGCGGCTGCTGGTTCCGCGGCGGCGGCGTCGAGGTGCACCTCGGCGTCACCCCGGACTTCCGCCCCGCCCGCAAGGGCCACCCCGGCATCCTGGTGCACTCCCTCGACGCCCTCGCCGAGCGGCTCGCCGCGCACGGCCACGAGGTGGTCTGGGACGACAACCTGCCCGGTCACCGGCGCTTCTACGCCGACGACACGGTGGGCAACCGCCTGGAGTTCCTGGAGCCGGAGGCGGCGCCCACCGAGGCGTGAGCCCGGCGCGGGGCTGCCCGTAGACTTGGGGGTCGGCCCCGCAAAGGGCCGGCCCAACTCCTCCAAGCCCCGGGACTGCGCTTCATGTCGCTCACGATCGGAATCGTCGGCCTGCCGAACGTCGGCAAGTCGACCCTGTTCAACGCCCTGACCAAGAACGACGTGCTGGCGGCCAACTACCCGTTCGCCACCATCGAGCCCAACGTCGGCGTCGTCGGCGTCCCGGACGAGCGGCTGGCCAAGCTCGCCGAGATCTTCGGCTCGCAGCGCATCCTCCCGGCCACCGTCGACTTCGTCGACATCGCCGGCATCGTGCGCGGCGCCAGCGAGGGCGAGGGCCTGGGCAACAAGTTCCTCGCCAACATCCGCGAGTCGGACGCCATCTGCCAGGTCGTGCGGGCCTTCACCGACCCCGACGTGGTGCACGTGGACGGCAAGGTGTCGCCCAAGGACGACATCGAGACCATCCACACCGAGCTGATCCTCGCCGACCTCCAGACCATCGAGAAGGTCCTGCCCCGGCTCCAGAAGGAGGCGCGCCTCAAGAAGGAGACCGCCGCCGTCCTGGCCGCCGCCGAGGCCGCGCAGGCCGTCCTGGAGACCGGCAAGACCCTCTTCGAGGCCGGCTTCGACACCACCCCGATCCGCGAGCTGCACCTCCTCACCGCCAAGCCCTTCCTCTACGTCTTCAACGTGGACGAGGACGAGCTGTCCGACGAGGACTTCAAGAACGCCCAGCGCGAGCTGGTCGCCCCGGCCGAGGCCATCTTCCTCAACGCCAAGATCGAGTCCGAGCTGATCGAGCTCGACGACGCCGAGGCCCTGGAACTCCTCCAGTCCATGGGCCAGGACGAGCCCGGCCTCGCCACCCTCGCCCGCGTCGGCTTCGACACCCTCGGCCTGCAGACCTACCTCACCGCCGGCCCCAAGGAAACCCGCGCCTGGACCATCAAGAAGGGCGCCACCGCCCCCGAGGCCGCCGGTGTCATCCACACCGACTTCCAGAAGGGCTTCATCAAGGCCGAGGTCATCGCCTTCACCGACCTCGTCGAAACCGGCTCCACCGCCGAGGCCCGCGCCAAGGGCAAGGCCCGCATCGAGGGCAAGGAATACATCATGCAGGACGGCGACGTCGTGGAGTTCCGCTTCAACGTGTGATCAAGTAGCTACTGCGTGTCACTTGATGTGGCAAGTGCGCAGGTCGGAGAGGGTCGGGCTCATGGAGTCCGACCCTCTCCTCATTTCCGTGCTGACTTGGTGCTGACTCGCGGGAGTCGGTATCGGCCGTCGATCCACCCGGAAGCCCCGCTTGAGTGGTACGTTATTCGGTACCACTCGCCGAAGGGGGTTCGCGCCATGTCCATCACCGCGAGCGAGGCCCGCAGGGATCTCTTCCCGTTGATCAAGAAGGTCAACGAGGACCATGACGCCATCGAGATCGTGTCCAAGCACGGAAATGCCGTGCTGGTCTCCGCCGAGGATTACGCCTCCTTGCGCGAGGGCTCCTATCTCTTGCGTTCGCCGGCGAACGCGCGTCGCCTGCTGAAGGCGTACGACAATGCGCTGAACGGCATAGGGCTCTCCGAGCGCACGCTCATCGACCCCGACTCGGCTGATGCCGGGCGGGGTGTCGAGTGAGGCTCTTCTTCGAAGAGCAGGGCTGGGAGGACTACACGTCCTGGCTCAAGAACGATCGCAAGATGCTCGCGAGGATCAACAAGCTCATCGAGGACGTCCTGCGCGATCCATTCACCGGGATCGGCAAGCCCGAGCCGCTGAAATACCATCTGCCAGGGGCCTGGTCGCGGCGGATCGATGACGAGCATCGCCTCCTCTATCTGGTCACCGACCGCGAAATCATCGTCCTGGCGGCCCGCTACCACTACTGATCCTCGGTCGTGCCGCTCGGCCCGCCGATCGGCAGGCCGAGCGGCACCTCCCGTTTCGGTGTCCCGTCGGCTCAGGCGAAGGTGATCTTCACTCCGGGTCCGCCGGCTCCCGTACGGTTCCTCCGCCGTTCTCCAACTCGTCTATGGAGGCCAGCAGGCGGCGGGCGTTCGCGGGGCTGCGCAGAAGGTAGGCGGTCTCCTTGAGGGACTGGTGGTCCTCCCGCGAGACGAGGACCACCGGCTCGTGTCCGGCGCGGGTGATCACGATCCCCTCACGGTCGTCGGTGACCGCGTTGAGCACCTCGGCCTAGCGTGCGCGGGACTCCGAGTAGGTCATCGTCTTCATGGCTCGACTCCTCCGCCCGCTCAGGGGTGGATGGTGAGGGTGAGGGTGCCGTCGGGGTTGGGGGTGACGGTGACGGTGGTGAGGTCGGGGGTGAGGGCGGTGGGGTGGTGGGCGGCGGCGCGGGGGCCGATGCCGAGGGTGGGGATGCCGGCGGCGTGGGCGGCGGCGAGGCCGGCGGCGGAGTCTTCGAGGGCGAGGCAGTCGGCGGGGGCGAAGCCGAGGGCGGCGGCGCCCTTGAGGAAGCCTTCGGGGTCGGGCTTGCTGGCGCCGACGGATTCGGCGGTGATCAGGACGGGCGGGAGGGGCAGGCCCGCGGCGGCCATGCGGACCTTGGCGAGGGGCAAGTCGGCGGAGGTGACGAGGGCGTGGGGGAGGCCGGCGAGGGAGGCGAGGAAGGCGTCGGCGCCGGGGATCTGGACGACGCCCTCGGTGTCGGCGCGCTCCTCGGCGAGTATCTGCGCGTTCTCGGCGAGGTTGAGCTCGGCGGGGCGGTCGGGGAGGAGGGCGGCCATGGTGGCGTGGCCCTGGCGGCCGTGGGCCACGGCGAGGACGGCGGCCGGGTCGAGGCCGTGCTTCACGGCCCAGCGGGTGAAGCAGCGTTCGACGACGGCGTCGGAGTTGACCAGGGTGCCGTCCATGTCGAGGAGGAGGGCGCGGGTGGTGAGCCGGATCGGGGCGGGGGTGGGCATCGGGCGGCTCCTGGGGAGGCAGAAAAGCGAGCTCTTTGTTTCGAGATGATACAAAAACTCAGTGGAGCAGGTGGGCGTTGACCGCCCTCGCCTCCTCGGCCAGCTCCGGCAGCTCCACCACCTCGGCCCCGGCCGCCTCCAGCAGGGCCGTCCCCTGGCAGTCGGTGACGAACAGGTCCGGCTCGCGCCAGGCGACGACCACCCGCGGCACCCCCGCCGCGATCAGCAGCCGGGCGCAGGGCGCCGGCCGGGAGGCGCGCTGTCCGCAGGGCTCCAGGCTGCTGTAGACCGTCGCCCCGCGCAGTCGCGGGTCACCCGCCGGGAGCTTGGCCAGGGCCGCCTCCTCGGCGTGGTCGTGGGGGTCGGTCTCCCGGCTGAAGCCCTCGGCCAGCACCTCGCCGTCCGCGCCGACGATCACCGCGCCGACCGAGAAGGCCGTCATGGAGGGCGGGCACAGACGGGAGAGCTCGACCGCCCGGCGCAGGTGGTCGAGGTCGGTGGCGGGGCTGGTCACGGGGCGGGCTCCTTGGGGGCGTACCTGAGCAGGACGACATCGCCCACCGTACGTGCCTCCAGCAGGCGCATCCTTCGCCCCGGGCCGCCGGGGAACGCGGCCGGGCGGACGAACCTCGGCGCCTCGGCCTGGCCGACGAGCAGGGGGGCGACGGCCAGTTGCAGTTCGTCCGCCAGGCCCTGGGCCAGGAACTGGGTGTGCACCCCGCCGCCGCCCTCGACCATCAGCCGGCGCACCCCGCGCGCGCCCAGGTCGTCCAGCACCGCGCCGAGGTCCACCGCCGTGCCGAGGGCGACCACCTCCGCCAGCCCGTCCAGCCGGGGGCGCAGCACGGCTGCCCCGGCGTCGGTGGTGTAGGCGAGCCTGGCGCCGCCGGTGTGCCAGAACCGTAGGTCGGCGTCGAGGGCGCCGCTCGCGCTGAGCGTCACCTTGAGCGGGTACTCGGGGCGCCCGGCGGCGATCCGGTCGGCGCGCCTGGCGGGGGAGTTGACCAGCAGGCGCGGGTTGTCGGCGCGCAGGGTGTTGCCGCCGACCAGGATCGCGTCGGCCGCCGCGCGCTCCTCGTCGACCCGGTCGAAGTCGGCGGCGTTGGAGAGCAGCAGCCGCTCGGGGGAGGCGTCGTCGAGGTGCCCGTCGAGCGACATCGCGGCGCTCAGCAGGACGAAGGGGCGCTGGCCGGGCATCGGCGGACCGTTCTCTCGGGAGGCGGGACGGTCTCCACGGTACGGCGGCACGGGGGCGCGGTAGCGTCGGGTGACCGGAATGTGGGACGAATCTTCTCGAAATGTGGATCGTCGGCTAGCGTCGGAGCCGATCGCAGAAGAGGCTCGACGAGACACCCGCAGGGGGACTTCCATGACCGGTCAGCAGCCCGCCGCCGTCTACACCCACGGCCACCAGGAGGCCGTGCTGCGCTCGCACCGCTCCCGTACGGCCGCCGACTCGGCGGCGTACCTGCTGCCCGAACTGCGGCCCGGGCAGGCGCTGTTGGACATCGGCTGCGGCCCCGGCACGATCACCGCCGACCTGGCCGAGCTGGTCGGACCGCAAGGGCGGGTCGTCGCGGTGGACACCTCCGCCGAGGTGCTGGCGCAGGCGGCCGAGTACGTGGCCGGGCGTGGCCTGTCCAACGTCGAGTTCGCCTGTGCGGATGTGCACCGACTGCCGTACCGGGACGGGGAGTTCGACGTCGTCCACGCCCACCAGACGCTGCAGCACGTGACCGACCCGGTGGGCGCGCTGCGCGAGATGCGCCGGGTGACGGCGCCCGGCGGGGTGGTCGCGGCCCGGGACGTCGACTACGCGACGATGACCTGGTACCCCGAAACCCCCTCGCTGGAGCGGTGGTTGGAGCTGTACCGGCAGGTTGCCCGGGGCAACGGCGGCGAGCCGGACGCCGGACGGCGGCTGCTGGCCTGGGCCCGGGAGGCGGGCTTCACCGAGGTCGAGGCGAGTGCCACCACCTGGACCTTCGCGACGCCCGACCGGCGCGCGTGGTGGGCCGCGATGTGGGCGGACCGGACGACCGGCACGGCGTTCGGACGGACGGCGGTCGAGCGGGGCCTCGCGGAGGGAGAGGAACTGGAGCGGATCGCGGACGGCTGGCGGGAGTGGGCGGCGGCCGGGGACGGCTGGTTCTCGATGCTGCACGGCGAGGTCCTGGCGCGGGGGTGAACGGTGGGGGTGAACAGCGAGGTGAACGGCGGAGGTGAACGGCGGAGGTGAACGGCGGAGGTGAACGGCGGGGGTGAACGGCGGGGGTGGACGAGGGGTCCGGGGCGGGGCCGGGGGTTGTGGCGCGGCGAATGGTCGGGATGATCCGGTAGAGTCGCGCGTCCGCTCGTACCGGGTCGGTTCGGGTCCGTCCGATCCGCCGCCGCCGGGGAGTCGAGCCGACGAGTCGAACCACCGGAGCTGAGGTCCGCCGCGGCGGGCCGGGGGAGTCCTACGTGTCGAAGTCCGAGCTGCCCGGCCCGGAGCCGGAGTCGCCCGCCGCTCAGGCCGCCAAGGCCGCGCCGCAGCGGGACCCGCGCATCGACCTCCTGAGGGCCGACGCCGAGGCGCCCGCGCCCGCACCGGCGGAGGCGCCCGCCCCTGTCGCGGAGGAGGCCCCGGCGCCTCCCGCCCCGGCGCCTCCCGCCCAGGAACCCGAGGCGCCCGCCCCCGCCGCCGAGCCGGCCAACCCGTGGGCTCCGCCGCAGGCCACCCCTGCCCCCGCC
>NZ_JOCF01000073.1 GCF_000720635.1 Streptomyces sp. NRRL WC-3742 | reverse complement strand
GGTGGGGGGAGGGCGCCGGCGATGAGTTCGGCGAGGTGGAGGGGGTGCTGGCCGGGGCCCAGGTGGGTGATCTGGGTGCGGCAGCTGAAGCCGTCGGCGAGGACGACGGTGTCGGGGGCGGCGGTGCGGAGGGCGGGGAGGAGGACGCGTTCGGCGATGGCTCGGGAGACTTCGTAGTGGCCTCGGGTGAAGCCGAAGTCGCCGGCGAGGCCGCAGCAGCCGGGCTCCAGGACGTGGTTGGCGAGGCCGAGGCGGGCTTCGATCCTGCGGTCGGCGTCGGAGCCCAGGACGGCGTGCTGGTGGCAGTGGGTCTGGGTGAGGGCGGTGGCGGGGATCCGGGGGAGTGGGGCGTCGGGGGCGTGGGTGTCGAGGAATTCGGCGAAGGTGTGGAGGTGTTCGGTCAGGGGGTGGGCGGCCGGGCCGAGGAGTTTCGGGGCCTCCTCGCGGAGGGCGGCGGTGCAGCTCGGGTCCAGGCCGACCACGGGGGTGTCGGCCGGGAGTCCGGCTGCGCCGACCGCCCGGAGGCTGCGGCGCAACACCCGGCGTGCGGTGCCGAGTTGGCCGGTGGAGTACCAGGTGAGGCCGCAGCAGACCGGGCCGGCCGGGAGGTGGACGTCGAAGCCCAGGTGTTCCAGGACCTGGACGGCGGAGCGCGGCACCTGCGGCTGGAGGTGGTTGGAGAAGGTGTCCGGCCAGAGGAGGACGGGCCGGGCGCCGGGTGGGGCCGGGTGGGTGGCGCGGTGGCGGGCGTGCCGGCGGGTGAAGGGTTCGGGGGGCAGGACGGGCAGGGTGCGGCGCGGGTCGATTCCGGCGAGGCGTTTGAGCAGGGCGCCGGTGCGGGAGTGGGCCAGGATGTTGGCGGCGCCGGGGGTGAGGGAGGCCGCGCGGAGCCACAGGGGGAGCCAGCCCATGGAGTAGTGGGCGAGCGGGCGGGGGCGGCGCCGGTAGTGCTGGTGGAGGAACTCGGCCTTGTAGGTGGCCATGTCGACGTGGGTCGGGCAGTCGCTCGCACAGCCCTTGCAGCTGAGGCAGAGGTCCAGGGCTTCGCGGACCTCGGGGGAGCGCCAGCCGCCCGTGACCAGGTCGCCGCGCAGCATCTCGGCGAGGAGGCGGGCGCGGCCGCGGGTGGAGTGGCGTTCCTCGCCGGTGGCCAGGTAGCTGGGGCACATCACTCCGCTGCCGGGGGCGACGCACTTGGCGACGCCGACGCAGCGGTGGACGGCCTTGGTGAGGCTGCCCGCGTCCTGCGCGTAGGGCAGGGCCAGGGGGAGCGGGCGGCGGGGGGCGGTGACGAAGCGCAGGTCGGCGTCGAGGGGGCGCGGGTCGACCAGGGCGCCGGGGTTGAGGAGGTTCTCGCCGTCCCAGATGCGCTTGAACTCGCCGAACAGGGCGATGACTTCGGGCGGGTACATGCGAGGCAGCAGTTCGGCGCGGGCCTGGCCGTCGCCGTGCTCGCCGGAGAGTGAACCGCCGTAGGAGACGGCCAGATCGGCAGCCTGTTCGAGGAACTCCCGGAAGACCAGCACCCCTTGGGGCTCGTCCAGGGGGAAGTCGATGCGCAGGTGGACGCAGCCGTCGCCGAAGTGCCCGTACGGGACGCCGTGCAGGCTGTGGCGGCGCAGCAGGGCGCGCAGGGCCCGCAGGTAGTCGCCGAGGCGCTCGGGCGGGACGGCGGAGTCCTCCCAGCCGGGCCAGGCTTCCCCGCCGCCGGGCAGACGGGTGACGATTCCGGCGCCCGCCTCGCGGACGGCCCACAGTTGGCGCTGCTCGACCGGGTCGGTGACCAGGGAGACGGTGGCCCCGCGTTCGCGCCGTACGGCGTCGGCCAGGGTGCGGGCGGCCTGGTAGGCGGCGAGGGGGGAGTCGCCGCCGACCTCGAGGAAGAGCCAGCACTCCCCGGCGGGGAGCCGGTCGAGCGCGGGTGGGCGGGGGCCGGCCGCGAGGAGGGCGGCGATGAGGTCGGCGGCCATGCCCTCGGCGGTGAGCGGGCCGTGCGGGAGGAGGGCGGGGATCGCGTCGGCGGCGGCGCCCTCGTCGGGGTAGCCGGCGACGACCAGGGCGCGGGCGGGCGGCTCCTCGACGAGGCGGACGGTGGCGCCGAGCAGCAGGGCGCAGGTGCCTTCGGTGCCGGTGAGCGCCCGGGCGAGGTCGTGGCCGCGTTCGGGGAGCAGTGCGTCCAGCGGGTAGCCGGAGGTGCGGCGGGGCAGTTGGGGCATGCCCTGGCGGATGGCGGCCAGGTTGCGGTCGGTGAACTCCTGCAGCCGGGTGTGGAGTTGGCCGACCCGGCCGGGCAGGGCGCGCAGTACGGCGCGCTCGGCGGCGGTGAGCGGGCCGCCGACCGTCAGCTCGGTGCCGTCGGCGAGCAGCAGTTCCAGCTGCTGGACGTGGTCGGAGGTGCGGCCCCAGGCGAGGGAGTGGGAGCCGCAGGAGTCGTTGCCGATCATGCCGCCGAGGGTGCAGCGGCTGTGGGTGGACGGGTCCGGACCGAAGCGCAGCCCGTACGGGCGGGCGGCGCGCTGGAGGTCGTCCAGGACGGTGCCGGGCTGGACGCGGGCGGTGCGGGCCTCGGGGTCGACGGCCAGGACGGCGCCCAGGTGGCGGCGGAAGTCCAGGACCACCGCGCCGGGGCCGACGGCCTGCCCGCCGATGCTCGTCCCGGCGCCGCGCGCCACCACCGGCACCCGGTGGGCGCGGCACAGGGCCATCGCGGTGCGCACGTCGTCCAGGTCGGCGGGCTTGACCACGCCGAGCGGCGGGTGGCGGTAGTTGGAGGCGTCCTGGCCGTAGACGGCCCGCTCGGCGGCGCCGAAGCGGACCTCCCCGCGCAGCACGGCGGCCAGCTCGCGGGCCAACGCGGCCCCGGGGACGGCGGACGGACGGCTCATCGGGGACCTCCGGCGTTCGGCGACCTCCGAGCATGCCAGCCGCAGCGGGAGCGGGGTATCGGGCGCGACGGGGGTTCCGCCGAGCGGGGTGATGTGGCAGGGTCGGCGGTCATGATCGACAAGACCCCTGACGAAGACCCGGCCGGCCCCGACGCCTACCTCGCCCGGCTGCCGATCGGGGAGCCGCTGCCGTTCCCGCAGGACGGCGCGCCGTCCTGGGAGATCTTCCCGTACGAGGGGGAGATGACCGTCCGTGAGCTGCGGGCGCCCGAGCTGCCCGAGCCGCCCCGGCAGGGCGAGGACGGCCCGGAGAGCTGCAAGCAGTGCGCCCGGCCGGACTCCGACTTCCTGTGGACGGACGAGCACTGGCGGCTCAGCGGCACCGACGAGCCGACGGGCCTGCCCGCCGCGCTGCTGCTCCAGCCGCGCGCCCACCACGACCTGCTGGATCTGCCGGGCGAGCTCTCCGCCGCGCTCGGCCCGATGCTCCAGCGCGTCGAGCGGGCGGTGACCTCGCTCGGCGGCGTCGGCCGGGTGCACGTGAACCGCTGGGGCGACGGCGCCGCGCACCTGCACCTGTGGCTGATCGCCAGGCCCGCCGGGGTGATGCAGCTGCGCGGCTCCACGCTGCCGCTGTGGATGGACGTGCTGCCGCCGCTGCCCGCCGGGGTGCAGCGGGAGCGGGACCGCCGGATCGCGGCCGCGATGGCGGCGGACGGCGGCACGGCGCACGCCTGACCAGGGGGGTCAGCGGCGGCCGGTGAGGGCCCCTTTGGCGATGTGGGAGAGCTTGGCGACCTCGAAGGCCGGGTAGGCGCCGCCGGCCAGCAGGGCGAACTTGATGCCCTCGCGCCCGCCCGGCTTGCGGTGGCCGGGCGGGAGGAAGCGGCGGTGGTGCTCGGCGGCGCGGTGGAAGAACTGGGGGCGCTCGGCGCGGGTGACGCAGCCGGCGAGGTCGAAGACGAACAGGTAGTGCCGGATCATCCGCACGAACAGGGCGTCGCGCACCGCGTACAGGTGCGGCTGCTCCTCGAGCAGGGCGAAGCTGCGCTCGTACTGGTCGAAGAGGTCGAAGACGCTGCTGCCCGGGCTGCTCGCCGGGTGGACGGTCTCGCGGCGGCGCAGCTGCACGCACTCGCGGGGCAGCACGGCCACCGTCTGCGCGCCGAGCATGGCGGCGTGGACGACGGGGATCTCCTCGTACCGGCCGTCCGGGAAGGTGAGGGCGAGGTCCGCCCAGTGGCCGCGGCGGATCAGCCGGTCCCAGATCAGCGGGGGCGCGCCGAGCAGTTCGGGGTGGTCGAAGGGGGCGAAGGGCTCGGGGCCGACGGCGGCGAGCAGGGCTTCGGCGGCGCCGGGCCAGTCGCGGTCGTTGTGGCGGCGGGTGTGGCCGAACTGCAGCACGTCCACGGGGCCGGTCTCGAGCAGCCGGTCGGCGAGGGCGGCGAGGCCCTCGCGGGGGAGCAGGTGGTCGGCGTCGAGGAAGAGCAGGTACTCGCCGCGCGCCCGGGCCGCGCCCGCGTCGCGGCAGACCCCGACGCCGACGGCCGCGTTCAGCCGGAGCACGGAGACCCGGGGGTGGCGGGCGGCGTACGCCTCGGCGAGGTCGGCGCCGGACTCGGGGGAGCGGTCGGCGACGACGATCACCTCGACGTCGTCGAGGGTCTGCGCGAGCAGGGAGTCCAGGCACTCGGCGAGCTGTTTGTGCTGGTCATAAGCCGGGACGACGACGCTGATGAGGGGTGAGGGCATGACGCCGGAGCGTAAGAGGGCGCGCGAACCGTGGCAAAGCCCTGACGGGGCGTAATTGCGGTGATAGACGGCAAATCGTACGACTGTGCGCCATATCTTCACGCGGCCTTCCGGGCGTGTCCACGGCAGGTGTGGAACCGGTGGGGGCCGCGAAGGACGGCACTACGCCAGTAGTGGCACTACTGATGTAGTGCCACTACTGGCGTAGTCGCGTCGCGGCCCCCGGGGGAGGAGGGGCGCGGGGAGCCGGCGTTTAGTACCAGTGGTGGTTCTGCCAGAACGACCAGGCGGCGCAGGGGCTGCCGTAGCGGGAGTTCATGTAGTCCAGGCCCCACTTGATCTGGGTGGCCGGGTTGGTGCGCCAGTCGGCGCCGGCCGAGGCCATCTTGGAGCCGGGCAGGGCCTGCACCAGGCCGTACGCGCCGGAGGAGGCGTTGACGGCGAGGGGGTTCCACGTGCTCTCGTGGAAGACGATGTTGCTGAAGCACTGCAGCTGGCCGGCCGGGACGATCTGGGCGGCGATCTGCTGCGGGGTGCCGGAGTAGGCGTTGCCGAGGTTCTGGCGCTGCTGGGAGCGGGAGGCGGCGGCGTCGGCGTCCGCCTTGGCCTTGGCGTCAGCCTGGGCCTTCGCCTCGGCCTCGGCCTGCGCCTGGGCGGCGGCCTGCGCCTGGGCATGAGCGGCTTGGGCGGCCTGGGCGTCCTGCGCGGCCTGCTGGGAGGCGGCGGCGTCGGCCGTGGCCTGGGCGGCGGCCGGCTGCCCGTCCACCGACACGGCGGCCACGGGGGCCTCGGCGACGACGGTGGTGGAGTTGCCGACGCCCGGGAGGGCGAGGGCGGCGGTGGCGGCACTGGCGACCACGAGCGTGGTGACGCCGGTGATCAGGGAGTTGCGGCGGGCATGGCTGAGCGGCATGGGGCTGGACAATCCTTTTCCGTCGGGGGCCGTCGGGTCCGCGCCTACGGCAACGGGGCGCGGGGCATCGCACGGGCTCCGGGTGAGCGGGGCCTGCGCGGCCGTACGGGACGGCCGTGGCGCCCCGGCGGAGTGCGGCGGGGCGGGCGGGCTGCGCGGCGCCGGTCGGGCGGGCCGCGCTGCCTGGCGACCCGACATTCTTGGCAGGGCGGCGGACGGGTCGCAAAGGCGCTCGCTACTACGGCGGGTAGTGGCCGCACGGCGGTCGCACAAGGGATCTTCGCCAGCTTTGCGGTGAATTGTCCGAATTGGGAATGTGAGGGTCCAGCGCTCGCATCGCCGAGGGGAGGGGGTGCCGGGACGGCCGGTGGCCTGGCTTGTTCAGGCCGGGCGGGGTGCGGCGGGCCGGGCGCGCGGGGCCGTCGGGGCGGCCGGGAGGGGGCGTCGGCCGGCGCGGCAACTATCGAGGATCGTGGACGCCGTACGGGCTGTGCGCGGCCTCACACGTTTGCGGGCCGGAGTTCGGCGGAGCGTGACGACGCGGTTGCGGATGACGCGGGCGGAGGAGGTGCGGGAACGGCACCGGGCCCGGGAGCCTCCGCAACGGCTCCCGGGCCCGGCGTTTCCGAGCGGCGCGGACGGGTCAGGAATCCGCCGCCACCGCGACCCGCCGCCGGCGGCCCACCACGGCCGAGGCCGCGAGCACGATCGCCGCGGCGACCAGCGACAGGTACATCTGCTTGCGGCCGTCCGCGTCCGTGAACATGTACGCCACCACGAACCCGATCATGCCGATGGCCGTCCAGGTCAGGTACGGGTACAGCCACATCCGTACGGTCAGTCGCTCCGGAGTCTCCCGCTCGATGATCCGGCGCATCCGCAACTGGGAGAAGCAGATCACCAGCCAGACGAAGAGCGCAACGGCGCCCGAGGAGTTGAGCAGGAAGGCGAACACCGTTTCCGGGTACACGTAGTTGAAGAAGACGGCGACGAAACCGAACACCACCGAGGCCAGGATCGCGACCCGGGGGACGCCGCGGTCCGTGACCTTGGCGAACGCCTTCGGGGCGTCGCCGCGACGGCCGAGCGAGAAGGCCATCCGGGAGGCGGTGTACATCCCGGAGTTGAGGCAGGAGAGCACGGCCGTGAGCACGATCACGTCCATCACCTGGCCGGCGTGGGGGATGCCCACGTGGTCCAGCACGGCCACGTACGGGCTGGCCTTCACCTCGGCGGAGTCCCAGGGGAGGAGGGTGACGACGAGGAGGATCGAGCCCAGGTAGAAGAGGCCGATGCGCCAGATCACGCTGTTGGTGGCCTTGCTCACGGCGCGCTCCGGGTCCTCGGACTCGCCGGCGGCCAGGGTGACGATCTCGCTGCCCATGAAGGCGAAGACGACGGTGAGCATGCCGGTGAACACCGCGCCGATGCCGTTCGGCAGGAAGCCGCCGTGGCCGGTGAGGTTGGTCAGGCCGACCGGGTCGGTGTCCGGCAGCAGGCCGAAGGCGGCCAGTCCGCCGATCACCAGGAAGGCGGCGATCGCGACGACCTTGATCCCGGCGAACCAGAACTCGAACTCGCCGTAGGAGGCGACGGAGAAGAGGTTGGTCGCGGTCAGCACGGCCATGACGATCAGCGCCCAGCCCCACTGGGGGACGCCGGGCACCCAGGAGTGGAGGATCTTGGCTCCGGCGGTCGCCTCCACGGCGAGGACGACGACCCAGAAGAACCAGTACAGCCAGCCGATGGTGAAGCCCGCCCAGCGGCCCAGCGCGCGGTCCGCGTACGCCGAGAAGGAGCCGCTCTGGGGGTCGGCCGCCGCCATCTCGCCGAGCATCCGCATCACCAGGACGACCAGGACGCCGGCCAGGGTGTAGGAGAGCAGGATGCCGGGGCCGGTGGAGGCGATGCCCGCGCCGGAGCCGACGAACAGGCCCGCGCCGATCACGCCGCCGATGGCGATCATCGACAGGTGGCGGTTCTTGAGCCCGGCCTTGAGGTGGCCGTCGCCACCGTGGGGGGAGGGGGCCGTGGTGGTCGGCGGCGACTTGGTGGTGTCCGCACTCATCGTTGGGTTGCCCTGTGCCTTTCCCGCGCGGCCTGACCCTCGGCTCGTCGCGCCGGAGGGTGGGGGACGAACCGCGCATTGCGGTGCAACCTAACTTCTACGCCCGGGTATCGGAACACGGCCGGGCGAATTGTTCGCTCAACGGACGGAAACCGCAGGTCAGAGGGGGTGAAGGCGGCGGCGGAAAGCTCAGATCTGACTCGGTGTCAGGTCAGCGTCAAGGTCGGGGTTGGGCCGGGGCCAAGCCGGGATCGGGTCAGGGGCCGGGTCAGGGGCCGGGCCGAGGGTCAGGAGGTGCGGCCGACGAGGGCGTCGCAGAGGGTGGTGAGGGCCTGGCGGGCGGGGACGGGCGGGAGCGGGGTAAGGCAGGCGTGGGCGCGCCGGAGGTGGTCGGCGAGGACGGCGCGGGTCTGGTCCAGGGCGGGGGAGGTGCGCAGCAGGGCGAGGGCGCGGGCGCGGGCGGGTTCCTCGGAGAGGTCGGCGTACTCGAGGAGGTCGCGCAGTTCGGTGGCGGCCGCGCTGGTGGCGGCCGTGCTGGTGTCGGCGAGCGCGAGGATGACGGGCAGGGTGGGGACGCCCATCGCGAGGTCGGTGCCCGGCTGCTTGCCGGACTGGGTGCGCTCGGAGGTGATGTCCAGCAGGTCGTCGGATATCTGGAAAGCCGAGCCGAGGTGCTCGCCGAAGGCGGCGAGGGCGCGCTCGGCCTCCGGCGGCGCGCCCGCCTGGAGGGCGCCGAGGCGGATCGAGGCGGAGATCAGCGAGCCGGACTTGTCGGCGATCACGGAGAAGTGGTGCTCGGGCTGACCCTCGGGGCCGGGCGGGCTGGACAGTTCCCGCAGCTGGCCGCGGACGAGTCGGTCGGCGGTGTCCGCGTAGAGCCGGACGGCGCCCTCGCCGAGCTCGGCGGCGAGCCGGGCGATGCGGGCGAGCAGGAGGTCGCCGGTGAGGACGGCGAGGGTGTTGCCCCACTGGGCGTTGACGCTGGGGACGCCGTGGCGGGTGGGGGCGGAGTCCATGACGTCGTCGTGGTGCAGGGAGGCGACGTGGACCAGTTCGGTGATGACGGCGGCGTCCACCACGCCGCTCGCCGAGGGGTCGCCGAACTCGGCGCCGAGCAGGGCGAGGAGGGGGCGCAGCCGCTTGCCGCCGGCGGAGATGAGGTGGCCGGTGGCCTCGGCGGCCGGGTGGGTGCCGTCGCCGTGGGTGACGTCCAGCAGGCGCTGCTCGACCTGGTCGAGGCGGCGTCGCAGCCGGGCGACGAGGTCGGGGTCGGTGATGGGGAGGGCGTCGAGCAGGCGGTTGGGTGCCTGCGTCGGCGGGACGTCGTGCGTCGTGAGGCTGTTCATGGGCCCTCCCCGTCGGTGCGTGGTGCGTGGTGCGCGCCGTAGGTGGCGCGCGGTGCGTCGTGCGTGCGTCCTGCGCGGTGCGCGTGGTGCGTGTGCGTCCCCGGGTTCCGACCTTACGTAAGCGGGGGGTCGCGCACCGGCATGTCTGTTCGATTGGCGGCAAAGTGCCGGTGTACATGAGGGGGTGTCAGCTTCATGCACGCTTGGTGACCGATCGGCGACGGGGCCCGGGGCCGCTGCTTCACTGGGTGCCAGTTCGAATCGCCGGCTTCCGTGCCGCGTTCCGTCGCCGCCCGCTGCGGTGACGTCGACCGCCCGGGAGTTGCGCTTCACCGCAGCCGCGTGAGGGTTCATCGACGCGGACTCCGGCGATCCCCCGCGACCAGACGAGGATTTCGTCGATGGCGACCACCACCTTTCCTGTCCGTGTTTACCGAGAGTTCGATCACAGTGAGTTGGCCGAGGCGTATTCGCCGAGCTCCTGCATCGAGGACCTGGCCGTCGAATTGGAGGCATATGCCGCGCGCAGTGCCGCCGCGCGCGACCGGCTGACCGTGCGCCGGGATCTGCGGTACGGCCCGGCGGACTGCGAACGGCTCGACTTCTTCCCGGCGTCGGAGCCGGACGCCCCCCTGCAGGTCTTCGTCCACGGCGGCTACTGGCAGGAACTCGGCAAGGAGGACGCCTCGTTCGCCGCCCCCGACTTCGTGGGCAGGGGCGCGGCCTTCGCCGCCGTCGGGTACGGGCTGGCGCCCGCGCACTCGCTGGACGAGATCGTGGCGATGGTGCGCCGGGCGGTGCGCTGGCTGTTCGTCAACGCGGCTTCCCTGGGTGTGAATCCGCAGCGCATCCACCTCAGCGGCAGTTCCGCCGGGGCGCACCTGGCGATCATGGCGCTGCTGGACCCGGACGGCGGGACGGCCGGCCGGATCGCGGGAGCGGCCCTGCTCAGCGGGGTCTACGACCTGGAGCCGATCCGGCTGACGTACGTCAACGACGCGCTGGGCCTGGACCCGGCCGGCTCGTACCGCAACAGTCCGCTGCACCACCTCAGGCCAGGTCTTCCGCCGCTGGTGATCGCCCGGGGCGGCAACGAGACCAGGGAGTTCGGGCGCCAGCACGAGGACTTCGCCGGGGTGGCCCGCCGGCTGGGCGCGCCGGTGGTCAGCATCGTGGAGCCGCGGCGCCACCACTTCGACCTGCCGTACGACCTCGGCCGGCCCGAATCGCGGCTGGGTGCGGCCGTGTTGGCGCAGATGGGGCTGCCTGCGCGGCCGCTGCCGCGGTGGCGGTCGGCGCTCACCCCGGCCGGCTCCTGAAGGCCGCCGCTCCCGAGGGCGCGGCTCCGGGAATCGGCCACGCCCTGGCCGATTCGGTGTTGCCGGGCCGCCGTATTCCGGTCGGAAGGAAACCTTCCGCACAACTGACGTGTTGTCACATCGGTTATTCGTAACTCCGATTCGTTGATCGCTCACCTATCTGCCGATGCGTTGACGGAGCATCGGCAGTCGAGTTAGCGTTCGGCTCGAAATAGGGATGATCGCCCTGTTTCGCTCCCGCTGTTTTCGGCCTGGCCACGGGGTCGCCTCCCTTGCTGGGACCGGGTGTGGGGGGAGGCCGGTACTCTTCTGGACCAGTTTGATCGACTTGACCGGATCGGGACCGGGATCTCCCCGATCCGTCGCACATGACGGGGGAAGTCATGAGAACAGTGTGTATGGAGTCCGCCTTGCCGCGCGACGGCCTTCTGAAGGGCCTGCGACCCGCGTGGAGGCCGGACCGTTGACGAATTCGAGACTGCCACGGGACGAGCAGCCGGCGTCGGCCGGTGCGGCGGTGGGAGGAGACGAGGTCGTCCAGGCGTTACTGGAGGTCCGCACCCTCATCGAGGCGACCGTGGCCAGGCACCGGGACCGACGGGCCGGCCAGTCGCCCGTCGCCATGGTGGCCGCGGACGACGGCAACGTCCTCGGGACCATCGAGGAGATGATCGCGGGGGCCAGGCGGACGGTCGACGTGGTCTTCGCGACGGACGTGGTGCACGCCAAGGCCATCCACCTCGCCCTGCACGGACTGCTGTCCACCAAGGGTGACGCGGTGAAGGTCAGGCTGCTGTGCCCGCCCGCGATGTTCGACCGGGAGTTCCTGCGCGTGCACGCGGCCCGCGGCCGGCCGCTGGAGGTGCGGCTGGCCAGGATGCCGATGCTGGAGGCCGTCCTGGTGGACGAGAGCGCGGCGCTGGTCTGCGTGGAGTCGGGCGCCGCGGCGGTGCGCGAGGCGTCCGTGATCCGGGCGCCCTCGGTGCTGCGCACGCTCTACACCCTGCTCGGCGGGGTGTGGCGGCACGCCGTACCGGCCAGCGAGCACGTCGACTTCGGCGACCGGGCGCGGACGGAGTTCGCGGTGCGCATCCTGGGCTGGCTGAACGCCGGGGTCACCGACGAGGTGGCCGCGCGCGAACTGTCGGTGTCGGTGCGCACCTACCGTCGGTACGTCGCCGAGATCATGGAGCTGCTGAGGGCCAACTCCCGTTTCCAGGCGGGCGCGAGGGCCTTCGAGCTGGGCCTTCTGCCCGGCAACTCGCAGCCCGGCCAGCCGGCGCAGCCCCCCGCGGGGGCGGCCCGGCCCACGGACACGCCCTGGGTGGGCGTGCCCCGACAGCCGGAGGGCCCGGGCTCGGCCGCCCAGGACCACGCCGTCCCGGCACGCAGGGCCTGACCGGCCCGGCACGATTCACCGCCTGTACGGCGCGACCCCCGGTGCCCCTGCGCCGGGGGTCGCGCCGCGTTCCGCCCCTGCGGGCCTTCCCCGGCGGGCTCTCCCCGGAGGACACCTCCCGGAGGGCCCGCCGTCGGGAAATGCCCCCGGCGGAGCGGAATTTCCTCCGGACCTCCCCTGTCAGCTTCCTGTAGCGACTGTTGCGGCCCCCGGTCGGCGGCCGTTAGACATGTTCCGGGAATTCCGCCCGACGAAGCGCCCCCGGTGATTCCGGGAGCGACGGGCGGGGAATTCCCGGTCGGTGTCGTCCGGCGCCCGGTGGCCCCACCCCTCGGGAGCTGCCGGAATGCCAGCGCCCAGGGCGGGGACTTCCCCCGGCCCCCGCCGTAAGGACGCGGGCGCTCCGACGAAACCGATGGCGGAGGCCCGGATCCCCGTCACCCCCGAACGGGGTCCGGCCCTCCGCCCGGAACACGCGCCGGCCCGGTCCGGTCCGGCATCGGCACAGGGCGTGGAGGGTGAATCCGTGAGTCCGGTAGCGATCGGTCTGGTGTTCCCGGGTCAGGGGACGCAGCGACAGGAGATGGGCGCGCCGTGGCGCGACACCGAAGCCTGGTCACTGGTGGAGGAGATCTCGCTGCACGCGGGCGAGGACGTCGAGGAGCTGCTGCTGCGCACCGACGCGGACACGCTGCGGCGCACCGACCTGGCGCAGCTGGCGGTCTTCGCCGTCGCGATGATGGCCCACCGGGAGGCGCGGCGCGCGGGCCTGCCGGCCGAGGTGGCCGGCTGCGCCGGGCACAGCCTCGGCGAGTACGCGGCCCTGGTGGCCGCCGGGGCGCTGAGCCTGGCGGACGGCGCCGCGCTGGTCGCCGAACGCGGACGGGCGATGCGCGAGGCGGCCGAGGGCTCCGACGGCACGATGGGCGTCCTGGTGGGCGCCCCGCTGGAGAAGGTCGCGGAGCTGGTGGACGGCCTGCGCGCGGGCGGTGCGGAGCTGTGGGTGGCCAACCTCAACGCGCCCGGCCAGGTGGTGGTCTCCGGATCGCGCGAGGGCGTGGAGAAGGCGGCCGTGGACGCGCCGGGCGTCGGCGCCAAGATGATCACCCTGCCGGTCGGCGGGGCCTTCCACAGCCCGCTGATGGCGCCCGCCGCCGAGCGGCTCGGCGTCGCGCTGGCGAGGGTGCGGTTCGCGCCCCGGCACACCCCGGTCGTCGCCAACGCGGACGCCCGGCCGCACGACGGGGACTGCGACTGGCCGGCGCTGGCCGTGCGCCAGCTCACCTCGCCGGTGCGCTGGGAGGAGAGCGTGCGCACACTGACGGAGGAGCTGGGCTGCCGACGGCTCGTCGAACTCGGCCCGGGCCGCACGCTGGCCGGGATGGTCCGCCGGATCTCGCCCGCGACGCGGATGCTCGCGGTGGACGGTCCGAAGGCGCTGGAAACCCTGGCCGAGGAGCTTGCCGAAGCCTTGGCCGAGCCCCCTGCAGAACCCCTTGCCGAAGCCCTGGCCGAACCCCTCGCCGAACTCCCTGCCGGCCCCCGTGCCGGGCAGGAGGTGTCGGCATGATCGCCGCCGGTGTCGACAGCGCCTGGTTCCGGCGCTACCCGGCCCCCGCGGGCCGGACCGAACGGCGGCTGGTCTGCCTGCCCCACGCGGGCGGCGCGGCGGGCCTGTTCCACCTGTGGGGCGGTCAACTGGGGCCCGGCGTCGAGGTGCTGGCCGCGCGCTACCCCGGCCGCCAGGAGCGGATCGCCGAGCCCTGCCTCGACAGCATGCCCCGCCTCGCGGACGCCGTGACCGCCGCCCTGCTGCCCCACCTCGACCGGCCGCTCGCCCTGTTCGGGCACAGCATGGGCGCCTCCCTCGCCTACGAGGTCGCCCTGCGGCTGGAGCACCTGCACGGCGTGCGCCCGCACGCCCTGTTCGTCTCCGCCCGCCGCGCGCCGCACCGGGTGCGGCCCAAGGAGGCGTACCTGGGCGGGGACCGGGCGATCGTCGAGGAGGTCCGCCGGCTCGGCGGCACCGACGTGGGGTTGCTGGACGACCCGGACCTGTACGAGCTGGTGATGCCCGCGATCCGGGCGGACTTCCGGATCGTCGGCACCTACCGACCTCAGCCCGGCCACCCGGTGCACTGCCCGGTGGTCGGCTACGTGGGCGACGGCGATCCGGAGGTGAGCGCCGCCGACCTGCGGGAGTGGGCCGAGGTCACCACCGGCGGCTTCGACCTCGCCGTGCTGCCCGGCGACCACTTCTACCTGAACCGGCAGCGGGACGCGCTGGTGCGCGACCTGGCCGCCAGACTGGGCTGAGCCGATGAACGCCGTGACGATGACCCCGCCGACGACCGGCACGACCACCGGCACGACGACCGGCACGACGGCCGGGACGAGGACCGCGCTGCCGACCGCGCCGCCGACCCCGCCGACGACCGTGACCCCGCCCCGGGAGATGCCCGCCGTGGACACCAGCGGCGTCGGCGTCCTCGACAAGACCTCGATGCTCCTCGGCGTGCTCGCCGAGGGCCCCGCCTCCCTGCGCACCCTCACCGACGTCACCGGGCTGGCCCGCCCGACCGTGCACCGGCTGGCCGTGGCCCTGGAGGCCCTGCGGCTGCTCACCCGGGACGTTCAGGGCCGCTTCGTCCTCGGGCCCCGGCTGGGCGAGCTGGCCGTCGAGGCCGGCCGGGACCGGCTGGTGCTCGGCGCCGGGCCCGTCCTGGACATGCTGCGCGACCGTACGGGCGCCAGCGCCCGGCTCTACCGCAGACAGGGCGACCTGAGGGTCTGCGTCTCGGCGGCGGAGGTCGGTGCCAGGGGCGGGCCGCCCTCGCGGCCCTCGGTGGGCGCCATGCTGCCGATGAAGGTGGGCGCCGCCGCCCAGGTGCTGCTGGCCTGGGAGGAGCCCGAGGTGCTCCACCAGGCGCTGCGCGGCGCCGGGTTCGGCGCCGCCACGCTCACCCTGGTGCGCCGCCAGGGCTTCGCCCAGAGCCTCGGCGCGGGCGAGGCGGGCGTCGCCTCGCTGGCCGCGCCCGTACGCGGCTCGGGCGGCCGGGTGGTGGCCGCGGTGACCCTGGACGGGCCGGTGGCCGTCCTGACCCGGACCCCGGCGCGGCGCTTCGCGGGTGCGCTGGTGGACGCCGCCGTGCAGCTCTCCGAGGGCCTGATCCGGTAATTTCCGGCTTCCCCCGGGCATACCCCCGCGCCGTCCTGGCAGCTTGCTGCAGCGGTTCTTGCGGGCACTCGAACAGAATTGTTAGAAATTGTCGTGCAGCGCCCCGGGGAATAGCCCGGCGCGAATTCGACGGAAACACTCGGCGCATCCGGTGCAGTCGAATCCTAGGCGCATCCGATTTCGATCGGATTTCACCGGGCCCCGTGAGGGCCCCATCAGGCTCCATTCGAGAGGCAGAGAAAATGACCGTCAGCACGCGTGCCGACCGCCTTGAGACCATCAAGGAAATCGTCTGCGACATCCTGGAGATCGAGGAGGACGAGGTCACCGAGACCAGCCTCTTCAAGGAGGACCACGGCGCCGACTCGCTGCGCGCGATCGAGATCCTGGCCGCGCTGGAGAAGGAGTTCGGCATCGTCATCAACCAGACCGAGCTGCCCCGCATGGTCAACCTGGACGGCGTCTACGCCGTCGTCGCGGAGCCGGCCGGCTGGTAGGCCCGACGCCCGTGCGCGGCACGGGCACCAGGGCCAGCAGCCAGGCGGATCGGGAGGTCGGAATGTCGGTACGGCACGGCGTGGACCCGGACGGGGAAGGACCGCACCGCGTGGTCCTCACCGGGCTCGGCGTGGTCTCCAGCATCGGGTTGGGGGCGACGGAGTTCCTCGAGGGGCTCCGCGAAGGACGCAGCGGGGCCAGGCCCATCACGGTGTTCGACACCGAGGGCTACGCCCACGCCAACGGCTGCGAGGTGGTGGGCTTCGATCCGGACGCCTGGATCCGCCGCCTCGACGTCGAACAGCTCGGCCGGGCCACGCAGTTCTCGGTGGCGGCCGCGCGGATGGCCCTGGAGGACGCCGGCCTGGACGCCGGCGAGCTGCGCGAGCGGCGCGGCCTCGTCTCCATCGGCACCACCGACGGCGAGTCCTACGACCTGGACCAGCTCGTCCAGGCCGAACTCGACCTCGGCCCCGCGAAGTTGGACCCGGTCGCCACCCGCAGGGTGCCGGCCGGGCGGCTCTCGGCCGCCATCGCCCAGGAGCTGGGCCTGGAGAACGTCGAGGCGGTGACCGTCCCGACCGCGTGCGGGGCGGGCAACTACGCCATCGGCAACGGGTTCGACGCCGTCCGCTCCGGCGAGGCGGAGTTCGCCTTCTGCGGCGGCGCCGACGCGATGTGCCGCAAGACCTTCACCGGTTTCTACCGGTTGGGCACCATCGCGCCGGACCGCTGCCAGCCCTTCGACATCGACCGCAAGGGCATCCTCACCGGCGAGGGCGCGGGCGTCCTCGTCCTGGAGCGCCTGGAGTCGGCGCTGGCGCGCGGCGCGAGGATCTACGCCGAGGTGCTCGGCTACGGCCTCAACTGCGACGCGTACCACCAGGTCGCGCCCAACCAGGCCAGCCTCGCCCGCTGCATGGAACTGGCCCTGGAGAACGCCGGCGTGGAGCGCTCCGAGGTCGACCTGATCTCGGCGCACGGCACCGGCACCAAGGCCAACGACGTGACCGAGGTCGCCGCCATCCGCGAGGTGTTCGGCGGGGACACGCCGCGCACCGTCTCGATGAAGTCGATGCTCGGCCACTCGATGGGCGCGGCCAGCGCGCTCGCCGCCATCGGCTGCGCGCTGGCGATCGCCAACCGGTTCATCCCGCCGACCATCAACCACGTCACCACCGACCCGGAGTGCGACGTGGACTGCGTGCCCAACCAGGCCGTCGAGGCCGACCTGCGGATCGTGCAGAACAACGGCCTGGCGTTCGGGGGCAACAACGCGGTGGTGCTCCTCGGCAAGTACGACGGACAGGAGGAGACACCATGCTGAGCCGCCCCATCGTCGGGATGGGCGCCGTGGCCAGCACCGGCAGCGGCGTCGACGAGCTCTTCGAGGGCCTGTGCGAGGGCCGCACCGGCCGGGCCGAGCTGCGCGGCTTCGACCGCACCCGCTTCCGCGCCCAGTACGCCTACGAGGTCGACGACCGGCCCGCGCCCGGCCGGGACGTCCCGGCCCGCGCGACGAAACTGCTGATCGAAGCGATCGGCCAGGCCGCCGAGGACGCGGGTCTGGGCGAGGACCTCGGCGGCGTGCCCGTGCTGATCGGCACCGGTCTGCGCGAGATGCGCTCGGCCGAGCTCTGGTGGCGCGACGGCACCCCGTTCGCGGACTCCGGGCTGCACTTCGGCACCGCGCTGCGCGAGCGCTTCGGCGCCGACAACACCCACACCTTCTCCAACGCCTGCTCCGCCTCGCTGTACGCGCTGGCGCTGGGCTGGGACCTGCTGGAGCAGGAGGAGGTGGACACCGTCGTCGTGGCGGGCGTGGACGTGCTGACCGAGAGCATGTACGGCCTGCTGGAGCGCGTCCACCCCACCCCGCCGGACCGGGTGCGGCCCTTCGACCGCAACCGCACCGGCGTGCTGATGGGCGACGGCGCGGGCGCCGTGGTGCTGCGCCGCGAGGACGGCGGGCGCCCGGCGCACGGCCGGCTGCGCGGCGTGGCCGTCAACTGCGACGCCTACCACGTCACCGCGCCCTCCCCGGAGGGCATCGCCGAGGCGATGCGCGCCGCCTACCGGATCGCCGGCGTCAAGCCCGCCGACGTGGACCTGGTGATGGCGCACGGCACCGGCACCCTGCTGAACGACGAGGCCGAGGCGACCGCCCTGGCCGAGGTGTTCGGCGCGGACGCCGGCCGGCCGCTGGTGACGGCCGTCAAGTCGATGACCGGGCACACCTCCGGCGCGTCCGGCCTGCTCAATCTGATCATCGGCCTGCGGGCCCTGAACGAAGGTCGGGTACCGCCGACCGTGGGACTGGAGGACCCGGTGGACGAGGCCGCGAAGTTCCGCTTCGTGACCGGCGAGGCCGCCACCGAGCAGATGCGGGTTGCCCAGCTGAACGCCTTCGGCTTCGGCGGGATCAACGCGGTCGCGATCGTGGAGGCGGGCCGGTGAGCGCGACCGTCGTGGTGAGCGGCGCCGCCGTCCTGCTGCCCGGGGCGGACTCCGTCCAGGCCCTGGTAGCCGGCCCGGCGAGCAGTGCCGAGGCCGTCTCCCCGGCCGACGTGGTCGGCAGGAAGGGCCTGCGCTACAAGGACCGCGCCACCCAGATCGGCTACGCCCTGGCCCTGCGCGCCCTGACCGACGCCGGGTTGCTCGGCGAGGACGGGACGACCACGGTGCCGGCCGGCAGCGTCGGCGTCGTCGCCAGCTCCAACTTCGGCAACCTGGACACCGTCACCCGCGCCCTGGACACCATCCGCGAGGAGACCGTCAACGGCACCAGTCCGATGGACCTGCCGAACGCCTCCAGCAACGTCATCGCCTCCTCGGTGGCGATCCGCTACGGGCTGCGCGGCCCCAACCTGATGGTCTGCAACGGCCCCACCTCCGGCCTGGACGCCGTCCACTGGGCGGCCACCATGATCGAGGCCGGCCGGGCCGAGCGGATGCTGGTGCTGGGCGTCGAGCCCGACAACGAGGTCGTCCGCAAGCTGACCGGCGGCCGCCCGGCCGTCGACGGCGGCGCGGCCATCGTGGTCGAGCGCGCCGACGCCGTCGCCGAACGCGGCGGAGCCGTACGGGCGGTGCTCGGCGGCTACGCCCGCACCGCGGCCGTCGCCGACCTCCTCGAGCGGCTCGCCTCCAGCGGCGCCCCCGTCCGCTGGGAGGTGCCCGCCGCCGACCCGCCCGCCGAGGACCTGCTGCCCGGCGTTCCCCGCTCCGGACTGCCCGAGCACTCCGGCGAGCCCTCCGGCGCCCTCGGCGTGCTCCAGTGCGCCGCGGCGGTCGGCTGGTTCGAGGACGGCGGGGCGGGACCGGTCTACGCCCTGTCCGGCGGCGAGAGCGCCGACGCCAGCGCGGGCCTGGTGCTGCTGGCGCCGGGAGCGGCGTGATGGCCGTCCGCCCGCAGGCGAACGACGATGACGCCCCCGTCGTGGTGCGCCGGCTCGGGCCTGCCCGGGCGGGCCAGGGGCGTCGCACGCTGCTGATCCACGGCCTCGGCGCCAACGCCAGCGTCTACGACCCGTGCGCGGGCCTGCTGGCGGACGGCCTCGAACTCTGGACGGCCCAACTGCCCTGGCGCGGCGAGGGCGTGGGCGACTGGGGCCGCGGCCCCGCGCTCGGGCACTGGCTCGAGCGGGCGCTGCGGCTCGTCCCGGGCGGCGCCGAGGTCGTCGTCGCCCACTCGATGTCGGCCAACGTGCTGCTCGACCTCCTCGACCAGGAGAGCCGACGCGGCGCGGACCCCTTCACCCGCTTCGGGGTCCGCGCCCTGGTCCTCGTCTCCCCGTTCTACCGGGGCGCCGCCGAGGACTTCGACTGGCAGACCATCAGCTACTACCTGAACGACTTCCACCTGATCATGGAGGAAGGCATCCGGGTCCACTCCGGCGGCCGGCTCGACGCCGACATCCAGAGCGCCATGGCCCACCGGGTGCGCGACCGCGTCGGCCCGTACGGCTGGCTCCGGTTCTTCGACCTCTACCTGGGCACCCCCGGCCTCCAGACCGGCCGGATCACCGTGCCCAGCCTGGTGATCGGCGGCGAGCACGACTTCGCCGCCCCGCCCGGCGAGGGCGAAGCGCTGGCGGCCGCGCTGCCGGACGCCCGGGTGCGCATCCTGCCCACCGGACACTTCCCGATGATCGAGCGGCCCGAGGAGTTCGCCGCCGAGATCCGGCAGTTCATCGACTCGACCCTGGCCGACGACCCCCAGCACGGGGCCGGCCCCCGGACACTCCTGGAGCACCACTGATGACCCTTGTCACCGACACCGCCGTCAAGGCCCTGCTGACGACGGCCACCACCGTCCAGGTCCGCCCCCGCTACGAGGGCTCCAACATCTGCACCTGGATCGGCTTCAAGCACGTCAACTACCTGGTGGAGGAGGCCGTCCTCGACCACTTCCGCCAGTCCGAGCTGCCCGCCCGCGCCCTCTACGAGGAGCACGGCCTGGGCCTGGACATCGTCTCCATCGACACCCGCATCCTGCACGCCTTCCACATGGACGACGTCGCCACGGCCGAGGTCACCCCGTGGACCAAGGACGAGGACGGGACCGTCGGCTTCAAGGTCACCATCACCGTCGAGCGCGGCGGCGAGGTCCTGAAGGCCGTCACCTCCAAGGTCCGCGTCTCCCTGCGGATCGACACCTACCTGGAGGCCGCCGGCGAGGTCCCCGCGCAGCTCGCCCGCTTCGCCGTGGCCAAGCTCGGCGACGACCTGGAGCGCGCCGAGGCCGCCGCCGCCCCCGCCGAGGCCGAGATCCTCGCCTCGCTCACCGAGGGCCGCAACGCCTACGCGTGGAAGTGGAACATCCCGTACCCGTACTGCCACTTCACCGAGCGCATCCAGATGTCCGGCTACCTGCGCCTGATGGAGGAGGGCAAGGACCGCTTCGTCGCGGACCGCGGCATCTCCATCAAGACCCTGCTGGACGACCGCAGGTGGATCCCGGTCGTGCCGCGCTCCGACATCCGCATCCTCGACGAGGCGCTGATGGAGGAGGACCTCTACACGGTCTACTCCGTCGAGGAGGTCTTCAAGGACTTCACCTACACCTCGAAGATGGACTTCTACGTCCTGCGCGACGGCAAGCTCGTCAAGACCGCCACCGGCAGCATCGTCCACGGCTACGCCGTCATCGGCAACCGCCGCGACTGGAGCCTGGTCAACTTCGACCAGCACGTCCTGGACGCGATCAACGGGGTGCACGGCTCGTGACGGACGCCTGGGCCGCCGTCGAGCGCGGCACGCCGTGGTACCTGCTGATCGAGAGCCAGGGCCACTGCGCCCCGCAGGAGGCGGGCTTCCGCCGCGACGCGGTCGCCCAGGCCGAGGCGGGCCGGCCCGTCCTGATGTTCCTCGTCCAGGACGGCGTCGCCCTCGCCCTGCCGGGCAGCGACTCCGCGCTGGACAGCTTCCAGGAGGCCGGCGGCCGACTCGCGGCGGACCGCTTCTCCCTCACCCAGCGCGGGATGGACGAGGGCGCGCTGCGCCCCACCGTCCGCGTCACCGGGATGGACGAGGTGGCGGGCTGGATGCTGGACCCCGACGTGAACGTGGTCTGGCACTGATGGCCCGCCGCATCCCGCCGACCGACCTGCTCATCACCCTGATGGGCACCCCGCACGCCGACGACCGCGTCACCACCGTGCTGCGCCTCACCCAGGCCCTGCTGGAACGCGGAGCCAGCGTCCAGATCTGGACCTGCGGCTACGCGACCCTGCTCACCCAGCAGGGCCTGGGGGAGGACAAGCCGCGCAACCTCGCCGAGTGGAACACCGTCTACCCGACGACCACCTCGCTGGTGCGGGGCATGCTCAAGGCGTTCCCCGAGCAGCTGTACTGGTACGGCTGCCGGTTCTGCAGCGACGACCGCGGCGCCGTCGACCACCTGCCCGAGGTCGTCCTGCGGCCACCGGGCGGCTACGCCGCGAACGTGGCGGCGGCCGGCCGGACCCTCCTGGTCGGAGTGATCTGATGGGTGATCCGATGGGTAATCCGATGGACCGTCAGGTATCTGCCGAGGGCCGCACATTGGCCATCGTCGAGCGCGGCCACCGGGGCGCGCTGGAGAAGCAGTTCTTCGACGCGCTCTACCTCGCCGCCGAACTGCACCGCCAACTCGGCGGACTGGACGTGCTGTTGCGCGGACAGGCCGCCACCCACGCCGTCCGCGCCCGGCCGCTGCCGGCGCTGCGCCTCGGCGACACCGTGGTCGAGACCCTCACCGACCCCCGGGCCGGACTGAGGACCCTGATCGACGCCGGGGTGCGGGTCTGGGCCGAGGAGTCGGCGCTCGCCGCCTTCGGCTTCACCGGGACCGACCCCGACGTCCTGCTGGACGGCGTACGGGTCGCCGCGGACGGCGAACTCGCCCTGCGCTGGCCCGAGTACCGGATGGTCTGCTTCCTGTGAGCGCGGCCGTCAACTGTCAACAAACCTCTGATCGCAAGGAGTTGGAGCGGGTATGACTACCACCCGGACCGGCAGCCGGCGCCCGGTCATCACCGCCTGGTCGGCGGTGTCGCCGTTCGGGATCGGCCGGGCTGCCTTCGCCCAGGGCCTGCGCGAGCGCCGCACCACCGCGGCCGCCCTGGCCCCGGAGCTGGCCCCGACCTCGGACGGCACGGCCTGCGTCGTGCCCGGCTTCGACGTGCGCTCGGCGCTCGGCAAGAAGGGCACCCGGTCCATGGACCGCGTCACGGGCCTGGCCGTCACCGCGGTCGGCGCCCTGCTCGAGGACGGCCCCCGCAACAAGGCCGTGGGCACCGGCGAGCGCGCGGCGCTGGCGCTGGGCACCACCACCGGCAGTGCGCAGAGCATGATGGACTTCACCCGGGACTCGCTCACCGGCCAGGAGCCCTTCTTCGTCGACCCGGCGAAGTTCCCCAACACGGTGATGAACTGCGCCGCCGGCCAGTGCGCCATCTGGTACCAGCTCAAGGGCCCCAACGCGACCATCGCCGGCGGCCGCGTCGCCGGACTGCACGCGCTCAGCTACTCGCGCCGGCTGCTCGCCGCCGGACGGGCCCGCACCGTACTGACCGGCGCGGCCGAGGAGTTCTCCGCCGCCCGCGCCTGGCTCGAGCACCACGCCGCCGAGGGCGCGGGCGCCCCCGCGCTCGGCGAGGGCTGCGCCGTGCTGCTGGTCGAGCCGCCCGCGCAGGACGGCGAGGAGCAGCCGGTGCTCGCCGAACTGCTCGCCGTGGAACTCGGCGTCGCCCTCGACGGCGACGTGCGGCCCGTGCTGGCCCGCACGCTGCGCCGGGCCCTCGCCCAGGCGGGGGTCGAGCCCGGGGAGGTCGCCGTGGTCGCCCGCTCCGGCGCCCCCGGCCCGGAGGGCGAGGCCGAGACCGCCGCCGTCCACGAGGTGCTCGGCGGCGCGGGCGCCGTCGACCTCGCCCCCGCCGAGCTGATCGGCGACACCGGGGCGGCCGCGGCCGCCTTCCAGGCCGCGGCGCTGCTCGCCTACGCCGAGGACAGGCCCGCCGAGGCTTCCGGGCGCATCGGGGTCGTCACCTCGGTGGACCGCGCCGGCTCGGTCGGCTGCGCGGTGCTCGGCCTGCGCTGAGCGGCCAAGACGCGCTGAACGGCCAAGATGCGCTGAACGAACCAGAACTGACTGATCGTCACCAAGCTTCGGGACAACGAGAAAGAGGACGGACTCATGACGAGCGCGCCGAGCGCTGTGCTGGACCTGGAGGAGCTGCGCGAGGTGGTCGCGAAGGTCCTCGACATCGAGGTGGCCGAACTCACCGACGACGCCGACTTCGTGGACGACCTGGAGGTCGACTCGCTGATGGCGCTGGAGGTCGTCGTCGTCCTGGAGAAGAGGTACGGGGTGAAGATCCCCGAGTCCGAGCTCAAGGAGTTCACCTGCCTGGCGCGGGCCTACGAGCTGCTGCTCGCGAAGGTGCGGGCGCGCTGATGACGGCGGGCACCCTGAGCCCGACGCGGGTGCGGCCGCTGTGGCAGCGGGCCACCCCGCTGGCCGGGCCGGTCGAGGTCACCGCCGCGGACGGGCCGCGCACGGCCGTGCGCTTCACCGTCGCGGCCGGGGAGACGGTCCTGCCCGGCCACTACCCGGGCTTCCCGATCTTCCCCGGCGTCTGCCTGCTGGACCTGGCGCACGCCGGGGTGCTCGCCACAGCCCCGGCCGGGGCCGGCCCGCTGGAGCTTGCCGAGGTCGAGTCGACCAGGTTCACCAGCCCCGTCTACCCGGGGGACGTCCTGGATGTGGACCTCGACTGGCGTGCGGCGGAGGGCGGTTGGAAGGTGCGTGGGGCGATCCGCTCGGCGCGCGGCGATGTCGCGAAGCTTCGGCTGCGCTACCGGGGCGAGGTGTCCGGATGAGCGGCCAGGTGGAGATCCGCGGCCGGCTGCCGCACCGCTTCCCGATGCTGCTCGTCGACCGGGTGCTCGAGCTGGTGCCCGGCGAGCGGATCACCGCGGTCAAGGCCGTCACCTGCAACGAGCCCTGGTACGCCGAACTCGGCCCGGACACCCCGGAGGAGGGCTTCGGCTACCCGCAGTCCCTGCTGGTGGAGTCCTGGTGCCAGAGTGCGGGACTGCTCGGCACCTGGCAGGACCCCAACCCGGACGTGCTCACCGGGAAGGTGATGCTCTTCGGCAGCATGGGCGGGGTGGTCTTCCACCACCCGGTGCTGCCCGGGGACGTCCTGGAGCACCGGGTGCGGGTCTCCCGCGCGGTCGGGGACACCGTGATCTTCGAGGGCGAGAGCCTGGTCGACGGCCGGGCGGTGCTGACCGTGGGCTCCGTGGTGGTGGCGATGCGCCCCGCCGAGGTGCTGCGGCCGTCCGAGCCACTGGAGCCGTCCGAGCCGTCGGCGCCGTCCGAACCGCTGGAGGCGAGCGCATGACGGCGCGCCACGACACCGATGGAGGAGCGATGGAGGAGAACACCTCCCGGGTGGCGCTGGTCACCGGGGGATCGCGCGGCATCGGCCGCGCCACCGTGCTGGGCCTGGCCCGCGACGGGTTCGACGTGGCGTTCTGCTACCGGTCCGACGAGGAGGCCGCGCGCAGCCTCGAGAAGGAGGCGGCCGCGTACGGCGTCCGCGTGCTGGGCCGCCGGGCGGACGTCACCACCGCCGAGCCGGTGCGCGAACTGGTCGCCGAGGTCGAGGAGAGCCTCGGCCCCGTCGACGCCCTGGTCACCGCCGCCGGCATCACCCGCGACAACCCGCTGGTGCTGATGACCGACGAGCAGTGGCAGGAGGTCATCGACACCAACCTCGGCGGCGTCTACCACGTCTGCCGCGCCGTGGTGTTCGGCATGATGAAGCGCAAGGCCGGCGCGATCGTCAACATCTCCTCGGTCGCCGGGGTGTACGGCCACGCCACGCAGTCCAACTACTCGGCGTCCAAGGCCGGGATCATCGGCTTCTCCCGCGCCCTGGCCAAGGAGACCGGCCGCTACGGCATCCGCGTCAACGCGGTGGCCCCCGGGTTCATCGAGACGGACATGACGGCGGCCATCGAGGGTAGGGCACTGAAGGACGTCATGGCCTCCATCCCGCTCAAGCGGATGGGCCGGGCCGAGGAGGTCGCCGACCTGGTCGGCTACCTGGTGTCCGAGCGGGCGCAGTACATCACCGGCGCGGTCCTGCAGATCGACGGCGGCATCACCATCTGAGCCACCGGCACGAACTGAGTCACCGAGACCGACTGAGAAAGACTGAGAAAGACTGAGAAAGGCGGCACCATGGCGAGAAAACCGCCGCGCTGGTACTTCTCGTTCCGCAGCCCGTACTCCTGGATGGCCTACCGCGACCTGATCGGGCACTACCCGGACGTCGCCGAGGCCGTCGACTGGCTGCCGTTCTGGGAGCCGGACGACCACCACCACGAGCACCTGGAGCAGAGCGGCGTCCAGCTCCCGTACGTCGCGATGTCCCGCGAGAAGCACCTGTACATCCTCCAGGACGTGCGCCGCCTCGCCCGCGAGCGCAACCTGGACATGGTCTGGCCCGTCGACCGGGAGCCCCGCTGGGAGGTCTCCCACCTGGCGTACCTGGTGGCCCAGGAGCACGGGCGGGGGCGGGAGTTCATCGACCGCGCCTACCGGGCCCGCTGGCAGGACGGGCTGGACATCTCCGACCCCGCGGTCATCGCGGGCTTCGGCCCGGAGCTGGGGCTCGCCCCCGAGCTGCTCGGCGGCGCCTGCGCCGACCCGGCCGTGCGCGAGCGCGGGCTGACCGCGCTCGCCGCGGTGCACCGTGACGGCGTCTTCGGGGTGCCGTACTTCATCGACGGCTTCGAGAAGTTCTGGGGCGTGGACCGCCTGCCCGGGTTCGTCTCGGCCGTCCGCGAGCGCACGGCCGCCAAGGCGGCGGCCGCCGCCCGCTGAACGACCAGTGTCACCGTCATCTGGAATTGACAGGAATTGAGGAGTCCGGCCATGGCCACCAACCCCTTCGAGGACGACAGCGCCTCCTACTTCGTCCTGGTCAACGAGGAGAACCAGCACTCCCTCTGGCCGGTATTCGCCGAGGTCCCGGCCGGCTGGACGGTCGTGCACGGCCAGGCGGGCCGCCAGGAGTGCCTGGACTACATCAACGAGAACTGGGTCGACATGCGCCCCCGCAGCCTGGTCGTGGCGATGGGGGAATGACCTCCGCAGTACCCGTGCCCGGTCCGCGCCTTTCGCGCGGGCCGGGCACCTTCGTGCACTCTTCCGGGCCCGGGTGGCAGCTTGATGCACCGAGGATTGTGACCCCGATCGACGGGTGCGAGAGTGTTCCGGAGCCGCCTCGAACAGACGTGTCAGCTTCCTGCGATCGCCATTGCAGGGCCGTTTCGGGGCTTGTTATGAATTTCCTCCTGGAATTCATTCTCCGGGATTCCGCGATTGCGGAAGAATCCCGCGCCAAACGACTGCTAGGGGTGGATCGAAAAGCATGTTCGGCGGAGACAGGACAGCGCTGACAGCCGCTCAGGCGGGAATTTGGTTCGCCCAGCAGCTGGACCCCGACAACCCGATCTTCAATGCCGCCGAATACCTGGAGATCCAGGGTGAGGTGGACGCCGGCGTCCTCGAGGAGGCGCTGCGCCGGGTGGTCGCCGAGGCCGAGACCCTGCGGGTGCGGATCGGCCAGGACGGCGACGAGCTGTGGCAGGCCGTCGGCCCCGTCCCCGAGCGGGTCCTCGAGGTCGTCGACCTCACCGGCGAGCCGGCCCCCGAGGCCGCCGCCCTCGACCGGATGCGGCGCACCATGGCGACGCCCGTCGACCCGGGCCGCGACCCGCTGTTCCGCTTCGAACTGCTGAAGGTCGCCCCCGCCCGGTACCTGTGGTTCTACTGCTACCACCACGTGGTCGTCGACGGCTTCACCGTCGCCCTGCTGGCCCGGCGGGCGGCCGAGGTCTACACCGCGCTGACCGAGGGCCTGGAGTGCCCGCCGAACCCCTTCGGCACGCTCGCCGACCTCGTCGCCGCCGACCAGGAGTACCGCGCCTCCGAGCGCTTCACCGAGGACCGCGACCACTGGGCCGCGCGGCTCGCCGACTGCCCCGAGCCCGTGGGCCTGTCCGCCCGCAAGCCCGTCCTCGCCCACGGCCTGGTGCGCCGCACCGCCTTCCTGCCCGCCGAGCACCTCGACGCGCTGCGCGACACCGCCCGCGAGGCCGGCGCCACCTGGCCCGCGATCGTCACCGCCGCCTCCGCGCTCTACCTCCAGCGCGCCACGGGCGCCGCCGAGGTCGTCCTGGGCCTGCCCGTGGCCACCCGGCTCGGCAAGGCGTCGCGCAGCCTGCCCGGCATGGTCTCCAACGTGGTGCCCGTGCGCGTCGCGCTGGACCCGGCCACCACGCTGGCCGAGGCCCTGCGCCAGGTCACCGTCGAACTGCGCGCGGCGCTCAAGCACCAGCGCTACCGCTACGAGGACCTGCGCCGCGACCGCCGGCTGCTCGCCGACGACCAGCGGCTCACCGGGCCCGAGATCAACATCATGATGTTCGACTACGACCTGCACTTCGGTGCCCACCGCGCCGTCGTGCACAACCTGTCGATCGGCCCCTCCGACGACCTGTCGGTCATCGTCTACGACCGCTCCGACGGCCGGGGCCTCCAGGTCGACTTCGACGCCAACCCCGAGCTGTACACCGAGGCCGAACTCGCCGCCCACCAGGACCGCTTCCTCGGCTTCCTCGCCAACCTGGCCGCCACCGGCCCCGAGGAGCCGGTCGGCCGGATCGACCTGCTCGGCGCCGCCGAACGCGAACTCGTCCTGGACACCCTCAACGCGACCGCCCGCGAGCTGCCCGCCGCCACCCTCACCGAGCTGCTGGAGGGCCGCGCCGCCGTCAGCGCCGAGGCCGAGGCGCTCAACTTCGAGGGCCGGAGCCTCAGTTACCGCGAACTGCACGAGCGCGCCGACCGGCTCGCCCACCTGCTCGTCGAGCGCGGCGCCGGCCCCGAGAGGCTCGTCGCCCTGGCCGTGCCCCGCTCCGTCGAACTGGTCGTCGCCCTGCTCGCCGTCCTCAAGTCCGGCGCCGCCTACCTGCCCGTCGACCCGGACTACCCCGCCGAGCGGATCTCCCTGCTGCTGGAGGACGCCCGCCCGGCCCTGCTGCTCACCACGCAGGCCGTCCAGGGCCGGCTGCCCGCCGAACCGGCCGTCCCGCACCTGCTGCTGGACGACCCGGGCCTGAGCGCGCAGCTCGCCGAGCGGCCCGCCACGCCCCCGGCCGTCCGGCTCACCCCGGACCACCCCGCCTACGTCATCTACACCTCCGGCTCCACCGGCCGCCCCAAGGGCGTCCTGGTGCCGCACCGGGGCATCGTCAACCGGCTGCTGTGGATGCAGGACGCGCTCGGGCTGCGCGCCGACGACCGGGTGCTCCAGAAGACACCGTCCGGATTCGACGTCTCCGTCTGGGAGTTCTTCTGGCCGCTCGTCCAGGGCGCCACCCTGGTGCTCGCCCGGCCCGAGGGCCACAAGGACCCGGCCTACCTGGCGGCGCTGATCCGCGAACAGCGCGTCACCACCGCCCACTTCGTGCCGTCCATGCTCCAGGTCTTCCTCCAGGAGGAAGCCGCCGCCGGGTGCTCGGGCCTGCGCCGGGTCGTCACCAGCGGCGAGGCCCTGCCCGAGGAGACCCAGGGCAAGCTGCTGCGGCTGCTGCCCGGCACCGAGCTGCACAACCTGTACGGGCCCACCGAGGCATCCGTGGACGTCACCGCCTGGCGCTGCGTCGACCAGCCGGGGCCCGTGCCGATCGGCCGGCCCGTCTGGAACACCCGCACCTACGTCCTGGACGCCGGGCTGCGGCCCGTCGCCCCCGGAGCGCCCGGCGAACTGTACCTGGCCGGCGTCCAGTTGGCCCGCGGCTACCTCGACCGCCGCGGCCTGACCGCCGAGCGCTTCGTCGCCGACCCGTACGGCCCGCCCGGCGCCCGGATGTACCGCACCGGGGACCTCGCCACCTGGGGAGCGGACGGCGCCCTGCGCTACCTCGGCCGCACCGACGACCAGGTGAAGATCCGCGGCTTCCGCATCGAGCTCGGCGAGATCGAGGCCGCCCTCGCCCAGCACCCGGGCCTGGCCGCCGTCGCCGTCCTCGCCCGCGAGGACCGCCCCGGCGACCGCCGCCTCGTCGCCTACCTGGTGCCCGCGCCCGGTACCACCCCCGACCACGCCGAGGTCCGCGCCCACCTCGCCGGGCGGCTGCCCGAGCACCAGGTGCCCGCCGCCTTCGTCACCCTGGACAAGCTGCCCGTCACCCCCAACGGCAAGCTCGACCGCAAAGCCCTGCCCGCCCCCGACCTCGGCGCCGCCGTCTCCGACCGGGCCCCGCGCACCCCGCGCGAGGAGATCATCTGCGAACTCTTCGCCGAGGTCCTGGGCCTGCCCCGGATCGGCGTCGACGACAACTTCTTCGAACTCGGCGGGCACTCGCTGCTCGCCACCCGCCTCGTCAACCGCGTCCGCGAGACCTTCGGCCTCCAACTCACCATCCGCAGCCTCTTCGAGGCGCCCACCCCGGCCCTGTACGGGGAGCGGCTCGACGACGACAGCCGCAGCGAGGACCCGCTGGACGTCCTGCTGCCGCTGCGCCCGTACGGCGAGCGCCCCGCGCTGTTCTGCGTGCACCCGGCCGGGGGCCTCAGCTGGTGCTACGCCGGGCTGATCAAACACCTCGGCGCCGACCACCCCGTCTACGGCCTCCAGGCCCGCGGGCTCGACGGCACCGGCGAACTGCCCGGCAGCTTCGAGGAGATGGCCGAGGACTACCTCGAGCAGATCCGCAAGGTCCAGCCCACCGGGCCCTACCACCTGCTCGGCTACTCCTCCGGCGGCATCGTCGCCCACGTGCTCGCCTCCCGCCTGGAGCGCGAGGGCGAACAGGTCGGCCTGCTCGCCATCCTGGACACCTACCCCGGCCAGACCCTGGCCGAGCTGGGCGAGCAGGAGATCCTCGCCGACCTGCTGCGCTGGGTCGGCTACGACCGGCGCCGCCTCGGCCGCAAGCCGCTGGACTTCGAGCAGGTCGTCACCCTGCTGCGCAAGCTGGGCAGTTCGCTCGCCAGCCTGGAGCGGCACCACATCGAGGCCATCGGCCGGGTCTACGCCAACAACCGCGAGCTGGTCCACGAGTTCGAGCCCGCCCGCTTCGGCGGGGACGCCGTGGTCATCGTCGCCTCGCTGGACAAGGTCGACATCTCGCCGACCCCGGCCACCTGGAGCCCCTACGTCGCCGGGCGGATCACCCCGCACTACCTGGAGCGCAACCACAACGACCTGATGAAGCCCGGGGCGCTCGCCGAGATCGGGCGCATCCTGGCCGACGAGCTGCGCGCGATCGACGCCGCCGCGGCCGAGAGTGCCGCGCCGGAGCGTCGCACCTCCTGACCGGGCCCCGGGCCCTGTCCGGGCGCCAGGCCGTCCTGACGCAACACCGAATCGTCCGAGGGTGGATAACCATGTCCGAAACCGGGAACGCCCGGATGCCGCTGCCGGCCGCCGACGTCACCGAACTGATCGCGGCCCGCGCGGCGAGCGGCCCGGACGTCGTCGCCGTGCTCAGCGGCGGGCGGCGGCTGACCCACGCCGAGCTCGATGCCCGGTCCAACCGCCTCGCCCGGCTGCTGCTGCGCCACGGCGCCGGCCCCGAGCGCTTCGTCGCCGTCGCCCTGCCCCGCTCGGTGGACCAGCTGACGGCCCTGCTCGCCGTCCTCAAGACCGGCGCCGCCTACGTGCCGCTCGACCCGGACTACCCCGCCGACCGGATCGGTTACATCCTGCACGACGCGGCGCCCGCACTGGTTTTGACGAGCTATCGGATCGATTTTCCCGCAGGTGGGACGCCCGTCCTGGACATCGAGGAGGCGCTCGACGCCTCGGCGGAGCTGTCCGGGGAGGCGCTGGCCGACTCCGAGCGCACCCGCCCGCTGCTGCCCGCCGCCCCCGCGTACGCCATCTACACCTCCGGCTCCACCGGCCGGCCCAAGGGCGTGGTGATCCCGCGCTCGGGCCTGCTCAACTTCCTGCTGGGGATGGCCGACCTCTTCCCGATGACGGCCGCCGACCGGCTGCTCGCCGTCACCACCATCGCCTTCGACATCGCCGGGCTGGAGCTGTACCTGCCGCTGCTCGCCGGAGCGGGCGTGGTCATCGCCGAGCGCGAGAGCGTCCTCGACCCGGCCCGCCTCGCCGCCCTGATCGCGGACAGCGGCGCCACCCACCTCCAGGCCACCCCCTCGCTCTGGCAGGCGCTCACCGCCGAACAGACCGAAGCCGTACGGGGGTTGCGGATGCTCGTCGGCGGGGAGGCGCTGCCGCCGGCCCTGGCGGAGACGATGGCGGGCCTCGGCGAGCAGGTCGTCAACCTGTACGGCCCGACCGAGACCACCATCTGGTCCACCGCCTCCGAGGTCACCGCCTCCGAGCTCGCGGCCGGTGCCCGGCCCACCATCGGACGGCCCGTGCGCAACACCTGGGTGCGGGTGCTGGACGCCGCGCTGCGGCCGGTGGCCGACGGGGAGACCGGCGAGCTGTACATCGCCGGAGACGGCCTGGCCCGCGGCTACCTCGGCCGGCCCGGCCTGAGCGCCGAGCGCTTCCTCGCCGACCCGTACGGCCCGGCCGGCACCCGGATGTACCGCACCGGGGACCTGGTGCGCGAACTGCCCACCGGGGAACTGGAGTACCTCGGCCGGGTCGACGACCAGGTGAAGATCCGCGGCTTCCGCATCGAGCTCGGCGAGATCGAGGCCGCGCTCGCACTCCGGGAGGACGTCGCCCAGGCGGCCGTCGTCGCCCGCGAGGACCACCTCGGCGGCAAGCAGCTCGTCGCCTACCTCATCGCCGCGCCCGGCGCAGAGCTGCCCGAAGCGGCCGAACTGCGCGCCCACGTGGGCGAGTCGCTGCCCGAGTACATGGTGCCCGCCGCCTTCGTCACGCTGGACGCCTTCCCGCTCACCCCCAACGGCAAGCTGGACCGCAAGGCGCTGCCCGCCCCCGACTTCACCACCGCAGGGACGGGCCGGCGGCCCCACACCCCGCACGAGGAACTGCTCTGCGCGCTGTACGCGGAACTGCTCGGGGTGCCCGGCATCGGCATCGACGACGACTTCTTCCACTTCGGCGGGCACTCGCTGCTCGCCACCCGGCTCGTCGGGCGGGTGCGGGCGGCGCTGGGCGTCGAACTGGCCGTCCGTACGGTCTTCGAGGCGCCGACGGTGGCCATGCTCGCCCTGCGGCTCGCCGACGCGGGCGAGGCCCGGCCCGCCGTGCTGCCGGCCGTACGGCCGGAGCGGGTGCCGCTGTCGTACGCGCAGCGGCGGCTCTGGTTCCTGCACCGGCTGGAGGGGCCGAGCGCCACCTACAACCTGCCGTACGCGCTGCGGCTGTCCGGCGCCCTGGACCGGGGTGCGCTGGCGGCGGCGCTGGCGGACGTGGTGGCGCGGCACGAGAGCCTGCGGACGGTCTTCCCCGAGGACGGGGGAGTGCCGTACCAGCGGGTGCTGGAGGGGGCGGCGCCGGAGCTGGTGGTCGAGGAGGTCTCTGCGGAGGCGCTGGAGGAGGCGCTGTCGCAGGCCGCTTCGGTCGGCTTCGCGCTGGAGACCGAGATCCCGCTGCGGGCGCGGCTGTTCGCACTCGGCGGCGAGGGCGGTGACATTGAGAAGCATGTCCTGCTGCTGACCGTGCACCACATCGCCTCGGACGGCTGGTCGCTGGTCCCGCTGGGCGCGGACCTCGCGGCGGCGTACGGCGCCCGGGCGCAGGGCGCCGCCCCGCAGTGGGCGCCGCTGCCCGTCCAGTACGCCGACTACACGCTCTGGCAGCGCGAGCTGCTCGGCGAGGAGAGCGACCCGCAGAGCGTCATCTCCCGGCAGCTGGAGTTCTGGAAGGCCGAACTGGCAGGTGCCCCCGACCAGTTGGAGCTGCCGACCGACCGGCCCCGCCCGGCGGTGGCCGGCTACCGGGGTGGCAGCCTGCCGTTCACCGTCCCCGCCGAGGTCCACCGGGGCCTGCTGTCGCTGGCGCGGGAGACCCGCTCGACCCTGTTCATGGTGGTGCAGGCGGGCCTGGCGGCCCTGCTGACCCGGCTGGGCGCGGGGGAGGACCTGCCGATCGGCGGCGCCGTCGCGGGCCGCTCGGACGAGGCGCTGGACGAGCTGGTCGGCTTCTTCGTCAATACGGTGGTGCTGCGCACGGACGCCTCGGGTGACCCGACCTTCCGCGAACTGCTGGGCCGGGTAAGGGAGTCGGACCTCGCGGCCTTCGCCCACCAGGACGTCCCGTTCGAGCGCCTGGTCGACGCGGTGAGCCCGGAGCGCTCGCTGGCCCGGCACCCGCTGTTCCAGGTGATGCTGGTCCTGCAGAACACCGAGGAGGCCCGCTTCGCCCTGCCCGGCCTCAGCGGCGAGGTGCGCCGGGTGGACGCCGGGGTCGCCAAGTTCGACCTGGCCTTCGAGCTCACCGAGCTGACGGGCGGCGGCATCGGGGGCCTGCTGGAGTACGCCTGCGACCTGTACGACCGGGAGACCGTCACCCGGATCGTCGAGCGGTTCGTCCGGGTGCTGGCCGCCGTGGCCGCCGAGCCGGACCGGCCGATCGGGCGGATCGAGGTGCTGGACGCCGAGGAGCGCCGGCAGGTCATCGGCGGCGGGTGGAACCGCGCCGAGCGGCCCGTCTCCGAGCTCACCGTCCCGCGGCTGTTCGCCGCTCGCGTCGCCGCGGCCCCGGACGTGCCCGCGCTCGTCACCGAGCACGGCACGCTGTCGGCCGCCGAACTGGACGCCCGTGCCAACCGGCTGGCCCGCCACCTGATGGAGCTGGGCGTCGGCCCGGAGACCTTCGTCGGGCTGGCCCTGCCCCGCTCGGAGGACCTGGTCGTGGCCGCCCTGGCGGTCTGGAAGGCGGGCGGCGCCTACCTGCCGCTCGACCCGGCCTACCCCGCCGACCGGATCGCCTACATGCTGGAGGACGCGCGCCCGCTGCTCGTCCTCACCCGCAGCGACGTGGCCGACCGGCTGCCCGAGGGCCACGCCGCCGTCGTCCTGGACGACCCGGCCGTGCGCGGAGCCGTCGCCGGGCACTCGCCCGTCGACCCCGCCCGGCCGGTGGTGCTCGCGAACCCCGCCTACCTGATCTACACCTCCTTCGACGCGGCGTTCTGGGAGCTGTGCATGGGCCTGCTCTCGGGCGCGGCCCTGGTGGTCGTCCCCGCCGAGCGGCTCGCCGCGGGCGAGGAACTCGCGCGTACGCTCAAGGAGTTCGGCGTCACCCACGCGACCCTGCCGCCCGTCGTCCTGGCCGCGATGGACGCGGAGGCCGACGGCGGGGTCCTGGCGGGCGGCACCCTGGTCTCGGCCGGTGAGGCCCTGTCCGGCGAGGTCATGGCCCGCTGGTCCCAGGGCCGCAGGCTGATGAACGCCTACGGCCCCACCGAGATCACCGTCTGCGCGACCATCAGCGGCCCGCTGGCCGGAGCCGGATCGCCGCCGATCGGCACGCCCGTGCTCAACTCCCGGCTGTACGTGCTGGATCCGTCCCTGCGCCCGGTCGCCCCCGGGGTGGTCGGCGAGCTGTACATCGCCGGCCCCGGCGTCGCCCGCGGCTACCTGAACCGGCCCGACCTGTCCGCCCAGCGCTTCCTGGCCGACCCGTACGGCGCGCCCGGAGCCCGGATGTACCGCAGCGGCGACCTCGTCCGCTGGACGGCCGACGGCCAACTGGCCTACCTCGGGCGGGCGGACGAGCAGGTCAAGCTGCGCGGCTTCCGCATCGAGCTGGGAGAGGTCGAGGCTTCGCTCGCCGCCCAGCGGGGCGTCGGCCAGGCCACCGTGCTCGTCCGCGAGGACCAGCCCGGCAAGAAGCAGCTCGTCGGATACGTCGTCCCCGCCGAGGGCGCCGAGCTGAACCCCGCCGAACTGCGCGCGGGCGTCGGTGAGTTGCTCCCCGACTACATGGTCCCGGCCGCCGTCGTCGTCCTCGGCGCCTTCCCGCAGACGCCCAACGGCAAGCTGGACCGCCGACAGCATCGTCTCCATCCAGCTCGTCAGCCGCGCCCGCAAGGCGGGGCTGGTGATCACCCCGCGCCAGGTCTTCGAGCACAAGACCGTCGCCGCCCTGGCCGCCGTCGCCGAGGAACTGGCGCCCGACGCGGCCCCGGCGGCCGCCGACGAGGGCCTCGGCCGCATCCCGGCCACCCCGGTGATGCGCTGGCTGCTGGAGCGCGGCGGCCCGATCGGCCGGTTCAACCAGTCGATGCTGGTCAACACCCCGGCTTCCCTGACCGAGGAGCACCTGACCGGGGCCGTCCAGGCCGTCCTGGACCACCACGCCGCCCTGCGCGCCCGGCTCGTCCACGACGAGGACGAGGACGCCCCGGCCCTGGACGCACCGGCGCCCGGATCCGCCCGCGCCGCCGACCTGGTCCGCCGGATCGAGCTCAGCGAGGGCGCCGACCTGCGGGAACTGGTGGCCCGGGAGAGCGAGGCGGCCGCCGGCCGGCTCGACCCGGAGCACGGGACCATGCTCCAGGCCGTCTGGTTCGACGCGGGCCCCGGCGCCCAGGGGCGGCTGCTGCTGGTCGTCCACCACCTGGTGGTCGACGGAGTCTCCTGGCGCATCCTGCTGCCCGATCTCGCGGCCGCCTGGGAGGCCCTCGCCGCCGGGCGCACGCCCGAGCCGGAGCCGGTCGCCACCTCCTTCCGCACCTGGTCGGAGGGCCTGGCCGAGGCCGCCGAGCGCCGGGGAGCCGAACTGCCCCTGTGGACCAGGCAGTTCGACGGCATCGACCCGCTGCTCGGCGAGCACCCCTTCGACCTGGCCCGGGACACCGCCGCCACCGAGCGCACCCTGACCCGCACCCTGGAGACCGGGCTCACCGCCGAGCTGCTCACCAGCGTCCCGGCCGCCTACCACGCGGGCGTCAACGACGTGCTGCTCACCGCCTTCGCCCTCGCCGTCGCCGACCACCGGCGCCGCACCGGGCGCGCCGGGGACGGCTCCGTCCTCGTCGACCTGGAGGGCCACGGCCGCGAGGACGTGCTGCCCGGCGCCGACGTCTCCCGGACGGTCGGCTGGTTCACCAGCCTCCACCCCGTCCGCCTCGACCCCGCCGTACGCGACTGGGCCGGGCTCTGGGCCGGCGGCGCCCCCGTCGGCCAGGCGCTCAAGCTCGTCAAGGAGCAGCTGCGCGCCCTGCCCGACCACGGCCTCGGCTTCGGCCTGCTGCGCCACCTCAACCCGGCCACCGGGCGCAGACTCGCCGGCCTCGGCGAACCGCAGCTGGGCTTCAACTACCTGGGCCGCTTCCCCACCGCCGGAGGCGAGCCCTGGACGGCCGCCGCCGAGGCGGAGGCCCTCGGCGGCTCGGTGGACCCGGCGATGCCGCTGACCCACACCCTGGAGCTCAACGTCCTCACCGAGGACCACCCCACCGGCCCGAGGCTGGTGGCCACCTGGTCCTGGCCCGACCGGGCCGTGTCCGAGGCGACCGTCGCCGACCTGGCCGACCTGTGGTTCCGGGCGCTGGCCGTCATGGCCGAGCACGCCCGCACCGCCGACACCGGCGGCCACACCCCCTCGGACCTCACTCTCGTGTCCTTGTCCCAGGCCGAGATCGACCTGCTGGAAGCTGACTGGAGGATCTCAAAGTGACGAAGCCCGGCCTGGCGGACGTACTCCCGCTCTCCCCGTTGCAGGACGGCCTGCTGTTCCACTCGCTCTACGACGAGCAGGCCGCCGACGTGTACACCGTGCAGCTGGTCTTTGACCTCGAGGGCCCGCTCGACGCGCCCGCGCTGCGCGCCGCCGCCGAGGGCCTGCTGCGCCGGCACCCCAACCTGCGTGCCGCGTTCCGGCACGAAGGGCTGGCCCGGCCCGTGCAGCTCATCCCGCACGAGGTCGAGCTGCCCTGGACGGAGACCGACCTCTCGCACCACACGGACCCGGCCGCGCAGGAGGCCGAGCTGACCGCCCTGCTCCGCGCCGACCGCGCCCGCCGCTTCGACCTGTCCCGCCCGCCGCTGCTGCGCTTCGCCCTGTACCGGCTCGCCGGGCAGCGCCACCGCCTGGTGCTGACCAAGCACCACATCCTGGTCGACGGCTGGTCCATGCCCGTCCTGGTCCGCGAGCTGTTCGAGCTGTACGGGCGAGGCGGCGACGAGACGACCCTGCCCGCCGTCACCCCGTACCGCAGCTACCTCGCCTGGCTGGGCGGCCAGGACGCCGACGCCGCCCGCGACGCCTGGCGCGAGGCGCTGGCCGGCCTCGACGAGCCGACCCTGCTGGCCGGGGCCGACGCCGAGCAGGCCCGCACCCCCGAGCAGGCACAGCGCACCCCGGAGCACCGGATCGTCGAGCTGTCCGAGGAGCTGACCGGCGCCTTGCGCACCCAGGCGCGGCGCCACGGGCTGACGCTCAACAGCGTGCTCCAGGGCGCCTGGGCGCTGCTGCTCTCCAAGCTGACCGGCCGCGAGGACGTGGTCTTCGGCGCGACCGTCTCCGGCCGCCCGCCGGAGATCCCGGGCGTGGAGACGATGGTCGGCCTGTTCATCAACACCCTGCCGGTGCGGGCCCAACTGCCCGCCGCCGAGCGGCTGGTGGACGCCCTGACCCGGATGCAGGACCAGCAGGCCGGGCTGATGGCCCACCAGCACCTCGGCCTGACCGAGGTGCAGCGCCTGGCCGGGCACAGCCGGCTCTTCGACACCATCGCCGTCTTCGAGAACTACCCGCTGGACCCGGAGGCCCTCCAGCCCGCCGACAGCACCCTGCGCCTCGCGGACCTCCAGGCGATCGACGCCACCCACTACCCGCTGGGCGTCATCGCCACCGTCGTCGAGGGCCGGCTGCAGCTGCGGCTCGACCACCGCCCGGAGCTGTTCGACGCCGAGGCCGTGACGCTGATCGGCGAGCGGCTGGTGCGCCTGTTCGAGGCCATCGCCGCCGACCCCACCCAGCCCGTGGGCCGCATCGACCTGCTCGGCCCCGAGGAACTGCACCGCGTCCTCGTCGAGTGGAACGGGGACGGTGCGGAGGTCGCCCCCGCGACCATCCCCGAGCTGTTCGCCGCCCAGACCGCGCGCACCCCGCAGGCCGTCGCCGTCCACGCCGAGGGCACCGAGCTGACGTACTGGCAGCTGGACGCCCGCGCCAACCGGCTCGCCCACCTGCTCGTCGAGCGCGGCGTCGGCCCCGAGGACTTCGTCGCCCTCGCCCTGCCCCGCTCCGCCGATCTGGTCGTCGCCGTCCTCGCCGTCCTCAAGGCGGGCGCCGCCTACGTGCCGCTCGACCCCGAGTACCCGGCCGACCGGCTCGCCTACACCCTCCAGGACGCGAAGCCCGCCCTGCTGCTCACCAGCGCCGCCACCGACCTGCCGGTGGGCGGCGACACCCCGAGGCTCGTCCTCGACGACCCGGCCACCGCCGCCGAGCTGGCCGCCCGCCCGGTCTCCGCGCCCGTGGTGGCGCTGCGCCCCGAGCACCCCGCGTACGTCATCTACACCTCCGGCTCCACCGGCCGCCCCAAGGGCGTGGTGATCCCCCACCAGAACGTGGTGCGGCTCTTCGGCGCCACCGAGCACCTCTTCCACTTCGGCGCCGAGGACGTCTGGACGCTCTTCCACTCCTACGCCTTCGACTTCTCCGTCTGGGAGCTGTGGGGCCCGCTGCTGCACGGCGGCCGCCTCGTCGTGGTGCCGTACGCCGTCAGCCGCGCGCCCGAGGAGTTCCTGCGGCTGCTCGCCGAGCAGAAGGTCACGGTGCTCAACCAGACGCCGTCCGCCTTCTACCAGCTGATGCAGGCCGACCGGGAGAACCCCGAGGTGGGGCGCGAACTCGCCCTGAGGTACGTAGTGTTCGGCGGCGAGGCGCTGGACCTGTGGCGCCTGGCCGACTGGTACGAGCGCCACGACGACGCGGCGCCCGTGCTGGTCAACATGTACGGCATCACCGAGACCACCGTGCACGTCAGCCACCTCGCGCTGGACGCCCCCAGCGCCGCCGCCGGGCCCGGCAGCATGATCGGCGGGGCCATCCCGGACCTGCGCGTCCACGTCCTGGACGGCGGCCTGCGGCCCGTCGCCCCCGGCGTCGCCGGGGAGATCTACGTCGGCGGCGCGGGCCTGGCCCGCGGCTACCTCGGCCGCCCCGACCTCACCGCCGGACGCTTCGTCGCGGACCCCTTCGGCCCGGCCGGCTCCCGGCTCTACCGCACCGGCGACGTCGCCCGCTGGACGGCGGACGGCGAGCTGGAGTTCGCCGGCCGCGCCGACGACCAGGTGAAGATCCGCGGCTTCCGCATCGAACTCGGCGAGATCGAGGCCGTCCTGGCCGCCCACCCGGCCGTCGCCCAGTCCGCCGTCCTGGTCCGCGAGGACCGGCCCGGGGACCTGCGCCTCGCCGCCTACCTGGTGCCCGCCGCCGGGGAGAGCCTCGACCTGGGCGCGCTGCGCGCCCACGCCGGGCGCGCCCTGCCCGAGTACATGGTCCCCGCCGCGTTCGTGACGCTCGACGCCTTCCCGCTCACCCCCAACGGCAAGCTGGACCGCAAGGCGCTGCCCGCCCCCGAGTTCGCCGCCGGCGGCGCCGGGCGCGGCCCGCGCACCCCGCAGGAGGAGATCCTCGCCGGGATCTTCGGGGAGGTGCTGGGCGCGCCGGTGGTCGGCGTGGACGACGACTTCTTCGCCCTCGGCGGGCACTCGCTGCTCGCCACCCGGCTCGTCGGCCGGGTGCGCACGGCGCTGGGCGTCGAGCTGCCGATCCGCACCCTCTTCGAGGCGCCCACCGTCGCGGGCCTGGCCCTGCGGCTGGCCGAGGAGAGCGGGCAGGCCCGCCCGGCGCTGCTGCCGGCGGTTCGGCCCGAGCGGGTGCCGCTGTCGTATGCGCAGCGGCGGCTCTGGTTCCTGCACCGGCTGGAGGGGCCGAGCGCCACCTACAACGTGCCGCTGGCGCTGCGCCTTTCGGGCGCGCTGGACCGCGAGGCCCTGGCGGCGGCGCTGGCGGACGTGGTGGCGCGGCACGAGAGCCTGCGGACGGTCTTCCCCGAGGACGGGGGAGTGCCCTACCAGCACGTGCTGGAGGGGGCGGCGCCGGAGCTGGGCTTCACGGAGATCGCCGAGGAGGAGCTGTCCGAGGCGCTGTCCGAGGCGGCTTCGGTCGGCTTCGCGCTGGAGACCGAGATCCCGCTGCGGGCGCGGCTGTTCGCACTCGGCGGCGAGGACCACGTGCTGCTGCTGACCGTGCACCACATCGCCTCGGACGGCTGGTCGCTCGTGCCTCTGGGCGCGGACCTCGCGGCGGCGTACGGCGCCCGGGCGCAGGGCGCCGCCCCGCAGTGGGCGCCGCTGCCCGTCCAGTACGCCGACTTCACCCTGTGGCAGCGCGAGCTGCTCGGCGAGGAGGCGGACGCCGACAGTGTCATCGCCCGCCAGCTGGAGTTCTGGAAGTCCGAACTCGTCGGCGCGCCTGACCAGTTGGAGCTGCCGACCGACCGGCCCCGCCCGGCCGTCGCCACCCACCGGGGCGGGCTGCACACCTTCGAGCTCGACGGTGCCCTCCACGAGGGGCTGCTCGCGCTGGCCCGCGAGTCCCGGTCCACCCTGTTCATGGTGGTCCAGGCCGGTCTGGCCACCCTGCTGACCCGCCTGGGCGCGGGGGAGGACCTGCCGATCGGCGGCGCCGTCGCGGGCCGCTCGGACGAGGCGCTGGACGAGCTGGTCGGCTTCTTCGTCAACACCCTGGTCCTGCGCACCGACACCTCGGGCGACCCGACCTTCCGCGAACTGCTGGGCCGTGTAAGGGAGTCGGACCTCGCCGCCTTCGCCCACCAGGACGTCCCGTTCGAGCGCCTGGTCGACGCGGTGAGCCCGGACCGCTCGCTGGCCCGGCACCCGCTGTTCCAGGTGATGCTGGTCCTGCAGAACACCGCCACCGCCGAGCTGGGCCTGCCGGGCCTGGCGGCGCGACAGGAGACGGTCGGCGTCGGCGCCGCCAAGTTCGACCTCTCCTTTGAGCTGGCCGAGCGTCCCGGCGGCGGCATCGAGGGCCTGGTCGAGTACGCGACCGACCTGTTCGACCACGGCACGGTCGAGCGGATCGTCGAGCGCTTCACGCGGGTGCTGGCGGCCGTGGTCGCCGAACCCGGGCTGCGGATCGGGCAGATCGAGGTGCTGGACGCCGCCGAGCGGGAGCAGGTCGTCGGCGGGGGCTGGAACCGCGAGGAGCGGCCCGTCCCCGAGCTCACCGTCCCGCAGCTGTTCGCCGCCCGCGTGGCCGCGGCCCCGGACGCGCCGGCGCTGCTCACCGAGAGCGGCGAGCTGTCGGCCGCCGAACTGGACGCCCGCGCCAACCGGCTGGCCCGCCATCTCGTCGAACTCGGCGTCGGGCCGGAGCAGTTCGTCGCCCTCGCCCTGCCGCGCTCCACGGAGCTGGTGGTGGCCGCCCTGGCGGTGTGGAAGGCGGGCGGCGCCTACCTGCCCGTCGACCCGGCCTACCCGGCCGAGCGGATCTCGTACATGCTGGAGGACGCCCAGCCGCTGCTGGTCCTGACCCGCAGCGATGTCGCCGACTCCGTCCCCGAGGGCGACCGCCCGGTGGTCGTCCTGGACGCGCCGGAGACCCTCGCCGTCACGGCCTCCCACTTCCCGGACGAGTTCTCCAGCCCGGCAAACCTGTTGAGCCCCGCCTACCTGATCTACACCTCGGGCTCCACCTTCGACGCGGCGTTCTGGGAGCTGTGCATGGGCCTGCTCTCGGGCGCGGCCCTGGTGGTCGTCCCCGCCGAGCGGCTCGCCGCGGGCGAGGAACTCGCCCGTACGCTCACCGAGTTCGGGGTCACCCACGCGACGATCCCGCCCGTGGTCCTCGCCGCGATGGAGCCCGAGGCGGGCCTGCTGCCCGGCGGCACGCTGGTCTCGGCCGGCGAGGCGCTCTCCGGGGAGGTCGTCGGCCGTTGGTCGCCCGGCCGCCGCCTGGTGAACGCCTACGGCCCGACCGAGTCCACCGTCTGCGCCTCGATGAGCGGCGCCCTCGGCGAAGCCGTCGCCCCGCCGATCGGCACCCCGGTGTTCAACACCCGCCTGTACGTGCTGGATCCGGCCCTGCGCCCGGTGGCGCCCGGCGTGGTCGGCGAGCTGTTCATCGCCGGGCCGAGCCTGGCGCGCGGCTACCTGAACCGGGCCGACCTGTCCGCCCAGCGCTTCGTCGCCGACCCGTACGGCCCGGCCGGAAGCCGGATGTACCGCACCGGCGACCTCGCCCGCTGGAACACGGACGGCCAACTCGTCTACGTCGGCAGGGCGGACGAGCAGGTCAAGCTGCGCGGCTTCCGCATCGAGCTGGGCGAGGTGGAGGCTTCGCTCGCCGCCCAGCAGGGCGTCGGCCAGGTGGCGGTGCTGGTCCGCGAGGACCAGCCGGGCAAGAAGCAGCTCGTCGGATACGTCGTCCCCACCGAGGGCGCCTCGCCGGACCCGGCCGAACTGCGGGCCGGTGTCGGCGAGTTGCTCCCCGACTACATGGTCCCGGCCGCCGTCGTCCTCCTGGACGCGCTGCCGCAGACGCCCAACGGCAAGCTGGACCGCAAAGCCTTGCCCGCCCCGGACCTGACCGCCGCCACCACCGGCGCGACAGCATCGTCTCCATCCAGCTCGTCAGCCGCGCCCGCAAGGCGGGGCTGGTGATCACCCCGCGCCAGGTCTTCGAGCACAAGACCGTCGCCGCCCTCGCGGCCGTCGCCGGCAGCCTCGACCAGGTCGTCAGCGAGGGCCCGGACGACGGCCTCGGCGAGGTGCCGCTCACCCCGACCGTCCACTGGCTGCGCGAACGCGGCGGCCCCATCGGCCGGTTCAACCAGTCCACCCTGGTGCACGCCCCGGCCGGGCTCACCGAGGAGCACCTCACCGCCGCCGTCCGGGCCGTCCTGGACCACCACGACGCCCTGCGGCTGCGGCTGACCCGCGACACCGGCCAGTGGCGCCTGACCGTCCCCGAGCGCGGCAGCGCCGACGCGGCCGCCGCCGTGCTGCGCGTCGACACCGCGGGCCTCGGCGCCGACGCCCTGCGCGCCCTCACCTCCGAGCAGAGCGAGGCCGCCTGGGCCCGGATCTCCCCGGACGAGGGCGCCATGCTCCAGGTCGTCTGGTTCGACGCGGGCCCCGGCGCCCAGGGCCGGCTGCTGATCGTCGCCCACCACCTGGTGGTCGACAACGTCTCCTGGCAGGTCCTCGTCCCCGACCTGGCCGCCGCCTGCGAGGCGCTGGCCGCCGGGCGCGAGATCGAGCTCCAGCCCACCGGCACCTCGCTGCGCCGCTGGGCCGAGCACCTGGTCGCGCTGGCCCACAAGCCCGAGCGGGCGGCCGAACTCGCCCTCTGGGAGGAGATGCTGGACATCCCGGACGCCCTGCTCGGCGACCGGCCGCTCGACCCGGGCCAGGACGTGCTGGGCACCATGCGCTTCCTCACCCGCACCGAGCCCGCCGAGCACGTCGCCCCGCTGCTCACCACCCTGCCCGCCGCCTACCACGCGGGCGTCAACGACGTGCTGCTCACCGCCCTCGCCCTGGCCGTCGCCGACTGGCGGGCCGCGCGCGGCGAGGAGGAGGAGACGGCCGTCCTGGTCGACCTGGAGGGCCACGGCCGCGAGGACGTCGTCGAGGGCGTCGACCTCTCCCGCACGGTCGGCTGGTTCACCAGCCTCCACCCCGTCCGGCTCGACGTGGAGGGCGTGGACCGCACCGAGGTCGAGGGCGGCGGCGCGGGCGTCGGCCAGGCGCTCAAGCTGGTCAAGGAGCAGCTGCGCGCCGCCCCCGACAACGGCCTCGGCTACGGGCTGCTGCGCCACCTCAACCACGACACCCGGGCGGTGCTGGCCGAACTCCCGGGCCCGCAGGTCAGCTTCAACTACCTCGGCCGCACCCAGGCCGGCGGCGCCGCCGCCGCCGAGCCGTGGACCCCGGTGGTCGACGACCACATGGTCGGCGGCGCCGACCTGGCCGGCGGGCGCCCCGAGCCCGAGACGCCGATGACCCACGCGCTGGCCGTCAACGCACTCACCGAGGACCACCCGGACGGGCCACGCCTGCTGCTCGTCTGGTCCTGGCCGCAGCGGCTCCTGCGCGAGCAGGACGTCGAAGCCCTGGCCGACTGCTTCAGCAGCGCCGTCCAGGCCCTGGCCGCACACGCCGAACGCCCCGACAGCGGTGGCTTCACCCCGTCCGACCTGAACCTGGTCACCCTGAGCCAGGACGAACTGGACGGTTTCGCAGCGGAGTTGGACGAGGAATTCGCCGACGAGCTGGACGAGGACGACTTCGAGGACGAATGGGAGACCGCAAAGTGAGCACCGAGTCCGGCGTGAAGAACCCCGGCACCGCCACCAGGAGCGCCGGGGCGAAGAAGTCCGCCGTCGAGGACATCCTCCCGCTCTCGCCCCTCCAGGAGGGCATGCTCTTCCAGGCCCTCTACGACCAGGACGGCCCCGACCTCTACGTCCACCAGCTGCTGCTGGACCTCGAGGGCCCGCTCGACACCCGCGCCCTGCGCCTGGCCGCCCGCACCCTGCTGGAGCGCCACGCCAACCTGCGCGTCGGCTTCCGCAGCGACAGGGTGAGCAAGCCCGTCCAGCTGGTGCACCGCAAGGTCAACGTGCCCTGGGAGCAGATCGACCTCAGCTCCCTGGACGCCGAGCGCCAGGAGGCCGAACTGGCCCGCCTCGCCGACGAGGACCAGGCCCGCCCCTTCGACCTCACCCGCCCGCCGCTGATGCGCTTCACCGTCTTCCGGCTCGCGCCCGAGCGCTTCCGGCTGATGCTGACCAAGCACCACATCCTGATGGACGGCTGGTCGGTGCCCGTCCTGATCCGCGAGCTGTTCGAGCTGTACGGCAGCCGCGGCGACGCCTCCGTGCTGCGCCCGGTCACCCCGTACCGCGACTACCTCACCTGGCTGGCCGGCCAGGACGCCGACGCCGCCGAGCAGGCGTGGCGCCAGGCGCTGGCCGGCATCGACGAGCCCACCCAGGTCGCCCCCGCCCACCGGGGCCGGGCCATGGTGCGCCCCGGCTGGCTGCGCCAGGAGGTGCCCACCGAGGTCACCGCGGCCCTGCAGTCCCTGGCCCGCAGCCACGGGCTCACCGTCAACACCGTCGTCCAGGGCGTCTGGGGCCTGCTGCTGAGCGCCCTCACCGGCCGCGAGGACGTGGTGTTCGGCGCGATCGTCTCCGGCCGCCCGCCGGAGATCCCCGAGGTCGACACCATGGTCGGCCTGTTCATCAACACCCTGCCCGTGCGGGTGCGGCTACGGGCCGGGGACTCCCTGCTGGGCGCGCTGACCCGGCTGCAGGCCGAGCAGAGCGAACTGCTGGCCCACCAGCACGTCAGCCTCACCGACGTGCAGCAACTCGCGGGCCACAACGAGCTGTTCGACACCACGCTGGTCTACCAGAACTACCCCGTCGACCCGACCACCGAGCACCTGGAGGTCAACGGCGTCCGCTTCTCCGGCGTCGACGGCCGCGACGGCGCGCACTACCCGCTCAACCTCGCCGCCGGCCTGATGGGCGAGGACCTGCACCTGCGGCTCTGCTACGCCCCCGACCTCTTCGACGAGGACGCGGCCCGGGCCGTCGTCGACCGACTGCTACGGCTGCTCACCGCCGTCGCCGCCGACCCGCACCAGCTCATCGCCCGCCTGGACGTGCTCTCCGCCGAGGAGCGCCGCAGCCTGCTCACCGACTGGAACGCCAGCGAGCGCGAGACGGCCCCGGCGACCCTGCCCGAGCTGTTCCAGGCCCGCGTCGCCGCCGACCCGCAGGCGCCCGCGCTGCTCTTCCAGGACGAGGTGGTCTCCTACGGCGAGCTCAACGAGCGCGCCAACCGGCTGGCCCACCACCTGATCGCCGCGGGCGTCGGCCCCGAGCAGTTCGTCGCCGTCTCGGTGCCCCGCTCGGTGGAGCTGATCGTCGCCCTGTGGGCCGTGGCCAAGGCGGGAGCCGCCTACCTGCCGCTGGACCCGCAGTACCCGGCCGACCGGCTCTCGTTCATGATCGCCGACGCCCGGCCGGTGCTGAGCCTGGCCACGGCCGCCACCGCCGGACTCCTGGACGCCGCGGGCGCGGACGTGCCCCGCGTCGTCCTGGACGACCCGGCCGTGCTCGCCGCCCTGGCCGAGCGCCCGGCGAGCGACCCGACCGACGCCGAGCGCACCGCCCCGCTGCACCTGGACAACCCGGTGTACATCATCTACACCTCCGGCTCCACCGGCCGCCCCAAGGGCGTCCTCGTGCCGCACCGGGGCCTGGCCAGCCTGGTCGCCACCCAGTCGGAGGCCGTCCAGGCCGGGCCCGGCAGCCGGGTGCTCCAGTTCGCCTCCGTCAGCTTCGACGCCGGGTTCTGGGACATCGCCATGGGCCTGTTCTCCGGCGCCGCCCTCGTCCTCGGCACCGCCGACGACGTGCTCCCGGGCGAGCCGCTGACCGAACTGGTCCGCCGCCACGGCGTCACCCACGCCACCCTGCCGCCCGTCGCCCTGGCCGCCATGCCCGCCGGGGACGAGGTCCTCGCCGGCGCCACCCTGGTCTCCACCGGCGACGCCTGCACCCCCGAACTGGTCGCCCGCTGGTCGCCCGGGCGCCGCCTGCTCAACGGCTACGGCCCCACCGAGACCACCGTCGGCGCCACCATGAGCGGCACCCTCGACAGCGACGTCCTGGAGGGCGGCACCACCCCGCCCATCGGCCGACCCTTCGCCAACTCCCGGGTGTACGTGCTGGACAAGGCGCTACGCCCGGTGCCGCCCGGCGTGGCCGGGGAGATGTACATCTCCGGCGAGGGCCTGGCCCGCGGATACCTCAAGCGCCCCGGCCTGACCGCCGAGCGCTTCGTCGCCAACCCGTACGGCGCGCCCGGCTCCCGGCTCTACCGCTCCGGCGACCTCGGCCGCTGGCGCGCCGACGGCCAGCTGGAGTTCGCCGGCCGCGCCGACGACCAGGTCAAGGTGCGCGGCTTCCGCATCGAGCTGGGCGAGATCGAGTCCGTCCTCGGCCTGCACCCGGGCGTCGGCCACGCCGCCGTGATCGTCCGCGAGGACGAGCCCGGCGACAAGCGCGTGGTCGCCTACCTGGTCGCCGCCAAGGAACGCACCCTCCCCGCCGACGAGCTGCGCGAGTACCTGGGCGCCAAGCTGCCCGAGTTCATGGTCCCCTCCGCCTTCGTGGTGCTCGACGCGTTCCCGCTGATGCCCAACGGCAAGCTGGACCGCAAGGCCCTGCCCGCCCCCGAGCAGTCCGGCGCGCCCGGCGGCCGCGAGCCGCAGGGCCCCGAAGAGGAGGCGCTGTGCGCGCTCTTCTCCGAGGTGCTCGGCCTGGAGTCGGTCGGCGTCGACAAGAGCTTCTTCGAGCTCGGCGGCCACTCGCTGCTCGCCACCCGGCTCGTCAGCCGCGTCCGCTCCGACCTCGGCGTCGAACTGCCCATCCGCGCGCTGTTCGAGGCGCCCACCGTCGAGCAGCTCGCCGAGCGCGTCGCCGCCGCCGGCGGCGCCCGGGCCGCCCTGCGCGCCGGCACCCGGCCCGAGACCGTCCCGCTGTCCTTCGCGCAGCGCCGCCTCTGGTTCCTCAACCGGATGCAGGGCGGCCAGGACGCCACCTACAACATCCCGATGGCCGTACGCCTGCACGGCGCCCTGGACCGGGCCGCCCTCGAGACGGCCCTGGCCGACCTCGTCGAGCGGCACGAGAGCCTGCGCACCGTCTTCCCCGACCGCGACGGCGAGCCGCGTCAGCACGTCCTCGCCGCCGCCGACGCCCGGCCCGCGCTGCCCGTCACCGAGGCCACCGAGGCGGGCCTGGAGGCGGCGATCGAGCGCTCCGCCACCCGCGGCTTCGACCTCGCCGTGGACCGGCCGCTGCGCGCCGAGCTGTTCGCCCTCGGCCCGGACGGCAGTGACACCGAACAGCACGTCCTCCTGCTGACCCTGCACCACATCGCCACCGACGGCTGGTCCATCGCGCCGCTCGCCCGCGACCTGTCCACCGCCTACGCGGCCCGCTGCCGCGGCGAGGCGCCCGCCTACCGGCCGCTGCCCGTCCAGTACGCCGACTACGCGCTCTGGCAGCGCCGCGCCCTCGGCAGCGAGGACGACCCGAGGAGCCAGGCGTCCCGGCAGCTGGACCACTGGCGCCAGGCCCTGGCCGGCCTGCCCGACCAGCTCTCCCTGCCCGCCGACCGGCCCCGCCCGGCCGTCTCCGCCCACCGCGGCGACGGCGTCGCCTTCACCCTCGACGCCCAGTTGCACGCCCGCCTCGCCGGGCTCGCCCGCGACGGCCGGGCCAGCATGTTCATGGTGCTCCAGGCCGGGCTGGCCGCCCTGCTCGGGGCCCTCGGCGCCGGGACGGACGTCCCGATCGGCACCCCGATCGCCGGCCGCACCGACGAGGCCCTGGACGACCTGATCGGCTTCTTCGTCAACACCCTCGTCCTGCGCACCGACGTCTCCGGCGAGCCGACCTTCCGGCAGCTCGTCGACCGCGTCCGCGAGACCGACCTCGCCGCCTACGCCCACCAGGACCTGCCCTTCGAGCGGCTCGTCGAGGTGCTCAACCCCCGGCGCTCGCTCTCCCGGCACCCGCTCTTCCAGGTGCTGCTGACCGTCCACAACAACGCCGAGGCGTCCATCGAACTGCCCGGCCTGACCGCCGAGCCGTACGCCCACACCGAGAAGGTCGCCAAGTTCGACCTCGCCGCCCACCTCGGCGAGCGGTTCTCCGCCGCCGGAGCCCCGGCCGGGATCGACGGCATCCTCCAGTACGACACCGAGCTGTTCGACCGCTCCACCGCCGAGAAGCTCACCGAGCGCCTGATCCGGCTGCTCACCGCCGCCGCCGAGGCCCCGGACCAGCCGCTGGGCCGGATCGACCTGCTGGAGGAGGCCGAGCGCCGGCAACTGCTCACCGAGTGGAGCGGCGAGCGCCGCGAGGTGCCCGTGGTGCCCGTCCCGGAGCTGTTCCAGGCCCAGGCGGCCCGCACCCCGGAGGCCACGGCCCTGGTCGCGGGCGCGGAGACGCTCAGCTACGCCGAGCTGAACGCCCGCGCCAACCGGCTCGCCCGGGTGCTCGTCGCCCGCGGCGCGGGCCCCGACACCCTGGTGGCGCTCGCCCTGCCCCGTACGGCCGAGCTGGTCGTCGCCCTGCTCGCGGTGCTCAAGTCCGGCGCCGCCTACCTGCCGCTCGACCCGGAGCACCCGGCCGAGCGCACCCGCCACGTGCTCGCCGACGCCGCCCCCGCGCTCCTGCTCACCGACGGCGCGCACCGCGAGGGCCTGGCCCTGCCCGAGGACACCGAGGCGTTCCTGCTGGACCGCCCCGGCATCGGCGAACTGCTGGCCCGCCAGCTGCCCACCGACCTCACCGACGCGGACCGCACCGCGCCGCTGACCGCCGGGCACGCCGCGTACGTCATCTACACCTCCGGCTCCACGGGCCGGCCCAAGGGCGTCGTCGTCGAGCACCGCTCGGTCGCCGACTACCTCGGCTGGACCACGGCCGCCTACCCGGCCGCGAGCGGCGCGGCCCTGCTGCACTCCCCGGTCACCTTCGACCTGACCGTCACCGCGCTCTACACCCCGCTCGTCTCCGGCGGCGCCGTCCACCTGGCCGCGCTCGCCGAGGACGCGGCCACCGAGGCGGCCCTCGCCGAGCGGCCGGTGACCTTCCTCAAGGCCACCCCCAGCCACCTGCCGCTGCTCGCCGAACTGCCCGACGCCTTCTCGCCCACCGGCGAACTGCTCATCGGCGGCGAGGCGCTCACCGGCGAGGCCGTCCGGGCCTGGCGCGAGCGCCACCCGCGGGCCACGGTCGTCAACGTCTACGGACCGACCGAGGCCACCGTCAACTGCACCGAGTACCGCGTTCCCGCCGGGCAGGCGCTGCCCTCCGGGCCCGTCCCGATCGGCCGGCCCTTCCCCAACACCCGCGCCTACGTGCTGGATTCGGCGCTGCGGCCCGTCCCGGCCGGACAGAGCGGCGAGCTGTACATCGCCGGCGCGAGCCTGGCCCGCGGGTACCTCAGGCGCCCCGGCCTGACCGCCGAGCGCTTCACCGCCGACCCGTACGGCCCGGCCGGAAGCCGGATGTACCGCACCGGCGACCTCGCCCGCTGGAACACGGACGGCCAACTCGTCTACCTCGGCCGCGCCGACGACCAGGTCAAGCTGCGCGGCCACCGCATCGAGCCCGGCGAGGTCGAGGCCGCGCTCACCGCCCACGGGAGCATCGCCCGGGCCGCCGTGGTCCTGCGCGAGGACGTCCCCGGCGACCAGCGGCTCGTCGCCTACGCGGTGCCCGCCCCCGGCGCGGAGCCGGACCCGGCCGCCCTGCGCGGCCACCTCGCGGGCCTGCTGCCCGAGTACATGGTCCCGGCGGCCGTCGTCCTCCTGGACACCCTGCCGCTCAGCGCCCACGGCAAGCTCGACCGCACCGCGCTGCCCGCACCGGAGTTCGGCCCCGCCGGGCCCGGCCGCGCACCCCGCAACCCGCGCGAGGAGCAACTGCTCGCCCTGTTCGCCGAGGTCCTCGGCATCACCGGCCCCGCCCTCACCGACCTCGGCATCGACGACGACTTCTTCGACCTCGGAGGCCACTCCCTGCTGATCACCCGCCTCGCCGGGCGCATCCGCGAGACCCTGGACGCCGACCTCACCATCCGCGCGCTCTTCGAGGCGCCCACCGTCGCCCGGCTCGCCGAACGCCTCGGCACCACCGGGAACGGCTTCGACGACTCCCTGGACGTGCTGCTCCCGCTGCGCGCCGAGGGCAGCCGCGCCCCGCTCTTCTGCGTCCACCCGGGCCTGGGCATCGGCTGGGTCTACTCGGGCCTCGCCCGCGCCCTCAAGGACCGCCCGCTGTACGCCCTCCAGGCCCGGGGCCTGCGCGGCGGCGGCGAGGGCGGCGAGGGTGAACTGCCGGGCAGCGTCGAGGAGATGGCGCGGGACTACGCCGCCCACCTGCGGGCCGTACAGCCCCAGGGGCCGTACCACCTGCTCGGCTGGTCCTTCGGCGGCGTCGTCGCCCAGGCCGTCGCCGCGCAGTTGGAGGCCGACGGCCAGCGGGTCGCGCTGCTCACCCTGCTGGACGCCTACCCGCACGGACGCGCCCACACCGAGCAGGACGGCGCCGCCCTCCGCCGCGAACTCGTCGCCCTGGCCGGTTCCCACGAGGCGGGGGAGCCGACACCCGAGGAGGCCGCCGCCGTACTCGGCGCGAACCTGCTGCCCGGCATCGAGGCCCGGCACGTGGAGGCCATCGAGAAGGTCGCCGCCAACAACGGCCGCCTGGCCGACCAGGTGCGCCCCGCCGTCACCCGCGCCGACGTCCTGTACTTCTTCGCCACCGAGGGCCGGGACGAGTCCGCGCCGCAGGTGGAGTCCTGGCGGCCGTACCTGGCCGGAGCCTTCGAGGTCGTCGAGGTCGCCTGCGCCCACGACGCGATGACGGCCCCCGCCCCGATCGCCGAGATCGGCCGGGCGCTGGCCGAGCGGCTCGACGCCGCCGCCAACTGACCGGCCACGCGCGGAACTTTCCGACCAACGACTGGAGTTGAGACTCATGGAGACAGCGATCAGGGCCGCGGGCCTGCGCAAGCGGTACGGCGACCACCAGGCGCTGAACGGGGTCGACCTGACCGTCCCCAAGGGCACCGTCCTCGGCGTGCTCGGCCCCAACGGGGCGGGCAAGACCACCACCGTCCGCATCCTCGCCACCCTCCTGGACGCCGACGAGGGCACCGCCGAGGTGGCCGGCTACGACGTGCGCACCCAGCGCCGCGACGTCCAGCGCAGCATCGGCCTCACCGGCCAGTACGCCGCCGTGGACGAGCAGTTGAGCGGCCGGGAGAACCTGCGCATGGTCGGCATGCTGCAGCGGCTCACCCGCCGCGCCGCCAACCGGCGGGCCACCGAACTGCTGGAGCGCTTCGAACTGGCCGAGGCCGGCGACCGGCGCTCCGGCACCTACTCCGGCGGCATGCGCCGCCGGCTCGACCTGGCCGCCAGCCTGGTCGCCGACCCGGCCGTGCTCTTCCTGGACGAGCCCACCACGGGCCTCGACCCGGCCAGCCGGCTCGCCCTGTGGGCGATGATCCGCGAGCAGGTCGCCGCCGGCGTCACCATCCTGCTCACCACCCAGTACCTCGAGGAGGCCGACCAACTCGCCGACCGCATCGTGGTGGTGGACTCCGGCCGGGTGATCGCCGAGGGCACCTCCGACGAGCTCAAGCGCAAGGTCGGCGGCGAACGCCTCGAGGTCCGCCCGGCCGACCCGGCGCAGCTGCCCGCCGCCATGGCGGTGCTGACCGCCCTGCACGGGGAGGATCCCGCGCTCTCCGAGGACGGGCGCTGCGCCTCCGTCCGGCTCTCCGCCGGGACGGCCGATCTGGCCGCCGCCGCAGCGGAGTTGGGACGGCGCGGGATCGAGGTCGTGGACTTCGCACTGCGCCGCCCGTCGCTGGACGAGGTGTTCCTCAACCTCACCGGCCAGAACCCCACCGGCCAGAACCCCACCGGCCAGGGCGCGGCCGCGAAGCCCGGGCCCGTCGCGGACGACACCCCCCAACCGCTCCTCGCCGCGCGCGAGGACCTCAAGGAACGGAGCCTGGCATGAGCGGCGCACTGGTCGACGGCACGGTCTGCGTCGAGCGGCACCTGCGGCACCTGGTCCGGATGCCCGGCAAGCTCGTCAGCGCGATCCTGCTGCCGATGGTCTTCGTGCTGCTGTTCGGCGTGCTGTTCGGCAGCGTGATCAACGTCCCCGGGGGCGGCTACCACGAGTTCATCATGGCCGGGATCTTCACCCAGGGTGTGATGACGGCGGTGCCCAACACGGCCGTCGGCGCCGTCGAGGACCTGCGCAACGGCCTGACCGACCGCTTCCGTTCGCTGCCGATGTCCGGCGGGGCCGTGCTCTTCGGCCGGACGGTGGGGGACACCGTGCTGCGCGGGCTCAGCTGCGCGGCGATGGCCGTGGTGGGCCTGCTGATCGGCTGGCGCACCCACACCGGGGTGCTGTCGGTGCTGGCCGGCTTCGGCCTGCTGCTGCTCTTCGGCTTCGTGATGGCCTGGATCGGCGCCCTGATCGGCCTGATGACCGGCAACGCCGAGACGGCCTCCTCGGTGCCCTCCGTGCTGCTGATGCCCGTGATGTTCCTGTCCAACGCCTACATCCCGCTGACGGGCCTGCCGCACTGGCTGGCCGTCGCGGCCGAGTGGAACCCGCTGAGCGCCGTGGTCGGCGCCTGCCGCGACCTGTGGGGCAACCCGCAGGCCGCCGCGAGCGACTCGTTCCCCGTCCAGCACCCGGTGGTGCTGAGCCTGGTCTGGATGGCCGCGCTGTTCGCCCTGGTGGCGCCGCTGGCCGTCCGCAGGTACCGCACCGCCGTCGCCCGTTGATCGACAACCCGAGAACTTCGAGGGGATGACCGATGACCGAACTGATGACCGAGATGATGACCGAGCCGATGCCCGACCTGGCGAGCGGCGCCACGGCCGGATCGGAGACCCCGCTCAACTACGGCAGCTACCTGGAGGTCCCGGCCCTGCTGGAGCTCCAGCACCCGCGCAGCGATGCGCACGACGAACTGCTCTTCATCGTCACGCACCAGGCGTTCGAGCTCTGGTTCGCCTGCGCGCTGCACGAGTTGGAGCAGGTGCGGGCCCTGATGGACGAGGGCCGCACGGGCCAGGCCCGATGGTGCCTGCGCCGGGTGCGCGAGATGGTCCGCCTCTGGGTCGCCCAGATGGACGTGCTGGGCACCATGACCCCCGAGGGCTTCAACGAGTTCCGCGGCGCGCTGGGGGAGTCCAGCGGCTTCCAGTCGGTGCAGTTCCGCGAGCTGGAGATGATCTCCGGCCTGCGCGAGCGCCGCTACCTGCTGCTGCCGGGCTCCACCACCGAGGAGCGCGAGCGCCTCGCCCGCCGCTTCGAGGAGCCCTCGCTGCGGGACGCCTTCACCGCACTGCTGGCCCGCAACGGGCTCAGCGCCGAGGAGCTGTTCGTCCCCGGCCTGGCCCCCGACGAGCTGCGCATGCTGGCCGAGGACCTGCTGGAGTACGACGCCGCCTTCCACCAGTGGCGCTACCGGCACTGGCTGCTGGTGGTGCGCGCGCTCAGCTCCCGCCCGGGCACCGGCGGCAGCGAGGGCGCGGACTTCCTGCGCAGGACGCTGGAGAAGTGGTTCTTCCCGGAGCTGCACGAGGCCCGCACCGGGGTGCACGACGTCCTGGTCGACAGCGCCGCCCCGGCCGGCACCTGCCCGCTCGGCTACGGCGCGGCCGCCTCCTAGCCGTTCGCAACGACAGAACAGGAGCGGGACCGTGGAGTTGGACCGACTGCTGCCGGTATGGGACCAGCGTGAGCGTCACCGGGTGGCCGTCGGCGAGGCGCCGGCGCCGGAGGTGATCGCGGCCGTCGAGGCCGTCCGCTGGCGCGACGTCCCGGTGTTCCACACGATCATGCTGTTCGGCACGCTGGGCGCCAAACGGGCCGAGTCCGGGCGCCCGTTCCTGGAGGCCATGGTCTCCGGCGGCTTCAGCGTGCTGCACCGCTCCCCGGACGAGCTGGTCATCGGCGCCGCCGCCCGCTCCTCCGGCGGCAGCGGAGTCGCCGAGCTCGGCGCCGAACCGGGCGCCGCCTTCCGGGACTTCGACGGGAGCGGCCACTACAAGGTGGCCTTCAACTTCCACTATGCGGACGGCGAACTCTCCACCGAGACCAGGGTGCTGAGCACCGACGCGGCCACCCGGCGCCGCTTCCAGCGGTACTGGCTGATGATCCGGGTCCCCAGCGGCCTGATCCGCCAGGAGTGGCTGCGCGCCGCCCGCCGCCGACTGGAGCGCGAGCGCGCGCAGCACCCGGACAGCCCCTCACTTCGGAAAGACGTGACATGACAGTCCTCAGCAGTACCGACCTCGCCCCCGACCCCACCTCCGTCGACCTGACGTCCGTCGACCTGTCCTCCGTCGACCTGACCGACCCGCGGACCTTCGTCGGCACCGACCTGTTCGCCCTCTGGCAGCGCTTCCGCACCGAGAGCCCCGTCCACCACCACGCCGCCACCGCGCAGCTGCCCGCCTTCTGGGCACTGACCAGGTACCGGGACGTGATGGCCGTCTACAAGGACAACCAGCGCTTCACCTCCGAGCGCGGCAACGTGCTCTCCACCCTCCTCCAGGGCGGCGACTCGGCCGGCGGCAAGATGCTCGCCGTCACCGACGGCGCCCGCCACCGGGCCATCCGCAACCTGATGCTGCGCTCCTTCTCGCCGCGCGCCCTCAAGCACGTGGTCGAGCAGGTCCGGCTGCGCACCACCGACCTGCTGACCCGGGCGATCGCCAAGGGCACCTTCGACTACGCCGCCGAGGTCGCCGAGCACATCCCGATGGGGACGATCTGCGACCTGATGGCCGTGCCCCCGCAGGACCGCCAGCGGCTGCTGGACTGGAACAAGCAGGTCCTCAGCGCCGACAGCGCGGACGGCACCGCCGAGGAGGCGTGGCTGGCCCGCAACGAGATCCTGCTCTACTTCTCCGACCTCGCCCGCGCCCGCCGCCGCAACCCCGGCGACGACGTGATCAGTGCCCTCGCCACCGGGGACGTCGACGGCGTCCCGCTGAGCGAGGAGGAGATCATCTTCAACTGCTACAGCCTCATCCTGGGCGGCGACGAGTCCAGCCGGATGGCCTCCATCGGCGCGGTCCTCGCCTTCGTCCAGCACCCGGACCAGTGGCGGGCGTTCAAGGAGGGCCGGGTCGGCCTGGAGACCACCGCGGAGGAGATCCTGCGCTGGACGACCCCGGCCATGCACTTCGGCCGGCGCGCCCTGGTGGACCAGGAGATCGACGGCCGGCGCATCGCCGCGGGGGACATCGTCACCCTCTGGAACACCTCCGCCAACTTCGACGGGACGGTCTTCGAGAACCCGCAGGTCTTCGACCTCGCCCGCACCCCCAACAAGCACGTCACCTTCGGCTACGGCCCGCACTTCTGCCTGGGCGCCTTCCTCGGCCGCGAGGAGCTGAAGGCCGTCCTGGACGGGCTGCGCGAGCAGGTCGCCTCGATCGAGCAGGCCGGCCCCGCCGAGCGCGTCTACTCCAACTTCCTCTTCGGCTACAGCACCGCGCCGGTGACCTTCCACCCGCAGGGCTGAGCCGCACGCAGGACCGAACCACCCGCACGCAACGGCGGCCGGGCCCTCGGGGAGAGGGCACCGGCCGCCGTCCACACACACGTCAACGAGCAGGAACACCAAACGGGGAGGACCACCGAGATGAGCGCCGCCGAGATGAACTCCACAGCCGAGGAGCAGGAGTTCTCCGAGGAGGACCAGCAGGCCATCATGGCCGCCTGGCAGCGGACCATCACCGGCCTGATCGAGCTCGCCTCCGCCGACGCGGCCCCGGACGACCCGCGCACGATCGCGGTGTTCGCCGACCACTACGCCTGGATGGCGACGTACTGGCCGGTCAGCCACGACGACTACGTCGAACTGGGCCGCTTCTACGCCGCCTACCCGGACTCGCGGGCCCGCTTCGAGGCCCACCGCCCGGGCCTGGCGGCGTTCGTCACCGAGGCCGTGGAGTGCTACGCCCGCGCGCGCAGCCCCCGGTAGTACTGGAAGAGCATCAGCGCGAAGAGCACGCCGCCGAGCAGGAAGAACCCCTCGACGATGCGGATCGACCAGACCGTGTAGTCCGAGGGGTTCGCCACGCCGTACACCTTCTCGTTGGTCTGCCCGGTGACGCTCGGCGGCAGGGTGCCGAGCACCCCGCGCACGAGCAGCAGCACGGCGCCGATCCAGGCGCTGACCGTCAGGGTCCACAGCGGCGCGGCCTCCCTCCAGCCCGGCACCACCCGCACGGCCGCGCCGACGCGGCCGACCGTGACGAGGGTGCGCTCGCGCCACACCGGGCGGACCAACGCCAGGGAGACGACCGCGCCCCAGGCGCACATCCCGACCACCACCAGGTCGTAGACCAGGAACCCGACGTTGTTGAACGACAGGTCGATGTTGTCGCCGTCGCCGAGGCCGACGTGCCCGCCCAGCGCCCAGTAGAGGTGGAAGACGCCGAACACGAGGGCCCACAGGGCGGTGGCGTGGGCGGCCCAGGTGGACGGGCGGCCGGCTTCGGCGGTCTGGTCGACTGTGGTCATCGGTACTCCAGGAATCAGACGGGGAAGGGGGGTTGTAGTAACTGACGGTCCGTCAGCGCTGGGCCCGGAAGATGGCGAACACCACCCGGAGCACCATCACGCTGCTGACCAGCAGCAGGTTGTAGCCGAGCACCTGGAACAGCTGGAGCGACTGCCCCAGCATCGGCCCGCCCGAGGTGCGCAGCAGCAGCACCCCGATCAGGCCGAGCGTCCCGCCGAGGAAGGTGAGCAGCACCTCGTGCACGAGGGTGCGGATGAAGCGGCGGTCGCGCTCGTCGGCCAGGAACCGCACCTGGACGCCGAGCCGGCCGTGTTCCAGCGAGTTGGTGATCCGCTCCAGCCGCCGCGGCATCCGGCGCAGCATCGGCGCCAGGGCGAGGGCCTCCTCGACGACGGTCTCGCCGAGGGACTTCGGGGTGAGCTTGCGCTGGAGCTGGGTCTTGGCGAAGCCCTTGGCCTGGGTGATGATGTCGAACCCGGGCACCAGGAGCTCCATCGAGCCCTCGAGGGTGGCCAGGGCGCGGAAGGCGGCGGCGATCTCGGGCGGGCAGCTGAGGCCGTGCCGGGCGACCAGGAGGAAGAGGTCGGCGAACATCTCGCGGTCGGGCTTGACGCCGGGGGTGAGGTGGCGGGCCATGAACCGGCCGAGGGCCCGTTCCAGTTTGGCCTCGTCGATCTCCTCGGCGCGGTCGACGAGTTCGAGCAGCGCGTCGCACAGGGCGACCGGGTCGCTGCGGTGGATGGCGAGCAGCAGGTTGCGCAGCGAGGCGCGAAGCATCCGGTCGACGCGGCCGACCGAGCCGAAGTCGAGCAGGCCCAGCGAGCCGTCGTCGAGCAGCATGATGTTGCCGGGGTGCGGGTCGGCGTGGAACACCCCGCCGAGCATGATCTGTTCGAGCATGCACTCCAGCAACTGCTGGGCCAGCGCGTCCCGTTCGGTGGCGTCGCTGGGCAGGGCGCTCCCGGCGGAGCCGAGGGTGACCCCGTCCATCCAGGCGAGGACCAGCACCCGCTGGGAGGAGTACTCCTCGTGCACCTCGGACAGCCGCACGTGGGCGGTGGCGGTCGAACTCTCGGCCCCGGCGCGGACGGCGGCCGTGTTGCGGGCCTCGACGCGGAAGTCCAGCTCCTCGTGCAGGGAGCGGGCGAAGCCCTCGGCGAGTTCCATGGCGCCGACGGTGCGGCCCCACTCGGTGTGCTCGTCGAGTTTGCGGCAGATCCGGAAGAGGATGTCGAGGTCGCGCTCGACGGTGGCCTTGGCGCCCGGCCGCTGCACCTTGACCACCACCCGTTCGCCGGAGTGGAGTTCGGCGCCGTGCACCTGGGCGATGGAGCCGGCGGCCAGGGGTTCCCGGTCGAAGGCGGCGAACACCTCGGAGGGCGCGCGGCCCAGTTCATCGGTGAGCACCTGCTCGATCTCGGCCCAGGGCTCGGGGGCGACCTGGTGCTGCAGCCGGGTCAGTTCCTCGACGAACTCGGGCGGCAGCAGGTCGTAGCGGGTGGAGAGCAGCTGGCCCATCTTGACGAAGGTCGCCCCGGCCTCCTCCAGCGCCAGGCGCAGCGAGAGCGCCAACTGCGCCCGCTCGGCCGAAGCCTGGGGCCCGGCGGCCCGGCTGCGCCCGCGCAGCCAGCGGCCGAGCCCGTGGCGCACCGCGATGCGGCTGAGCTCGGTGTAGCGGTGGGTGCGGGCGAGGCGGCGGCGGATGGCCTGCGGCCAGCGCACCACGCCGGAGATCTTGCCGCTGGGCAGCACGACCTCGGCGAGGGCGAGGAAGGCCATGGAGACGAACACGGCGCAGCTGATCTGGACGGTGAACAGGGCGCTCTTGCGGGCGTCGCCCATGGCCTGGCCGATCAGCGCCGCCGCGCCGAGTCCGGCCAGTCCGGCCAGCAGCGCGCGGGTGCGGCCTATCCGGAGGCCGAGCAGGCGGCGGGCGCCGGCGGAGAGGACGGCGATGGTGGCGAGGAGGATGACGAAGGACACGACCAGGAACAGGGCGAGTTGCATGAGTGGCGGGCGGCCCGCTCCCGGTGTGGTGGCGGGTGGGGGCCGCGCCTCCTTTCGTGCGTCGGGCGGGCTCTGGGCAGGGGAGTGGACACCCCACGTGGTGCCGCCCCCGATGCCCCATCATTCACCGGACGGGCCATCGGGGGTCGGTCTTCGGACCGTCAGCCGACGGTCTCGTACCGGGGTTGCGCCACGGGCGGCTGCTCCGGGGTGGCGCCGCGCCCGGGCCACCAGGCGCGGCGGCCGAGCAGGGCGGTGACGGCGGGCACCAGGAACAGGGCCATCACGAAGGCGGTCAGCAGGATGCCGAAGGCGACGGCGAAGCCCATCTGCTGGAGCATGGAGTTCCCGGCGAGCATCAGCACGCCGAAGGTCCCGGCGAGGATGACGGCGGCGGAGGCCATGGTCGGCGCGGACTGGGCGACGGCCAGGCGGACGGCCTCACGGGGGTCGCGGCCGTGGCCGACCTCCTCGCGCAGCCGGGCGACCATCAGGATGTTGTAGTCGGTGCCGATCGCCACCACGAACAGGTAGACGATGACCGGCAGGGTGAACAGCAGGCCGTGTTCGCCCTTGACGCTCTGGAACAGCCAGACGGTGGCGCCGAGGGTGGCGGTGAAGCCGAGGCCCACGGAGAGCATCAGGTACCAGGGGGCGACGGCGCTGCGCAGCAGCAGCCCGAGGATGAGCATGATGGCGATGCCGGCCACGGGGAAGACCACCGTGTAGTCGTGGTCGACGGCGTCGCGCACATCGGCCAGGACGGCGGTGGTGCCGCCGACCAGCGCCTGGGTGCCCTGCGGGGCCCCGCGGTGGGCGGTGTCGCGCAGTGTGCCGTCGACGAGGTCGATGGCCTGCTCGGTGACGGGGTTGTACTTGAGGATCACGCTGAACTGGGCGACGGTGCCGTCCGGGTTGGGCACGGCGGTGGAGACCTGGTCGACGCCCTCGACGCCGGTGAGCGTGCGGCGGAAGCCGTCCAGGGCGCCCGGGTCGAGCTTGCCGCCGGTGGTGCTGCGCAGGTAGACGGTGCTGGGATCCGTCTGCCCGGCGGAGAAGCCGTTCTGGAGGTCCTTCATGGCCTGGACGGACTCGAGGTTCTTGGGCAGCGAACTGCCGGTGTCGAACTCGGCCTTGAAGCCGAGCGCGCCGAGCGCCAGTACCACCAGCAGCCCGCCGGAGACGCCGGCCACCAGGGCGGGGCGGCGGGCGGTGAGCGCGCCGACCTTGCCCGCCAGCGCGTTCTTCGGCTCACGGCGCCACGCCTTGGACGGCCAGAAGGCGGCCCGGCCGAGCAGCGCGAACACGGCGGGCACCAGGGTGAGCGCGGCGAGCAGGCTGACACCGACGGAGATCGCCAGCGCCGGGCCCATGGCGCGCAGCATGCCCATGGTGGAGAGGGTGAGCGCGAGGAAGGCGACGATGACGGCGCCCGCGGCGGAGGTGATGGTCTCGCCGACGCGTGCGACGGCCTGGGCCATCGCCTCGCGCGGCTCCTGCCCGGCCCGCAGGAACTCCCGGTAGCGGAACAGCAGGAAGAGCAGGTAGTCGGTGCCGACGCCGAACAGCACCACGATCATGATGGTGGAGACGGAGTTGTCGGCCTGGAGCCCGGCCACCTCGGCGAGGGTGGAGATCAGTCCGGAGGCGACCATGAAGACCACCATGATCATCACGACCGGCAGCACGGCGATCAGCGGGCTGCGGAAGATGGCGCCGAGCAGGACGACGATCAGCAGCAGCGTGGCCATCATGATCATCGCGTCGGTGTCGCCCGAGGACTCCTTGGAGTCCAGGGCGGAGGCCGCCTGGCCCGTCACCCCGAACTTCAGCGACGTCCCGGCGACCAGCGACTTCGCGTCCGCGCGCAGCGACTTGACGTTCTCGCTCAGCTTCTCGTCGTACGCGTCCTTGGTGGTGGCGACGATGTCGGCCAGTGCGATCCGGCCGTCCGGCGAGACGGCCTCGGGGGAAGCCTCCACCTTCCTGACCTTCTCGTAGCCCTTGCCCTGCAGGGCGGCCGCGACCTTCGCCACGTCCTCCTTGTCGCCCGCGCCCAGTGGGGCGCCGTCGGTGCGCTGGAAGACGATGACGGCGGCCGGCTGCTCGTGCTGGGGGAACGACTGCTGCTCGATCTTCGAGACCTGGACCGACTCGTAGTGCGAGGGCAGGAACTCCGCCTGGTCACTGGTCGACTTGAGGGCCGGGGCCGCCACCGCCAGGGCTATCGCGGCGATCAGCCACACGGCGATCACGAGCCAGGGGCGACCAACGGCTAACCGTCCGATCCGCGCGAACAATTGACACTCCATCCTTTTCGGTCGGCGATCCGTCGATCGCCGAGAACCGTCATTCGCCGCCGTTTCGAGCGCGTTGTTCGAGGGGGTCGGACGAACTGTTGAACGCGGGACGACAATTGGCAGGCGAACTCCGTCCGGGTCTGCCAGCATCGCACCTCGCAGGGGGTGCGGACGGTGACGGCCGGGCGACGGAGCGAATGCTGTCCGGTAGCTGACACGGCAAAGATCGGGGGCGGCCGGGCCCCCTCGCGCCATTGTCGGCGTGGCACCATCGGGACACACCCGCAGCGGATTCCTCGCGGTGGCGGCCGACACGTTCCTAGAGTCGGCCGCTGAGCCCCCGCCGGGGGCGCCAAGCCGGAGGGAGTGATTCCCGTGCCGATCCCAGCGTCCACCATGCAGGACCGGATCACCGAGCTGCGGAGCCTCAAGGACGACGTCCTCAGCGGCCAGGAGCGGGCCACCGCAGCACAGCACAGCAAGGGCAAGCTGACCGTCCGCGAGCGGCTCGACCTGCTCTTCGACGAGGGCAGCTTCACCGAGATCGAGGGCCTGCGCCGCCACCGCGCCACCGGCTTCGGCCTCGAGGCCAGGAAGCCGCACACCGACGGTGTCGTGACGGGCTGGGGCACCGTGCACGGGCGTCGGGTCTTCGCCTACGCCCACGACTTCCGGATCTTCGGCGGCGCACTCGGCGAGGCCCACGCCCAGAAGATCCACAAGCTGATGGACCTGGCCATCGCGGCCGGAGCACCCCTGGTCAGCCTCAACGACGGTGCGGGCGCCCGCATCCAGGAGGGCGTCTCGGCGCTCGCCGGCTACGGCGGCATCTTCCAGCGCAACACCCGCGCCTCCGGTGTCATCCCGCAGATCTCCGTGATGCTCGGCCCCTGCGCCGGCGGCGCGGCCTACTCCCCGGCGCTGACGGACTTCGTCTTCATGGTCCGCGAGACCTCCCAGATGTTCATCACCGGCCCCGACGTCGTCCAGGCCGTGACCGGGGAGAAGGTCACCCAGAACGGCCTCGGCGGAGCCGACGTGCACGCCGAGCTCTCCGGCGTCGCCCACTTCGCCTACGACGACGAGCGCACCTGCCTGGAGGAGGTCCGCTACCTGCTCTCCCTGCTGCCCGCCAACAACCGCGAGGCACCCCCCGCCGCCCCCGGCGGCGACCCGGCCGACCGCCGCTGCGAAGCCCTGCTCGACCTGGTGCCCGTCGACGGCAACCGCCCGTACGACATGCGCAAGGTCATCGAGGAGATCGCCGACAACGGCGAGTACCTGGAGGTCCACGAGCGCTGGGCGACCAGCGTGATCTGCGCCCTCACCCGGCTCGACGGACGGCTCGCGGGCGTCGTCGCCAACCAGCCGCAGTCCTTCGCCGGAGTCCTGGACATCCACTCCTCCGAGAAGGCCGCGCGCTTCGTCCAGATGTGCGACGCCTTCAACATCCCGATCGTCACCCTCGTCGACGTGCCCGGCTTCCTGCCCGGCGTCGACCAGGAGCACCACGGCATCATCCGCCACGGCGCCAAACTGCTCTACGCCTACTGCAACGCCACCGTCCCCCGCGTCCAGGTCATCCTGCGCAAGGCGTACGGCGGCGCCTACATCGTCATGGACTCCCGCTCCATCGGCGCCGACCTCTCCTACGCCTGGCCCACCAACGAGATCGCCGTCATGGGCGCCGAGGGCGCCGCCAACGTCGTCTTCCGCCGCGAGATCGCCGCCTCCGACACCCCCGAGGCCACCCGCGCGCAGCTCGTCAAGGAGTACACCGCCGAACTGATGCACCCCTACTACGCCGCCGAACGCGGCCTCGTGGACGACGTCATCGACCCGGCCGACACCCGCCGCGTGCTGATCGACGCCCTCGACATGCTCGCCGCCAAACACGCCCTGCTGCCCGCCCGCAAGCACGGCAACCCGCCGCTGTGAGCGCCGACCCCGTGAGCGCGGCCCCTGTGAGCGCCGACCCTCTGAGCGCCGACCCCGTGGGTGCCGACCCGGCCGCGCCCGGTGCCCTGCTGCGGGTGCTGCGCGGAGCCCCCTCGCCCGAGGAACTCGCCGCGCTCACCGCCGTCCTGACGGCCCTGGCCGCCCGGGCGGGGCAGGCCGGGAGCCCGGCCCGCGACCGTACGGCCGGCTGGCAGCGGGTGCGCCCCGGCGACATCCGCCCGGGGTCGTGGATGTCCCCTAGCTGACCCGCCGCCATCAGGCAAGGCGAAGCGGCCGATTGACGTGGCAGGTTCCTGAAGCGTCGCTTGTGAGCCGCGACAGGATTCTGTTACCAACGACCATATCGACGGCCGGAAGGAGGCAGCTGGTGCTTCAGGTGGTGTTCCGGATCCTGGGGCCCCTGGACGTCCAGGCGGACGGCAGCCCCGTACCCGTGGCGGGCGCCCGCCAGCGGACCATCCTCTCCATGCTGCTCCTCTCCGCCAACCGCGTCGTCTCCGTCGACGCGCTGGCCGACGCGGTCTGGCACGGCAACCCGCCCAACACCTTCGTCAACCAGGTCGCCATCTGCGTCTCGGGCCTGCGCAAGACCTTCAAGACCGCCGTCGGCGTCGACGACCTCATCGTCACCATGCACCCCGGCTACATGCTCTTCGTCGGCGAACATCGCATCGACGCCGTCGAGTTCGAGGAGGTCACCGCCCAGGCCCGGGAGGCCGCCCGCGGCGGCAACACCCCCGAGGCCGTCGAACTCCTCGACGAGGCCCTCGCGATGTGGCGCGGCCCCGCCCTCGAGGGCATCGCCGGAGAACGCGTCGAGGCCGAGGCCGCACGGCTCACCGAGATGCGCCTCGACGTGTACGAGGAGTTCACCGCACTGCGCCTCGACCTCGGCATGCACCGCGAACTCGTCGGCGAACTCTCGTCGTTCATCCGCGAGAACGGCCTGCGCGAACAGGCCCGCGGCCACCTGATGCTCGCCCAGTACCGCTCCGGGCGGCGCGCCGAGGCGCTGGAGACCTTCCGCGAGGGCCGCCGCCTGCTCATCGACGAACTCGGCATCGAACCCGGCCCGGCCCTCAAGGAACTGCACGACGCCGTCCTCGCCGACTCCCCCCGGCTCACCCTGCCAGCCGAGGCCGTCGCCGCCGCGCCCATCGTCGCCGCCAACCCCGCCCAACTGCCCTCCGACGTCGCCTCCTTCACCGGACGCGACGAGGAACTCTCCTTCCTCGACCGGCTCCTGGACGGGCGCGGCGAGACCGGAGCCCTGCCCGTCGGCTCGATCACCGGCATCGGCGGCGTCGGCAAGACGGCGCTGGCCGTGCACTGGGCCCACCAGGTCGCCGCCCGCTTCCCCGACGGCCAGCTCTTCGCCGACCTGCGCGGCTACGACGAGCACGACGAACCCACCACCCCCAGCGCCGTCCTGGACCGCTTCCTGCGCGCCCTCGGCGTGCCCGCCGAGCGGATACCCGTCGAACTCGTCGAACGCACCGCCCTGTTCCGCAGCGTCCTCGACAGCCGCCGGGTCCTCATCGTCCTCGACAACGCCCGCTCCTTCACCCAGATCCGCCCCCTGCTGCCCGGCAGCGGCCGCTGCTGCGTCCTGGTCACCAGCCGCGACCCCATGCAGAACCTCGCCGGGGACTACGGCTTCGTCCACCTCTCCCTCAACACCCTCGAACAGGACGAGGCCACCGAACTGCTCGCCCGCGTCGTCGGCGACGACCGCCTCGCCGCCGACCCCGCCGGCACCGCCCGCCTCAGCGCCCTGTGCGACCGGCTCCCGCTCGCCCTGCGCATCGCCGCCGCCCGCCTCGCCGCCAAACCCCACTGGTCGGTGCGCACCCTCGTCTCCCGCCTCGAGGACCAGCACCGCCGCCTCGACGAACTCAGCCAGGGCGAACGCGGCGTCCGCGCCGGCTTCCGCCTCAGCTACCGCGACCTCAACGAGCGCGCCGCCCGGATGTACCGCCTCCTCGGCCTGCTCAACGTCCCCGACTTCTCCGCCTGGGTCGGCGCCGCGCTGCTCGACATCTCCCCCTACGACGCCGAGGACCTCATCGAGGAACTCGTCGACGCCCAACTCCTCGAAGTCCTCTCCGACGCCGCCACCGGCCGCGTCCGCTACCGCTTCCAGGACCTGCTGCGCCTGTTCGCCTACGAGTGCGCCAAGGAACAGGAGGGCGAACCCGAACGCCACTCGGCCCTCCAACGCGCCCACGGCGGCTGGCTGTTCCTCGCCCAGGAGGCCCACCGGCGCATCTACGGCGGCGACTACACCGTCATCCACGGCCCCGGCCACCGCCACGAACTGCCCGAACACCTGGTCGCCGAACTGCTCGACGAGCCCATGGCCTGGTTCGAGGTCGAGCGCGCCGCGATCGTCGGCGTCGTCGACCAGGCGTCCCAGGCGGACCAGTCCGCCGTCGCCTGGGACCTCACCATGACCAGCGCCACCCTCTTCCAGAACCGCAACTACCCCGAGGAGTGGCGGCTCTGCGGCGAACGCGCCCTCGCCGCCGCCCGCCGCACCGGCGACGACATCGGCGAAGCCGCCATGCTGCACAGCCTCGGCACCCTGGAGATCGTCCAGTGGCGCTACGAGGAGGCGGCGGAGCGCCTCGACCACGCCCTGAGACTGTTCGACCAGCACGGCGAACAGCGCGGGCGCGCCCTCGTCCTGCGCAACCTCGCCCTCTACCAGCGCTACAACGGCGACCTCGACGCCTCCCGCGCCAGCGCCCACCTCGCCCTCGAGGGCTTCCGCACCGCCGGCGACCACTACGCCGAAGCCCACCTGCTCGGCATGCTCGCCCAGATCGAACTCGAGCGCGGCGAACCCCAGGCCAGCCTGCTGCTCTCCACCGAGGCCATCGCCCGCAGCCGCGAGGTCGGCTCCGCCCGCGGCGAGGCCCAGAGCACCGTCCGCCTCGCGGAGGCCCTGATCCGCGAGGGCGATGGCGCCCGCGCCGAGGAAGCCTGCCGCCGCGCCCTGGACCTGGTCCGCGGCACCGGCGACCGCCGCGGCGAGGCCCACGCCCTCCACGGCCTCGGCGAGGCCCAGTGGCGCCAGGCCCGCCTGAGCGAGGCCGTCGAAACCCTCGGCGAAGCCCTGGAGATCACCCGCAAGCTCCCCGACCGCTTCCTGGAAGCCCGCGCGGGCCTGGTCCTCGCCTGCGTCACCGCCATCGGCGGCGACCGCGTCGCCGCCGCCGGCTGCCTCACCGAAGCCGGCCGCCTCTTCGACGAGGTCGGCGCCCCGGTCTGGTCGGCGCGCGTACGGCGCCTGGACGAGCTGCTCCGCGGCGCGGGTGCGGTGAGCACCGAGATCCTGTGGGAGCTGCTCGAGTCCTGAGCCGGAGGAGAGAACCGGTAGCGCGGAGTCGTCACGCGTGACGGCCGGTCCTCATCGACGTTCGTGTTGTCTGTGCTGACTGCGGTGACCGGTCACCGGGGGCGGGTTCCATCGCGCCGGGGCCCGTTCGGCGGGCGCACCGGCCCACTCGGGCGCTGGGCCGGACGGCCCGTCACCACGCCGGGCGGCCGGGGGTCTCGGGGCGGGGGTGGCCCATTTCGGTGCCGAGCACCGCCGCCCGGACCAGGGACCACACCTCGCGCACCAGCTGCTCGCGCGGCGGCGGGACCGGGCGGCTGAGGGCGTGGGCGGTGACGGCGCGCATGGCGGCGACGGCGCCGATGGCCCGGGTGGTGGGGTCGGTGCCGCGCCAGCCGAGGGCGGCGGGGCGGTGTTCGGCGATCCGGTCGGCCATGGCGGTGGTTTCGCGCAGCTGTGCCTCCCGTTCCTCGGCGCGGACGGTCGGGTCGGTGGCGGTGCCCTGGAGCAGCAGCGGGGCGAGCGGCTCGCCGTGCACGTGGCGCACCCACGCGGAGACGATCTGCCGCTCGCGGCCCTCCCAGCCGCCGGAGGCCAGGCCCGGGTCGGCGAGCGCGGTGGCGGCGCTGAGGCGCCGGTGGAAGTCCTCGGCCTCGGCGAGGCCCGGCCCGAGCGCGGCGTAGGAGCGGACGGCCGTCAGCGTTTCGGTGCTCATCGTGTCTCCCTGGATCGAGTGGTTGGGGGGTGGGGCGGGTCACGCCTTCGCGGAGGTCCACGGGTCGTCGGCCGGCGCGTTGGCCTTGGTGGTGGGGACCGGCGCGATGATCGTCCACGGGTCGTCGGCGACGACGGCGGTCGCGGCGGGCGCCACCGCGCCGGCGACGACGACTGCGGCTCCGGCGCCGAGGACGGCCGCGGCGGCGAGGCGGGCGAAGCGGTTGCGGGCGTTGGTCAGGATGGCGTTCACGGTGTCCTCCACAGGGTGGGTCCGGCTCTTCGCCGGTCGGCCGGGGCTTCGTTCCTCGACCTGGGAAGGACACTACGGAGAGGTCGTTTTGGGCCTCTTTCAAATCCATTTCACCGCCGGGCCCCCGGGACCCCGCACGACGAAATCCGCCCGACATCCCCGAAAAAGACCTGGTCAGTAGCGTCGCCACCGTTATCGGGGCACACGGACCAGGTGCCGCGGACACCCTTCGGGGGCCGCGCACGGGGGATGGGGCGGGGCGATATGGAGTTCCGGATTCTGGGCCCGGTGGACGTCGTGGACGACGGCCGGGAGGTACCGCTGGACGGTGCCAAGCAGCGCACGGTGCTCGCTGCCCTGCTGCTCGCCGGCGGCCGCCTGATGCCCGACGACCGCCTCAGCTCCCTCCTGTGGGGCTGGGAGCCGCCGGCCACCTGGAACGCCCAGCTGTACACCTACGTGTCCCGGCTGCGGGGGCGCCTCGGCCCGCAGGTCACCCTGACGCGCAAGGCCCCCGGCTACCGGCTGGACCTCGGCGCGAACACCCCCGGCGCGAACACCCGCGGCGCGGACACCCCCGGCGCGAACACCGCCGACCTGCACGCCCTCGACCTGCACGCCTTCGAGCGCGCCGCCGAACAGGGCCGCGCCGAGCTGACGGCGGGCCGCCACGAGTCCGCCGCCGCCCTGCTGCGCGGCGCCCTCGCCCACTGGCGCGGCGCCCCGCTGACCGGCACCACCGAGCACCTGACGGACCGGGAGCGCCCCCGCCTGGAGGAACTGCGCCTGGCCGCCCTGGAGCACCGCCTCGACGCCGACCTCGAACTCGGCCGCCACGACGAGCTGGTGGCCGAGCTGACCAGCCTGGTCGCCGAGCACCCGGTGCGCGAGCGCCTGCGCGGCCAGCTGATGACGGCCCTGCACCGCTGCGGCCGCCAGGCCGACGCCCTCGGCGTCTACGAGCACGGGCGGCAGCTGCTCGCCGAGGAGCTGGGCGTCGACCCGGGCCCGGGCCTGCAGGGCCTGCACGGCGCGATCCTGCGCGAGGACCTGCCCGGCCCGGCCGCCACCCTCACCGCGACCGTGCACGCCCCGGCGACCCTCTGGACGGCGCTGCGCCCGGCGATGCTGCCCGCCGACACCCCGGACTTCACCGGCCGTACCGGCCAACTAGCTTTCCTGGCAGCCCGGTTGGGCCCCTCACCGGAGGCCCCGGTCACCGTGGTCACCGGCCCGGCCGGCAGCGGCAAGTCCGCCCTCGCCGTCCGCGCCGCCCAGCTCGCCCGGGAGGACTTCCCCGACGGCCAGCTCCACGCCGACCTGCACGGCCGCGAGGCCCGCCCCAAGAGCCCCGCCGAGGTGCTGGGCTGGTTCCTGCACGCCCTCGGCGCCGGGCCCCGGGAGATCCCCGACGGCCTGGACGAGCGCGCGCAGCTGTTCCGCAGCCGGCTCGCCGGGCGCCGGATGCTGCTGCTGCTGGACGACGCGGCCGACGACCGCCAGGTCCGCCCACTGCTGCCCGGCACCGGGCACTGCCGCACCCTCGTCACCAGTCGCGACCAGCTCGCCGCCCTCGAGGCCGCCCGCCCGCTGCTGCTCGGCCCGCTGGACTTCCCCGACGCCTACCAGCTGCTCTCCGCCGTCGCCGGCCCCGACCGGGTGGCCGCCGACCCGGCCTCGGCCGCCCGGATCGTCGAACTGTGCGACCGGCTGCCGCTGGCCCTGCGCATCGCCGCCGCCCGTCTGGCCGCCCACCCGCACTGGTCGCCCGCCGCCCTCGCCGACCGGCTCACCCCGGAGGAGCGAAGGCTGGACGAACTGCGCCTCGGCGCCCTGGACGTCCGCCGGAGCCTGCACCCCAGCCACCACGCGCTGGACCCGGCGGCCCGGGAGGCCCTGCACCGCCTCGCCCTGGCCGGCCCCACCGCGTTCACGGCCCGGGAGGCGTCCGAGGTGCTGCTGGTCGGGGTGCGGGAAGCCGAAGCGGTGCTGGAATCCCTGGCCGAAGCGCGGCTCATGACGGTGGGGGAGGAGCCTTTTCCGAGGTTCCGCCTGTCCCCGCTCGTCCGTCTCTTCGTCAACGAATCGACTGGCGTTCTCGAGGCTTCTTCGATCTGATTCTTTCTTCGTTCAATCCCCCCCTGAGGGGACCGGCCCACCGCCGGTCCCCTCGGGGGCTTTTCGTCATCCGCAGCCGCCGGCGTGCCCGAGGTCCAGGCTGCGCACCGCCGCCGTCTCGTCGATCCCGTGCTGCTCCAGCCACTCCTGGAACTCCTGCTCCAGGCTGTCGAGGATGGTGTTCTGGTCCATTGCGGCCTCCCGGCTCCGATTCGCGGCGGCTTCTCCGTCGCACATTCAGATTCGGGTCGGCGGCTATGAATTCCTTATATTCCGGAGGGCGTTCCGGAGGCCCCTCTGTATAGGTCCTCTATAGATCCCGCTCGCACGCTGGAGCCGACGAGGAATCGACGGTGGAAGGGGAGCGGAGATGGATGCCCGAATCACGAGCGTGGTGGTGCTGGGGGGCGGCCCGGCCGGCTGGATGAGCGCCGCCTACCTGCGCAAGGCGCTCCAGGGAACCGTCGAGGTGACGGTCCTGGAGGAGCCGGAGACCGCCGCCGACGCCGGGATCGAGGCCGCCCTGCCGACCCTCCAGCGCTCCTTCTTCGCCGCCCTCGGGATCTCCGAGGACGCCTGGATGCGCGAGTCCGGCGCGACCTTCGGCACGGCCCTGCGCTTCGTCAACTGGCGTACGGGCGGCGCGGGCGAGACCCGGCCCCGCGAGCTGCCGCAGGGCGGGCCCGACGCCTCCTACCACGCGTTCGGCCTGCTGCCCGAGTACGAGCAGGTCCCGCTCTCCCACTACTGGCACCACCGCCGCCACCACGGCGGCACGGTGGAGCCCTTCGACTACGCCTGCTTCCGCGAGCCCCCGCTGCTGGACGCCCGGCGCTCCCCGCGCTGGATGGACGGCCGCCCGGCCACCCGCTACGGCTGGCACCTGGACCGGGCCCGCTTCACCGACTTCCTGCGCCGCCACGCCACCGGCCGCCTCGGCGTGCGCCGGGTGCCCGGCACCCTGGCCCGCGTCGAGCTGGACGCCAACGGCTACATCGAGGCGCTGCACACCACCGCCGGAGAGGCGCTCGACGGGGACCTGTTCATCGACTGCTCCGGCCCCCGCGCCCGCCTGCTGCGCCAGGTGATGGCCGAGCCGTACCTCGACCTCGGCGACCAGCTGCTCTGCGACCGCGCGGTGACGGTACGCCTGCCGCACGACGACTTCGCGCACGGCCTGGAGCCGTACCGCACGGCCGTCGCGATGCCGGCCGGCTGGGCCGGGAAGACCCCGCTGCTCGGGGAGTTCGAGTCCAGCTACGTCTACGCGAGCGCCTTCGCCGACGCCGGCACGGCCACCGAGGACCTGTGCCGCCTCTGGGGCCTGGACCCGGAGAAGGCCGAGGTCGCCGAGACGGCCTTCCGGGCCGGGCGCACCCGCAGCGCCTGGGTGCGCAACTGCGTCGGCATCGGCTCCAGCGCGGGCCTGCTGGAGCCGCTGGAGCCCACCGCGCTGCACTTCGTCACCAGCGCGCTCCAGCAGCTGGTGCGCCACTTCCCGGCGGACGCCTTCACCCCGGCCCTGCTGGACGGCTTCAACCGCGAGGTCGCCACCGAGTTCGACGAGTCCCGGGACTTCGTCCAGGCGCACTTCGCCTGCACCCGCCGCACCGACACGCCGTTCTGGCGCGCCCACGGCCGGATCGCCCTGCCGGAGAGCCTGCGGGCCAAGACCCTCGCCTACTTCGCGGGCCTGCCGCTGGGCGCCCCCGCGACGGAGGAGCGGGCCTACTACGGCGGCGCCACCCCCGAGCCGGGCCGGATCTGGTCGAACGCGAGCTACTACGCCGTCCTCGCCGGGCTCGGCGTGGAGCCGGACGCCCCGCTGCCCGCCCTCGCCCACCGCCCGGAGTCGGTGCGCGGCGCCGAGCCGCTGTTCGAGCGGATCAAGCGCCAGCAGCGCAACCTGGTCGACACCCTCCCCGACGCCCACGACTACCTGCGCCACCTGCACGGCCGGTCGGTCGCCGACCGCTCCGGGGTGCGCCCCGGCTCCTGAGGGCCCCGGTCACTCCTCCCGCAGCTCCTCCCGCAGCTCCAGGACGGTGATCAGCCCGGCGTCGCCCACCCGCCCGGTCAGCCGGGCGGCGAGCAGCCGCGGCACGTCGGACTCCTGCGCGTACCCGGGCAGCAGCTCCACCCGGGCGTGCCGCACCCCGGCCTCGCCGCGCACCGCGTACGTCACCAGGTACGTGGTGCGCTCCGGCGGCGGAGCGGTGGGCGGTGGTACGGGCATCGGCGGATCGGTCTCCTTCGCGGTCGCTACGCGGTCGCTACGCGCTCCCCTTCGCGGCCTCCTCCTCGAAGTGTGGCCGAACCGGGCACATCGGGGCACAGTGGGAGCCATGCAGACCACCTGGAAGGGGACGATCAGCTTCGGGCTGGTCAGCATCCCCGTCCACCTGTACTCCGCGACCCAGGAGCACGACGTCCCGCTGCACCAGGTGCACGCCAAGGACGGCGGCCGGGTGCGGATGAAGCGGTACTGCGAACAGGAGGAGAAGGAGGTCCCGTACGCGGAGATCGCCAAGGGCTACGAGTCGCCGGACGGGCGCACCGTCACCCTCACCGACGAGGACCTCGCGGACCTGCCGCTGCCCAGCAAGAAGATCATCGACGTGCTGGCCTTCGTGGACGCGGGCGACATCGACCCGCTGATGTTCTCCAAGGCGTACTACGTCGGCGTCGCCGACCAGGCCGCCGCCAAGCCGTACGCCCTGCTGCGCGACGCCCTGCTGGAGTCCGGGCAGATCGCCGTCACCAAGATCGCCCTGCGCACCCGGGAGTCGCCCGCGGTGCTGCGGGTGCACGAGGGCACGCTCGTGCTGCAGACCTGCATCTGGCCCGACGAGGTCCGCCCGGCGGCGGGCATCGCCCCCGAGGGCGACGTCACCGTGCGGCCGCAGGAGCTCAAGATGGCGCGCTCGCTGATGGACACCCTCTCCGAGGACTTCGACCTCTCCCAGCTGCACGACGACTACCAGCAGGCGCTCCAGCAGGTCATCACCGCGCGGCTGGAGGGCGTCGAGCTGCCGCACGAGGAGGAGACCGGCGAGGCGCCGGACAACGTGATCGACCTGATGGAGGCGCTGCGCAGCAGCCTGCGCCAGGCCAAGGGCGGGCACCAGGCCGAGGCGCCCGCCGACGAGCGCGCCCCCGCCAAGAAGACGGCGGCGAAGAAGACCACCGCTGCCGCCGCCACGAAGAGCGCCGCCACGAAGACCGGTGCCACGAAGTCCGCCGCCAAGAAGACCGCGGTGAAGAAGACCACCACCCGGAAGTCGGCCCCACGCCGGGCCTCCTGACCCCACCCGACCTCCCCACCCCCGGAGGCGATCCCCATGGACCTGCTGACCTACAAGGAACTGGACACCGGCCCCCAGGCCGAACAGAACCCCGGCCTCGGCCACCGCCTCCGCAGCTGGCTGCTCACCCTCAGCCCGACCGTGGTGACCTTCATGGTCGCCCTCTCGGTGGGCCTGGGCATGGTCGCCACCCAGGTGAGCCTGACCCCGATGCTCGTGCTGATGGCGATCTTCTGGGGCCTGACGGTGATCGCCATGATCGGCGTCCTCGCCCGCTGGATGACGCCCGGCCGGGGCAGGCACCGCATGGCGTCCTGACAGCTGTCCCGAGGCATGTCCTGACACCTCTCGCGAAGCCCGCACCGGCCCCGGCCGGGGCCGGTGCGGGCGCTCAGCCGATCCACACCGTGGTGACGTTGCAGAACTCCCTGATGCCGTGCCCGGACAGCTCCCGCCCGAACCCGGAGCGCTTGACGCCGCCGAAGGGCAGCGCCGGGTGGGAGGCCGTCATCCCGTTGAAGAACACCCCGCCGGCCTGGACGTCGCGTACGAAGCGCTCCTGCTCGCCCTCGTCCCGGGTCCAGACGTTGGAGCTCAGCCCGAACGGCGTGTCGTCGGCGAGCGCCACCGCCTCGTCCAGGTCGGCGACCCGGTAGACGGTCGCGACCGGCCCGAAGGTCTCCTCCCGGTGGATGCGCATCGCCGGGGTGACGCCGGTCAGCACGGTCGGCTCGTAGAACCAGCCGGTGTCCCAGCCCATCGGCCGCCCGCCGCCGCACTCGATCCGGGCTCCGTGCGCCCGCGCGTCCTCGACCAGCTCCTCCAGGTCGTCGCGCCCCTGGCGGCTGGCCAGCGGGCCGACGTCCGTCGCCTCGTCCGTCGGGTCACCGACCTTCAGCGCTCCCATCGCCTCCGTGAACCCGGCCAGGAAGCGGTCGTAGACGTCGGTGTGCACGATGAACCGCTTGGCCGCGATGCAGGACTGGCCGTTGTTCTGCACCCGGGCCCGGACGGCGGTGCGCACCGCCGCCTCGAGGTCGGCGCTCGGCAGGACGACGTACGGGTCGCTGCCGCCCAGCTCCAGCACCGCCTTCTTGACCTCGTCCGCCGCCGTGGCCGCGACCGCCCGCCCGGCCGGCTCGCTGCCGGTGAGGGTGACGGCGGCGACCCGTACGTCCCGGATCACGCCCTCGACGGCGCCCGAGCCGACCAGCAGCGTCTGGAAGCAGCCCTCGGGGAAGCCCGCCCGGCGGAACAGGTCCTCGATCGCCAGCGCGGTGCGCGGCACGTTGGAGGCGTGCTTGAGCAGGCCCACGTTGCCCGCCATCAGCGCGGGCGCGGCGAATCGGATCACCTGCCAGAAGGGGAAGTTCCACGGCATCACGGCCAGCACCGCCCCGAGCGGCCGGTAGCGGACGTACGCGCGCGAGGCCCCGGCGTCGGCCACGTCGGCCGGGTCCGGGTGCTCGTTGGCGAGCAGCGCCTCTGCGTGGTCGGCGTACCAGCGCATCGCCTTCGCGCACTTGGCGGCCTCCGCGCGGGCCTGGACCAGCGGCTTGCCCATCTCCTCGGTCATGGTGCGGGAGAGGGCCTCCTGGTCCTGGTCGAGCAGGTCGGCGGCGCGGTGCATCAGGTCGGCGCGGGCGGCGAAGGGCGTGGAGCGCCAGCCGTGGAAGGCGGCCTCGGCGCGGGCCAGGCGCTGCTCGATGCCGGAGGCGTCGAGGGCGTCGAAGGTCTGGAGGGTCTCGCCGGTCGCGGGGTTGACGCTGGCGATGGGCATGCGGGGCTCCTGCGGGCTGGGGGCTGGGGGCTGGGGGCTGGGGTGCTGGTGCCGGGGTGCGGGCTGTTCTCACCCTCCCCGACACCCGGCCCCTGGGCACGCGCATGCGGCCCGGCGTGTCCCTGTGCCCCGCCGGATGTGCCCCGCCGGATGGTGCCCCGCCGGACCGCCACCGGGCGGCGTCACTCCGGCAGCGACTCGGCGCGCGCCGCCGCCTCCCGCGCCCTGGCCCCGGCCCGGGTGCGTCCGGCCGTCACCAGGCGGTTGGGGAAGCGGTGCAGGTACTCGGCCTCCAGCTGTCCCATGCGCAGGGTGTGCCGCTTGAGCGCCTCCTCGGAGCCGTACAGGAAGGTCTCGTGGCGGGTGCGGTGCATCTGCTCCAGTTCGTGCAGCAGGGTGTCGTTGCCCAGCGCGTGCGGGGAGACGCCCTCGGGCCGGGTGTGCGGGTCGTCGACGTGCCGCATGTCTCGCTACCTCCTCGGCGGAAGCCCCCTCCTCCAGGGTGCGCGCCCCGGCTCCGCCCGTACAGCCGGGCGGGGTTCCACAAGAGACGTTGTAAAAGAACTGTCGTACAAGAGTTCTTGTATATATCCTCCCGACATGGACGAGACCACACGCCGGCCGCAGGACACCCGGGCGATCTCCGACGCCCGGGTCCTCGCCGCCCTCACCCACCCGCTGCGCCGCCGCCTGATGGACCTGCTCAAGGTGGACGGCCCCGGCACCGTCGGGCAGCTCGCCGAGCGCACCGGCCAGGCGGTGGGCAACGTCAGCCACCACCTCAAGGTGCTCGCCGAGAGCGGGCTGATCGAGGAGGCCCCCGAGCTCGCCCGCGACCGCCGCGAGCGGTGGTGGCGCCTGGCGGACCGGCAACTCACCTGGGCCCGGGCCGACTTCGACGGCGACCCGGTCTCCGAGGCCGTCGCCGACGCGGCCGGCTCGATCATGGCGGAGCGCCAGATCGAGCTGGTCCGCGAGTGGGCGCTGCGCCGCAGCGGCTACCCGGCCGACTGGCAGGACGGCTGCGCGATCGCCACCCAGGGCTGGCTGCGGCTCACCCCCGAGGAGGCCCGGGAGCTGGCCGCCGACCTGCACGAGGTGATCCAGAAGTGGGTGAACCGGCCCGTGCCCGAGGACGGCCGCGAGCGCGAGACCGTCCTGGCCTTCGCCCACAGCGTCCCGGCGCGACCGTGAGCGCCACCCTGGAGGCGCCCGAACTCGCCTCCCGCTGGGGCCTGTTCACCCACCGGGACTTCCGGCTGCTGTGGGCGGGCCAGACGGTCAGCAGGCTCGGCAGCAGCATCACCTCGATCGCCCTGCCCCTGGTCGCCGTGCTGGCCCTGGACGCCGGGCCGCAGGCCGTCGGTCTGCTGACCGCCGCGGCCTGGCTGCCCTGGCTCTTCTTCGGCCTGCCCGCCGGGGTGTGGGTCGGCCGGGTGCCCCGGCGCAGCGTGATGATCGTCTGCAACCTGGGCTCGGCGGCGCTGTTCGCGAGCGTCCCGCTGGCCTCCGGGCTCGGCGTGCTCACCCTCACCCAACTGCTGGCCGTCGCCTTCCTCACCGGCACGGCGGCGGTCTTCTTCGACGCCGCCTTCCACGCCTACCTGCCCGAGCTGGTGCCCGCCGAGGACCTGATCGAGGCGAACGCCAAGCTGGAGGGCAGCGCCTCGGCCGCCAATGTCGCCGGGCGGGGCCTGGCGGGCCTGACCGTCCAACTCCTCGGCGCGGCGGCCGGGTTGCTCGCCGACGCCGTCAGCTTCCTGATAGCCGCCGCCACCCTGCGGGCGATCCGGGCCCGGCCCGCAGCAACGCCTGCAGCGGCGCTCGGAACAGCGGCCGGAGCAGCGCCCGTCGCAGCGCTCGAAGCCCCCGCCCGGGAGGGCCTGCTGCGCGAGGTCCGCGAGGGGCTCGCCTTCCTGTGGCGGGACCCGTACCTGCGCGCCTTCACCCTCTACGGCGCGGCCGCGAACTTCGCCCTCGCCGGCGGCTACCAGTCCGTCGCGGCGCTCTTCCTGGTCCGGGACGCGGGGATCGCGCCGGGCTGGGTCGGCGCCCTCGCCTCGGCGGGCGCGGTCGGCGGCATCCTCGGCGCGCTGGTGGCCCGGCCGCTGTGCCGGCGGCTGGGCACCGCGCGCGGGCTGCGGATCGTGCTGCTCACCGTTTCGCCGGTGGGCCTGCTGATGCCGCTGGCCGGCCCGGGCGCCCGGGCGGCGTTCTACGTGGTCGGGCTCTTCGGGGTGGTCGCCGCCGTCACCCTGGTCAACGTGGTGCTCTCCAGCTTCCGGCAGTCCTACACCCCGCCCGCCCTGCTCACCCGGGTCACGGCCGGCGCGATGGTCGCGGGCTACACCCTCATCCCGCTGGGCGCCCTGGCGGCCGGCGCGCTGGGCGACGCCGTCGGGACGCGTGCCACGATGTGGGTGATGACCACGCTGCTGGCCCTGTGCGGGGCGCTGCCCCTGGCGTCCCCGCTGCGGACCCTGCGCGACCTGCCCGGGCGGCCGGGCCCGACCGGCAGCAGCAGCTCCTAGGATGAATCCATCTAAACCTTAAGAATCCGCCCCCGACAGCACGGATCGATCGCATATGCCGCTTCCCAAGGCCGAACTCCACCTGCACATCGAAGGCACCCTGGAGCCCGAGCTCGCCTTCGCGCTCGCCGACCGCAACGGCGTCCGGCTGCCCTACGCCGACACCGAGGCCCTGCGCGAGGCGTACTCCTTCAGCGACCTGCAGTCCTTCCTGGACCTCTACTACGCGCTGATGGCCGTGCTGCGCACCGAGCAGGACTTCGCCGACCTCGCCGACGCCTACCTCGCCCGGGCCGCCGAGCAGGGCGTGCGGCACGCGGAGATCTTCTTCGACCCGCAGGCCCACACCGCCCGCGGGGTGCCGCTGGAGACCGTCGTCAACGGCCTCACCGCCGCCCTGGAGAAGAGCGAGGAGCGCCACGGCATCAGCACCCGGCTGATCATGTGCTTCCTGCGCGACGAGTCCGCCGAGTCCGCGCTGGAGACCTTCGAGGCCGCCCGCCCGTACTTCGACCGGATCACCGGCATCGGCCTGGACTCCGCCGAGGTCGGCCACCCGCCGGTCAAGTTCCGCGAGGTCTACCGCCGCGCCGCCGAGGCCGGGCTGCGCCGCGTCGCCCACGCCGGGGAGGAGGGCCCCGCCTCGTACATCACCGAGGCGCTGGACGTCCTCGGCGTCGAGCGGATCGACCACGGACTGCGCTGCCTGGAGGACGGCGAACTCGTCGCCCGCCTGGTCCGCGAGCAGATCCCGCTGACCCTGTGCCCGCTCTCCAACGTGCGCCTGCGCTGCATCGACACCCTCGCCGACCACCCGCTTCGCGAGATGCTGGACGCGGGCCTGCTGGTCACCGTCAACTCCGACGATCCGGCCTACTTCGGCGGCTACGTCGAGGACAACTTCCGCGCCGTTCGCGAAGCCCTGGCGCTGGAGCAGGAGACCCTGCGCCGCCTGGCCGCCAACTCCTTCCGCGCCTCCTTCATCGACGAAGACCGCCGGGCCGAACTCCTCGCCGAGGTCGAGGCGTTCGTCTTCGAGCCGTCCGAGCTCTGACCCCGGGAACGCGAGCGGCCGTCCCCCTTCCGTGAGCGGGAGGGGGACGGCCGGGCGGGGCCTCAGGCCGTGTCTTTCGGCTCAGAGCAGGGTCGACCAGTAGTACCAGAACCGGTTCAGCACCAGCAGCGCCACGACGGCGTACCAGAGCGCCGGAACCGCCCAGTGGTAGCGGGCCAACTCCCGCACCACCGGCCGAAGTCGGCGGCCGACCGGAATGACGCCGCTGCGCAGGTTGTGCAGCGTGGTGTACCAGAACAGCGGGATCATCGCCGCCCACACCACCATGCAGTACGGGCACAGCGCGTTGATCCGGTAGAGCGCCTGGTACATCAGCCAGCTCACGAAGCCGATCCCGAAGACCGTCCCGGCCTGCAGGCCCAGCCAGAACCAGCGCCGGTACGAGGCGCCCGCCAGGAGCCCGGCGCCGATGGCGATCACCACCGCGAAACCGGCCAGGCCCAGCAGCGAGTTGGGGAAGCCGAACGCCTCGGCCTGGTCGCTGCGCATGATCGAGCCGCAGCTGATGATCGGGTTGATGTTGCAGCTGGGGACGTAGGACGGGTCCTTGAGCAGCCGCAGCTTGTCCAGGGTGAGGACGGCCGAGGCGAACAGCCCGAGCGCGCCCCCGACCAGCAGCAGCCAGGCGAACGGGCGGCTCGCGCCGTACGTCCGGGCCGACGGCCGGCCCGGCAGCTGGGCCGGGGCGGCGGGGGCCGTCATCCGCCCACCTGCTGCTTGACCATCGCGGTGAACTGCTCGGGCGAGACGGCGTTGCCGCCGGTGAGGACGTCCAGCTTCTTGCCGTCCAGCTTGACGGTCGGCGTGCCGGTGACGTCGCTCTTGTTGAACTCCTCGTTCACCTTGGCCGCCCACGGCTTGTAGGTGCCGTCCTGGACGGCCTTCACGAAGGCGTCCGTCTTCAGGCCCGGCACCTGGCCGGCGAGGTCGAGGATGTGGTTGACGTCGCCGAAGGCGTCGCTGCTCTCCTGCGGCTGGTTGGCGTACAGCACGTCGTGGAACGCCTTGAACTTGTCCACGCCCTCGTTGAGCGCCGCCCCGGCCGCCGCCAGCGCGGTGCGCGAGCCGCTGCCGCCGAGGTTGTCGTCCAGGAACGTCGCCAGGTGGTACTCGATCTTGTACGTGCCGGCGTCCGCGCCCTGCTGGAGCGCCTTGCCGGTGGTGGTCTCGAGCTTCTCGCAGAACGGGCAGCGGAAGTCCTCGTACACCGACAGGGTGTGCGGGGCGTCGGCCTTGCCGTAGGTGACCACGGTGCCGTTGGTGCCGGTGGCGTTGGCGGGGACCACCAGCGGGCCGTTGGCGGAGGCGCCCGAGCCGGAGCCGGAGGAGCCGCCGACGGCGAAGGCCACCCCGGCCGCGAGGGCCAGCACGGCGGCGGAGGAGACGCCGACCACGACCCGGCGGCGGATGCGCTCGGAGCGCTCGGCCTGCTCGCGGGCGACGCGCATGCGCTCGGTGGCGGAGGTCTTCTTCTCGGTCTTACGGGAGTTGCTCATGGGGTGTCGTCCAGTGCTCTCGGGCGTGCAAGGGGTTGCGAGAGGACCGACCGCCGGGAGAGTGCTCTCAGGCGGCCGGGACGAACACCGGGGGACCGCGCCGCACGGCCGGGCGCACGAACGCGTCCTCGGCGGGAACGGCGGGGCGGCTGGCCTCGGGCAGCGGCACCCGCACCACCGGACGGGCCGGGACCGGCGCGGCGAGCAGCCGCAGCAGCCGGGCGAGGGCCGGCACGTGCCGGTGCGCGAACTCGCCGACCATGCGCACCGTCCGGGCCAGGCAGGTCATCGCGGCGTCCGCCCGGCGCAGCCCGTACGCGCCGATCAGCGCGATCGCCGTGTGCAGCAGCAGGAGCAGCAGCACACCGGCCTGCTGGGAGACGCCGTGGCCGAGCAGGAACCCGCCCAGCGAGCCGCCGCCGCACAGCAGCGGCTGGAAGCCGTGCGCGGCCTCGGGCGGCAGCGAGGGACAGGTGGACTGGGCGACGTCGAACAGTGCCCCGGCGCCCAGCTCCAGCGGCAGGAACACCGCCGCGACCGCCGCGTAGCCGCGCTCACGCCCGGCCAGGGCGAAGGCCGTCGCGAAGACGGCCAGGCCAGCCAGGCCCATCGTGGCGAGCGGCAGCGCCCGGCCGGTGACCAGCACCTGGCCGAGCCCGGCGAGCAGCACGACGAGCGCGGCGAAGACCGCCGCGCGCAGCGTCCTGGTGACCGGGCCGATGTCCATGGCATCCGAGTCTGCCACAGGTTGAAACCGGAACGGTCGGCGCCGAGGGCTGCTGTGAAGAGCCTCACCACCCGCGCTGAGCTGGGCTTATCCCCTCCTTACGGCGTGCGGGCGCCGCCCGGTGGGGGCAGACTGGGCCGCATGCCGGAGCTGCCCGAGGTCGAGGCGCTGAGCGCCTTCCTCTCCGAACACCTGACCGGGCGCGTGATCGCTAAGGTCCAGCCGGTGGCGATCAGCGCCCTCAAGACCTACGACCCCCCGGTGACGGCCCTGGAGGGGGCGAGCGTCACCTCCGTCACCCGGCGCGGCAAGTTCCTGGACATCGAGGCCGGGGGCCTGCACCTGGTCGTCCACCTCGCCCGGGCCGGCTGGCTGCGCTGGAAGGAGACCCTGCCCGCCGAGCCGCCCCACCCGAGCCCGAGGAACCCGCTGGCGCTGCGGCTGCGCCTGGAGGGCGGGGCGGGCTTCGACCTCACGGAGGCGGGGACGAAGAAGGGCCTCGCCGTGTACGTGGTGCGCGACCCCGCCGAGGTGCCAGGCGTCGCCCGGCTCGGCCCGGACCCGCTGGAGGTCACCGAGGAGGCGTTCGCCGCGCTGCTGCGCGGGGAGCGGCGCCGGATCAAGGGCGTGCTGCGCGACCAGAGCGTGCTGGCGGGCGTGGGCAACGCCTACTCGGACGAGGTGCTGCACGCGGCGCGGATGTCCCCGTACAAGCTGGCGGCCGACCTGGACGAGGAGGAGACGGCCCGGCTGTACGAGGCGCTGGGCAGCACCCTGCGCGAGGCGGTGGAGCGCTCGCGGGGTCTGGCGGCGGGGGAGCTCAAGGCGGAGAAGAAGATGGGCCTGCGGGTGCACGGCCGCACCGGGCTGCCCTGCCCGGTCTGCGGGGACACGGTGCGCGAGGTGTCCTTCGCGGACTCCTCGCTCCAGTACTGCCCGACCTGCCAGACGGGCGGCAAGCCGCTGGCGGACCGGCGGCTTTCCCGGCTGTTGAAGTAGCCGCGGGCCGAGGTGTGCGGCCCGGGGCCCCGTCCGGCGGACGAACTACGGCCGTAGTGCCACTGCTCCAGTAGTGCCACTACGGCCGTAGTGCCACTACTGGAGTAGTGGGACGCCCGGACGGGCCTCAGCGCTTCACCGCCACGCCGCCCCAGTAGTACGCGGCCTTCGGGTCCGCCGGCGGCTCGCCGTCCGGGCGCCAGGCGAGGACGGGGGCCAGGCCCGGCTCGACGAGGTCCCAGCCGTCGAAGAAGCGGAGCACGTCGTCGTGGGAGCGCGGCACCAGGGTCATCCCGCCGGCGCGGGCGGACTCGGCGACCTTGCCGACGGCCACCGGGTCGAAGTCCTGGGTCGGGGTGGTGAGCGCCAGGCAGCTGCCGGAGGGCAGGGCGTCGCGCAGGGCGGCGACGCGGCCCCACGGGTCGTCCTCGTCGGCGATCAGCATCAGCACGGCGATCATCAGCAGGCCGACGGGCTGGGTGAGGTCCAGCGTCGAGGTGAGCGCCGGGTCGGCGAACAGCTCCTCGGGCTTGCGCAGGTCGGCGTGGATGTAGGTGGTCCGGCTGGCCGGGCTGGAGACCATCAGCGCGCGGGCGTGGGCGAGGACGATCGGGTCGTTGTCCACGTACACCACGCGGGTGCCGTCGCTGACGGACGCGGCGATCTCGTGGGTGTTGGGCGAGGTGGGGATGCCGGTGCCGAGGTCGAGGAACTGGCGGATGCCGTGCTCCTGGGCGAGGTGGCGCACGGCGCGGCCCTGGAAGGCGCGGTTGGCCTTGGCCATCTGCTTGATGCTGGGCACGGCCTCCTCGATGGCCTGGCCCATGGCGCGGTCCGGCGGGAAGTTGGTCTTGCCGCCCAGCCAGTAGTCGTAGACGCGGGCCGAGTGCGGGGTGGCGGTGTCGACGCCGAAGCGTTCCCACTCGCTGAGCTCGACCTTGTCCGCGTCCTGCGCGCCCGGCTGGGGGAAGTCCTGACTTGTCGTCATGGCCACGTCCTCTGATGGCAGATCATCACACTGGGAGAGCACAGCGTAGCGACCCTCACGGGAACCCGGGCGTCCGGCCGGGGAAGCGCGGGGGAAGTCCAGGGAACACCGGGTGCGCCGGGTGCGCGGGGTGTCGGCCCGGGCCTGTTCTAGCCCGTCGGAGTGGTGATCGGGGGCGCCCGGGGTCAGTGGCCGTGACCGGCGGGGGAAGTATCAGAAATGCTGTCTGATCGTCAGATTACTTCGCGAAGATTGCTGCTGGTCGCGGCCGGCATGTCCCTGCTCGGAGCCGCCGCCGGCTGCCGTGGCCCGTTCGCCGGCGAGCCCTCCGCCGCCGCCCCGCCGAGCCCGGAGGCCGCCGAGGCCGGGCCGCTCGGGGCGGCGCCGGCGGGCTCGCCCTCGCAGTGGCCCCCGGCCTCCGGGCCCGCCACGCCCCCACCCTCGCCCGCCCCGCCCTCATCCGCCCCGCCCTCGTCCCCCCCCCCTTCTTCCCCCGCACCGCCGTCCCCGTCCGTGCCCGCCCCCGGCGCGGCCACCGGGG
>NZ_JOCF01000072.1 GCF_000720635.1 Streptomyces sp. NRRL WC-3742 | reverse complement strand
GGGTGCGCCGGTGGCCCCGGCGCTCGGGGTGGCGCCCGGCGTCGCGGGGGCGCCGCTGGTGCCGCCGCTCGGCGAGGCGGTGGAGGAGGCGGCACCGGAGGGGGCGGCGCCGGGCGGGGTGGCCTTGCAGCCCTCCTGCTTGGCCATCGCCGCGCCCAGGTCACCGCTGCGCAGCTTGCTCTGCGCCTGGGTGGACAGTTTGGCCAGCCCCTGCACCTGGTCGCCCACGCTCTTCAGCCCGTCCGCGAACTTGGACTGGTCGTTGGTGGGCAGCCCGTCCAGCTTCTTCTGGACGTCCAGGTAGCCGTCGCCCGCCTTCTTCAGCTCGTCGACGGTGTCCTTCTGCAGCTTGTCGCCGTCGCTCACCTTGGGTGCCCCGGCGGCCTCGATGGCGGCCGCGAGGTCCTGGTTGGTCTTGGCGAGCCGCCCGATGTCCGTCGAGAGCCGCTTCTTCAGGTCGGCGGGGGCCTCGCCGGTCTTCACCTGGGCCGTGTCCGCGAGCGCGGCCTGCGCCTGGGCGATCGGGTCCTTGGCCGCACCGCAGACGTTCGCCGCCCAGGACTCCAGCTGCTTGCTGTTGTCGTCGCCGCAGGCGACGGCGCCGAACGCGAGCAGCACGCCGAGCGCGGGTACGGTCAGCAGTCGCTTGTTCACCGGGAGAAGCCTTTCGGTTCGGTCGTGTCGGTCGTCGAACCTACACGGCCGCCCTCACCGCCCCGGTTCCCGGCGACTACGGCTGCTTCCCGACATTCCCGTACTTCCCGGCCGGTCGGCCAGTCGGCCCTCAGACCGCGACGGAGGCGACCGAGACCGGCCAGCTCATCCGGATCAGCCCGCCGACCGCGCCGTTGGTGACCTCCAGGTCCTCCACCAGACCCGTGATCACGGCGAGCCCCAGGGCGTCCTCGTCCGGGTCACCGCCCTGGGCGTCGTCGGGGGCCGGAACGGCGACGGGGCCCGCCTCGTCCTCGACCTCGATGAGGAAACGCTTCTCCTGATCGGTCAGAGCGACCCGTACCGCGCCGGTGATGCCACCGCGCTGGTGCAGGCCGACCGCCCGCGAGCACGCCTCGCCGACCGCGAGGCGCACCTCGTCGAGCACCGACTCGTCGACCCCGGCCCGTCTGGCGACGGCCGCGGCGACCAACCGAGCCGTCCGCACGTGCTCGGGAAGCGCGCTGAATCGAAGTTCGACGGTTGCCATCTCTCCCCCTCGGGGTGCTCCGGCCTGGGGCCGGGCGGGTGCGGCCCCGGAGGGCCGGCCGAACCGGCCCCGGGGCGACCGGGAAGGCCGGAGCCGTACGGGCCCCGGCTCCCCGGACGCATGGAACGGGAAGGGCCGGCCACGAGGGCCGGCCCGACCGCGTCAGTCGGTCGCGTTGACCGCGTCGTCCACCGAGGTGTGGATCGGGAAGACCTTGGTCAGGCCGGTAATACGGAAGATCTTCAGGATGCGCTCCTGGTTGCACACCAGGCGCAGCGAGCCCTCATGGGCACGCACTCGCTTCAGACCGCCCACCAGCACGCCGAGGCCGGTCGAGTCGAGGAAGTCCACACCCTCCATGTCGACGACGAGGTGGTACTTGCCGTCGTTGACGAGCTCGACCAGCTGCTCGCGCAGCTTCGGGGCGGTGTACACATCGATCTCGCCGCCAACCTCGACGACCGTACGATCGCCGACTGCGCGGGTCGACAGGGACAGGTCCACGGAACCTCCAGCACCTTGCCTTGCTACGTCATGTGCGATCCTCGGCCGGACGGCCGCAACCGCATGGTCGCGAGCCCGGGCGCGCCCAGCCATCGCGTGACAAGCCTCAGCGCTGCGACCCACGGCCATACGGCCGTCACGGCCACATTCAACCACCTGCGACCATGCCCGCACGATGGCTTACGACGATTCTCTGTCACGCCGGTGACACACTGGGTCCCCATGCCGCCCCGACACAGCCTGCCCGAGGCACTGCTCACGACCCTGTCCACCAGCCGGGGGCGGTCCGACCGGCTCACCCATACGGAGCACCTTCCCGCCCGCCCTGCGCGTTATGCGCCATGGCCCGACTCGATCCGACCGGAGATCGTCGAAGCCGCGCACGCCGTGGGCGTGGAACAGCCCTGGGCACACCAGGCGGAGGCGATGAACCTGGCCAAAACCGGCCAGACTGTGGTGATCGCCACAGGCACCGCCTCGGGCAAGTCGCTGGGCTACCTGGCACCGGTGCTCAGCGATCTGCTGGACGGCACCGAGGCCCGCAACGGCCGCGGCGCCACCGCGCTCTACCTGGCCCCGACCAAGGCGCTCGCCGCCGACCAGCGCCGCCGCGCCGCCGAACTCGCCCCACCCAGGGTCCGCGCCGCCCTGTACGACGGCGACACCCCGTTCGAGGAGCGCGAGTGGGTCCGCCAGTACGCGTCCTACGTGCTCACCAATCCGGACATGCTGCACCGGGGCATCCTCCCGGCGCACGCCCGTTGGGCCTCCTTCCTGAAGGTCCTGCGCTACGTGGTCGTCGACGAGTGCCACAGCTACCGGGGCGTGTTCGGCTCACACGTCGCCCAGGTGCTGCGGCGGCTGCGCCGCATCTGCGCCCGCTACGGTTCGTCACCCACCTTCCTGCTCGCCTCCGCCACCACCGCCGACCCGGCCGTCACCGCCCGGCGCCTGACGGGCCTGCCGGCGCAGGCGGTCACCGAGGACGCCTCGCCGCGGGGGCCGATGGTGTTCGGCCTCTGGGAGCCGCCGCTGACCGAGAACGTCGGCGAGCACGGCGCCCCGGTGCGCCGCACGGCCACCGCCGAGGCCGCGCACCTGCTGACCGACCTGGTCGAACGGCAGACCCGCACCGTCGTGTTCGTCCGCTCCCGCCGCGCCGCCGAACTCGTCGCCCTGCAGGCCCAGGACCAGCTCGGCCGACCGCTCGCCGAACGGGTCGCCGCCTACCGCGGCGGCTACCTCGCCGACGAACGCCGGGCCCTGGAGCGCGATCTGCACTCCGGCCGACTGCTCGGCCTCGCCTCCACCTCCGCTCTCGAACTGGGCGTCGACGTCTCCGGCCTCGACGCCGTCCTGATGGCCGGCTACCCCGGCACCCGGGCCTCGCTGTGGCAGCAGGCGGGCCGGGCCGGGCGCGAGGCCCAGGGCGCCCTGGCCGTCCTGATCGCCCGCGACGACCCGCTGGACACCTACCTGGTGCACCACCCGGAGGCGCTGTTCGCGACGCCCGTCGAGGCCACCGTGCTCGACCCCGACAACCCGCACGTGCTCGCCCCGCACCTGTGCGCGGCCGCCGCCGAACTCCCGCTCACCGACGCCGACCTGGACCTGTTCGGGCCCTCGACCGCGCCACTGCTGCCCGTCCTGGAACGGCGGGGCCTGCTGCGCCGGCGAGGCGACGGCTCCTGGTACTGGACGCGCCGGGAGCGCGCGGCCGACGCCGTGGACCTGCGTGGCAGCGGCGGCAGCCCGGTCCAGATCGTCGAGGCCGACACCGGCCGACTGCTCGGCACGGTGGACGCGGCGGCCTCCCACACGACCGTCCACACCGGGGCCGTCCACCTCCACCAGGGCCGGACCTACCTCGTCCGGGAGCTCGACCTGGAGAACTCCGTCGCCCTCGTCGAACCGGCCGACCCGCCGTACACCACGGCCGCCCGGGACATCACCTCCATCTCCGTCCTCGACACCGACACCACCGTCCCCTGGGGCGAAGCCCTGCTGAGCTTCGGCTCCGTGGAGGTGGTCAACCAGGTGGTCGGCTACCTCCGGAAGCGGATCTCCACCGGGGAGATCATGGGCGAGAGCAAGCTCGACCTGCCTCCCCGCACCCTGCGCACCCGGGCGGTCTGGTGGTCCGTCACCGAGGACCAGCTGCTCGACGCGAACCTCCCGCTCGACCAGCTGCCCGGCGCCGCCCACGCCGCCGAGCACGCCTCGATCGGCCTGCTGCCGCTGTTCGCCACCTGCGACCGGTGGGACATCGGCGGTGTCTCCGTGCCCCTGCACCCCGATACCGGGCTGCCGACCGTGTTCGTCTACGACGGCCACCCGGGCGGGGCCGGCTTCGCCGAACGCGGCTTCCGCCGGGCCGTCCAGTGGCTGACCGCCACCCGCCAGGCGATCGCCTCCTGCGAGTGCGAGCGCGGCTGCCCGTCCTGCGTCCAGTCGCCCAAGTGCGGCAACGGGAACGACCCGCTGGACAAGGCGGCCGCCGTCCTCCTGCTGGACGTCCTGCTCGCGGGAGCCCCCAAGGCGTCCGACGAACGCGACGAGCGCAACGATCCAGATGAACCGGAGGCACCTGGGGCATCTGGGGCACCCGGGACACCGGGCGGTTCATGAGCCCACCGCCGCCCCGCCGAGGCCGTCCTCGGCGGCGGTGACCGGAGCCCGCAGCGGACCGGCCCGGGCCCTCGCCCTGGCCGGGCCGACCGGCAGGCGCAGCGGCAGCCCCCGGACCCGCACCTCGGCCACCACCTCGACCGCGTCCGCCGGCCGGTCCACCGCGCAGGAGACCAGCGCGGCGCCCTGGGCCCCGGCGATGACCGCGGCCCGCGCGCAGCCGCCGTCCGCGTCCAGCAGCAGCCGGTCCGCCGCGGCGAGGGCCGCCAGATCGGCGGCCGACTCGGCCCGGTGCCGTGCCGCGACCACCGCGCCGACCGCGAGGGTCCCCGCGAACACCGCCGTGCCCAGCATCGCCAGTGCGAGCAGCCAGACCGTCGCGGACCCGGCGTCCGCCCCGTACCCGCCCGCCGCAGCGGCCCGGACCGTACGGGCTCGCGCCCACCGCCGGATCACCGCCGCCCACCTCCTCCCGCTCCCGTCACCTCACCCGGTCAACACGTCCTCCCTCGCGGCTACGGCGGACGCACCCACCCGGACGGCGAGCAGACCACCGAGCCGCCCCGGCGCACCGCAGGACGCCTCCACCTCGACCCGTACGGTGTCGGCCGCCGTCGCCACCTGAACCCGCGCCCCCGGAGGCCCGGCCGCGGCGGCGAGTTCGGCGGCGTTCGCATCGCCCCGCGCCGCCGCCCTGGCACCGACCCGGGCCGCGTCCACGCAGCGGATCTGCGCGGCCGCCGCGAGCACGCCCCAGATCAACATCGCGGCGAGCAGGACGAGCGCGGGCAGGGCCACCGCCGTCTCCGCGGTGACGAAGCCCGCATCGCCCCGCCGCGCCCGCATCACCCGGCTAGGTCGCATGGAGCGCCCGTTCCAGGGTCTCGGTCAGCGCGCCCATCACCGCCGTGCTGGTCACCACCTTGTAGAGCCCGGCGGCCAGGGCGCACGCCCCATCTGTTATCTAGTGCTGTCAACTAAGCCTGCAGATCAGCGGGCTGAGGCCATGTAATCCAAGTAAGGCAAGTTGCGGGGCGTGATCCGCCGCACGGCCGCTCGATCATCGGCCTTCGGCCGATCCGGCAGTGCCGCGCCCGCTTCGCTACACCAGGCCGGACGGCGGGGTGATTGCCCTTCCGCCGGGCGTGTTGGGCTTCCAGCCGCGCGGAAGCCCCGGCACGGGCTCCTCCGGACCCCGCCCGCGCCGGATTCGACCTGGGGCGGGCGTTGGTCAGCTGGCGAGGGCTTCGCCGAGCCTGGCGTGGGCCGTCCCGGAGAGCGTCAGGTGGAGTGCTTCGGCCCGGGAGCGTACGAGGCCGTCGCGGTAGGCGTCGGGGAGCCGCTGCCAGACGCCGGCCGCCATGTCGGCCGCCGCGGTGGGGTCGCCGTCCGTGCTCAGGCACATCGCGGTGTCCATGGCCAGCAGGGCGCGGGTCATCACGGAGGCGGACTGGGTGAGGGCGAGTGCGGCTTCCTGTTCCGCGTACGCCTCGCGGGTGTTGCCCATGAGGGTGAATGCCTGGGAGAGGTGGACGTGGTGCTTCTGGAGCGGGTAGCCGAACCAGGTGTCGGCGGCCTGGGCGGTGTCCAGGTGCCCGGCGATGGTCCGGGCGTCGGCGACCGCACGGAGTGCGCCTTGGTGATCGCCGAGGGAGGCGAGTGCCCGTGCGGCGACCGCTGCGGCCAGTGCGGCGGCGGCGGTGGGGGCGGTGCCGGCTTCGGTGCGGGCGCGGGTGGCCAGTGCGGCGGCGGCGCCGGGGGCGCCGTAGTTGAGCGGGACCATGGCGTGCCGGGCCAGGACCCAGGCCAGCATGTGCCGGTCGCCGGACTCCTGGGCGGCCCGCTCGGCGGTGGCGAACCAGCCGTGTGAGTCGCGCTGGTCGCCCCGGTCGTGCTGGATGATCGCGACGAGGCCGGTGATCCCGGCGGCGGTGCGGGCCAGGTCCGCGCGGGCGTCGGCGGGGTGGGGCCGGCTCAGGACGTCGCGCAGGAGGTCGAGGTCGGCGCGCATCTGTGTGAGGACGACACCCGGCGGGCGCCCGTGGTAGCCGCCCCGGTGGCGCTCGAACGCCCCGTCGAGGTAGGCGAGATCGCCTGCGTCGGACCCGGAGAGGCCGGCGTTGATGCCTTGCCGGGCCTCCGCGATGCCGGGCAGGGCAGCAGCTCCTGTCGCTGCGGCTGCCACACCGAGAAACTGCCGTCGCTTCACCGTCGTTCCCTCTTCCCCGCTGCTGCCGGCCGCCCGCTGTCGCCTGCGCCAGCGCCTGGACACCTTGACGGCCAGGGCGATCTCCTCCACCGACCGCCCGTATCCGTCAGCCAGCAGCTGGTACCACTTCGGGATGGGCAGCCGGCGCTCGGTCTCCCAGCGCTTCAGGTTCTCCGGGTCGAACCACGCGCCTCCGTGGGCCTTCTGTAAGAGCAGGGCCTGTTCCTCGCGGGTGAGTTCGGCGGACTCCCGGATCTCCCTCAGCATGGCGCCGATGCCGTCTGGTGCCATCATGCCCGTCCCCCAAGCGTCTGACCTTCTGGTGCCCGATCCTGGCCCCCCTAAGCGGCCCCCCGCGCACAAAACGCACCCCCTGCTGGCACCACCGCCGGCAGTGCTGGCGGGAGTTGACTGTGTACCAGCCAGCCGGAGGGCCGGGCGAGAACAGTTCCTTCCCTCCGCGCGGCCTCCCCAAGCCCCCAGCTCCCGGCCCAACGCCCCGAAGGGTTCCTTCGACATGCGCGTGTGCAGCAGCAGCTTCTTCCTGGTCCGCGACCCCGCCGCCACCCCCGCCGCCCGCCGCAAGGTGAGGGCCCTGATCGCCGGCTGGGGCGTCCGGCTCGACGACGACACCCGGCTCGCGCTGGACACGGTCACCTCCGAGCTGGTGACCAACGCCGTCCGGCACACCCAGGCGCCGATGCTGACCGTCGCCGTCCACGTGGACGTGCGGCTGCGGCGGGCCCTGGTCGAGGTCTACGACGGCTCGACCGCGCTGCCCAGGCGCCGCCGGGCCGGTGCGACCGGGGAGAGCGGCCGGGGGCTGGAGCTGGTCGAGCACTTCGCCCTGGCCCACGGGAGCGAGCGGACCGAACGGGGCAAGCGGGTCTGGGCGGAGTGCGCCCTGCCCGAACAGCCGGTGACCCGGCGCCAGCTCATGGCCGCCTCGCGCCGGGCGGTGCGAGGCGCCCTGCGCGCGCTCCCGCGCCCCGGCCGCTCCCCGATACGGCCGTTCGCGCCCGGCACCACCCGCTACCGCGCCGCCGCGTGAGCCGGCCCCGCATACCCGCCTTGAAGGGATCGGACCCGATGACCAGTGTGACCAGCGCGGACGGAATCCTCGGCCGCCGAGGACTGCGGACCGGCGTCAAGTGGTCCACGCCCGCCGCCGCCCGCGCCCGTGCCGCCCAGCTCGTCGCCGAGCACCGCGCCCGCCACCAGGAGATCGTGCGCAACCCGCACCTGGGCGCCGAGTGGGCTCGCGAGGCGGTCCGCGCCCCGAAGCTGCTGGCCGCCGTCCAGGACGTCATCGGACCGGACGTCGCGGTGGAGAACACCTTCCTCGTGGTGAAGTGGCCCCACCGCGCCTTCGAGGTCCCCTGGCACCAGGACGGCATCGACACCCGGGTCGAACTCGACCCCGACCGTTCCGTCTCCGCCTGGCTGGCCGTCAGCGACGCCACCGTCGACAACGGCTGCCTGCACGCCGTCTTCGGCTCCCAGCACTTCGGCTACCTGCCGTTCTCCTCGGAGGACGAGCACGGTGCCGAACGCGGCCGGGCCGACCAGGCCACCGGCTTCACCTACGACGCCTCGACCGCGCTGCCGCTTCGCGCGGGCACCGCCCTGCTGATGGACAGCCGCCTGCTGCACCGCTCCGGCACCAACACGAGCGACGGCGCCCGCGTCGGCCTGAACATCCGCTACGTCGCCCCCGGCGGCGTCCTGCGGCGCGACCCCCAGAGCCCCAGCCCCGACCCGGTCGCCGGGACGGGCTGGTAGCACCACCCAAGGGATCAACACCCCAGCGAGAGGAGCACAACACCGTGACCATCCTCGAAGAGATCGCCACCCGCGAGGACCTGGTGACCCGGGTCCGCGTCCTGACCGGGGAGGACGCCGACGCGGCCCGCCGCGCGGACAAGACCCCGATCGCCAAGTCCGACTGCACCTACTACTGCCCCGACGCGGCCACCGCCGAGCGGTGCATCCAGTCCCTGCGCGAGTCCGACGAGCGCCTGCGCAACCGCCCCGAGGAGCTCATGCTCTGGGACTGGCAGTGCACCTACTGGGAGGCCGAGCCCGGCAACCCCAACGGCGGCGGCACCGTCCTGCTCGGCGTCGCCTGGTACGACCAGGCGTTCTTCGACGACCGGCGCGACGCCTGGTTCGGCGCCATGCACCAGCGGATCTACAAGGACCTCGGCATCCCGCTGGAGGACATCACCGTCACCCACTGGCAGCTGCTCGCGAGCTGACCTGAGCACCACCAGCACACCGGCCGGGCCCCGCGATGCGGGGCCCGGCCCGTGCCTGGGCTCAGTCGCGGGCCGCCAGTTCCGGCACCGGCAGGGCCTCCGGCAGCGGACGGCGCCCCCGCACCAGGGCCAGCACCAGCACAGCCCCCGCCCCGCCGGCCACGACGACGGCCAGGCCGCCGCCCAGGAACGCGGCCCTCGGCCCGGTGGCGGCCAGCGCGGGGACGAACAGCATCGAGACCGTCCCGCAGGTGCGGATCACGGTCAGGTCCACCGTCAGCAGCCGCCTGCGGGCGGCCGGAGGGAACAGCGCGAAGTGCGTGGACAGCGCGATCTGCAGGAACGGCGACACCGCCCCCGACAGCACGGACAGCGCCAGCAGCACCGGCAGCGACCCGGCCAGCCCTGTGCCGGCCAGCACCAGCCCGGACACGGCCCAGGCCCCGCAGTACACCGCCGTCAGCGGCGCCGGCAGTCGCACGTTCCCGGCCACCAGGTTCCCGGCCAGGGCCCCGGCGCCGGTGCAGGCCAGCACCGCCGCGTAGGCGGAGGCCCCGGCGCCGAGGCGGGCGGCCAGCAGGGCGGGCATCGCCAGCGACACCGCCCCGGCGAAGATCCCGATCCCGTGCACGGCCAGCACCACCCCGGTGTCCGGGTGGGTCCGCACCAGCGACCAGGCGCTCTGCCGCACCCCCGCCGCGTGCGACCCGGCCTGCGGGGCGGCAGCGGCGGGCCGGGTGCGGGCGGCCAGCAGCACCAGGGCGAGGGCCGAGACGGCGAAGGTCGCCGCGTCCACCCAGAACAGCCCGGCCAGTGGCATCACCGCCAGCAGCAGTCCGGCGGCCCCCGGTCCGGCGATCCGGGCGATCCGGCCGGTCAGGTCCATCAGCCCGCTGACGGCCTGGATCTCGCCCGGCCGGACCAGGTCCGGCACCATTGCGCCGAGGTTCGGGTCGAACAGGGCCCCGCCGATCCCTAGCAGGGCGGCCGAGGTGATCAGTCCGACCGTGCCGAACTCGGCCCACGCCCACGGCAGCGCGGCCACCAGGACCAGCCGCACCGCGTCCACCGCCGCCAGGGCCCGAAGCGAGACGAACCGGTCCATCACCCGGCGCCCGACCGTGCCGAGCACGATGTAGGGCAGGGACTCGGCGACGGCCACCAGGCCCATCGCCCCGGCACCCGCGTGCTCCCAGGCCATCCACATCACGGCCATGGCGTACAGGCGGTCGCCGAACACCGACGCCGTCTGCGCTCCCCACAGCAGAAGCACAGGCCCGCGCCGCAGCAACCGCACGTATCGCATGATCCACTCCGCCCCGGGAAGCACGAAGTCCCGGCAGCGGGCCGCCACCGGGAACTCCCCACACCCTAGGGCAACTTGAAGCCCCACCGCCGCAGGCGCCCCGGGCGCGGACGCCCGCCTGCGGCGGCCACACCCGCCACTCGCCCCCGGCCCCGGACTCCGGCAGGCTGGCCACCAGGACACCCGCCGGAGAACAGCCCTCCCGGAAGGACCCCAGTGCACCCCCTGATCACCGAACTCGGCCTGGACGGCGAAGCGAAGCTCCTGCACGAGCGACGCGGCACCACCTTCTTCAAGGTCGGCGACACCGCCTTGAAGATCACCAGCGGCCTGATGGCCGGCCGCGAAGGCGAGGTGCTGGCCGCCCTCGGAGCCGACCACTACCGGGCCCACGGCCGCTACGGGGAGGGCACCTGGCTGACCATGCGGTGGATCGACGGCACCAGCCTGTGGGACGCCCTGGAACCCGCCCACCGCGGCGGCGACACCCCCGCCGCCCGCCGCTCGATCCTCACCGCCGCCGCCGGGGCCGCCGAAGCGCTCGCCGAGCTGCACGCCGCCGGCTGGACGCACGGCGACCTCCAGCCCGACCACGTCGTCTTCGAGGACGGCGCCGTGCGGATCATCGACCTGGCCTGTGCCCAGGGGCCCGTCCCGGTGCCGTTCTACGTCCACCGCGGCGGCCTGGCCCACACCACCGCCCCTGAGATCGCCGCCCTGATCATCGGCACCGACGACCACATCACCACCACGCCCGAGGCGGACGTGTGGTCGCTGGCCGCCTCCCTGTTCTGGTCCTGGACCCGCACCCCGCCCACCGACTACCGCGACCCCCAGGCCCGCCGCCCCGACCTCCTGGCCGACACGGCGGCGGGCCGCTCGCACGACGTCGCCGCCGTCCGACCCTGGGCCTTTCCCGCCTTCGAGGACGCCCTGCAGGCCGGCCTCGCCCACGACCCCGGCAGGCGGCCCTCCGCCCGCGAGCTTGCCCGGTCGCTCCGCGCCACCCTCACCGAGAGCGCCCGGGCCGGCGAATAGCGGTCCGGCCTGGCCCTTAGCCCGACAACGCATTCACTCGAAAGGATGAACCTCTCGCGAGCGTTCCAGCTTGACACCGCTGGTGGCGGCTAACGGTCAGTCAACTAATCATTCCAATCGAGCGGTTGGCCGGATCTTGGTCATGCGTTCATATGATTACGATGCGTGCCCGTCCGAGTTGATCTCTGATGGGACCATGGCATGACCTACACCGATGAGGACGTCCGCGAAGGCCGCCGGCTGATGGACCAAGGACGCGATAACCGGCTGGCGATCGGCGACAAGCTGCTGGCCGTCGCCGGGCTGAACAGCGACAGCGTCTTCGAGGAGTTCTGCGGCCGGATCGGGCTCGCGCCCTTCACCGGGCGCGAGTACCGCCACACCGCCCGCATGGCCACCCCGGCGATCCGGCAGCTGATCGCCGAAGGCAGCGTGCACGTCAGCTACAGCACACTGCGTGAGGGCGCCCGGCCCAGGCCCGGCGGCATACCGGCGGACGAGGGCTGGACCAAGCTCCGCGCCCTGCTGAAGGAGGCCCGCGAGACCGGCCGCGACCGCGTCACCCACGCGGCCTACCAGCAGGTCCTGGGCACCGCGCCCGCCCTCAAGGACCTGGTGGACCCGGGCACCGGGGACTCGACCAAGCTCATGGCCTACCTGGGCGGCCTGAGCGGCGGCGAGCGGGAGAACATCGTGTGCTCGCTGCTGGCCGACGACGCGACCTTGCGAAAGTCGGTCCGCCGGACGATCGATGCCCAGAACCGCCGGGACCGCGACCGCGACCACCTGGACGGCGCCGAGCCGCCCGCGCAGTGGATGCCGCTCGCCCGGGACCTGGTGCAGCTCGGCGACCAGGCCAGCGGTTTCGTGAACCGCCACCCCTCCGCCCAGCTGGTCGAACAGCAGCTGCCCGCCGCCCGGGAGGCGCTGGTCAAGCTGGAACTGGCCACCGCCTGGATCACGATGCGGCTCGGCAGCACGGCGAAGCCCGCGCGCGGGCGCCGTCCGGCGAAGGTCGCGGTGGCGGTGTGACGCCGCCTGCTGTCGAGGAGAACGACGACGGCCTGGACGCCGACCTCGCCGAGTTCGCCCGGCACAACCGCGGCGGGGGCTGGGCCCTGGCCCTGCTGGTCGTGCGCCGAGTCGAGTTGGACGCCGGCCACGGCGTCACGATCGAGCAGCGTACGAAACGATTCGACGGAAGCGTTTACCGTCAGCTCAGCGCGCGGGAGTTCGCGCGTCGCACGGGCACCGGCGCGAAGCGGGTCAAGGCCCTGCTGGATGCGTGGGGCCGGGCGGCAGCGGACGGGCTCGTGCCACCGGTGGCCGCCGTCGCCTCGGGCGAGTACGTGGAGCTTCCCGACGAGGCGGAGGTGCCGTTCTACGGCGAGAACGGCTTCTACAGGAGCTACGAGGCCCGAATGGGCAAGGGCGAGCGCCGTGACGCCCTTGAGGCGGAGGCCGAGCGGGTCGGGGTGAGCCCGGCCAGCACGGTCGACGTCGCCCGGCACCCGAAGGCCGTCAAGGCCGCGGTCATCGCAGACACAGCGACCCGCAACGCGGCCATAGAGGGCGTCGCCGAGCACAGGCGCCGCGAGGCCGAGGCCCAGGACGCAGTGGACCGGCAGGCCGCTCAGGCGGTCGCCGACCGGCACGCCCGGGAACTCGACGGCCGGGCCGGCACCTGGTCGCCGGAGGGTGACGGCGAGGTGATGGACGCCGCCGCCGCTGCCGCCGCTGTGCGGGTCGCCGCCGAGCCGGGCGAGGCGGACGCCGCTCTGCAGGTCTTCAACGAGTTGGCCCAGGTCCGGTTGGGGACGCTGCGGGTGCTGTCGCTGCTGCAGCGGCACCCCGTCCAGTTCACCGGCGACCGGGGCAGGACGATCACCGAGCTGTGCGAGGCGACGAAGGCCGCCGTCGACTTCATCCGGGACCTGGCGGCCAGCCCGTACGCGGTCCTGGACGACGCCGCGCTGAGGGCGTTCATCGAGGAAAGCGAGAAGCTGGGGTGAGCCGGGCCGAGGACAGGCCGCCGACCAGGGCCGAGCAGGACGCCGTGGACGTGCTGATGTGGCTGTACGCGCGGGCCGGCAAGGAGGTGTCCTACGCGGACATCTCGGCCGGCGTCGGCCTGCCGGTCGCCAGCCGGCTGCGGGCGGCGGTCCGCCGGGCCCGCGTGGCCGCCGCGGTGGACGGCCACCGGCTGGAGCAGTTCATGCGCTCCAAGGACCCGCTGCGGCGCGGGGCGACGGTGACACGCTTCCACCGTGCCGGACAGGGCGACGAGTTCGGCGCCCGGGACGCGCTGCTGGCCTGCCGAAAGAGCGTGGCGTCCATGGCCGAGATGCACCGCGCGTGCGCGTTCGAGGCGACCAACCCCAACAGCGTGGACGCCGACGCGTTCTCGAAGATGGCCGAGGTCGCGGACGGGGCGATGCGCATGGTCAGCGGTGTCGAGAAGCTCGGCAACAAGGCGATGAAGACCCAGCGGACCGTGAACAAGATGGCAGAGCGGATCGCCGACCTGGAGGCCGAGGTCATCGAGCTGAGGAACCGCCCGCCAGCAGCGAGTGCCTGACGGTGTCCGGGGCGCCGGTCGGCGCCCCGGACACCCGGGTCAGGAACTCCCGCCCGTGTTGACGGACTTGAAGATCCTCCGGTTGGCCTCCCGGACGGAGGTGAGCTGGTCCTGCGTCTCGGCGAGCTCGGCCCTCAGGTTGTCGCGCTCCACGCGGGCCTGGTCGCGTTCGTTCGCCATCCGCTCCAGGGCCGCGTGCAGCTCACGGACCCGCTCGGCGAGTTCCTTCGTCCCGCCGCTCTCCACCTGAGCGCCCAGCCCCCGCCGCACGGCCTCCTTGAGGCGGTCCCGCTCCTCGCGCAGGGCCTTGTTCTCCGCCCGCAGGAGCTCCAGGTCGGTGGCCACGCTCGCCGCCGAGGCCCCTGCCCCGGCCTGCTTGCGGCGGCGCTCGGTCCTCGCCTGGCCCTGCATCGCCGACTCGACGTACTCGCGCAGGCCCTCGGAGTAGACCAGCGTGTGGGACACCCCGGCCGCGCGGGCGACCGCACGGAAGGTGATCCGCTCGCCCCGGCCCTTCATCGCGTCGACCGCCGCCAGGACCTTGGCCCGCTTGACCTGGCTGTCCTTGTGGCGGAGCTCGCGCAGGACGTCGCCGGGCTGGCGGGCCGCCTTCCCGCTCACGCCCCGACCCCGTCCCGCGCACCGGGGAAGGTGGGCATCGGCAGCGCGACGCTCCCGCGCCCGGCCGTGCTCGCCCGCACCTTCCTGAGCACCGTGGATGCCTCCTCGACCTGGGCCCGCTCGTCCTCGTCCATGCCATCGAGTTGATCACGCATCCGGGCGGTCACCTTCTTGTAGGCGGCGATCTCGTTGTCGAACCCGGCGACGACCCACTCCGCCGCGTCCATCGCCAGCGCGACCTCGCGGTCGGTCATCAGGGCGCGGATCTGGTCCTCGACGGCGTGCAGGTAGGACGGGTCGGGCCGGTAGTGCCCGCAGCCGGCGCACTGGAACCTGATCGGGCACGCCTGGCCGCCAGCCTTCACGTTGGACGCCTCGGTGCAGTTGCCGAACGGCACCGACACCGACCGGGCCTCGTAGGCGGTCGCCGACGACAGCGGCGCGGGATTGCCGAGCCAGTCGGTGGCATGCACCCGCATGATGTTGACGGCTTCGCGCTTGCGCTTGGCACTGATCCGATAGTAACCCTGAGTAGTCGCCAGCGAGCGGTGATCCATCAATTCCCGCAGCAGATCGGGGTGGATGCCCTGGTCGGCGTGACGCTGAGCATACGAGTGGCGGAAAGCGTACGGGAAGATCAGGGACCGGTCGAAGGGCAGGAGGGTGCCGTCCCTGCCGATCTCCTCGCCCTCGATGACCTCGATGCTGTCGGCCCACTTGCGGATGAAGTTGGCGACGTGTTCGGGCAGCAGGTGCCGCAGGAGCCCGTTCTCGCCGGTCGGCGGGAACAGGTACCGGTCGGCGCCGGTGGGCAGGTCGATGGTCTCGCGGACCTCCAGCCATGCCTGGATGGCCCGCGCGGTCTCACTCGCGATCGGCAGGTTGCGGCGGAGCCGCTTGGCCTTGCGGTTGTCCCAGATCAGGCCCCAGTCGCCCTTCTCCTGCTTGAGGCAGGTGACCCGCAGCTCGGCGATCTCGTACGGGCGGCGCCCGGTGTCGCGCAGGAGCTGGTAGACGGCGGTGCACATCGCCTTGACCTGCTCGGGGGTCATCCGGCCGTGGGTGACGTCCTGGCCGAGCAGGTGGATGTTGGCGTTGAGCTGGCGCATCACCGTGTCCGGCAGGGCCTTGCCGGCCTCGTCCTCGTCCGTCTCCTCGACGGCGATCACGTGGGTGCTGTGGCGGGCGAAGTACGCGGACATGCCGTCGAGGTAGCCGGCCGCGCGGCTGTGGTCGAGGACCCTGAAGAAGAACGACAGCAGGGCGCTACGGGCCTTGTTGCCCATCGGCTGGCCGTCCAGCTTCGGCAGCACGCGGAACGCGTCGACCACCGCGTTCATGTCGGCGAAGCCCAGCTGGGCCATGTCCGTTCCGCCGCCCGGCCGCAGGTCCAGCGCGCGGGCGGCGGTGCAGCACGCCCGGTGGGCCCGCCGGACCTCGCCGGTGGTCGGCTTCGTGTCATCGACCCAGGAGACCAGGACCTGCCGCAACCACGGCTGCTTGAGCTCGGTCAGGTCGAGGTTCCCGCTGCGGCTGGTCCGGCCGCCCCGCTTGCCCCGAACCCCGAGCTCGGCCATGTCCAGCACCGGCAGCTCGGCCGGGACGACCCCCTGGAAGCGCGCGAACGCGGCCGTCACCACCCGGTGGGTCTCGCGGATCAGCGAGTCCACGTTGACGTGCGAGCGCCCCGGCAGCTGGTCGGCGGCGACAACGGTCAGGCTGTCGAAGGACTCCGCCAGGTAGGCGATCATCCGCCGCACCGCTAGCGGGTCGACCTTCTGCCCCCGCGCGTCGCGCTGCTGGAGCGCGTACAGCACCTCCAGCCGGGCCGCCGGGTGCAGCGGCGCCAGCGAGAACTGGTGAACCCGCAGGTAGGGGGCCTGGTGCTCCAGCCAGGAGGGCGGCACCGGGGCGCCGGTGTTCGAGGCGGGGTGCTGCCGGTAGCGCCGGCCGTGCTGGAAGCACAGGCCGTGCTGGCCCCGGCCGTCGTAGCGGCACCCGCGCACCCGGCAGGCCGGAACCGGATCGTACGGCCGCTGCCGTGCGACCCAGGCGTCCAACGGGGAGGACGGGTTGCGGTCGAGGTCCTTCTGCCGCAGCGAGGCGTGCGAGCTGCACAGCCCCCACAGGTGCGAATCGCGCGGGCAGTCCTGCACCCGGCACCGCAGCTGGACCCCGGTGACACTGCGGTCGCGCACCGGGACGAAGGTCGCCTTGAACTCCTTCAACAGCATCCCGCTGGCCTTGTGGGCCTTCCCGCACGCGGTGCACAGGCTCCTCGCGCTGGCCAACTGGTCGCAGGCCGCAACCCCGCAGCGGAACACCACCGTGCGCGGATTGTCGATGTCGCCGGTGAACACCAGCGTGGACGGATTCCACTCCAGCAGCCGCCAGTCGGCGGTGGTGTTCTCGCGCAACCACCCCGTCCAGCCGTCGACCAGGTCAGGATGCACACCGGTGGGCCTCGGCTCCTGCGGCGCGGCCTTGGACCGCTGGAGGGGAACGACGTTGCCGGTCGCGCTCACGCTGTGGTCTCCCTGAACTTGGCGGCCACCTTCTCGACCGCGTCACGTTTGTCCTGGTCAGTGGCGTGGGTGTAGCGGGCCATCGAGGCCGGGGACTGATGCCCCGCCATGTTCTGGGCCACGTCGGGTTTCACCCCGTTGCGCACCCAGCGGGTGATCGCCGAGTGCCTGAGCATGTGCGGCCGGGCCCGGAAGCCCGCCCGGGCGGCCAGCCGCTTGAACAGCTCGTAGGTGTTCGAGTACTTCATCGCGCTGCCCAGCGGCGCCCGGAACAGGTTGACGAACACCATGTCGCTGTCCATCGCCTCCGCCACCTCGTCCCGCTCGTAGCGGTAGTCGGTGTAGAGCGCGATCGACTCGTCGTCGACCGGAATCCACCGCGGCTGGACGGACTTCGCGTAGGCGCCGTTGCTGTTCACCCGGCGGCGCACGTGGACGTGCGCGTCCTTGACCTTGCAGCCCAGAGAGGACGAGTTCGGCAGGAAGTGCATGTCCTCGCGCCGCAGTCCCAGCGCCTCGCCGATCCGCATCCCGGTGACCGCCAGCAGCACGACCAGGAACCGGTCCCGGGCGTGGGTCGTGACCGCCACGATCTGGCTGATCTCGTCGTCCGTGAGCCACTCGTAACCGGGCACCGCCACGCGGAACTTGATCCGCCGGCCGTCGATGTGCCGCCGCTGGCCGTCCTCGCCCGGGTCGAAGCCCGCCGGGGCGAACCGCAGGAACCTGGGCTGCACCAGCTGGCTGGCCACCGCCTGCGGCACCCAGCCCTGCAGCGACGACCAGATCAGGAACTCCCCGATCGTGCCGATGATCGCGTTGGCCGTGCCCTCGTCCCGGTACCTCGGCTCGACCTCGGGCCGATGCCCGCGCGGCGGGAGCGGAACATCGACCAACCACCGCAACAAGGCGTGCAGTTGGGCCAGCGAGGGCCGCGTCCAGTCGACGCCGAACTCATGGCAGTACGACAGGTACAGGGCGATCCGCCCCGAGTAGGTCTTCCCCGTGTTCCACGACCGGCCCCCGTTGCGCAGGCCGGCCAGGTACGCGCACGCCTCGACATGGAGCTCGAACGACTCGTTGACGACCACCCAGAACGAGCTGCCGTCTGCGGAGATCGCGCGCTCGGCACGGAAGTGACGAGCCAGCATCGCTGACGTAGCCAACTTGCTTTAACACCCCCCGGATAGTTGTAAGCCAAGTAGAGATCACCCTACTTGGCTTACTTGCCTTACGACTGATTTCTACCCAAGATAACCAAAGTCCCCACTGCGTATTCCGCGGTGGTCATTCCGGCATCCGACCTCGACCGCCGACGGGCCGCCTGCCGCAACCACCCGGCACCGAACCTCGCCACCATCACCTCGGTCATGAATTCCTCCTTCTCTCCGATTGACGAACACCACGTCACATCGCTTCCGCGAAGCGGCTGGTGAGACCGACGACCACCGGCACGACCCCGATCAGAACGAAGGCCGGCAGGAAGCAGAGCCCCAGCGGGGCGGTGGCGAGCACCCCCGCCCGACGGACCCGGGTGTGGGCCGCACGGGCCGCCGCCGCCCGCTGCCCCTGGGCCAGGCCGATCAGCGGCCCGGCCGCCGGAGCCCCGCTGAGGCTCGTACGGATCAGGCAGCGGGCCAGCGGCTCCAGCGCGGGGTGCTGCTTCCCCAGCCGGTCCCAGCACAGCTCCGGCGGTGCCCCCAGGGCCAGTTCGGCCCCGATCGCCACCAGCCGGGGCCCCAGCGGGGCGTCCACGCTGCTCCCGACCGCCGAGACGGCCGCCGAGGGCGAGTCCGCCGAACCCAGGCAAGCCGCCAACAGCTCGGCCCCCAGGGGGAGTTGCAGGATCAGCAGCTCCTCCTCCCGAGCCGTCCTCCGATCGGTCGGCGAGCGTGCCCGGGCCGACCAGCGGTGCACACCCACCGCCACCAGCAGCCCGACTCCCGCTCCGGCTCCGCCACCGAGCAGCAGCGCCGCACCGAGCCCCGCCACGATCGCGAGCGCCACGCGCCGGCCACGCTCACCGCCCGCCCCGCCCGGCCGGGCCCGTTCCCGCACCTCCTTCCGTTCCGGCTGCCCTCCGAGCACCCGCCGCCGCCTCGCCCGCCCCCGCGACGAGGCCGACACCCACACCGCGACCACCGTCAAGCAGCCGATGGCCGCCCAACCCACCCCCCGCATCACCCCGGCCTCACCACCGCTCCGGGCGCCCGCACCCGCGAAAGCCCGCAGCCCTCACCTCCCGCAGCGCCCGGGCGAGCAGGGACCTCCGACCCGCCCCTGGCGGCGGCCCGAACGATCCGGCCCGTCCACAGCACGCCCAGGCCCTCCAGCACCGCCCCCGCCGCGAGGCAGCCCAGCCCGACGGGCGTGTGCAGCAGGACCTCCAGCGGACGGGCCCCGAGTGCCGCACCCAGGAGCAGCCCCGCGCCGGGCAGGGCCGCCAGCACGGCGATGGTGGCCCGGGGGCCGGCCAACTCCCCGGCGATCTCCTCCGCCAGCGCCCGCTCGCCGCGCAGCGCCTCCGCGACCCGGTCCAGCGCGGCGGCCAGCCCCGACCCGCCGTCCGAGGCCACCCGCCAGCAGGCCGCGATCGCCGACGCCCCGCTCCCGCCCGGGAGTTCGGCGAGCAGTTGGAACGCCGCGGGCACGTCCCCGCCGTACCGGCCGGCCGCCAGCCGCGCCACCGGCTCCTCGCCGAGCCTGCGCAGCCCCCGCGGATCGGCCGCGAGGCGCGCGGTGACCAGGTGCAGCGCCTGCTCGGGCGTCGCCCCGCCCCGCAGCTCCCCGGCCAACGCGACGCACAGCTCCACCACGGCCGCCGCGCGCCGCCCGGCCTCCACCGCCAGGCGCCGCCGCTGCCGCCACCTGCGCAGCGGCAGCACGGCCAGCGCCGCAGCCACCGCGGGCACCGGGGAGGCGGTGGCCCACCACCCGGCCAAACCGGCCGGCAGGAGCAGCAGTTCAGGCGCCAGGGCTGTCAGGGAAGCCAAGGAGGTCGGGGAGGTCGGGGAGGCCAGAGAGCCGCGCGGCGGCCGCAACCTGCCCCGCCGAACCGCCCAGGCGCCGGAGTCCGGCGGCCCACCACCGCCGACCACCAACCGAAAACGCCTGCCTCCCGGCAGCTGCCTCTGAACCGCGCACCATCCGGCCACGGCAATCACACACAGCACCGCAGACCACCAGACAGCCATCTGACTCTGCGTCACCCGACCCACCTCCGCTTCCACCGAAGACACCGGACCCTTCGCACCGCACACGACACCGCCGGCCCCCCGAGAGCGACCTGACGATCAGTCATACCTTTCGCCTCCACACTCACCGCCTTCTCCTGCCCCAGGCCCCGAGCAGGGCCATCGCACCCACGGCGCACCCGATCAGCAGCAGGACGAAGGCGAGCTCCGCCGCCCGCGTCCGCGCGCCCGCCAGCCCGGCCACAGCGGCCGTCACCGTGACCGTCACGGCGGCCCCTTGCCCAGCTGCACCCCGCGCGCCGCCAGCAGCCCCACCAGCCGCTGCCAGCCCGGCCCGGGCACCATGCCGCCCGCCGCCGGGAAGGCGACCGCCTCGGTGGTGACGGCCAGCCCGGCGCCGTCGCCCGACAGCGTGTGGATCTCCGCCACCCGGCGCCGCCCCGAGCCCGGTTCGCGGGCCACGTGCACCACCACGTCGAGCGCGGCGCGCAGTTGGCTGTGCAGGGCGGGGCGGTCGAGCCCCGCCAGCGAGCCGAGGGCCTCCAGCCGCACCGGAACGTCCGCCGCCGTGTTGGCGTGGACCGTGCCCGTGCCTCCTTCGTGTCCTGTGTTCAGGGCCGCCAGCAGGTCCGAGACCTCGGCCCCGCGCACCTCGCCGATCACCAGCCGGTCCGGGCGCATCCGCAGCGCCTGCCGGACGAGGTCCCGCAGGGTGAGCTCGCCCAGCCCCTCCTGGTTCGGGGGCCTGCTCTGCAGCCGGACCACGTGCGGGTGGGCCGGTCGCAGTTCGGCCGAGTCCTCGACCACGACGATCCGTTCCTCCGGCCCGACCAGGCCGAGCAACGCTGCCAGGAGGGTCGTCTTCCCCGAGCCGGTGCCCCCGCTGACCAGCAGCGACAGCCGTGACCGCACGATGCCGGCCAGCAGGCCGGCGCCCTCCGGCGGCAGGGCGCCGCCCGCCACCAGTTCGTCGAGCGTGAAGGGCCTCGGTCGGCACACCCGCAGCGAGATGTGCGTGCAGTCCGCCGCGATGGGCGGCAGCACGGCGTGCAGCCTGGTGCCGTCCGGCAGCCGGGCGTCCACCCAGGGCCGGGCGTCGTCCAGCCGCCGCCCGGCGGCGGTGGCCAGCCGGTGGGCCAGCCGGCGCACCGCCTCGGCGTCGGTGAAGCGGACTCCGGTGGCCCGGTGCAGACCGCCGCCACGGTCGACCCACACCTCGTCCGGACCGTTCACCAGCACGTCGGTGACGTCGGGCGCCGCCAGCAGCCGCTCCAGCGGGCCCGCACCCACCAGTTCGGCGCGCAGCGAGCGCACGGTGTCCAGCAGTTCGTCCCCGCCGAGCGGGGGCCTGTTGGCCCTCAGCACGGCCGCGACCGAGCCCGCCGTCGGCGCGGCCCCGGACTCGGCCAGCCGCAGCCGCACCGCGTCCACCAGCTCCGCCGTCCGCTCCTCGCTCGCCGTCCGGCCGTACGGGCAGGGCCCGTGCGCGGCCTCGGACGCCACACCGAGCGGCGACCCGGGCAACGGCACACCGGGCAGCGGCACGCTCCTGAGCGGACGGTGCTCCCGCGCACCGTCGCCCGCGGCGGGCGCCCCGCCCCGTACGGGTGTCCTCCTCAGACGGACCATCAGTACACACCTCCTCCCACCGCCGGCACCGGCGGCAGCACTTCGTTCAGGAAGGTCGCGCAGAAGCGCGCCAGCGGCCCCGTGTCCCGGCTGCCGGGCGGGACGCCCTTGTCGACGTCCCCGGCCAGTCCGGGCTCCGGTTCCAGCTCCCCCGCGAGCTCCAGCCGCAGCCCCCGGGCGATCCGGCGCGCGGGGAGCCCCGAGGCGCGCACGGGACGGATCACGGCCCGGACGTCCCCGAGCCGCATCCGGGCCGCCGCCGCGACCCGGTCGGCGGCCGCGACCGCCCGCAGTTCGGCCGGCACCACCAGCAGCGCCAGGTCGGCCTGCTCCAGCGCCTGCCCGGCGGCCTCGTCGAGATGGCGGGGCACGTCGACCACGACCAGCCCGCCGCGCCGCCTGGAGGCGGCCAGCACGCTGCGCATGGCCTGCGGCGGCACCGTGAGGGTGTCCCCTCGGTCCCAGGACAGGCAGGAGAGCGTGGAGAGCCGTTTGAGCGCGGGCAGCGCCCGGGCCAGCTCGGCCCCGCTGACCCGGCCGCGTGAGCTCGCGAGGTCGGGCCAGCGCAGTCCTCGGACCGTCTCGCCGCCGAGCAGGATGTCCAGGCCGCCGCCCAGCGGGTCGCCGTCGATGAGCATCGCCCGGCGGCCCGTACGCGCGGCCGTGACCGCGAGGGCGCAGGCCAGCGTGGAGGCCCCGGCGCCGCCCCGGCCGCCGAGGACGGCCACGGTGACCGCCGGCGAGCCGACGCCCTCGGCCGCGTCGGCGATCCGGTCGAGCAGCCAGGATTCGGCGTCGGGCAGGAACAGCACGTGCTCGGCGCCGAGTTGGACGGCTCTGACCCACACCCCGGGGTCGTCGAGGTCCAGCCCGAGCAACAGCACTCCGGCCCGCCGCTCCAGTCCGGCGCAGTGCTGGGCCTGGTCGTCCCCGACCAGGACCAGCGGGGCGCCGGCCCAGTGCTCGCGCGTCGGCGGTGCGCCGCGGATCAGCCTGGGCTCCGTCCCGGCGGCCGCGCAGAGCCGCAGCAGGTGCTCGGCCAGGCCCTCGTCCTCGGTGACGACGAGCGGCCCTACGGGCCCGGGGCCCCCGGCGGTGACGTGGTCGGCGATCGGCGTCGACATGGTGACTCCCCTCCGCGCCGCCGCCCCGCGAGGGGCCGACGGCGCACGTCGGACGGTTCCGGCGGACGGTCGCCAGGCAGGGCCCGGGGGAGGATGAAGGGGTTGGGGCCGTGCCCGGCGACCGCCGCCGACGACCACGGTGGGGGGAGATGCGGAATCCGTCAGCGGCGTTCCGATTCCCTGTGGATAACCCATGTGCCGAATGGCCAAGCGTTCACCCGGGCGGGGGGCTAATCGGTGAAGAAATTGACGATCGAGGATCACGGAGATGAACCGCGGGCCCCCGCGGCCCGTTAACGGGACACCGGACATCCACTCCGAACGCCGCAGGAAGACCGTCGGGATGCTCCGGGCACGTCCCTTCGGGGACGGGAAAGCATCGATCGGAACCGGCCGCGCGACGTGCGTCACATCACATCGATCGACGACGCAGAGTGACGAAACGAGGGACGCCGACCAGGGTGTCGACACCCCCCGTACACCGCCGGCGGCGACAGACCCAGCCACCCGCGCGAAGCCGTTCAGGCCCTGAAAATGGCCCCGGACGTGCGACGACCCCCGCCGGGGGGGAGAGCGGGGGTCGTCTATCCACAGCCCGACTCGGGGGGGAGGAGCCGGACCGGGTTAGCACGGTCGCGAACGATCCGTGACTTCCATGGTGTACCCGAGCGGCCAGAAACACAAACCCGCACGCCCGGGAGTACGCCGAATGGAGGGCTGTTTTGTGGCTCCCTCTATCCTCGGTTCCCGTGGACACCACCGAGAACGCCGACGACCGCGCCGACGACTCCCCGGGCGAGACCACCGGGCCCGAGCAGTTCCGCCCGCCCGTCCGCCCGAGGCCGGCGGGCCCGCGCACGGCGGCCTTCTTCGACCTCGACAAGACCATCATCGCCAAGTCCAGCGCCCTGGCGTTCAGCCGCCCCTTCTACCAGGGGGGCCTGATCAACCGTCGGGGCGTGCTGCGCAGCGCCTACGCCCAGTTCGTCTTCCTGGTCGGCGGCGCGGACCACGACCAGATGGAGAAGATGCGGGAGTACCTCTCCTCGCTCACCCGGGGCTGGAACGTCCAGCAGGTCCGCGAGATCGTCGCCGAGACCCTGCACAACCTGATCGACCCGATCATCTACGACGAGGCCGCCTCACTGATCGAGCAGCACCACGCGGCGGGACGGGACGTGGTGATCGTCAGCAGTTCCGGCTCCGAGGTGGTCGAGCCGATCGGCGCGCTGCTCGGCGCGGACCACGTGATCGCCACCCGGCTCAAGGTCGAGAACGGCTGCTACACCGGCGAGATCGAGTACTACGCCTACGCCGAGAACAAGGCCGCCGCCATCCGGGAGTTGGCCGCCTCGGAGGGCTACGACCTGGCCTCCTCCTACGCCTACAGCGACTCCTCCACCGACCTGCCGCTACTGGAGGCGGTGGGCCACCCGTCCGCCGTGAACCCCGACCGCGCGCTGCGGAAGGAGGCGCAGGCCCGGGAGTGGCCGGTGCTGGTCTTCGACCGGCCGGTGCAACTGCGGCGCCGGCTCCCGGAGTTCTCGGCCCCGAGCGGTTCGGTGCTGACGGCGGTGGCGGTCGGGGCGGCCGCGGTGACGGCCGGGGTGATCTGGTACCTGGCCCGGCGGCGCCGCCCGGCGGCCTGAGACCCGGGCCCGGGGCGGGACACGCCCGTCCACATCCTCAAAAGGTCACAAAACGGGCAATCGCCGCTTAGTTCACCTTTCGGGTTCCCCTTTCGCCCGAAACGCGATACAAATGAAGCACGGCCCGCGAGACCCGGTCAGGACCGAAGAGGTCGAACCGACAACGCAGTTAAGGCCCCACGGACCGCGTGCAGATAGCCGAGCACCCACATGCAGCCGACCCGCTGTCGGGCCGCCGGACCAGACGAACGGGCAGGATCCCCGTCTGATCGGCACTTCCGGTGCATGCTTGGTCACCCGACATCTGCACCAGCGGCGGCACCCGGCAGGATCAGGTGCCGCCGCATTCACGTGCGCGACCCGGCGACCCGCAGGCGCGACCGACGTGCGCCGGGGGCCGGGGGCCGGATCAGACCATGCCGCGCTGCATCGCCTCGCAGACCGCGGTGGACTCCCGGACGCCGAGCCGCAGCGCGGCGCCGCAGTGGGCGATCCAGGCCGCCATCCCCTGCGGCGTGCCGGACAGGTAGCCCGCGAGGGCCTGCCGATAGGCCCCGGTGCCGAGTTCGGCGAGGCCGACCTCGGCCGGGCAGATCGACTTCGGGTCGAGGCCCTCGGCGATCAGCACGATCCGCTGGGCGGCCCGCGCGATCACCCCGTTGTACGAGCCGAACGGGCGCAGCGCGAGCAGTTCGCCGTGCACCACCGAGGCCACCACCAGGGCGGGTGTGCCGACGCCCTGGCCCTCGGCGCGGGCCACCAGCAGCCGGGAGAGCTGGTCGAGCCGGGCCGCGACCTCCTCCGCGCCGGGCGCGGGCGGCAGTACGGGCAGCGGGCCGGCCACGGGCTCCACGGAGACGCTCTCGACGGGCTGGAGCTCGAGGGGGAACAGGTCCTCGACCCCCTCCCCCGCCTTGCGCGGGCGGCCCGCGCCCGCGCCCGGGTCGCCGTCGCCGACGGCGAGCAGGTGCAGCCGGGCCAGCACCTGGAGCGGCGAGTGGCGCCAGATGCTGAGCAGCTGGCCCGCCTCGGCGGCGATGCGCAGGGCGGCGCCGACGGTCCGGGCCTCGGGGTCGGCGCTGAAGTCGCTGCGGCGCCGGACCTCCTCCAGCGGCCAGTCGGCACCGGCCAGGGCCGCCGAGGCGCGGGCTCCGCGCAGTGCGGACTCGGAGGTGACCTCGGCCGCTCGGCGGCGCATCACCCGGTGGCCGTAGAGCCGGTCGACGGCCTTGCGCACCTCGGCCACGGCGTCGGGCACCCCGGGGAGCTGGGCCAGCGGGGCGAGGGGATCAGTTCCAGTGCTCACCTACCCGAGAGTAATGAACGGGTCGCCCCTCCCGGAACAGCAACCCCGCATCACCCGTTAGAGGCAATCCTCACTTCCCTCCCCCGGTGACACCCAAACCCCGGATAGCATGACGCCTAACGGAGACGATAACGATTTCCAATTAGGGGCGCAGCCTCCGCTTGCGGCCCCTGAGCAGGCGGCCCCGAGCGAGGGCCCAGAGCGAGAGCCGGAGTCCCAGATGAAGATCGCCTTCGTCGGCAAGGGCGGCAGCGGTAAGACCACCCTGTCCGCACTGTTCATCCGCCACCTGGCCGCCTCCGGCCGCCCGGTGATCGCCGTCGACGCCGACATCAACCAGCACCTGGGCCCCGCACTCGGACTGACGGACGCTCAGGCCGCCGCGCTGCCCGCCCTGGGCGCGCGCCTGCCGGAGATCAAGGAGTACCTGCGCGGCGACAACCCGCTGATCCGCTCGGCCGACGAGATGATCAAGACCACGCCACCCGGCCGCGGATCGCGCCTGCTGCGGATCGTCGAGGAGAACCCGGTCTACGCCGCCTGCGCCCGCCCCATCGCGCTGGACGAGGGCTCCGTCCGGCTGCTGGCCACCGGCGCGTTCGCCGAGGAGGACCTCGGGGTGGCCTGCTACCACTCCAAGGTCGGCGCGGTGGAACTGCTTCTCAACCACCTGCTGGACGGCCCCGACGAGTACCTGGTCACCGACATGACCGCCGGCTCCGACTCCTTCGCCTCCGGCCTGTTCACCCGCTTCGACCTGACCTTCCTGGTGGCCGAGCCGACCCGCAAGGGCGTCTCCGTCTACCGCCAGTACAGGGACTACGCCCGGGACTTCGGGGTGCAGCTGCGGGTGATCGGCAACAAGGTGCAGGGCCCGGACGACCTGGCGTTCCTGCGCCGCGAGGTCGGCGACGACCTGCTCACCACCTTCGGCCAGTCCGACTGGGTGCGCCGCCTGGAGCAGGGCGCCGAGCCGCCGCTCAAGTCCCTGGAGCCGGCCAACCGGGCGGTGCTCGAGGAGCTGCGCGCCGAGGTCGAGGCGGCGTACGGGCTGCGCGACGCGCGGCGCTACACCGAGCAGGCCGTGCTCTTCCACCGCCGCAACGCCGAGAGCTGGGCCAACGCCAAGGTCGGCATCGACCTCGCGACCCAGGTCGACGAGGGCTTCGTCCTGGGCGAGTTCACGCCCGGATCCACGCACCCCGCCCCGGCGGGCGCCCCGGCCTGACCCGCCTCGCCCCGGCCGACCCGAACGGGCCGCGGCCGCCCCTCCCCCGGGGGCCGGCCGCGGCCCGTTCGCCGTTGTGCGGCCCGCCCGTCCACCATCGCGAGCAGATTCGCAACGGTTCGACCACCACCCAATGGGGTGAATCGCGGCTTTTCCGCTTCCCTCTCCGGATGACGCTGTGCAAAGCTTTCATTACCCTCGGTTTACCGAGTCTTGATGGTCCGTCCAGCGGCCCTTCCGGCGAGACTTCCCGCAACTCGCCCGGGCCCCTGCGGGCCCTGATGGTCGACGCCGGCCGGTGACACCCGCACTCCCCGCCGAGCCCACGCCATCCCGCCACACCGTCGCGACCCACGACAGCCGATCCGCCCCGAGCCGCACCCCGGACTCACCACCGGACCTGACTGCGTTCGTTCACCGGACAGACGGGAAGACCATGACCCTCGACATCTCCATCGCCCCCAACGCCTCCGACACCACCGACCACGCGCCGCCGGGCGGCGGGCGGGCCCGCTGGGCGCGGGACGCCTCCGCCTCCCTGGTGGTCGCCCTGATCGCCGTGCCGTTCTCGCTCGGCATCGCCCTCGCCACCGGCGCCCCGCTCACCGCCGGCCTCGCCGCGGCGGCCGTCGGCGGGATCGTGGTCGGGCTGTTCGGCGGCACCCCGCTCCTGGTCAGCGGCCCCTCCGCCGCGCTGACCGTGATCACCGCCGGGCTCATCGCCCGGTACGGCTGGCAGGCCACCTGCGCCATCACGGCGGCCGCCGGGCTGCTCCAACTCCTGCTCGGAGCACGCCGGGTGGCCCGTACGGCACTCGCCGTCTCGCCCGCCATCGTGCACAGCATGCTGGCCGGGGTCGGCTTCGCCATCGCCATCGCACAGCTGCACGTCGTCCTCGGGGGCTCCCCGCAGAGCTCCGCGGTCGCCAACCTCCTCGCGCTGCCCGGGCAGTTGGCCGGCCCGCATCCGGCCGCGCTGCTGATCGGCGCGGTGACGGTGGCCGTCCTGCTGGCCTGGCCCCGGCTGGACCGACTACCGGGCCGTGCGGGCCGGTTGGGCGCCGTACCGGCCCGGGTGCCCGGCCCGCTGGCCGCCGTCGCGGCCGCCACCACACTCGCCCTGACCCTCGATCTGCACGTGGCCCACATCGACCTGCCCGCCTGGGCGCCGCACATGCCGGCGCTCGCCCTGCCGCACGGCCAACTCGCCGGGGTGCTCGCCGCCGTCCTCACCGTCACCGCCGTGGCCAGCGTGGAGTCGCTGCTGTCCGCCGTCGCCGTCGACCGGATGTCCCACCGCACCGGCGACCTCGACCGCGAACTGCGCGGGCAGGGCCTGGCCAACCTCGTCAGCGGGCTGGTCGGCGGGCTGCCGATCGCCGGCGGCGCCGTCCGCAGCACCGCCAACGTCCGGGCGGGCGGGCAGAGCCGGTGGTCCTCGGTGCTGCACGGCGTCTGGGTGCTCGTCGCCGCGCTGGCGCTGACCGGCGGGCTGCGCCTCATCCCGCTGGCCGCCCTGGCCGCGCTGGTGCTGGTCGTCGGTCTGCAGATGGTGAACTTCGCGCACATCCGCAACGTGCACCGGCACCGGGAGTTCCCGGTGTACCTGGTCACCGTGCTCGGCGTGGTGGGCCTCGGCGTGCTGGGCGGCGTCGCGCTCGGCGCCGGCACCGCCGTGCTGCTCGCGCTCTACCGGCTGACCCGCGCCCACGTGGACGTCGAGACGGGCTCCGACGGCTCCGTCACCGTCCACACCCACGGCCCGCTCACCTTCGCCGCCGTCCCCCGGCTGAGCCGGGCGCTGACCGGCATCCCCGCCGGCGGTGCGGTCACGGTGGTCCACGACGGCTCCTTCCTGGACCACGCCGCGTACGAGACGCTGCACGGCTGGCGGACGGCGCACCAGGGCACGGGCGGCCGGGTCTCGATGGTGACGCGGCGCCAGGACGACGAGGTGCTCGACCCCGACGGCACGGTGCACGCGGGCAGTTCACCGGGCCCGCACCGCTGCCGGGCCTGGACGCCCTGGGTCGGCCACCACTGCATCGAGCAGCAGGAGGACCCGCACAACCGCCTGCTGGACGGCGTCCGGGTGTTCCAGCAGCACACCGCCCCGCTGATCCGCCCCGAGCTCGCCCGGCTGGCACGGGAGGGGCAGACGCCCTCCCAGCTCTTCCTGACCTGCGCGGACTCGCGGATGGTCACCAGCATGATCACCAACAGCGGCCCGGGCGATCTCTTCACCGTCCGCAACGTCGGCAACCTGGTGCCCGCCCCCTTCGAACCCGGGGCCGCCGACGACTCCGTGGCGGCCGCGGTGCAGTACGCCGTCGAGTCACTGGAGATCCGTTCGATCACGGTCTGCGGCCACTCCGGCTGCGGCGCGATGAAAGCCCTGCTGGACGGGGTGCACGAGCGCCCCGGTCCGCCCACCCCGCTGACCCGCTGGCTGCGCAACGGCCGCGGCTCGCTGCAACGGCTGCGCCAGGCGCCCGCCGACTTCGCCGACCGGCCGGTGGTGGACCTCGCGGAGCAGCTCTGCATCACCAACGTCGTGCAGCAGCTGGACCACCTGATGGCGAATCCGGCGGTGGAGCGCCGGGTGGAGGAGGGCACCCTGCGGCTTGTCGGGATGTACTTCGACTTCGCGACCGCCCAGGCGTTCGTCCTCGACCGCTCCGCCGGGACGTTCAGTCCGGTCGAGGCCCGCCCCACAGGGGTGTCGGCCGAACGGGTGAGGGCCGCCGAGCCCGCTCCCGTCCGCGAGGAGTGCCGCGACGAAACGGAGGGCCCCGAGCTGGCCGCATGATAACCGCCCCGGGTGGCGTCCCCGCCTCATGCGGGGCGCGACCCGGGCGGCCGTTCGATCCTCGGTCAAAGGTCTACACCAATTACCAGCAGCCTCTTGTCAACTGCCCCGTTCGCCTGGTGAGCTGTGCGCTGGGACACACGGGACAATCCCCACGCACGGGATCGCCCCAGATCATGACTCGATGAGGAGTGCGCGTTGAGCAACGAGAGCCTGGCCAACCTGCTCAAGGAGGAGCGGCGCTTCGCCCCGCCGGCAGAGCTCGCCGCAGCCGCCAACGTCACCGCGGCTGCCTACACGCAAGCCTCCGAGGACCGCCTGGGCTTCTGGGCCGAGCAGGCCCGCCGCCTCAGCTGGGCCGTCGAGCCGACCGAGACCCTCGACTGGTCCAACCCGCCCTTCGCCAAGTGGTTCGCCGACGGCAAGCTCAACGTGGCGTACAACTGCGTCGACCGCCACGTCGAGAACGGCCTCGGCGACCGCGTCGCCATCCACTTCGAGGGCGAGCCCGGCGACGGCCGCTCGATCACCTACGCCCAGCTCAAGGACGAGGTCTCCCAGGCCGCCAACGCGCTGCTGGAGCTCGGCGTCCGCAAGGGCGACCGCGTCGCCGTCTACCTGCCGATGATCGCCGAGGCGGTCGTCGCGATGCTCGCCTGTGCCCGTATCGGCGCCACCCACTCGGTGGTCTTCGGCGGCTTCTCCGCCGACGCCGTCGCCTCCCGCATCCAGGACGCCCAGGCCAAGCTGGTCATCACCGCGGACGGCGGCTACCGCCGCGGCAAGCCCTCCGCCCTCAAGCCCGCCATCGACGAGGCCCTCACCAAGGTCGACGGTGTCGAGCACGTCCTGGTGATCCGCCGCACCGAGCAGGACATCCCCTGGACCGAGGGCCGGGACGTGTGGTGGCACGAGATCACCGCCCGCCAGTCCACCGAGCACGCCCCCGAGGCGCACGACGCCGAGCACCCGCTGTTCATCCTCTACACCTCGGGCACCACCGGGAAGCCCAAGGGCATCCTGCACACCTCGGGCGGCTACCTCACCCAGGCCAGCTACACCCACCACGCCGTCTTCGACCTCAAGCCCGAGTCGGACGTCTACTGGTGCACCGCCGACATCGGCTGGGTCACCGGGCACTCGTACATCGTCTACGGCCCGCTCTCCAACGGCGCCACCCAGGTCATCTACGAGGGCACCCCGGACACCCCGCACCAGGGCCGGTTCTGGGAGATCGTGCAGAAGTACGGCGTGACGATCCTCTACACCGCGCCGACCGCGATCCGCACCTTCATGAAGTGGGGCGACGACATCCCCGCGAAGTTCGACCTGTCCTCGCTGCGGGTGCTGGGCAGCGTCGGCGAGCCGATCAACCCCGAGGCGTGGGTCTGGTACCGGGAGCACATCGGCGGCGGCAAGACCCCGATCGTGGACACCTGGTGGCAGACCGAGACCGGCGCCATCATGATCAGCCCGCTGCCGGGCGTCACCGAGACCAAGCCGGGCTCCGCCCAGCGCGCCCTGCCGGGCATCGCGGCCACCGTGGTGGACGACGAGGCCAACGAGGTCCCCAACGGCTCCGGCGGCTACCTGGTGCTCACCGAGCCGTGGCCGTCCATGCTGCGCACCATCTGGGGCGACGACCAGCGCTACATCGAGACCTACTGGTCGCGCTTCAAGGGCCGCTACTTCGCCGGTGACGGTGCCAAGAAGGACGAGGACGGCGACATCTGGCTGCTCGGCCGGGTCGACGACGTCATGCTCGTGTCGGGCCACAACATCTCGACCACCGAGGTCGAGTCGGCGCTGGTCGGTCACCCGTCCGTGGCCGAGTCCGCCGTCGTCGGCGCCACCGACGCCACCACCGGTCAGGCCATCGTCGCCTTCGTGATCCTGCGCGGCGGCGCCACCGAGACCCCCGAGCTGGTCGAGGAACTGCGCGCCCACGTCGGCCGCACGCTGGGCCCGATCGCCAAGCCGAAGCAGATCAAGGTCGTCGGCGAGCTGCCGAAGACCCGATCCGGCAAGATCATGCGCCGCCTGCTGCGCGACATCGCCGAGGGCCGCGAGGTCGGTGACACCACCACCCTGGCCGACAGCACGGTGATGAGCCAGATCCAGGCCCAGCTGCCGCCGGTCGGCACCGAGGGCTGAGCACAGCGCGGGACCTGACGGTGCCCCGGGCGGAGGTCTCCGCCCGGGGCACCGCCGCGTCCGGGTCCGCCTTCCACGGCGGACACGTCGACGGACACGTCGACGGACACGTCGACGGACACGTCGACGGACACGTCGACGGACACGTCGACGGACGCCTCGACGGACGCCTCGACGGACGCCTCGGTAGACACGTCAACCCGTCAATCCGCGGCCCCCGTCAGTTCGCGACTCCCGCCGGGCGGCGGTCGGCGGCGAGGGTGCGCAGCGTCTCGAAGGCGCTCTGCGCCACCCATCGGCCGCGCAGCGACCGGGCGCCCGCCAGCACCGCCAGCCCCACCTGGGCCCGGGGGCTGAACCCGATGAAGGCGGTGAATCCCCGGGTCGAGCCGGTGTGGAACACCAGCCCGTCCGACTCCGTCTCACACTCCGTGCCGTCAGGCCCCTCCCCGTCGGGCCCCTCCCCGTCGGGCCCTGCGGCGAGCGGGCGCTGCTTCCACCCCAGGCAGATCCGGGTGCCGCCGCCCCGGAGCCGCCCGGCCCTGGGGCGGCGGACCTCGCCGAGCGCCGTCCGCAGCGCCGCCGCATCGGCCCGCTCCGGCAGCGGGACGGCGTCCAGCGACAGGTGGGCCTGGAGGTAGCGGAGCATGTCGTCGGCCGTCGAGCGCAGCGCCGCCGCGCCCGGCAGCGCGGGCAGCCGGAAGGAGGGCACCCACCGGCCGCGCCGGTACCCGGCGGTGCCCTCCCGGCCGGGCCCGCAGGAAGTGTCGATCAGGCCGAGGGGTCCGCAGACCCGGGCGGCCAGCAGGTCGTCGTACCGCTGGCCGGCCGCGTTGGAGAGCAGCAGTCCGAGCAGTCCGCAGCCGAGGTTGGAGTAGCGCACCTGGGTGCCGGGGGTGCCGCGGACCGGGGTCCGGGACAGCGCTCTGAGCAGGTGCGTCGGGCCGAAGGTGGCGTAGGGGTGGGTGAACCAATGCGGGGCGGCGGCCGGCAGCAGGCCGACCGGGAGCCGGGGCAGCCCCGAGGTGTGGGTGGCCAGGTGGAGCAGGGTGATGGGCCGCTCGTACGGGTAGCCGGGGACGGCGCCGGCGGGCAGGTAGCGGTCGATCGGATCGTCGTACCGGACCTCGCCGCGGGCGGCCATCTCGGCGAGGAGCAGTCCGGTGAAGGTCCTGGTGACGGAGCCGAGCTCGAACCGGGTGTCGGCCCGGACGGGGTGCTCGCCGGAGCGGTCGGCGTGCCCGCGGCAGGCGACCGTCCGTTCGTCGCCCCGGATCACCGCGACGGCGACGCCGCCGCCGGGGGCGGAGGCGCGGAACAGCGGGCGGAGCAGCCGTCCGAGGTCGGCGGGGACGTCGGCGGGCAGATCACCGGCATCGGATAACAGCGGCGGTTCGGGCGTGGTGGTGCCACCACCGGGCATGGTCGTGCCTCCAGCGACGAGAGCGGGACGAGAGGGACTTGGAGCGAAGGAAAGCGGGAGAAGCGGGGAGAAGCGGGGAAAACGCCCACCCGGACCGGGCGGCGCCTGCGACCGACGATAGGAACGCGTTCACCCGGGTGCACGCGGCGAGGGCCGTTCGGGTGCCGCGGTTCTGCTCCCCCCGGGTGCAGAACCGGCCTCCAGGGCTTAAGTCCTTGAATAGGACAATCCGGATGTCACCCGCACGTCCCGTAGACTGCTAAGGACGCATCAAGATCCCCACGCACGGGACACGGGCGTCACAGGGCGCGCCGGGAAGTCTGGTCGGCAACCGCATCACGCATGCGTTCGTTGCCGCTCCCAGCCCCCAGGAGGTCCCGCGTGACCGACCAGCCGCCCGTCCACGAGCCGACGACCCGACGCCGGCAGCTGCTCGGCCGGTTGTCCCTCCCCGAGCGCACCTTCATCACCGACGCCCTGCGCACCGAGACCGTCGGCGGCATGCTCCTGCTGGGCGCCGCCGTGATCGCGCTGATCTGGGCCAACATATGGCCGAACGCCTACGAGAGCGTGATCGACTTCCGGATCGGCCCCTCCGGCCCGCTCCACCTCGACCTCACCCTCGCCGGCTGGGCCAAGGACGGCCTGCTGACGATCTTCTTCTTCGTCGCCGGCGTCGAGCTCAAGCGCGAGTTCGTCGCGGGCGAGCTGCGCACTCCCAGCGCCGCGCTGCTGCCCGTGATCGCCGCCGTCTGCGGGGTGGCGCTGCCCGCGATCCTCTTCGCCCTCGTCAACTCCGGCAGCGGAGGCCACCCGGGAGGGTGGGCCATCCCGACCGCCACCGACATCGCCTTCGCGCTCGGGGTGCTGGCCGTCGTCGGCAGCCACCTGCCGTCCGCGCTGCGCGCCTTCCTGCTGACCCTCGCCGTGGTCGACGACCTGATCGCGATTCTGATCATCGCGGTCTTCTACAGCTCCGGCATCAAGTTCTGGGCGCTCGGCCTGGCCTTCGCGGGCCTGGTGCTGTTCTGGTTCCTGCACCGGCGCGGGGTGCACGGCTGGTACCTGTTCGTGCCGCTGGCCGTCGTGGTCTGGGCGCTGATGCACGAGAGCGGCATCCACGCCACGGTCGCGGGCGTCGCGATGGGCCTGATGCTGCGCTGCCACCGGGAGGGCGACGAGGAGCACTCCCCCGGCGAGCACATCGAGCACCTGGTGCGCCCGCTCTCGGCCGGCCTCGCCGTCCCGGTGTTCGCGCTGTTCGCGGCCGGGGTGACGATCTCCGGCCCGGCGCTGCGCGAGGTGTTCACCCAGGCCGCCCCGCTCGGGATCGTGATCGGCCTGCTCGTCGGCAAGACGGTCGGCATCTTCGGCGGCACCTGGCTGGCCGCCCGCTTCACCAGGGCCGAGCTGAACCCGCAGCTCAAGTGGGCCGACCTGTTCTCCGTCGCGGTGCTCGCGGGCATCGGCTTCACCGTCTCGCTGCTGATCAGCGAGCTGGCCTTCCCGGACGACCTGGCGCTCGCCGACCGCTCCAAGACGGCCGTCCTGGTCGGCTCGCTGCTCTGCGCCGTCGTCGCCACCGTTCTGCTGAAGCTGCGCAACCGGCACTACCGGGAGCTGTGCGCGGAGGAGGACCGGGACACGGACGGCGACGGCGTCCCGGACGTCTACCAGTCGGACGACCCTGCCTGGCGGGCCCGCAGCGCCCAGGGGGCCCCGGACGCCCAGGGCTCCTCGGACGGCCCCGCAGCGGCCCGCTGACACCCCGCAGAGCCCGTCCCAGGGCCCTGCCGCCGCCCCGACGCACCACTCCGGCGGGGCCCCGGAGTGGTGTCCGACTGACCGCTAAGGGCATGATTCTGAGCTGTCGACAGTCCACTGACGCCTCCGGAGCCCCCACCGGCCCCCCGGACCCGCACCACCCGGCGGCGTCACGCCGCACAGCCGCAGAGGAGAACCGCTGATGCCCGCAGGAGCCGCAGACCCGTCCAGCAACGGCCGGGCGCCCCACGAGGGCGAGCGTTCGGTGGGGCAGCTGTTCGCCGCGGCCACCGCCGACCTGTCCGCGCTGGTCCACGACGAGATCGCGCTCGCCAAGGCCGAGATCCGCGCGGACGTGAAGCGCGGTGTCTCCGGCGGGGTCTTCATCGCCGTCGCCGGTGTGCTCGCCCTCGCCGCCATCCCGATGATCAGCATCGCGATCGCCTTCGCCTTCCACTGGATGGGCGTGCCGCTCGGCTGGTCGTTCCTGCTCTCGGCCGTCCTGCACCTGATCCTCGCCGGGGTGGTCGGGTTCGTGGCCGTGCGCTTTTTCAAGCGCATCCAGAAGCCGGAGCGCACCATCGAGGGCGTCCAGAAGACCGCCGAGGTGCTGAAGAGCGCCCGGCCGCGTCCGGCCACCCAGGAGGAGATCGACCGGGGCCTGGGCCGCATCCCGTAACCACCGGACGGTGCCCGCAGCGCGCCCGGACCCGCCGATGGCGAGTGCCGGGCGCGTCCGCGACGCGCGGATGTGACACGCTCTCGGTATGCCGCTCGACCAGAAGCCCCCAGCCGCGCGCCCGTCCGCCGACTCCGGCCGCGCCACGGGCCACGCCACGGACCGCGTCTCGGGCCCTGCCACGGACTCGGGCCATGCCACGGACCTCGCCTCGGGCCTCGACTCCGCCCCGGGGACGGGAGCCGGGGCCGGTTCCGGAGCCGCCTCCGCGGACGGTGCGGCAGACGGCCCGACGGACGGCGTCGCCGAGGCGTGGAGCATCCGGCAGGCCGGCCCGTGGACGCACCGCGACCTCGCGGCCAACGGCGCCCGCTTCCACATCGCCGAGCTGGGCTCCGGCCCGCTGGTGCTGCTGGTGCACGGCTGGCCCGAGTACTGGTGGGCCTGGCGCCACCAGCTGACCGCGCTGGCCGAGGCTGGCTACCGGGCCGTCGCGCTCGACCTGCGGGGCATCGGCGGCAGCGACCGCACCCCGCGCGGGTACGACCCGGGCAACCTCGCCCTGGACATCACCGGCGTGATCCGCTCGCTCGGCGAGCGCCGGGCGCACCTCGTCGGCCACGCCTCCGGCGGCACCCTGGCCTGGGTGGCCGCGGTGATGCGGCCCTCCGTCATCCAGAGCCTCACCGTGGTGTCCGCCGCGCACCCCCGGGACCTGCGCCGGGCGCTGCTGACCGACCGTCGCCAGTTCGCCGCCTTCGAGCACGTCCTGGGCTTCCAGCGGCCGTGGATACCGGAACGCCGTCTGGTGGCGGACGACGCCGCGCTGGTCGGCCGATACCTCGAGGAGTGGTCCCGTCCGAACGGCCTGGATGCGACGGCCGTGCACGCCTACCGGCAGGCGATCCAGATCCCGAGCACCGCGCACTGCTCGATCGAGCCGTACCGCTGGCTGCTGCGGTCGCTGGCGCGGCCGGACGGCATCCAGTTCGCCCGGCGGATGAAGAAGCCGATCACCGCGCCGACCCTGCACGTCCAGGGCGCCTCGGACCCGGTGCTGCTGTCGCACACCGCGCTCGGCGGCGGCGAGTACGTGGCGGCGCCGTACCGCTGGCGGCTGCTGCCGGGGGTGGGGCACTTCCCGCACGAGGAGGCGCCGGAGGAGTTCACCGCGGAGCTGCTGGACTGGGTGGGCCGGCACAAGGAGTGAGGGCGGGCCGGACGGGAGGCCGTCGGCCCAACTCCCCTGATATTGCAGGGACATGACGCTCATATGACAAGCGCATAGGCCACATTCGACCCGCCCCGGGCGGTTACCCCGACCGGCCCAGGGGCATCCATTCCGGTATGACCTGGATGCCCGATCGCGGCGGCGCCTCGAGCGGCCGACGCCACAACAGCCCCCAGCGCTCCACCCACCGCCCCGACTGGGCCGACGATCTCGGCTTCGACGGAGCCGAACACCCCCAGCGCGGCGCGCAGCGCCAGCTCGGCATCTCGAGCATCCTCGGCCGGCGCGCCCGCTGGGTGGGCGCGCGGCTGCGGCGCGAGACCTGAGGCCCCGCGCCGCCCGTCCTCCCGACGCGCCGCCCGGCTCACGACTGCCGGGTTCACGCCTGCCGGGTTCATGCCTGTTCAGTTCACGACTGCTCAGTTCACGACTGCCTGGTTCACGGCTGTTCAGTTCACGATCGTCGGCGACAGCGCCGTGAACCAGAGCAGGACGAAGGTCGCCACCGACATGATCGGCACCAGCACCTTGGTCTCGACGCTGTTGCCGCTGCGCTTGATCAGCACGATCTCGTAGCGCTCCTTGTGCGGCCACAGCAGCGGCGCGCCCTTCTTCGTCAGGCAGTCGCCCAGCAGGTGCGCCAGCGTGCCCAGCGCCACCGCGTACGGCAGCCAGCCGGGTGCGCTGGGCATCCAGGTGTTCATCCCGAAGGTGCCCAGCGCGGCCAGCCCGATGACGGTGATCCACGCCTCCGGCCCGTTGCTCGGCGGGCAGAGCCGCAGCGCCCTGATCGCCAGGGCCAGCAGGAAGAAGGTCACCGAGAGGGTGAAGTAGCGGCCCAGGAAGGTGACGCCCGCCCAGGTGCCGGCGCCCATGAGCGCGACGAACAGCAGCGAGTGGGTGGCGTGCCGGTGCCCGCCGGAGATCCAGGCGACCAAGCGGCAGAGCGCCTTGGAGACCGGCCCGAGGAAGTTGGCGATCGAGCCGTCGTGGTGGTCGAGGTCCGGCAGCAGGGCCGCGCCCGCGCACAGCACCGTGCCCATCAGTATGTCCGCGGGCTGCAGCGTGGTGTGCAGCAGCAGCGGGGGCAGGAACGGAGCCGAGGCCGCGTACAGCATCGCCCCGCTCACCGCGTGCGAGTGACCCATCATCGGACTGCCACGACCTCCCGTTCGCTCACTCCGGGACGGCGCCCGGTTGAGCCGAACGGGTGAGGCGCGGCTGAGGCTATCAGGGCGGACTGACGGTTCGACGGAAAGCGCGGCCGTGGCCGCCCGCCGAACCTCCGGTCCTCAGAGCGCGCAGCCCTGGGTGTCGACCTTCGTGGTCGCCTCGCCGCCCTGCACGGCGTCCTCGCGCACCTCGGCGGAGGTCAGCACGTATCCGGTGTCCGCGCTGTCCAGCGACTTGGCGAACACCACGCCGTACACCTGGCCGTCCGGGGTGAGCAGCGGTCCGCCGCTGTTGCCCTGACGGACCACCGAGCGCACCGAGTAGACGTCGCGCACCACCTGGCCGCGGTGGTAGATGTCCGGGCCGTTGGCCTGGATGCGGCCGCGGATGCGGGCGGGCTGGACGTTGAAGGCGCCGTTCTCCGGGAAGCCCGCGACGATCGCGCTGTCGTTGGTCTTCGCCTCGCCCGCGAAGGCGAGCGGCGGGGCGTTCAGCTTGGGCACGTCCAGGATGGCGATGTCGCGCTGCCAGTCGTAGCGGACCACCGTGGCGTCGTAGAGCTGGCCGACGCCGCCGATCTGCACGGTCGGCTCGTCGACCCCGCCGACCACGTGGGCGTTGGTCATCACCCGGTGCGGGGCGAAGACGAAGCCGCTGCCCTCCAGGGTCTTGCCGCAGGAGGTCGCGGTGCCGACCACCTTGACCAGGCTCTGCTTGGCCTTCGCCACCGCCGGGCTGGCGGCCAGGGACGGGTCGGGGATGTCGACCTGGGTGATCGGCTCGTGCTCGAAGGGGTTGAACACCTGCGGGAAGCCGTTGCGGGCGAGCACCTTGGAGAAGTCGGAGAACCAGTTCGGGGCGTCGCCCGGCAGCGCGTCCTGGACACCGGCCAGGATCCTCGAGGAGCGGACCTGCTTGGAGACCGTCGGCAGGGACGTTCCGGCCAGCGCCGAACCAATCAGCCAGGCGACCAGCAGCATCGACAGCACGTTCACGGCGGCGCCGCCGGTCGCGTCGATCACCCGGGCCGGGCGGCGCTCGATGTGGCCGCGCAGCTTCCAGCCGAAGTGCGCGGTGACGGCCTGGCCGATCGCCGCGAAGACGATCACCACCACCACGGCCACCACCGAGGCCGTGGTGCCCGGGCTGAGGTGGTCCAGCAGCAGCGGCAGCAGTTGGACGGCCAGCAGGCCGCCGCCGAGGAAGCCGACCAGCGACAGGATCCCCACCACGAAACCCTGCCGGTAGCCGGACACGGCGAATCCCACGGCAGCGGCGATCAGCAGCACATCCAGGACGTTCACTCCGACACCCTCCCACGGACGGGGCCCGTACGGTGGCGCCGACCTCGGTGGTCCCCGCCGCCACGGCGGGAACGGGCGCCCGCGGGGGACGCCCGCCGGCCACCGGTCACGAGGCGCCGGCGTCGCCCAGCAGCGCCCGGGAATGGTCGAGGTCGCCCTGCACCAGGGCGAGCGCCTCGTCGGAGAGGGAGACGATCCTGGACGGGTCCCAGGGCAGCTCCAGGCCGCTGTGGTGCAGCACCCGGTCGATCACCCCGGCCGTGAACCCCCACACCAGCCGCCCGGCCACCGCGAAGGCCGGGCCGACGTGCCCGGACGGGTGCCGCAGCCGCACCCGGTTCGCCGGGTCCGCCAGCTCGGCGATCGTCACCCGGAACACCGCGCCGGTCTCGCCCCGGTCCACCGGCCGCACCGGCGACTCCTCGCGCCACCAGCCCAGCACCGGGGTCACCACGAACCGGCTCACCGGGATGAACAGCCGGGGCAGTTCGGCGAACACCTGCACCCCGGCCGGGTCCAGGCCCGTCTCCTCCCAGGCTTCGCGCAGCGCCGCCGCGATCGGACCCGGGCCGGCCGGGTCACCGTCCTCAGGATCCAGCGCGCCACCGGGGAAGGACGGCTGGCCGGCGTGCGAGCGCAGCGAGCGAGCCCGCTCGATCAGCAGCAGGTCCGGCCCGTCCGGACCCTCGCCGAAGAGCATCAGCACGGCCGCCGCACGGCCGCCCTCGGTGGGCGGCAGGAAGCGGCTCAGCTGCTCGGGCAGGACCCGCTCGGCGGCCTCCCGTACGGGCTCCAGCCACGTCGGCAGGCCGTCCAGCTCGATGCCCCGGGTCATGCGCGGCCCCCGCTTCGTTCGGTTCGTTCGGTGCGTTCGGATCGTTCGGATTGTTCACTTCGTGCGGTGCGCAGGTCCGCGGCCTGCCCCTGGTGGGCGGCGGCGTCCGCGCGGGCCGCGGCCTCGCCGGGGAAGTCCGCCGGCGGGCGCAGCCGCTGGCCGGGCTGCCCGCCCATCTCGTACTTGAGCAGCTTCGCCGCCTTCTCCGGGTCCGTCTCGCCCTCCCCGTAGGACGGGCACAGCGGCGCGATCGGGCAGGCGCCGCAGGCGGGCTTCTGGGAGTGGCAGATCCGGCGGCCGTGGAAGACCACGCGGTGGGAGAGCATCGTCCACTCGGACTTCGGGAAGATCTCGGCCACGGCCGCCTCGACCTTCACCGGGTCCTCCTCCGCCGTCCACCCGAAACGGCGGGCCAGCCGCCCGAAATGGGTGTCGACGGTGATGCCGGGTACACCGAAGGGTTCTCCCGTTTTAGGATCACGAGCGTTTCCAAGGACCACGTTGGCCGTCTTCCGGCCCACGCCAGGCAGCGTAACCATCTCCTCCAGGGTCTTCGGCACCTCACCACCGAAGTTGTCCCGCAGGGCGATCGAGAGCCCGATCAGCGACTTCGCCTTGTTCCGGAAGAACCCGGTCGGCCGGATGATCTCCTGCAACTCCTCCGGGTTCGCCGCAGCCATGTCCTCCGGCTCCGGATACTTCGCGAACAACGCCGGCGTCGTCTGGTTCACCCGCAAGTCCGTCGTCTGCGCCGA
>NZ_JOCF01000071.1 GCF_000720635.1 Streptomyces sp. NRRL WC-3742 | reverse complement strand
CCCCCCGCCCCCACCCCCAGCGCACCGGACCGGAAACCGGAAACCGATACCCCATGAGCAGCACCGCCCCTGCCCGCACCGACACCCGCGACCTCCACAGCACCCGCTGGACGGGCCTCGCCGTCCTCGTCCTGGCCGTCACCGTGGTGGCCCTGGACGCGACCGTCCTCTCCCTCGCCATCCCGTCCATCAGCGAGACGCTGCGCCCCAGCGGCACCCAGCTGCTCTGGATCGGCGACTCCTACTCCTTCGTCCTGGCCGGCCTCCTGGTCAGCATGGGCGCGCTCAGCGACCGGATCGGCCGCAAGAAGCTGCTGCTGATCGGCTCCGCCGCCTTCGGCGCCGCCTCGCTGCTGGCCGCCTACGCGCCTGGCCCCGGCTGGCTGATCCTGGCCCGCGCGCTGCTCGGCGTGGCCGGGGCGACGATCATGCCCTCCACCCTCTCGCTGATCCGCGCCCTGTTCCCGGACGACCGCGAGCGGGCCACCGCGATCGGCATCTGGGGCGCGGCGGCCACGGCCGGCGCCGCGCTCGGGCCGGTGGTCGGCGGGGTGCTGCTGGAGCACTTCTGGTGGGGCTCCGTGTTCCTGATGAACATCCCGGTGCTGGTCCTGCTGCTCGTCCTCGGTGCCCGGCTGCTGCCGGAGTCGAAGGACCCGAAGCCGGGCCGCTGGGACGTGCTGAGCGTGGCGCTGTCCATGGCCGGGGTGATCGGCGTGGTGTACGCGATCAAGGAGGCCGCCGCCCACGGCCTGGCCCGCTGGGACGTACCGGTGACCTTCCTGCTCGGCGCCGCCGCGCTGACCGTCTTCGTCCGGCGCCAGCTGCGGCTGGAGAGCCCGCTGCTGGACGTGCGGCTCTTCGCGAACCGGCGCTTCACCGCGGCGGTCACGGCCTCGCTGATCTCGCTGGTCGGCGTCTCGGGCGTGATCTTCGTCAGCTCCCAGTACCTCCAGCTGGTGCGGGGCTACGGCCCGCTGCAGGCGGGTCTGGCCGAGCTGCCCGCCTTCGCGGGCTCGGTGGCCGGTGGTCTGCTGACGGCCCGGCTGGCCCGCCGCTTCGGCGCCCGGACGCTGCTGACGACCTGTCTGCTGGCGATGGGCCTCGGCATGGGCGTCCTCGGCTTCCTCCAGCAGGACACCACCTACCTGGCGCTGGCCGCCTCGTTCCTGGTGGTCGGCACGGCCGAGGGCGTGGCCTACACCCTCAGCGCGGACCTGGTGCTCACCGCCGCGCCCGCCGACAAGGCGGGGGCCGCCTCGGCGGTCTCGGAGACGGCCTACGAGCTGGGCACGGCGCTCGGCATCGCGCTGGTCGGCTCGGTGGTCGGCTCGATCTACGCGAGCGGCCTGACCGTCCCCGCGACCGCGGGCCCGGAGGCCACCGCCCGTGCGGGCGAGTCCCTGGGCGCGGCCGTGGAGACGGCCGGCACCCTGCCGGCGGACGTCGCCGCCCCGCTGCTGGCCAGCGCCAGGGACGCGTTCGTCCAGGGCATGAACTCCGCCGGACTGCTGGCGGCCCTGCTGCTGGCGGGCTCGGCGCTGATGGCCTGGCGTCTGCTGCGCGGGCTCCCCGCCCAGGAGGCCCCCGCTCAGCAGGCCCCCGCCCGAAACACCCTCACCCAGCGGACCCCCACCCGGGAGGCCCCCGTCGAGGTGACCCCGGCTCAGGAAGCCGAGAAGACCGTAGCCTGAGCCGACCCCGGTCCCCCCGCACGACCACGTGCGGGGGGGACCTCTCAGTTCACCCCGAACGGCAGTTCCAGCTCCGCCCAGACCACCTTGCCGTCCCGCGTCAGCCGGCTCCCCCACCGGTGGGCCAGCTCGCTGACCAGGAACATCCCGCGCCCGCCCTCGTCCTGCTCCGCGAAGGGCCGCAGCTGCGGCGTCTGCCCGCCCGCGTCGGAGACCTCGACGGTGAGCACCCGGTCGCGGAAGAGCCGCAGCCGGCGCGGGGCGTCGGCGTGCAGCAGCGCGTTGGTGACGAGTTCACTGACGAGCAGTTCGGCGTAGTCGGACAGCGCGCTCAGGCCCCAGGTCTCCAGGGTGGCGCGGGTGAAGCGTCGGGCCTGGCCGGGCACCCGGCCGCCGCCGGTGAGGGGGAGGGTGGCGATGCGGTCGGCGGGCAGCGGGAGCACCCGGGCCATGATCATCGCGATGTCGTCCTCGGTGCCGTCGGTCACGAGCGCGGAGACGACGGCGTCGCAGTTCTCCTCCAGCGTGCGGCCGGGCCCGGCGAGGGTGCGGGCGAGGTGGTCGATCCCGGCGTCGATGTCCTGCCCGCGCCGCTCGACGAGGCCGTCGGTGTAGAGGGTGACGAGCCCGCCCTCGGGGAGGGTGAACTCGATGGACTCGAAGGCGACCCCGCCGACGCCCAGCGGCACCCCGGGCGGCACCTCGACCCTGCGGGGTATGCCGTCGGGGCCGACCCATACGGGCGGCAGGTGGCCGGCGGAGGCGACCTGGACGGTGCGCTCCAGCGGGTCGTAGACGGCGCAGATGCAGGTGGCGAACTGGCCCTCGCCGATGCCGGAGGCGGTTTCGTCCAGTCGGGTGAGGACCTGCTCGGGCGGCATGTCGAGGGTGGCGAGGGTACGGGCGACGGTGCGCAGCTGGCCCATGGTGGCGGCGGCGCGGATGCCGTGGCCCATGACGTCGCCGACGACGAGGGCGACGCGCCCGCAGGAGAGCGGCACCACGTCGAACCAGTCGCCGCCGACCTCGCTGACCACGCTGCTGGGCAGGTAGCGGTAGGCGATCTCCAGGCCGAGGGTGCGGTTGATCTCCTGGGGCAGGAGGCTGCGCTGGAGGGTGAGCGCCGTCTCGCGCTCGCGCCGGTAGAGGCGGGCGTTGTCGAGGGCGAGCGCGGTGCGGGCGACGAGTTCCTCGGCGAGCGCGACGTCGGCGTCGGTGAACGGCTCGGGGTTGCGCATGCGGATGAACTCGGAGCCGCCGAGGACCATGCCGCGGGCGGTGATCGGCACCATCAGGTACGAGTGGATGCCGGCCGCCATCCCGGGGGCGACGCGGTCCTCGCTGGAGACCAGTCCGCGCAGCACCTCCTCGTCCACGTGGGCGCGCAGCAGCGGCTTCCCGCTGCGCAGGCACTGGGTGTAGCTGCGGTCGGGGGCGTACTCGCTGGTCTCGCCGACGACGTCGACGGCGTGGGCGAGGCCGGATTCGTAGGATTCTCCGACGGCGACGGCCCGCAGGGTGATGGTGCGGTCGGTGGGGATGGCGCTGGGCTCGGAGCCGCGCAGGACGGGTTCGAGGAGGTCGACGGTGGCGAAGTCGGCGAAGCGGGGGACGACGGCCTCGATGAGCTCCTCGGCGGTGCGCTGGAGGTCGAGGGTGGTGCCGATGCGGGCGGTGGCCTCGGCGATGGTGGCGAGTCGTTCCTGCGCGCGGGCGGCGCGGGCCTCGGCCTGGAAGCGTTCGGTGACGTCGATGATCGAGGAGCAGACGCCGAAGACCCGGCCGGTGGAGTCCTCGAGCCGGAAGTAGGAGGCGGACCAGGCGCGGTCGCGGCGCGGGTCCCCGGGGACGCGGCCGTGGGAGCGGGCGTCGACCACGGGTTTGCCGGTCTTGAGGACCTGTCTCATGGTCTGTTCGATCTCGGCGGTGTTGATGCCGGGCAGGACGGCGGATATGCGGCGGCCGAGGTGGCCGGCGACGGGGACGCCGTTCATCCGGGCGAGGGCCTCGTTGATCCGGACGAAGCGCAGGTCGGTGTCGTAGACGGCCATGCCGATGGGCGAGCGGCCGAAGACCCCGTCGAGCACGGCGAGGTCGGCCTCGACGGCGTGCAGGGCGCGGGTGTCGGAGGCGGTGGCGAGGAGCAGCAGGGTGCCGGCGGGGCCCGCGATGGGGTGGGTGCGGAACTCCAGGTCGACCTTGTGCCCGTCGCGGTGGCGTACGGGGAAGACGCCGGACCAGCCGTTGCCGGTCATGATCCGGGAGAAGAGGGCGAGCACGGCGGGCCGGTCGGTGCCGTCGGTGAGCAGCTGGGCGGCGTAGCTGCCGACGGCCTCGTCCGCGCTGTAGCCGAGCAGGGCCTCGGCGTCGTCGCTCCAGTGCAGGATCAGTCCGTCTCCCTGGAGCAGGACCGTCGCGAAGGGGACGAGCCGGTGGCCCTCGGGGCGTGCGAAGGTGCCGCCCGGTGCGGGGCCGGCGGCATCGGTGGCGTCCCAGTCGTGTCCGTGCATGATCAGGCAGCACCCCGGTTCGGCTCGTGCCCGGCCGGGTGGGCCTCGCGGTCCGTGCCGGCCGGGGTTCTTCTCCAGACTGCACGGACATCGGCCGCCCGGCGACCCCTTGGTCTGGGGGCGTCCGGCCGCTCCGGGTGTACGGGCGTCATGGGCGTACCGGGCGCAGCGTACTCTCCAGAAGGCCCGCCCAGTACCGGATCACCCCGGAACGTCGATGGCTGTCGTCGGTGAGCAGGTTGGCGAGGCCGAGTCCGCGGGCGAGGTCGAGGGTGGCCTGGACGGATTCGCGCACGCCGGGGCGGGTCTCGTCGGCGTCGAGGAACTCGACGGCGGCGCGGTGGGCCTCGCGTCCGACGCGGCCTTCGAGCAAGACGATGCGCTCGCGCAGGGCCTCTTCGGTGGCGGCGGCGGTCCACAGGTGGAGGGCGGCGCGGAAGTCGGGGCCGGTGTAGAGGCGCACGATCATGTCGACGACGGCGCGGGTGCGGTCGGGGCCGGCGGCCGGCAGTTCGTCCGCGTGGGCGCGGACGGCTGCCAGCCGCTCGGCGGTGACGTGTTCGACGGCCGCGGTGAACAGGTCCTCGCGGGTCGGGAAGTGGTGCTGGGCGGCGCCCCGGGAGACGCCAGCCCGTTCGGCGACGACGGTGACGGTGGAGCCCTGCCAGCCGAGTTCGGCCAGGCACTCGACGGCCGCCGCGAGCAGCCGGGCGCGGGTGGCGCGGCTGCGGTCCTGCTGGGGTGTGCGGGCGGGGTGCTGGCTGGTCATGGCGGGCGGTGGTTCCTGTTCGGACGGCGTCGCGGTCGGTCGATCTTCACAGACGGGCCGCGGTCCTCGCCCGCCGGGGGTCAGAGGGCCGCCCCCTCGCGTTGGGCCTCGCGGGCGCGCAGTTCGCGGCGCAGGATCTTACCGGCAGCGGACTTGGGGACGGCGTCGACGAACTCCACGGCGCGGACCTTCTTGTAGGGGGCGACCTGCCCGGCGACGTAGCCGGTGACCTCCTCGGCGGTGAGGCCGCTGCCGGGGGCGCGGACGACGAACGCCTTGGGGCATTCGGTGCCGTCGGCGTCGGTGACGCCGATGACGGCGGCGTCGGCGATCTGCGGGTGGCCGAGGAGGACGGCCTCGAGTTCGGCGGGGGCGACCTGGTACCCCTTGTACTTGATGAGCTCCTTGACCCGGTCGACGATGTGCAGGTAGCCCCGGCCGTCGACGAAGCCGATGTCGCCGGTGTGGAGCCAGCCCTCGGCGTCGACCGTGGCGGCGGTGTCGGAGGGACGGCCGAAGTAGCCCTTCATCACCTGGGGGCCTCGGATGAGCAGTTCGCCGGGCAGGTCGGGGCCGAGGTCGTCGTCGGTGCCGTCGAGGGCGGCGACGCGCAGCTCGGTGGAGGGGACCATACGGCCTACGGAGCCGGGCGAGGGGTCGCTCTCCTGGGGGGAGACCACGTGGGTGACCGGGGAGAGCTCGGTCATGCCGTAGCCCTGGAGCAGGTGCGGCAGGCCCAGGCGGTCGGCGCAGGCGGCGGCGAGTTCCGGGTCGAGGGGGGCGGCGGCGCAGAGCAGGTACTCGACGGAGGAGAGGTCGTAGCGGTCGACGATCGGGTGCTTGGCGAGGGCGAGGGCGATGGGCGGGGCCACGAAGAGGGCCTGGACGCGTTGTTCCTCGATGGTGCGGCAGAACTGCTCGAGGTCGAAGCGGGGCAGCACGACGACGGTGGCGCCGCAGCGCAGCGGCTGGTTGAGCAGCGCGGTCAGCCCGTAGATGTGGAAGAAGGGCAGGACGGCGAGGATGCGCTCGCCCTCGGCGGGGCGGTAGAGGGCGTCGCACTGGGCGAGGTTGGTGGCGATGGAGCGGTGGGTGAGCATGACGCCCTTGGGCAGCCCGGTGGTGCCGCTGGAGTACGGGAGCACGGCGACGTCCCGGGCGGGGTCGACGACGAGTTCGGGGGCGGGGCCGGGGGCGGCGAGCAGGTCGGCGAGGGAGAGGTGGCCCTCGGCGCCGTCGAGGACGATCGTGCCGGCGAGCGGGCGGCCCTGCTCGGCGAGCAGGTCGGCGGCGCGGGCGGCGGTGGGCAGCAGGGGGGTGGCGGTGACCAGCCAGCGGGCGCCGGCGTCGCCGAGCTGGCCGGCGAGTTCGGCGGGGGTGGCCAGGGAGGGCACGGGGGTGACGGTGGCTCCGGCTCGGGTGGCGCCGTAGAAGGCCATCGGGTAGGCGGTGCTGTTGGGACTGAACAGGGCCAGGACGTCCCCCTGGCGCACCCCGGCGGCGGCCAGCCCCGCGGCGACGCGGTCGACGGCCTCGACGAGCCGTGCGTAGCCGACACCCTCCCCGGTGACGCCGTCGACCAGGGCCGGACGGTCACCGTGGCGCGCGGCGTCGCGCAGCACCGCATCGTGGATCGGCAGGTCGATCGGCGGGACGTCCGGGAACTCGCTACGGAACACCAAGGTAAGCCTCCAGTAAGGAAGTTGACGCATCAACGACGGCCGGCGAAGGGTGGTTCGCGGCGCCGGCCCGGGGCGCGCTCTGGAGCATACGGACCATCGGGCCGCCGCTGGGCCATTGTGGGGAACCGGGGAGGGCGCGCGCGTGGCACGGTTGCCCCGGGGGGCGCCCGAGCCGACGGTGGTGCACCACGGCCGCCCGCCCCCGGGAGCGGTCCCGAAGCTTGGAGCCAACCCCCGTGAGAGCCCTCCTCCCCGCCCGTTTCCTCACCGCCGCCGCCGTCGCGGCCACCCTGACCCTCGGCGCCGCGCCGACCGCGTTCGCCGCGCCCGGCGACAACGGCGACGTGAAGGTGCACGACAGCAGCACGCCCGTCTCCAGCCAGAACAATGACCCCAAGGTCTGCAAGTTCTACCTGGACGCCTTCAACTTCGACACCGTCCAGCTGGTCAACTGGACGATCGAGCAGCAGCCGCCCACCGGTACGGCCCAGGTGCTCGCCGGGAGCATCGTCCTCATCAACGGCACCGGTTCGACCCAGACGTACAGCCTGCCGGACGGGCACTACAAGCTCGATTGGACGTTCGTCGGCGAGAACGGCAGCGCGAAGCACAAGGTCTTCGAGGTCTCCTGCGCCACCTCCTCGCCGTCCCCGTCGTCGTCCCCCTCCAGCTCGCCCTCCTCCTCGCCCAGCGGATCCCCGAGCGCATCCCCCAGCACCTCGCCCAAGCCGTCCACCTCCCCCGGGGCCTCGCCGAGCGCCTCCCCGAGCGCCGGGCCGCACGGCCCCGTCGGCACCGGCGGCGGCGGCACCTCCGGGCCCGACGCGGCCGAGGTGCTCGGCGGTGCCGTGCTGCTCGCCGGCTCCGGCGTGCTCGCCGCCCGGGTGGTGCGCCGTCGCAACGGGCGCAATGCCGAGTCCTGACCGCAGCGCCCGCGCACCGCGCGTCGGCCCCGGCCGCCCCCCGTGGGCGGCCGGGGCCCTCGCGCTGGTGCTCGCGGCGGGCGGCGGCTGGCTCGTCCTGCACGGCTCCGCCGACCGCGCCGGGCCACCGCTGCCCCCGCCCGCGCCGTCGTCCGCCACGCCCGCGCCGTCACCCTCGCCCACTCCCGTGCTCCAGCCCGCCTTCCCGCCCCTGGGAGCCTCGGCGCCGACCCGCATCCGCATCCCGGCGATCAAGGTCGACGCCCCGGTCACGGGCCTCGGGCTCACCGCCGCCCACCAGGTGGCCACCCCGCCCATGGACCAGCGCAACCTCGCCGGCTGGTACCGGGACGGCGCCTCACCCGGCGCCGCGGGCACCGCGATCGTCGTCGGCCACGCGGACAACCGCAGCGGCCCGGCGGTCTTCTACCGGCTCGGGCTGCTACGCCCCGGCGACACCGTGGAGGTGGCGCGCAAGGACCGGCGCACGGCGGTGTTCACCATCGACTCCGTCCGGGTGTTCCCGAAGAAGGACTTCCCGGACGCGATGGTCTACGGCGGCATCGCCGACCGCGCCGAGCTGCGGGTGATCACCTGCGGCGGCCGCTTCGACCGGGGCACCGGATACGAGGCCAACACGGTGGTCTTCGCCCATCTGAGCTCCGTGCGCGGGTAGTCGCAGCCCCCTCTCCGCCCGTCCGAGCGGGCGGAGAGGGCCTTTCCCGGTACGACTCCTAGTACGACTTGGGCAGGCCCAGGGTGTGCTGGGCCACGTAGTTGAGGATCATCTCCCGGCTGACGGGCGCCACCCGGCCCACCCGGGTGGCGGCGAGCAGGGCCCCCAGGCCGTACTCCTGGGTGAGGCCGTTGCCGCCGAGGGTCTGGACAGCCTGGTCGACGGTACGGGCGGCGGCCTCCCCGGCCGCGTACTTGGCCATGTTGGCGGCCTCCCCGGCGGCGAGGTCCTCGCCCGCGTCGTACAGCAGCCCGGCCTTCTGGGTCATCAGGCGGGCGAGCTCGATCTCCACGGCGCACTGGGCGAGCGGGTGCGCCAGGCCCTGGTGGGCGCCGATCGGGGTGGACCAGACCGTGCGGGTCCTCGCGTACTCGACGGCCTTGCCGAGGGCCTGGCGGGCGAGCCCGAGGGAGAACGCGGCGGTGAGGATGCGCTCGGGGTTGAGGCCCGCGAAGAGCTGGAGCAGGCCCGCGTTCTCGTCGCCGACCAGGGCGTCGGCGGGAAGGCGCACATCGTCCAGGAAGACCTGGAACTGCTTCTCGGGGGCGATGAGTTCCATCGGTATCGCCCGGTACTCGAAGCCGGGCGTCCCGCGCGGGACGACGAACAGGCAGGGCTTGAGCTTGCCCGTGCGCTCGTCCTCCGTGCGGGCGACGAACAGGACGGCGTCGCAGTGGTCGATGCCGGAGACGAACACCTTGCGCCCGGTGAGCAGCCAGTCCTCGCCGTCGCGGCGGGCGACGGTGGAGATGCGGTGGGAGTTGGAGCCGGCGTCCGGTTCGGTGATGCCGAAGGCCATCCTGCGGGTGCCGTCGCCGAGTCCGGGCAGCCAGCGCCGTTTCTGCTCCTCGGTGCCGTAGCGGGCGATGACCGTGCCGCAGATCGCCGGGGAGACGATCAGCAGCAGCAACGGGCAGCCGGCGGTGCCGAGTTCCTCCAGGACGATGGCCAGGTCGGTGATGCCGCCGCCCCCGCCGCCGTACTCGGCGGGCAGGTTGACGCCCAGGTAGCCGGCCTTGCCGGCCTCGGCCCACAGCTCCTCGGCGGGCTCGCCCGCGCGGGCCTTGGCGAGGTAGTAGGCGGAGCCGTAGCGGCGGCCCAGGTCGCCGACGGCCTGGCGCAGGGCGCGGCGTTCGGGGGTCTCGAGGAGCTGGCTGCCGATGGTGGTCATGCGGGTCCTTCCTCTGTCTCTGCAGGGGTTTTGACGACGGCGAGCAGGGCGCCGAGCTCGACCTGGCGGCCGGGTTCGGCGCGGAGTTCGACCAGGACGCCGTCCGCGGGGGCGGTGATGCGGTGCTCCATCTTCATCGCCTCCAGGACGAGCAGGGGCTGTCCGGCGGTGACGGTGTCGCCCACGGCGGCGGCGGTACGGACGACGGTGCCGGGCATGGGGGCGTGCAGGGCGCCGGGGTCGGTGCGCACCATCGGTTCGGGGAAGCGGGGCAGAGCGACGAGGGCGACGGGGCCGGCGGCGGTGTCGACGTACACCTGGTCGCCGTAGCGGGCGAGGTGGTGGCCGCGCCGCAGGCCGCCCTCCTCGAGGACGACGAACCCGGGGGTGGCGCGGACGAGTTCGACGCCGGGGTGGGTCTCGGACCGCAGGCCGTCGCGGGTGAGGCGGTAGCGGACCTCCAACTCCCGTCCGTCGGCGGTCCGGTAGCGCTTGACCTGCGACTGGGAGGGCAGGTTGCGCCAGCCGGAGGGCAGCGGGGTGCGCCGGGAGGCGGCGTCCGCGAGGGCGGCGGCCAGGGCGGCGCGCTCGATGCCCGCCGTGTCCGGGCGCGTGAGTTCCTCGGCGTGCTCGGCGAGGAACCCGGTATGCAACCGCCCTTCCAGGAAGGCCGGGTGACGCAGCGCGCGCACCAGCATCTCCCGGTTGTTCGCCGGTCCGTGGACGCGGGCGCGGGCGAGGGCGTCGGCGAGGAGGCGGGCCGCGCGAGCACGGGTGGGGGCCCTGGCGATGACCTTGGCGAGCAGCGGATCGTAGTGGACGGTGATCTCGTCCCCGGACCGCACGCCGGAGTCGAGCCTCAGACCCGAGCCGCAGAACTCGTCGTGCAGCTGCGGGAGTTCGAGGCGGTGCAGGGTGCCGGTGGCGGGCCGCCAGCCGTGGGCCGGGTCCTCGGCGTAGAGGCGGGCCTCGATCGCGTGACCGGTGGTCGGCGGGAGCGGGCCAGACAGCGGTTCGCCTTCGGCGACGGCGAGTTGGAGGGCGACGAGGTCGAGGCCGGTGACGGCCTCGGTGACGGGGTGCTCGACCTGGAGGCGGGTGTTCATCTCCAGGAACCAGAACCGGCCGTCCTCGCCGAGGAGGAACTCGGCGGTGCCCGCGCCCCGGTAGCCGATGGCCTTCGCGGCGTCGACGGCCGCCTGGCGCAGGGCGGCGCGGACGGCGGGCGGCAGGCCGGGGGCGGGGGCCTCCTCAATGACCTTCTGGTGGCGGCGCTGGAGCGAGCAGTCGCGGTCGCCGACGGCCCAGACGGTGCCGTGGGCGTCGGCGAGCAGCTGCACCTCCACGTGCCGGCCGGCGGGCAGGTAGCGCTCGCAGAACACCTCGGAGTCGCCGAAGGCGCTCGCGGCCTCGGCCCGTGCAGCCTCCAACTCCTCCGGCAGGTCGGAGAGTCGGCGGACGACCCGCATCCCCCGCCCGCCGCCGCCCGCCGCCGCCTTGACCAGCAGCGGCAGGTCCGCCTCGGTGGGTTCGGTGAGGGCGGTCAGGACGGGCACTCCCGCTTCGGCCATCAGCCGCTTGGCGGCGGTCTTGGAGCCCATGGCGGCGATCACGGCGGGCGGCGGGCCGACCCAGGTGAGGCCCGCGTCGAGCACGGCCTGCGCGAACTCGGCGTTCTCGGCGAGGAATCCGTACCCGGGGTGCACGGCGTCCGCCCCGGCAGCGAGGGCGGCGGCCACGATCAGGTCCCCGCGCAGGTAGGTGTCGGCGGGCGCGGCGCCGGGCAGCCGGACGGCCGCGTCGGCCTCGCGCACGTGCGCGGCGTCGGCGTCCGGATCGGAGTGGACGGCGGTGGTGGCGATGCCGAGGTTGCGGCAGGTGTGGAAGACCCGGCGGGCGATCTCGCCCCGGTTGGCGACCAGCAGGTTGCCGATCAACGGGTTGGTTGTCATCAGGGGTTCCCTCACATCCGGAAGACGCCGTAGCCGCGCGCGCCCTCGACGGGCGCGTTGTGGATCGCGGACAGGCACAGGCCCAGCACCGTCCGGGTGTCGCGCGGGTCGATCACGCCGTCGTCGTAGAGCCGCCCGGACAGGAAGACGGGCAACGACTCGGCCTCGATCTGCTGCTCGACCATCGCCCGGATCGCGGCGTCCGCCTCCTCGTCGTACGGGCGGCCCTTCGCCGCGGCCGACTGGCGGGCGACGATCGACAGCACCCCGGCGAGCTGCTGGGCGCCCATCACCGCGGACTTGGCGCTCGGCCAGGCGAACAGGAACCGCGGCTCGTACGCCCGGCCGCACATGCCGTAGTGCCCGGCGCCGTAGGAGGCGCCCATCAGCACGGACAGGTGCGGGACGGTGGAGTTGGAGACGGCGTTGATCATCATCGCGCCGTGCTTGATGATGCCGCCCTGCTCGTAGTCCCTGCCGACCATGTAGCCGGTGGTGTTGTGCAGGAACAGCAGCGGGGTGTTGCGCTGGTTCGCCAACTGGATGAACTGGGCGGCCTTCTGGGACTCCTGGCTGAACAGCACGCCCTGCGCGTTGGCGAGGATGCCGACCGGGTACCCGTGCAGCCGGGCCCAGCCGGTGGCCAGGCTGGTGCCGTAGAGCGGCTTGAACTCGTCGAAGTCCGAGCCGTCGACGATCCGGGCGATCACCTCGCGCGGGTCGAAGGGCACCTTGAGGTCGCCGGGGACGATGCCGAGCAGCTCCTCCTCGGCGTACTTGGGCGGCTCGGCCAGCGGGTCGGGGCCCGGGCCGGGCTTGCGGTGGTCCAGGCGGGCGACGATCCGGCGGGCCAGGCGCAGCGCGTCCGGCTCGTCCACGGCGAAGTGGTCGGCCAGTCCGGAGGTGCGGGCGTGCATGTCCGCGCCGCCCAGGGACTCGTCGTCGGCCTCCTCGCCGGTGGCCATCCTGACCAGCGGAGGGCCGCCGAGGAACACCTTGGCGCGCCCCTTGACCAGGACGGTGTGGTCGGACATGCCGGGCACGTACGCGCCGCCGGCGGTGGAGTTGCCGAACACCACGGCCACGGTGGGGATTCCGGCGGCGGAGAGCCGGGTGAGGTCCCGGAAGAGGGCGCCGCCGGGGATGAAGATCTCCTTCTGGCTGGGCAGGTCGGCGCCGCCGGACTCGACCAGGTTGACCAGCGGGAGCCGGTTGGCGAGCGCGATCTCGTGGGCCCGCAGGGCTTTGCGCAGCGTCCACGGGTTGCTGGCGCCGCCGCGCACGGTCGGGTCGTTGGCGGTGATGACGCACTCCACGCCCTCGATCACGCCGATCCCCGTGACCAGCGCGGCGCCCACGGGATGGTCACTGCCCCAGGCGGCCAGCGGGGACAGCTCCAGGAACGGCGAGTCCTCGTCGACGAGCAGCTCGATCCGCTCGCGCGCCAGCAGCTTCCCGCGCCCCCGGTGCCGCTCCACATAGCTCGGCCCGCCCCCGGCCAGGGCTTTGGCGTGCTCGGCGTCCAGCTCGGCCAGCTTGGCGAGCATCGCCTCACGGTGCGCCGCGTACTCGGTCCCCGCCGGATCGAGGCGGGTGGGCAGGACGGTCACAGGAGTGCCTCCGGGATGTCGAGGTGGCGGGCGCGCAGCCACTCGCCGAGTGCCTTGGCCTGTGGGTCGAAGCGGTGCTGGGCGGCGACACCCTCGCCGAGCAGGCCCGTGATGACGAAGTTGACGGCCCTCAGGTTCGGCAGCAGGTGGCGGGTGACGGGCAACTCGGCGGTCTCGGGAAGGAGTTCGCGCAGGCGGTCGGTGGTGAGGGTGTGGGCGAGCCAGCGGTAGCCGTCCTCGGTGCGGGCCCAGAGGCCGAGGTTGGCGTCGCCGCCCTTGTCACCGCTGCGGGCGCCGACGACCCGGCCGAGGGGGGCGCGGCGGGTGGGGCCTTCGGGGAGTGGGCCTTCGGGGAGCGCTTCGGGCAACTCCGGCTCCACGGGGGCCGTTTGTGAGGTGACCGGCGCCGGTGGGACGGTCAGGCGGCGCCCGTCCGGGAGGACGGCGGTGTGCTCGACGAGCTTCGCGTCGAGGTACGCGGCGGTGAACACCCCGTACGGCGCGCCCGGTCCGGGCGGGGCGGTGAGGTGGAAGCCGGGGTAGCCGGAGAGGGCCAACTCGACGGCCGCCTTGCCGAGTTCGCGGCCGACCTTGGCCGGGTCGCGGTCGCGGGCGGTGAGCCTGAGGTACGCCGAGGCGGCTTCCTCGGTGTCGGCGTCGGGGTGGTCGGTGCGGGCGAGGGTCCAGCGCAGTTCGGCCGGGCGGGCCTCGGGGGGCAGAGCTTCGGTGAACTGCCGCCGGACGAGGGCGGCTTTGGCCTCGATGTCGAGCCCCGTGAGGACGAACGCCACCTCGTTGCGGTGGCCGCCGAGGCGGTTGAGGCCGACCTTGAGGGTGGCCGGCGGGGCCTCACCGCGTACGCCGTCGATGCGGACCCGGTCGGGGCCCTCCTGGGTGAGGCGGACGGTGTCCAGGCGGGCCGTGACGTCGGGGCCGGGGTAGTGCGCTCCGCTGGTCTCGTACAGGAGTTGGGCGGTGACGGTACCGGTGGTGACGGCGCCGCCGGTGCCCGGGTGTTTGGTGATGACGCTGGAGCCGTCCGCGTGGAGTTCGGCGACGGGGAAGCCGGGGTGCGTCACGTCGTGCTCGTGGAAGAAGGCGTAGTTGCCGCCGGTGGCCTGGGCGCCGCACTCCAGGACGTGTCCGGCGACCACGGCCCCGGCGAGGGCGTCGAGGTCGGCGGGCGTCCACCCGAAGTGGGCGATCCCCGGGCCGACGACCAGCGCGGCGTCGGTGACCCGCCCGGTGACCACCACGTCCGCCCCCTCGGTGAGGCAGGCGGCGATCCCGAACGCCCCCAGGTAGGCGTTGGCCGCCAACAGCCCCTCGGGCAGAGCGAGTTCGGCCCGCCGCGCCAGCAGGTCGTCGCCCTCGACGTGGGCGACCGCCGTCTCGACCCCCAGCCGCCCGGCCAACTGCCGCAGTTCCTCGGCGAGTCGGGCCGGGTTCAGCCCGCCCGCGTTGACCACGATCCGCACGCCCCGCTCCCGCGCCAGGCCGAGGCACTCCTCCATCTGCCGCAGGAACGTCCGCGCGTACCCGAGCGAGGGGTCCTTCAACCGGTCGCGCGCCAGGATCAGCATGGTCAGCTCGGCCAGGTAGTCCCCGGTGAGCACGTCCAGCGGCCCGCCCGTGAGCATCTCCCGCACCGCCGCGAACCGGTCCCCGTAGAACCCCGACGCGTTGCCGATCCGCAGAACCGCCCGCTTGCGCGCCAATGCGCCTCCCCTGCCGGTGGGTTGGCGGCGTTCCCCTACGAGCGCCGCCGCGCAGCAGCGTGGCACCGACCGCAGAAAAAAGCAATCATGCCTGCTTGTTTTCGGTCTCCTGGGCTCGTCGGGTGGTACCGAGAATGCCGTCGGCCATCTGGCCCTCGCCACATCGTCACCGTACGAACAGACGGTCACACAATGGCGTCACGACGCCGGGCGCCCCCGGCATTCCCCCGACTGCCGAAGGCCGATCCGCATGAGACGACCTCCCCGTTCACTCCCGTGCCGCGCCCCGCACCCGTCACGGGCGCCCGGTGGCGGGCACCGCCGACCGGCGGCCCTGCTGGCGGGCCTGGCGCTGCTGACCCCGAGCGTCGCGGCCTCGATGCTCGCCCCGGCACCGGCGCGGGCCGACAACCCGACCGTCTCGGTGAACAACCTGCGGACCGGCTGGGACGCGGCCGAGCCGAACCTCGGGCCCGCCCAGGTCTCGGGCGCGGACTTCGGCCGACTCTGGTCCACCGCGATCGACGGCGCCGTGCACGCCCAGCCGCTGGTGGCCGGGTCGACGGTGGTCGTCGCCACCGAGACCAACCACGTGTACGGCGTCAACGCCGCCGACGGGCGCATCCTCTGGCAGCGCGCCCTCGGCGCCCCCGTGCCCTCCTCCACCGACTGCCTCTCCCCCGGCACCGGCATCACCTCGACGCCGGTGCTCGACTCGACGAGCGGCACCGTCTACCTGGTGTCGCGCTCCAACGACGGCGGCGCCCACTTCTCCGCGCACGCCCTGGACCTCGCCACGGGCGCCGAGCGCTCCGGCTGGCCGGTCGCGGTCCAGGGCGCACCGGTGAACAGCCCCGGCGTCCCGCTCAACCCGACCACCTCCGTGCAGCGCGCCGGACTGCTGCTCCTCGGCGGCGCGGTGTACTTCGGCTTCGCCTCGGACTGCGGCAAGAACCCGTACGTCGGCCACGTCGGCGGCGTCGACACCGGCACGCGCAAGGTCACCCTCTGGTCCACCGAGGCCGGCTCAGACTCGCAGAACGGCGGCGTCTGGATGAGCGGCGGCGGGCTGATGTCCGACGGCGCCGGCCGGATCTTCGTCGCCACCGGCAACGGCGCGAACGGCGGCTCGCCGCCCACCGGCCCGGGCAACCAGCCGCCCGCCCACCTCGCCGACTCGGTCGTCCGCCTCGGCGTCAACGCCGACGGCACCCTCGCCCCGAAGGACTTCTTCAGCCCCACCAACAACCGGGACCTGGACCACAACGACCTCGACCTCGGCTCCGGAGGCCCCGCCGCACTGCCGGACGGCTTCGGCACCTCCGCCCACCCGCACCTGCTCGTCCAGGTCGGCAAGGACGGCCGCATCTTCCTCCTCGACCGCGACAACCTCGGCGGCACCGGCCAGGGCCCGGGCGGGACGGACGCCGTGGTCGGCACCACCGGCCCCTACAAGGGCATCTGGGGCCACCCCGGCGTCTGGGGCGGGGACGGCGGCTACGTCTACCTCGTCGAGAACAACGGCTCCCTGCGCGCCCTCAAGTACTCCGTCGACGGCTCCGGCACCCCGAAGCTGACCAGCGCCGGCACCAGCCCCGAGGGCTTCGGCTACGCCTCCGGCTCCCCCGTCGTCACCTCCGACGGCACCACCTCCGGCTCGGCACTCGTCTGGACCGTCTACTCCGGCACCGGACCGGGCGGCCAGAACGGCGAACTGCGGGTCTACGACCCCCTGCCGGTCAACGGGGCGCTCAAACTGCGCCGAAGCTTCGCCCTCGGCACGGTGAGCAGGTTCTCGGTGCCCGCGACGGACAGCGGCCGGGTCTTCGTCGGCACCAAGGACGGCCACCTCGTCGCCATCGGCCGCACCGGCACCTGAGCGCGAGGGTGTCGGTCGTCGGTTGTCGGCGGCCCGGTGGCCGTGCCCCGGTCCCCGTGTCCGCACAGCCTCGACACCTAGCCGATCATCATGGGGCACTCGTTCGGCGGAGCGTTCACCCAACCGCTCGTCGGCGCCCGCCGACCTCGCCCTCGACCGGGCCCTCGCACCCACCGCCGGCGACCTCGACCGCTCCTGAGCCCTCCTCGGAGGAAATCGGCGGGAAGAAAGTCGGTGCGCCCACGGCCCGCCCTTGGCTAGCCTCGGCGCCATGACCTGGCTTCCCGCTGACTTCGTCCACCCCCTCCGCGTCCCGCTGCCCGACGGCGTCCACCACCTGCGGCCGATCCGCGAGGCCGACGCCCCGCTCGACTACCCGACCGTGATGGGCTCGCGCGAACACCTGTGGAGCATCTTCGGCCCGGCCTGGGGCTGGCCCGCGGAGACGATCACGTACGAGGCGAACCGGATCGACCTGGCGCGTCACGAGAAGGAGATCGCCGCCCACCAGTCCTTCAACTACGCGATGTTCGACAGCGCCGAGACGGCCATCCGCGGCTGCGTCTACATCGACCCGCCCGAGCGCGTCGGCGCGGACGCCGAGATCTCCTGGTGGGTCGTCGCCGACCGTGTCGGCAGCGAGCTGGAACAGGCCCTGGACGCCCTCGTCCCCGCGTGGATCGCCGCGGACTGGCCCTTCCGGCAGCCGCGCTACCTGGGCCGCAGCATCAGCTGGCAGGACTGGCAGGCCCTGCCCGCCGTCTGACCGGCGTCCTTCCGGCGTCCGACCGACGACTGACCGCCGTCCGACCGGCGGCGCCGAGGACCGACCCCGCACCCAACCGGTCAGTTTTCGAGAAGCGCGCCGGGCGGGTGCGCGCCTAGCGTTGCAGTCATGAACGAGATCACCATTCACTGGACCTTCCTCCCCCACACCGACCCCGAGGCGTCCCTCGGCTTCTACCGCGACCTGCTCGGCTTCGAGGTGCGCCAGGACGTCGGCGGCGGCCCGATGCGCTGGATCACCGTCGGCCCGGCCGGGCAGCCGGACGTCTCGGTGGTGCTGGAGCCCCCGGCGGCCGACCCGGGCGTCACGGAGGACGAGAAGCGGCTGATCACCGACATGATGGCCAAGGGCACGTACGCCCGGCTCGTGCTCGCCACCCCCGACCTGGACGGCGTCTTCGACCGGCTCAAGGCCGGCGGCGCCGAGATCGTCCAGGAGCCCACCCAGCAGCCGTACGGTGTGCGAGACTGCGCTTTCCGTGACCCGGCGGGGAACATGATCCGCTTCAACGAGGTCCGCTGAAAACACCCCCTGCCGGATGTCCCGGGCCCGCCCCTCCTCGCGCACCGGCCGAGGAGCGGCGGGGCCCCGCCCGTAGAGAACGAGACGGAGAGAGAGCCGCCGCCATGGCCAGGAAGACGGACGCGCCGCACACCGCCGACAGCCACGACCTCATCAGGGTGCACGGCGCCCGCGAGAACAACCTCAAGGACGTCGACGTCGACATCCCCAAGCGCCGCCTGACGGTCTTCACCGGCGTGTCCGGTTCCGGAAAGAGCTCGCTGGTCTTCGACACCATCGCCGCCGAGTCCCAGCGGCTCATCAACGAGACCTACAGCGCCTTCGTCCAGGGCTTCATGCCCACCCTCGCCCGTCCCGAGGTGGACGTCCTGGAGGGCCTCACCACCGCGATCATCGTCGACCAGCAGCGGATGGGCGCCGACCCGCGCTCCACCGTCGGCACCGCCACCGACGCCAACGCGATGCTGCGCATCCTGTTCAGCCGCCTGGGCACCCCGCACATCGGCTCCCCCAAAGCTTTCTCCTTCAACGTCCCCTCGATCAGCGGCGCCGGTGCCGTCACCGTCGAGCGCGCCGGAAAGACCGTCAAGGAGCGCCGCAGCTTCAGCATCACCGGCGGCATGTGCCCGCGCTGCGAGGGCCGCGGCAGCGTCTCCGACATCGACCTCACCCAGCTGTACGACGACACCAAGTCGATCTCCGAGGGCGCGTTCACCATCCCCGGCTGGAAGACCGACAGCTGGTGGACGGTCGGCGTCTACGCCAACTCCGGCTTCCTGGACCCGGACAAGCCGATCCGCAGGTTCACCAAGAAGGAGATGCAGGACTTCCTGTACCGGGAGCCGACCAATGTCAAGGTCAACGGCGTCAACCTCACCTACGAGGGCCTGATCCCCAAGCTCCAGAAGTCCATGCTCTCCAAGGACAAGGACGCCCTCCAGCCGCACATCCGCGCCTTCGTCGAGCGCGCCGTCACCTTCTCCGCCTGCCCCGACTGCGGCGGCACCCGGCTCAGCGAGGGGGCCCGCTCCTCCAAGATCGGCGGCATCAGCATCGCCGACGCCTGCGCCCTGCAGATCAGCGATCTCGCCGACTGGGTAGGGAAGTTGGACGAGCCGTCGGTGGCGCCGCTGCTCGCCTCCCTGCGCCACACCCTGGACTCCTTCGTCGAGATCGGCCTCGGCTACCTCTCCCTCGACCGCCCCTCCGGCACCCTCTCCGGCGGCGAGGCCCAGCGCGTCAAGATGATCCGCCACCTCGGCTCGGCCCTCACCGACACCACGTACGTCTTCGACGAACCGACCACGGGCCTGCACCCGCACGACATCAGCCGGATGAACGACCTGCTGCTGCGCCTGCGCGACAAGGGCAACACCGTGCTGGTGGTGGAGCACAAGCCGCAGACCATCGCGATCGCCGACCACGTCGTCGACCTCGGCCCGGGCGCAGGCACCGCGGGCGGGGCCGTCTGCTTCGAGGGCAGCGTGGACGGGCTGCGCACCAGCGGCACCGTCACCGGGCGCCACCTCGCGGACCGTACGGCGCTGCGCGCGAGCGTGCGCAAGCCGACCGGGAAGCTGGAGATCCGGGGCGCGAACTCCCACAACCTGCGGGACGTGGACGTGGACGTGCCGCTGGGCGTGCTGACGGTGGTCACCGGGGTGGCGGGCTCGGGCAAGAGCTCGCTGATCCACAGCTCGATCCCTGCCTCCGAGGGCGTGGTCTCCGTCGACCAGGGCGCCATCAAGGGCTCACGGCGCAGTAACCCGGCCACCTACACGGGCCTGCTGGAGCCCGTCCGCAAGGCGTTCGCCAAGGCGAACGGCGTCAAGCCCGCCCTGTTCAGCGCCAACTCCGAGGGCGCCTGCCCGACCTGCAACGGCGCGGGCGTGGTCTACACGGACCTGGCGATGATGGCCGGGGTGGCGACCACCTGCGAGGACTGCGAGGGGCGCCGCTACCAGGCGTCGGTGCTCGAGTACCACCTCGGCGGGCGGGACATCAGCGAGGTGCTGGCCATGCCGGTCGCGGAGGCGGAGGCGTTCTTCTCTGCTGGCGAAGCCCAACTCCCCGCCGCGCACCGCATCCTGGAGCGCCTGGCGGACGTGGGCCTCGGCTACCTCACCCTCGGGCAGCCGCTCACCACCCTCTCCGGCGGCGAGCGCCAGCGGCTCAAGCTGGCCACGCACATGGCGGACAAGGGCGGGGTGTACGTCCTGGACGAGCCGACCACCGGTCTGCACCTGGCGGACGTGGAGCAACTCCTGGGCCTGCTCGACCGGTTGGTGGACTCGGGCAAGTCGGTGATCGTGATCGAGCACCACCTGGCGGTGATGGCGCACGCCGACTGGATCATCGACCTGGGCCCGGGCGCGGGCCACGACGGCGGCCGGGTCGTCTTCGAGGGCACCCCGGCCGAACTGGTCGCCGCCCGCTCGACGTTGACCGGGGAGCACCTGGCCGACTACGTGGGCTGACCGCCCAGCGCGACGGTGCCTCTCAGCCCAGCGCGAGGACCATCCGCAGGGTGTTCGTGGCCGGGTCCAGCACGAACGGCTGTGCGTCACCGGTGAATTCGAAGCCGCGCCGCCGGTAGAAGGCGGCGGCGCGGTCGTTGTCCTCGTGCACCCGCAGCACCACGCGGTCCTTGCCCTCGGCGCGCGCCCAGTCCAGGACGGCGTCGAGCAGGGCGTCCGTCGCGCCGCGCCCGCGGCCGCGGTGCTCGGGGGCCACCCAGACGCCGATCAGCACGGCGGTCGCGGGCTCCTCGGGGTGCGGGAGGGTCAGCATCGTGCCGACCCACTCGCCGTCGTCGCCGCTGTCGCCGCCGACGTCCACCGCCACCAGGCCGACCCTGCCGGGCCCGTTCACGGCGGCGGCGCGGTCACGCCACTCGCTCTCGGGGTGGCCGAGCGCCGTCTCGTGGGTCTCGACGAAGGCCATCGGCGTGTCGAGGAGCTGGGCCAGCCGTACGGCCTTCAGCCGCTCCCAGTCCCCGGCGCCGATCCGCTCGATCCTGTACCCCATGTGCTGTGCCCCCGAAATGTGCCCGGACCACCGGTGACCACCGGCGGTCCGGGCAGCATATCCGCAGCTCAGGTCACGGCTTGAGGCGGACCACCTGCGGGTCGTGGTCGCTGGCCTGCTGGGCGAACTCGGCGTTGATGTGGACCACGTCGTACTTGGCGTAGCCCAGCTCGGGGCTGACCAGGATGTGGTCGAGCACCTGCGAGTTGCCCTGGTAGACGTACGAGTACTGCTCGGTCTCGGGCAGCTCGTTCACCAGGTCGCGCAGCGCACCGTCCTTGGTGAGGGCGGCCAGGGCGGGCGAGAACTGGTAGTCGTTGTAGTCACCGACGGCGACGACCTTCGCCTCCTTGTCGGCGGCCAGCAGCTTGGCCACGAACGCCTGCTCCACCGTGGCCTGCGTGATCCGCTGTACCTCGGAGCTGCGGACCGGGGCCTGGAAGCGGCTGTCGATGCCCTGGTCGCCGCCCTTGCTGTTGAAGTGGTTGGCGATCACGAAGAGCTTCTTGCCGCGGAAGGAGAACTGCCCGACCAGCGGCTTGCGGCTGTTGGTCCACGCCTCGTCGGCGGGCTCGATGCGGCCGGGCGAGGCGGTGAGCGCGGTGGAGGCGCCCGTGCCGGTGACGCCCACGGCGGTGGTGGCGGTGCCGCCGGGGATGTCGGTGAAGGAGACGCGCTGGGGGTTGAACAGGAACACCTGGCGGATGTTGCCGCCGGGCTCGCCGCCGTCCTTGCCGTCCTGCGGGTCGACCGAGCGCCAGTCGTACGCCGGGCCGCCCGCGGCCTTGACGGCCTCGACGAACTTCGCGACCGTCCTGCTCGCGCCGACCGTGCCGTCGTTCTTGCTGCCGTTGTCGTCCTGGATCTCCTCCAGGGCGACGATGTCGGGCGAGCGCAGGTTGGTGACCACGCCCTGGGCGAGCTCGGCGAACTTGGCGTCCGGGTTGGTGGCGGCCAGGTTCTGCACGTTGTACGTGGCGACGGTGAGCTCGCGCTCGCCGGCCTGGGCGGTGACCTCGCGCTGCAGGTGGTTGTCCTGCAGGGCGCCGACCGTGCCGGCGACGAGGGTGTAGCCGCCGAAGGCGTTGTAGTCCAGCGGGCCGGTGGTCGTGCCGGTCAGCACGTCGCCGACGTTGGCCACGGGGAACGGCTGCTGGGAGACGGGCGCCTGCTGCTGCACCATCAGGCGGCCGACGTTGGGCTCGCGGTAGGACTCGTACAGCACCCCGCCGCGCTTGCTGCGCTGGTCCTGGCGGTCGGCGGCCACCCACAGCTCGTTGTACTTGTCGGTCGCCTGTATGACCCGGGCGTCCTTGACCTGGACGAGCATGCCCTCCAGGGACTCGTAGAAGTCCAGGGCGTACTTCTCCGGGTTCAGCGCCACGGAGTCGATGCTGCCGTCCGCCGCCGCGGGCGGGGCGTAGGTGCCGGGGATGTTGCGGGTGTCCACGACGACCGGGGCGGGCAGCGGGTTGCCGCCGGAGACCACGGTGACGGCGGGGCCGGTGAGTTCGGTGACGGACTGCGAGCCGCCCGCGAAGCTCGGGTAGTACTCGGTGACCTTGCCGCTGACCAGCACCGAGTCGCCGACCTTCACGGTCGGGGCGGCGCCGGTGAAGACGAACACGCCCTCACTGGTGGCCGGGTCGGCGTCCGGGTTCGGGTCCTGCATCCAGAAACCCTTCGAACTCCCGTACCCCCGCACCCCGGTGACGATTCCGGGCACACCCACCACGGCCTTCCCCGCCTGCGGCGAGACCCGGGTGGCCCCCTGGAGGTCGTGGATGCGCAGCGGCCCGGCCTCCGTCGGCGCGGGCGTCGCGGCACCGCCCGCCGCATGGGCGGCCGACAGCGGCACGAGCACCAGCGAGACGGCCAGCGTGGCCGGAAGGACGGCGGCGCGCAGCAGCGCGGCTCTGCCGGAGCGGGAAGCGGGAGCGTTGGTCACCGGCGCAGGTCTCCTCGTCGTCGACGGGCCGCACACGTCCCCAGAAGTGCGCACTACCCGCGTAGAGAACGACGGAAGACAACTACCCTCCCCCGCCGAGCCCACAACTTACGCGCGTAGAAATCCCCTCGACAAGACCCCGTCGATGAACTCCCGCCCCCCGCCCCACGCCCTCCCGTTCGCCCAACTCCCAGGCTCCTCCCAGGTTTTCCCACCCTCTCTCCAGCCGCCTTCCAGGATTCCGGCCGGATCATGCGTCGATGCAGACCGCCGCCGAGGTGAGGAAGACGCCGATCTCGAAGCTGGCAACGAGGGCGGCCAGGAACAGGGCCAGTTCGCCGACGACCTCGGCTGCGCCGCCGACCGCGGCGACCAGGCCGCCGGACGATGCGACCAGCTCCGCGAGGCGCTTCCAGGCGGCTGCCTCGAGCTTCTTCGAGGCGAAATCGAGGGCGAACTTCACCTTTCCGTCGAGCTGGGAGTACCAGGCCGTGGCCGCCTTGACCGCCGCGAAGGCCAGGTCCTTGCTGCCGTTGAATGCCTGCAGGCCCTTGTTCCTGAGGAAGTCGCCGACATCGGTCTGCTTGCTGTCCATGCAACCGGTGAATGAGTCCCAATCGGACATCGTGCCGTTCCTTCCCTCACGCGTTGGACGGGTCGCCGGTGTTGCCGGTTGCTCCGGTGTCGCCGGTCTCGCCGCCCGGGTCCGACGGGTTGGAGGCGACGATCCCACCGCCGCCACCGCCCGAATCGTTCATGGCGACCTGGAAGCTGGCCTGCCCGTCGCTGAGCATCGCCGTGAGGCCCAGGCCGGCCTGGGCCGCGATCCCGAGCAGCGGGCCGCCGGGCAGGTCGAGTGACGCGCCGGAGTCGTCCGTCGCCGACGAGAGGTCCACGCCGGACTGGGCGATGATGTCGAGCGTCTGCTTGCTGCTGTCGTCGAGTGAGCCCAGGAAGTCGCTCAGTGCGGACAGTTGGTTCTGCACGTCGTCGCTGCTGCCCATCGCCGAGCCGTCGACCGACGTGCCGGTGCGTTGGGAGAGGTCCTGGGCGAAGGCTTGTTGGAAGTCCATCGAAAGCCTCTGAGGGATGTGAGGGTTCAGGCGTGCGCGGCGGTGCCCCGCGCGTACATCGACGTGCCCGTGCGGTACGCGAGATGAGCGGTGCCGTCGGAGCCGAAGGACAGGGACGGCCGGCCGCCGGGGGCGACCTAGGCGATGCAGGGCCTTTCCACGGAATCCGTGGCGGCTACTTCCAGGCTATCCGCACCCCGGGGGCCCGTCCTGCCGGTCGCCCCGGGGCCTCGGTCAGCGCGCCCCGGAGCGGCTCACAGCGGCTCAGTACGACTCGGAGCAGCGTGTCACAGCGCCTCGAGGCGGTCCACGATCAGCTCGCACAGTTCGTGGGTGCGCAGGGCGTCGTGGGCGTCGAGGGTCTTGCCGGAGCGGGTGGCGTCGAGGAAGGAGTGGACGCACTGTTCGATGCCGCGCTGGCGGGCGACGGGGACCCAGTCGCCGCGGCGGCGGACGGTGGGCTGGCCGCGGTGGTCGATGACCTCGGCGAGGTTGTGGACCTCGCGCTTGGAGTCGGCGCCGGAGACCTGGAGGATCTCCTCGGTGGAGCCGGAGAGGCGGTTCATGATGCCGAGGGCGGTGAAGCCGTCGCCGCCGAGGGTGAGGACCACGTGTTCCACGAGGCCCCCGCGCACCCGGGCGCGGACGTCGACGTGGCCGATCTCGCCGGGGGCGAGGAAGCGCAGGGTGTCGACGACGTGGATGAAGTCGTCGAAGACGAGGGTGCGGGCGGCCTCGGGGAGGCCCTCGCGGTTCTTCTGCAGGACGATCAGGTCGCGCGGGCGCTCCAGGGCCTGGGCGTAGCCGGGGGCGTGGCGCCGGTTGAAGCCGACCATGAGGGAGCGGCCCGTGCGGTCGGCGAGGTTGACCAGTTTCTGGGAGCCCTCGAGGGTGTAGGCGAGGGGCTTGTCGACGTACACGTCGACGCCGGCGCCGAGGAGTTGCTCGACGATCGGGACGTGCTGGTCGGTGGAGGCGTGGACGAAGGCCGCGCGGATGCCGCTGTCGATCAGCTCGGCCAGGTCGGTGAACCGCCGCTCGGGGCCGACCCGGTAGGTCTCGCCGAGGCGGGCGAGCTTGGCCGCGTCGCGGGTCATCAGGTGCAGGTCGATGCCCGGCGTGGCGCCGAGGACGGGCAGGTACGCCTTCTGCGCGATGTCCCCGAGCCCGATGACGCCGATCGGGAGCGGGGCGTCGTGGTCGGTGGTGGTGGGGCGCATGAGGTCTCCGTACGTCGCGCGGGCCGGGCCCGGCCCACCCTATGCGGAATGACTCAGGCTGCCAGGAGGGACTCCGCGATGCTGCGGGCGCGCCAGGCGGCCTCGGGGGTGCCCTCGCGCAGGGCGGTGACGATGGCGCCGTCCATGAGGAGCGCGAACTGCCGTGCCCTGATGTCGGGTTCGGGCACCTGGGCGTCGCGCATGAGCTGTTCGACGAGGTCGACGACGCGGACCTTGTGCAGGGCGGCCATCTGCCGGGCGGGGCTGGTGCGGTCGGCGATCTCGGTCATGGTGGTGATGGCGACGCAACCGCGGTAGTCGGGGGCGGCGAAGCGTTCGGCGAGGGCGTCGAAGACGTTGAGCGGGTGGCCGCCGTAGGCCGCGACCCGTTCGGTGAGCCAGGCCCGCCAGCGGGCGTCGCGGGCTTCGAGGACGGCCGTGACCAGGGCCTCCTTGGAGGCGAAGTGCCGGTAGAAGGAGGCCCGGCCCACACCGGACTCGGAGAGGATGCGCTCGACGCCCACCGCGTGAATCCCGTAGGCGTAGAAGAGGGACTCGGCCGTGGCCAGCAGGCGCGCCCGTGCGTTGACTGCCATGCGAACGATCCTACCGACCCTTGACGCCAAACGGCACCGATCGGTACCGTCCTCTCAGTCGGAACCGATCGGTACCGTTTCGCGGGGACGGAAACGCGGAGACAGAAACGCGGGAACAGGAACGCGGAGACGGAAACGCGGAGACGGACGATCGCCCCATGATCCAGCGGCTGCACGGCCGCCCTTGCCGGGACGCCCCGCCGAGCACCACGGCGGCGCCGCCCGGTTCGGGACGCCGAGCAGCCGCAGGCTTTTCCACGCGCCTTCGGCCGCTCTACGCGCCTTCGGCCGCCGCCTCCGCGAGGGCGTCGAGCACCGGCCGGATCAGCGGGTGGCCGTCGGCCCCCGCCCGGACGGCGGCGAAGACGCGGCGGGTGGCGAGGTCGCTGTCCAGGGGCCGCACGGCGACCCGGGAGAGGTCGACGCCGCGCAGCGCCGAGCCCGGGACGAGGGCCACGCCCGCGCCCGCCGAGGCGAGGGCGACGACGGCGCGGAAGTCGTCGGAGGAGTGCAGCAGCCGGGGCTGGAACCCGGCGTGCTCGCAGGCGAGCAGCACCACGTCGTGGCAGGGGTTGCCGGGGTAGGGGCCGATCCAGGGCTCGTCCGCGAGGGCGCCGACGGCCAGCGGGCCGGTGTCGGCGGCGAGGCGGTGGTCCAGCGGCAGGACGGCCTCGAAGGGCTCGGCGTACAGCGGGACCCTGGTGAGCCGGGAGTCGTCGGCGCGCGGCGCGCCCCGGTACTCGACGGCCACGGCGAGGTCGGCGCGCCCGTCCAGGACCATCGGCAGGCTGGCGTCCCCCTCGGCGTCCTGCACCTTGAGCCGCACCCCGGGCGCCCGCTCGGCGAGCAGGCCGATGGCGGGGGCGAGGACGTGCGAGATGCCGGTGGCGAAGGAGGCGACGGTGACCTCCCCGGCCACTCCCCCGCTGTACGCGGCGAGGTCGGCCTCGGCACGCTCCAGCTGGGCGAGCACGGCGTCGGCGTGGCCGAGCAGGATCTCGCCGGCGGCGGTCAGCCGCACGCCCCGGCCCTCGCGGGCGAGCAGGTGGTGCCCGGTCTCCTGCTCGAGGGCGGCCAGCTGCTGGGAGACCGCGGAGGGGGTCAGGTAGAGCGCGGCCGCCGCGGCGGTCACCGTGCGGTGGTCCGCCACGGCCCGCAGGGTCCGCAGCCGTCGTGCGTCGATCACAGCTCAATTCTGCCAGCGCGGCGGGGCTGTCCCGGCGGAGCGCCCGGGTCCGTCCACGCCGGCGACGTATTTCCGGACGAGATCCTTCGGCTTCGGTGGCGGGTTCGTTGACGTCCGGGCACGGGCGGCGCTTGGCTCGTGCCCGGTCCGGGTCCCGGGGGCAGCCCTGGACCCGGCGGCTCCGTGAGCCGTCAGTCGTTCGTCAGGGGAGGAAGAATGATCACCGCACGCAGCATGAGCACCGCGCGCCGCCGGCTCGCCCGTACGGCCTGCGTCCTGGTCGCGGTCGTCGTGGCGGGCGCCGCGTCGCCCGCCGCCCAGGCCCGTCCGCCGAAGGGGCAGACGGCTCGGGTGAGCGAGGGCTTCAAGGGTGAGCAGCTGGACGGCGCCTCGACGGCGCTCGGGCTGAGCGCGGACGGCCGCTCGGCGCTGTTCTCCTCGGCGGCCACGAACCTGCTGCCCTCCGAGGGCACGCCGAACGCCGTGGAGGTGTACGTCCGGGACCTGCGCAACGGCCACATCGAGAGGGTCAGCGTCGCCGACGACGGCTCGAAGCTGGACGCCGCCACCTCGGACGCCTCGATCAGCGCCGACGGCCGGTACGTGGCGTTCAGCACCACCGCCACCGACGTGGTGCCCGGCCAGGCCAAGCACGCGAGCGACGTCTTCGTCCGCGACCGCTGGACGGGCCGCACCGAGCTGATCACCGCGGGCACCCTCGCCACCACCGACGACGAGAGCATCCGCAGCGCCGACAACCCCACCCTGAGCGCGGACGGCCGCTACGTCGCCTACGCCTCCAACCGCACCGACCTGGCCACGGGCATCCACCGCGGCAAGATCAACATCTATGTGACCGACCGCTGGACCCGCACCACCCGCCTGGTGACCGCCTCCACGGACGGCACGGGCGCCGACAACCACTCCTACCGTCCGACGATCAGCGCGGACGGCCGCACGGTCGGCTTCGTCTCCCGCGCCTCCAACCTCGCCCCGCAGGCGCCCGGCGCCACGACAGAAGCCGAGCTGGCGGGCCCGCGCTTCTACCCGTACTACGTCTGGTCCGCCGCCGACGGCCGCATCGTCGAGGCCAGCGTGGACGAGACCGGCGCCCAGCGCGGCGTCGGCCTGACGGACGCCCGGATCAGCCCCGACGGCCGCTTCGCGCTGTACGGCCTGCCGACCTACGGCGTCGGCCCCCGGCCCGGCTCGCACGGCATCCGCATGGACGTCTACGCCCACGAGCTGGCCACCGGCAGGGTCACCGTGGTCAACACCTCCCTGCCCGGCACCACCACGACCGAGGGCTCCTACGACCCGGTGATGACCGCCGACGGCCGCTGGATCTACTTCGACACCACCGCCGAGAACATCGTCCCCGGCGACACCAACCAGGCGAGCGACGTGTTCCGCCGCGAGGTGGCGACCGGCCGGATCGAGCGGGTCAGCCTGACCCCGGACGGCGGCCAGGCCACCGCCGGCTCCGACCAGCCGTACGTCGACGCCACCGGCGGCACGGTGCTGTTCGACGCCGTCGGCGGCACCCTGGTTCCGGGGGAGGACAACACCCTCACCAACGTGTTCCGCCGCGTTCTCTGACCCGTCGGGTCTCCGCCGAAACCGCGAACGGGGGTGGGACGACGGGCGGGCCGTCGTCCCACCCCCGAAGCGGGAGGGTGGGGCAGTTGGTCTTGGGGGGCCGTGCGGCGCGGGTTTCGATGCGCCGCGCCGCACGGCGGTCGTGAGCCCGTGGGGGCGGTCCGGTTCCGAGCGGACCGCGCCCACGGGCGGCTCAGGGGGTTACGCCTCGGGCGTCTCGAGGGCGTCGCGGGCGTCGATGAAGGCCGCGACGGCGCGCTCGACGTCCTCGGTGGAGTGGGCCGCCGACAGCTGCACCCGGATGCGGGCCTGGCCGTGCGGCACCACCGGGTAGGAGAAGCCGATCACGTACACGCCGCGCTCCAGCAGCAGTTCGGCGAGCTTCCCGGCCTTGGCCGCGTCGCCGATCATCACCGGGGCGATCGGGTGGTCGCCGGGCAGGATCTCGAACCCGGCCTCGGTCATCTTCGTGCGGAACAGCGCCGTGTTGGCCGCCAGCTTCTCGCGCAGCTCGTTGGAGTTCTCGACCAGGTCGAGCACCTTCAGCGAGGCGGCCGCGATGACCGGGGCGAGGGAGTTGGAGAACAGGTACGGGCGGGAGCGCTGGCGCAGCAGGGCGACGATCTCGCGGCGGGCCGCGACGTAGCCGCCGGAGGCGCCGCCGAGCGCCTTGCCGAGGGTGCCGGTGATGATGTCGACCCGGTCCATGACGCCGTGCAGCTCGGGGGTGCCGCGGCCGCCCGCGCCGACGAAGCCGACGGCGTGGGAGTCGTCGACCATGACCATCGCGTCGTAGCGGTCGGCCAGGTCGCAGATCTCCCGCAGCGGGGCGACGTAGCCGTCCATGGAGAACACGCCGTCGGTGACGATCAGGCGGCGGCGGGCGTCCTGGGTGTCCTGGAGCTGCTTCTCCAGGTCGGCCATGTCGCGGTTGGCGTAGCGGTGGCGGCGGGCCTTGCTGAGGCGGATGCCGTCGATGATGCTCGCGTGGTTGAGGGCGTCGGAGATCACGGCGTCCTCGGCGCCGAGCAGGGTCTCGAAGACGCCGCCGTTGGCGTCGAAGCACGAGGAGTAGAGGATGGTGTCCTCCTGGCCGAGGAAGGCCGAGAGGCGCTCCTCCAGCTCCTTGTGCACGTCCTGGGTGCCGCAGATGAAGCGGACGGAGGCCATGCCGTAGCCCCAGCGGTCGAGGGCGTCCTTGGCGGCGTCCAGCACCTCCTGGTTGTCGGCGAGGCCCAGGTAGTTGTTGGCGCAGAAGTTGAGCACCTCGCCGGGCTTCCCGCCGCCGGTGACGGTGACGGCGGCGCTCTGCGGGCTGCCGATCACCCGCTCGGGCTTGAACAGGCCGGCCTCGCGGATCTCGTCGAGGGTGGCGGCGACGTCGGCGCGGACGTTGTCGAACACGGATGACTCCTAAAAGCGGATCGGCGGGTGGCTCAGGCGGACCAGGACTCAGGCGGTCCAGTCGAGGATGATCTTGCCGCAGTTGCCGCCGGCGGCGTCGGCGAAGGCGTCCTCGAAGTCGTCCGCGGCGTAGCGGCCGGTGATCACCGGGCTGAGGTCCAGGCCGCCCTCCAGGAGGACGGACATCGCGTACCAGGTCTCGAACATCTCGCGGCCGTAGATGCCCTTGATGGTGATCATCGAGGTGACGATGCGCGCCCAGTCGACCGGGAAGTCGTCGGCGGGCAGGCCCAGCATGGCGATCTTCCCGCCGTGGGTCATGTTGGCGATCATCGACTGCATCGCCTCGGGGCGGCCGGACATCTCCAGGCCGACGTCGAAGCCCTCGCGCAGGCCCAGCTTCTGCTGGCCCTCCTCGATGGTGTGCTCGGAGACGTCCAGCGCCAGCGTCACGCCGACCCGGCGGGCCAGGTCGAGGCGGTACGGGGAGACGTCGGTGATCATCACGCTGCGGGCGCCGGCGTGCTTGGCGACGGCGGCGGCCATGATGCCGATCGGGCCGGCGCCGGTGACCAGCACGTCCTCGCCGACCAGCGGGAAGGACAGCGCGGTGTGCACCGCGTTGCCGAAGGGGTCGAAGATCGCGGCCACGTCCAGGTCGACGGGCACCCGGTGCACCCAGACGTTGGAGGCGGGCAAGGCCACGTACTCGGCGAAGGCACCGTCGCGGTTGACGCCCAGGCCGATGGTGTTGCGGCACAGGTGGCGGCGGCCGGCCAGGCAGTTGCGGCACTTGCCGCAGACCAGGTGGCCCTCGCCGGAGACCAGGTCGCCGATCGCGATGTCCGCGACGGCGGCGCCGATCTCGGCGACCTCGCCGACGAACTCGTGGCCGATGGTCATGGGCGTCCTGATGGTCTGCTGCGCCCAGCCGTCCCACTTGCGGATGTGCAGGTCGGTGCCGCAGATGCCCGTCCGCAGCACCTTGATCAGCACCTCGCCGGGGCCGATCTCGGGCTTGGGGACGTCGATCATCCAGAGACCGGGCTCGGCCTTCTGCTTGACGAGTGCCTTCACGGGCCACGGCTCCTGACGTGCGGATCTGGTACGGCTTCGAGCAGAAATCTGCCTGGTGGGAGGGGGTGCGGTCCATCGAGGAATTCTTAAGGACGGTCACAGCTGAGCTGAACGATCGTGCCCGAGCCCGCCCCGCGGGCGTCCGCGGCGTGCCGGTGCTCACCCGTCCGGCGGAGCGCGCCGCGTCCGTCGCGACACCAACCACCGGCCGGTCGCAGGTACTTGACAGGGGCGTGTTCCCCGGCCGCGCGGGCGCGCTCCCGACCGAGAGGCTCCCCGACCGAGAGGCTCTCCGGCCGGGAGGGCTTGCTCCCCGGCCGCAGGGGCGCTCGCTTCGGCCGCCACCCGGATCGGGCCACTCGACTGACGGCGGGCCCGTTCGGATCATCGGACGGTCGACCCGCGCGCGGCCGGGCGGAGGCGGTGCTTACGGTGGCGACGCTCCCCCGCGGCCCCGTGGAGCCGTCCTTCGCGCTCCGGGGCCCTCCGCCGCAGAGAGGCGCTCCCGACCCATGACCCACCAGACCCGACGGCCCCGCCCGGCCGCCCACCGCTCCGTACGCGCGGCCTCCGCGGCCCTCGCGCTGACGGGCCTGCTCACCACCGCGGCCTGCTCCGGCTCGTCCAAGCCCGCCGAGCCCGCCGCGGGCGCCGTCGTCACCGCCGCACCGGCCGCGCTCAGCCCGTCCCCCTCGACCGCGGCCTCCTCCGGCGGCGCGGTCGTGCCGTTCACGCCGGACGTGACCTCCAGGCTGGACACCGCGATCAAGCAGACGATGAGCCAGGTCGGCGTCCCCGGCGTGATCGTCGGCCTCACCACGCCGGACGGCAGCTACCAGCGGGCCTTCGGCGTCGCCGACAAGACCTCCGGGACGCCCATGTCGCCCGATCTCTACATGCGGGTCGGCAGCGTCACCAAGACCATGACGGCCACGGCCGTCCTCCAGTTGGTCGACCAGGGCAAGGTGGGCCTGGACGACCCGATCTCCAAGTACGTCCAGGGCGTGCCCGGCGGCGACAAGATCTCCGTCCGCGACCTCGGCGACATGCGCAGCGGGCTGTACAGCTACAGCTTCGACCCGGACTTCCAGCACGCGCTGTTCTCCGACCCCAAGCGCCCCTTCACCCCGGACGAGCTGCTCGCCTACGCGTTCAAGCACCCGGCGAACTTCCCGCCGGGCACCCAGTACGAGTACTCCAACACCAACGCCGTCCTGCTGGGCGTGCTCGTCGAGAAGCTCACCGGGAAGTCGCTCACCGACGTCCTCGGGCAGCAGGTCTTCGGCCCGGTCGGGATGACCAAGACCAACCTGCCGACCGACGCGGCCTTCCCGACCCCGCACGCCCACGGCTACACCAACCAGACCCTCAACGGCGACGTCCAGGACTCCACCGACTGGAACCCCTCCTGGGGCTGGGCGGCCGGCGCGGCGATCTCCACCCTCTCCGACCTGCAGACCTGGGCCAAGGTGCTGGCCACCGGGGACCCGCTGATCAAGCCCGCCACCCAGGCGGAGCGGCTGAAGTACCGGGGCGTCGGCACGCCGGACCTCGGCTACGGCTTCGGGATCTTCACCACGCACGGCTGGGTCGGCCACAACGGCTCGCTGCCCGGGTACCAGAGCGTGGTGATGTACCTGCCGGAGGCGAAGGCCACCATGGTCGTGCTGCTCAACACCGACATCTCGCACGAGGGTTCGGAGCCATCGACGTTCCTGGCGCGGGCGATCACGCAGATCTTCTCGCCGAACAACGTCTACACGCTGCCCACCCCGCCCGCCTCGGGGTCGGCCTCGCCGTCGGCCTCCGCCGCCTCCCCCTCGGCCTCGCCCTCCACGGCCTCGCCGTCGGCGATCGAGCCCCGTCCGTCGCTGGGAACGCTGACGCCCGCGCCCTCGGGCTCGGCCAAGCTCTCCGACGAGGAGGAGTCCGACTCCTGAGGGCACCTGAGGACACCGCACAGCAGCCCGAACCGATAGGTCGGTTCGGGCTGCTGGCGTTGCTTCAGGGGCCTTGCCTCAGATGCCGAGCACCCGCCGCAGGTCGTACGAGACCGGCTCCTCCAGCTGCGCGTAGGTGCAGCTCTCCGGGGTGCGGTCCGGCCGCCAGCGGCGGAACTGCGCGGTGTGCCGGAAGCGGGTGCCCTCCATGTGGTCGTACGCGACCTCGATCACCCGCTCGGGGCGCAGCGCGATCCAGGAGAGGTCCTTGCCGCCCGTCCAGCGGCTGACGGCGCCGGGCAGCCGGCCCTCGGCGTGCGCGGACTCCTCCGCCCAGGCGCCCCAGGGGTGCGCGGCGAGGTCGTCCGTCCTCAACGGGGCGAGTTCCTCGGCGAGTTCGGCGCGGCGGGCCATGGAGAAGGCGGCGCAGACGCCGACGTGCTGGAGCCGCTGCTCCTCGTCGAAGATGCCCAGCAGCAGGGAGCCGACCACCGGGCCGCTCTTGTGCTCCCGGTAGCCGGCGACCACGCAGTCGGCGGTGCGCTCGTGCTTGATCTTGTACATGGTCCGCTCCCCCGGCCGGTACGGCCGGTCCAGCGGCTTGGCGACGATGCCGTCCAGTCCGGCGCCCTCGTACTCGGCGAACCAGGTCTGCGCCACGTCCCGGTCGGTGGAGGCGGGGGCGGTGAACACCGGGTCGCGGGCGCCCTCCAGCGCCTCCTCCAGGGTGGTCCGGCGCAGGGACAGCGGCTCGTCCAGGTAGGACGCGTCGCCGAGGGCGAGCAGGTCGAAGGCGACGAAGGAGGCGGGGGTCTGCTCGGCCAGCAGCCTCACCCGGCTGGCGGCCGGGTGGATGCGCTCCAGCAGTTCCTCGAAGCGCAGCCGCCCGTCCCGGGCGATCACCACCTCGCCGTCCAGCACGCAGCGCTCGGGCAGCTCGCGCCGGAACGCCTCGACCAGTTCGGGGAAGTACCTGGTCAGCGGCTTGCCGGTGCGGCTGCCGAGCTCGATCTCGTCGCCGTCGCGGAAGACGATGCTGCGGAAGCCGTCCCACTTGGCCTCGTACTGCATCTCCGGCGGGATCTTGGCCACCGACTTGGCGAGCATCGGCGCCACCGGTGGCATCACGGGCAGGTCCATGCCCCCGATCCTCGCCCGCATCGCCTCGGGGCGCGCGGTGGGCGCGGCGCGCTTAGCGTGAGACGCATGGGCGCTGCCGTGGAACTGGAAGTCGCCGGGCGGAGCGTCCGGCTGTCGAACCCGGACAAGGTGTACTACCCCGAGCGCGGCTTCACCAAGATGGACGTCGCCCAGTACTACCTGGCGGTCGCGGACGGGGTGCTGCGCGGGCTGCGGGAGCGGCCCACCACGCTGCAGCGCTTCCCGGACGGCGTGGAGGGCGAGTTCTTCTACCAGAAGCGCGCGCCCAAGGGCCTGCCGGAGTGGCTGCCCACCGCCCGCATCGCCTTCCCCAGCGGGCGCTTCGCCGACGAGATCTGCCCCACCGAGCCCGCCGCCGTCCTGTGGGCCGCCAACCTCGGCTGCCTCACCTTCCACCCGTGGCCGGTGCGCCGCGCCGACACCGACCACGTGGACGAGCTGCGCATCGACCTCGACCCGCAGCCCGGCACCGACTTCCACGACGCGGCCCGCGTGGCCCACGAACTGCGGGCGCTGCTCGGCGAGTTCGGGCTGCGCGGCTGGCCGAAGTCCTCCGGCGGGCGCGGCGTGCACGTGTACGTACCGCTGGTGCCCGAGTGGACGTTCATCGACGGGCGGCACGCGGTGATCGCCCTCGGGCGGGCGCTGGAGCAGCGGATGCCGGGTGCGGTGACCACCGCGTGGTGGAAGGAGGAGCGCGGGGAGCGGATCTTCGTCGACTACAACCAGATGGCCCGCGACCGCACCATCGCCTCCGCCTACTCCCTGCGCGCCCGGCCCCGCGCCACCGCCTCCACCCCGCTGCGCTGGGAGGAGCTGGACGACGCCTCGCCCGAGGACTTCGACCTGCGGACGGTACCGGAGCGGTTCGCCGAACTCGGCGACCTCAACGCGGAGATGGACGACCACGCCTTCCGGCTGGAGGGGCTGCTGGAGCTGTACGAGAAGCAGGTCCGCGACGAGGGCTTCGGCGAACTCCCGTACCCGCCCGACCACCCCAAGGCGGCGGGCGAGCCCACCCGGGTACAGCCGAGCCGGGCGCGGCGTTCGAACGGTTAGGCTGCGCTCGCTGTCGATCGATCGTCTGCGAAATCGTCAAAGGGGTGGGCCGAGATGGGCGTGCGGGGGCTGGCGGAGATCCTGGCGGACGCGGCGGGCGGGGTCTTCCCGCCGCCGGACGGGTCGGTGACGGTGGTGGCGCAGCCCTCGCCGCGCGACCTCGGGGTGCTGGCGTTCGCGGCGCACGCGGTGGTGTTCGTCGACGAGGACCCGGCCTGGGTGGAGGAGACGCTGGCCGCCGTCCCCGGTGACCCGCTGGCCGCGCCGCTGTGTCCGCCGTTCCTGACCGCGCTGGCCGCGCGCACGGGCCTCGTCGTCGGCGCCATCGACCTGCTCACCTGTGCCGACCGACTGCCGGGCGAGCCGCCGCTGCCGCTCACCGAGGTCCTCGACCGGGAGCACCCCCGGGTGGTGCGGGCCCTCGACTACCGCGAGGACGTACGGGTGTTCACGGCGGACGGCGGCCTCCTCGTCCTCGGCCGGGGCCTCGCCGGCCGCTGGGAGGCCGCCATCGAGGTCGACCCCCACACCCGTGGCCGGGGCCTGGGCCGCGCCCTGGCCACCGCGGCCCGGCACCTCCTGCCGGAGGGCGCCGTCCTCTGGGCGCAGCAGGCCCCGGGCAACGCCCCCAGCGTCCGCGCCTTCCAGGCGGCCGGCTACCGGCCGGTGGGGGCGGAGGTGCTCCTCTCCTCCGACGGCGCCTGAGCCCGCCGGTGACTACGGATGTAGTGGCACTACTGCAGTAGTGCCACTACATCCGTAGTGCCACTCCGTCAGTGGGCGACGATCTGGAGGTTGGCGGTCAGGCCGACGGTGCCGCCCACGTAGAAGGTGTGGCCGTCGGGGCCCAGCGCCAGGCCCGTCAGGCTCTCCTCGTCGAGGTCGCGGGCGCCGTCGACGGCCACGGGCGCGCCGGTGGCGGTGTCCAGGGCGAGCACGGAGGCGCTGCTCGTGCCGTAGTTGGTGTCGGCGACGTAGAGCCGGGTGCCGTCCGCGCTGACCTGCGGGTTCTCCAGCGTGTCGCCGCTGCCGGCGGCGTGGAAGGTGCGGGTCACGGTGTCGGTGGCCGGGTCGATGACGGTGCTGTTGCCGGTGCCGAGCTCGGCGAGGCCGAACAGGCGCTTGCCGTCGGGGGTGAACGCCAGGTTGTAGTCCAGGTTCGAGGCGGTGCCCTGGACGGTGCCGGCCACGACGGGCGCGGTGGCCGCCTGGGCCACGTGGACCACGCCCTGGCTGCTGCCCACGTACACGTCGCCGGTGCCCGGCCGGGCCGCGGGGGCGCCCACGTAGGGGGCCGGGATCTGCACGGAGGTGGTGAACGCCTGCTGCGCGGTGGCGAAGGCCAGGATCCGGCTCTGCCCGTTCTGCCGGTAGGCCGTCGGGCCGCTCTGGGACACGTACAGGGTGGCCCCGTCCGGGCCGAACGCCAGACCGGAGGTCGAACCCGCGGCCCAGCCCGCCGGACGCGGCTGGTCGGGCAGGGTGAGGGTGGCCCGCAGCGTCAGCGTGGCGGTGTCCACCACACTCAGCCGCTGCCCGTCCAGCACGTACAGCCGCGACCCGTCCGCGCTGAGCGCCGGGTGCGTACCCCACTGCAGGGTGCCCAGCACCAGCCGCCCGGTGACGGCACCGCTCTGGGTGTCCACCGCCTTCACGGTGGAGGTGTTGTCGGCCTCGGTCACCACGACGTACGCCGTGGCGCCGTCAGGACTGACCACCGGAGCGGCGTTGCGCGCCCCGACGGCGATCGTCGCCTCGGCCCCGGACAGCGGCGCGGCGGCCGCAGCGGCGCCGCTGAAGGCGAGCAGGGCCGTGGCGGCCGCGGCAACCACGGCGGCGGTACGGCGGTGGGTCGTACGGGACATCGGTTTCCCCCTCATCGAGCGCGCGGCGGCGCGGAGCGTCGTCCCCGAACGATCAACCGGGCATCAACTCCCCCACGCGCACCACGCGTTACAGTGCCGGGGGCAGGCTAGCCGATACAGGCGAAGATCCGATCGACATACGAGCGATCAATCGATGACCGCCCGCCGAACCGAAACCGATGCCGCAGGGGCGCGAGCCCGGGCGCGAGCGCCCCCGGCGCCTTGGCGGGTACGGGTGCGTACCCATACGCTGGCACCGACCGAAGGGAGCGCCCCCCATGGCCGACGCCAACATCCGGATTCCCGCCGAAGCCCGCGACAGACTCGCCGAGATCGCCGCCGCCGAGCACCTCTCCCTGCGCGCGTACCTCGCCCAGCTGGCGGAGACCCTGCTCACCCCGGCCGAGCGCGCGGAACGCGCCGAACAGGCCCGCGCCGCCCTCAAGGCGTGGAACGGCTACGACCCCGACCCCGCGCACACGCAGCTGCTGGACGCCGAACTCGACCGGCGCCTCGCCCAGACGGAGATCCGGTGACCGAACTGCACGTCGTCCTCGACGACACCGCCATGGTCGCGGCCGGCCGCGGCAACCTCCTGGCCTCCCGCCTCATCCACCGCGCCCACGCCGAGCCCGGCTGGTACCTCTACGCACCCGCCTGCGCCCTGGTCGAGGCGGACCGCGCCCGCCCCGGCACAGCCGAACACCTCGCCGCGCTGCCCGGCGTCACCGTCCTCGAGCTCGACCTCCCGGCCGCCCTGGTCGTGGCCACCGACACCACCTGGTCCCAGGCCCACACCCGCCACGCCGCCGCTCCCACTCCGGAGCGCCCCGCCGGCGCCGTCGTCGCCACCGCCGAACCCAAGCGCTGGACCGGCGAGCCCGTCCGCATCATCGACCTCACCCCCTGACCGGCGGGCGACCTGGCCTTGGCCATGGCCGGTGGCGTTACTGCCCTTCGGGCGGGCCCAGCAACCAGGAGTCGAGGTCGCGGTAGTGGATCGGGCCCGGGCCGCGGCCGATGTTGCTGCCGCACAGGTGGAGGCGTTCGGCGCGCCAGGGGCGGCCGTGGAAGCCTTCGAGGCCGGCGGCGGCCTCGGGGACGCTGACGGGGTCGTCGCGGCGGGCGCGGGCCAGGGTGAGGTGGGGGCGCAGCGGGCGGGTGAGGAAGTCGATGCCGCAGGAGCGGACCAGGGCGCGGACGTCGGTGGCGAGGCGGTGGAGTCCTTCGAGGTCGCCGTCGATGTCCGCCCAGAGGAGCCGGTCGTCGAAGTGGCCGCCGCCGCGCAGGCCGAGGTGCAGGGCGGGCTGCTCGGGGGCGAGGGCCGCCAGGGCCGTGCGCAGCGGCGGTACGGCGGTGGTGGGGAGCTCGCCGAGGAAGGCGAGGGTGATGTGCCAGTCCTCGATGCGGTTCCAGCGCAGCCGCGGGTAGCCGTCGTAGGCCGGTCGGAGGGCCCGGGCCAGCTCGTCCTTGGCCTCGTCGGGCGGGGCCAGGGCCACGAAGACGCGCCGGGTCGAGGGTTCGGGCTGATCATCCAGCAGGTCGTTCACCAGGGATTTCTAGCACCCGCCCCGGGCGCCGTCCGGGGCCAGGTCGGCGATGGTGCGGACGGCGTCGGCGATCTGGGTGCCCGTGAGGTCGCCGCGGGCGGTCAGGCGCAGCCGGGAGATGCCGTCCGGAACGGACGGGGGGCGGAAGCAGCCGACGGCCAGGCCCGCGCGGCGGCAGTCGGCGGCCCAGGTGACGGCGGCCTCGGGGCCGGGGGCGCGGACGGAGACCACGGCCGCGTCCGGGTCGCAGGCGTGCAGGCCCGCGGCGGTGAGGCGGGCGGCGAGGGTGCGGGCGACCTCGCGGGCGCGGTCGGCGCGGTGGGGTTCGGCGCGCAGCAGGCGCAGGGCGGCGAGGGCGGCGCCGGCGGCGGCGGGGGCGAGCCCGGTGTCGAAGATGAAGGTGCGCGCGGTCTCGGTGAGGTGGCGGATCACCCGGCGCGGGCCGAGGACGGCCCCGCCCTGGGAGCCGAGCGACTTGGAGAGGGTGACGGTGGCGACGGTGTCCGGCTCCCCGGCCAGCCCGGCCGCCGCGAGGGCGCCCGTGCCGCCGGGGCCGAGGACGCCCAGCCCGTGGGCGTCGTCCACGAGCAGGGCGGCGCCGTGCGCGCGGGCGGCGGCGGACAGCTCGCGCAGCGGGGCCGCGTCGCCGTCCACGGAGAAGACGGAGTCGCTGACGACCAGGGCCCGCCGCTGCGCCCGTCCGGCGAGGACCTCGCGGACGGCGTCCGGGTCGCTGTGCGGGGCGCGGTGGACGTCGGCGCGGGAGAGGCGGCAGCCGTCGATGAGGGAGGCGTGGTTGTAGGCGTCGGAGACGATCAGCGTGTCCGGGTCGGTGAGCGCGGTGAGCGCCGCCAGGTTGGCGGTGTACCCGGAGGAGAAGACGAGCGCGGCCTCCACCCCGCAGAACTCGGCGAGTTCCTCCTCGAGTTCGGTGTGCAGCGCCGTCGTCCCGGTGACCAGCCGGGAGCCGGTCGCGCCCCCGCCCCAGCACAGCGCGGCCTCGGCGGCGGCCTGGGTGACCGCCGGGTGCCTGGTCAGCCCCAGGTAGTCGTTCCCGGCGAGGTCGAGCAGCCCGTCCTCGGCCTCGCGGCTGCGCAGGGTGCGGGTCAGCCCGGCCTCGGCCCGCAGCGCGGCGGTCTCGTCGAGCCAGTCGAAGACCTGGGCGGGGGCGGTGGGGGTCTCGTACGCCAGGGGGTGCACCATGTCGGGCACTCTGGCACGGGCCGCGAGAGCGGGGCAATGTGCGGCTCCGCACACCGTCGGCGGGACGCTCCTGTCACAGGACGGCATCGCCTTCGCTAGGCTGCACACGGACTTTCACCCGGGGGGACGGATCACGTGACGGAACGTACGACGGACGAGGCGGAGTCGATCCCGAGGCTGCCCTCGTGGTGGCGCCGGCCGCGGACCTGGGTGTCGGCCGCCCTCGCCCTGGCCCTCGCCGGCGGCTTCGCACTCTGGTCATGGGCGCCGTGGCAGACCCTGGAGCTCCCGCAGAGCGCCTGCTGGTCCGCCCTCTCCCGGGAGGACCTGAAGCCGCTCGCCGCGAAGCACGGCAAGGCGACGGCGACCGGGGCGCCCCGCATCCAGACTCCGACCTCCCCGGAGGAGCCGGTGGTCCGGGGCACCCTCTGCGTCGTCCAGTGGGAGCCGGCCGGGGGCGGCGACCGCCGCGACCTCCTCTCGGTGGAGGTCGCGCCCGCCTGGAACGGGGTGAGGAAGAGCAGCCCCACCGATCCTCTCGTCCCGCTGGACTTCGGCCCGGGCGCGGAGGGCCTGCTCTCGGAGTTCACCGGCCCCCGGATCGAGCTGTACATCCGCTGCGACTTCGCCGTACGGAAGGTCCCCGGCGCCGACCCGAACGCCCAACCCGCGCGCTACGTCGAGGTCAGCGTCCGCGGCGACGCGATCGAGGGCGCCTCCAAGGCCCGGGCCCGCCAGGCGTACGCCGACGTCGCCCTGAAGGTCGGCCGGGTCGCCGCCGCCGAGTACGAGTGCACCAACCAGGTGCAGCTGCCCGCGGCCGCCCCCACCGTCCCGGCCGCGAAGGAGACGGCCGGTGGCTGAGCGTCCGCGCCGACCCCGCGCCCTGGCCATAGCCCTCGGCGCGGCCCTGCTCGCCGGTGCCGGAGGCGGCCTCTGGTACTGGAACCTACCGCCGACCGGCATCGAGGCGCCGCAGAGCGCCTGTTGGGGCGCCCTGACCGGGGACGACCTCCGGGCGATGACCGACGAGGGCTACCGCTCGACCGAGTCGCAGAACGGTTCGCCGTCCGACCCGAAGAACACGGGGGCCTTCTGCACCGTCTCCGAGCGGGACCTGGACGGCGACACCAGGGACCGGGCGCGCGGGCTGCTCGGGATCAGCGCCCTGCGGCAGGACGAGAACGGCCAGAAGGCGAAGACGAAGGCGGAGTCCGGCGGCTGGGCCCCGATCCGCCCCGCTTCCCTGGACTTCGGCCCGGCCGCCCAGGGCTGGTACTTCGACAACGGCACCGTGCAGCTGATGCTGCGCTGCGACGAGCCGCCGCCCGCCAACCCCTCGTCGTTCCCGCCGCAGCCGTACATCGAGGTCACGGTCAGCGGCAGCCAATGGACCGACCGCACCCCGCTCACCCGGCTGCACCAGATCCGCGCCGACGCCGCCTTCCGCGTCGCCCAGGCGCTGGTGCGCGACCAGGGGTGCACCAACCACCCCCAGCTCGCCGAGCGGCCCCCCACCGTGCCCTCCTGAGCGGCCCCACCCACCCCCACGCAGCCC